>JAIYAP010000012.1 GCA_027488935.1 Saprospiraceae bacterium | reverse complement strand
TTTTTACATCTCTACTCCTCCCAGTCTTGTCAATGAACTTTTTACCCGCTTTTATCCGTTTTCAGTTATAGGTCAGGCTATGACCCCATAAAATACTCCCGGAAGCCGATAATGGCAACCATTACATGGAATCGAACCATCTTCACTCCTTTGAATGAAGGCCCCCGATTGGGCATATGTTAGTGTCGTTTATTTGGGGCTGCAAAGGTAGAAACTCTTTTTATTTAATCCCAACTTTTTGCAACTTTTTTTCTTTAAAAAACTTCTCGTTTGAAGTGAACCTCTTAAAGCGGGCGCAAAGATACGCTTCTATATTTTACTTCACCAAGCTTAATTCAAAATAAATTTAAAAAAAGTGAAAACACCCTGTTTTAGCATTTTCGACACCTATATATATGGTATCAACTCCAAACCCTCTTTTTCACTTAAACGCAACAGGACCTGATGCGCCCCAAAATCTAAAAGCAAGGCATCATTTAAATAAAACCCTTCCGTTTGCTTCGATAAACGAATGGCCTCCAGGCTTTGGTCCTGCACAGGCAACCACAATGGGAAACTACCCGCATGCACGCGTTGGATCGAAATAACCCCATGCAACTTGCGCAAAGCCTCCGCAGTTGCCACCAACTCCTCCACCTTGCCCAAACGAATCGCTTCCGAATCCTCCCCGGATGTGAAAAGCAACACGGAATTATCGTCAAAGATCAATTCCACGTAGTAGATAAAACGATACGGCAGGGTTTCCTCTGTTCCCTGGTTCAACCACAGGTAATAGTTGACGTCGATGAACGTTTTCCCTTCAAAGGATTGTAACACTTCCAGTTCCTCCAGACTAAAACAATCGGGTGGCGTTGCTTGATGATCTTGATGCGCTTGTTCCATGGCCGCAAAGGTAGCCGTTCAGGACTCGAATTGGAACATTTATCCGATCTACGAATAATTTCGTAGATAAATTTTGAAGTACGAAAAACTTCGTAGATCTTTGTATCCACATTGTGATCACTTTGTCAATACCTATTTAACATGAAGCCTACCGATTCGGAACTTGAAATTTTGCAATTGCTTTGGGAATTAGGCCCAAGCACGGTGCGCGCCGTGAACGAACGCCTCAACGAACGCCGGGATGTTGGCTACACCACCACCCTCAAACTCTTGCAAATTATGTTTGAAAAAGGCATCGTTTCCCGCAAAGAAGATGGCCGTACCCACACCTACACGGCCGCTATTACGGAAACCGACACGCAATCTGTATTGCTGCAGGAATTTGTCGACCAAACCTTTCGCGGTAGCGCCATGAAAATGGTCATGCAGGCCTTGGGCAACCACGATGCCAGCACGGAAGAGTTGGACGAGATTAAAGCACTCATTGCCCAAATGGAACAACAAAATAAGCTATGAAAACACTGTTCGCTGAAGCGCTGATCCGTGCAATGGGCTGGGCGCTGGTACATTCTTTGTGGCAAGGCGCTGTTTTGGCGGTTTTGCTGCTGTTGCTCCTGCAAAAGTTGCGGGCAGCCCGACAGCGTTATTATGCCGCATTTGCCGCTTTAAGTCTGCTTTTCTGTGTGTCCTTATGCACTTTTGTCAACCTGTATGCGCCTGAAGCTGCGCGCACGGTTTCCGACACCCCGGAAGTTATTTTACAGGAAAGCACGCATGCGGCTACATGGACCTGGGCAGCAACGGATCCGGGTTATTTGACGCTGGTATCAGATTGGCTGGAAAACAACTACCCGGTTATTGTAGCGGTCTGGCTGTTAGGCTTCGGCTTTTTTCTGTTTCAATTGCTGGGCGCCTATTTCTTTTTACAACAATTGCGCACTCAGGGCGCCCATTTGGCGGAAACGCATTGGCAACAAACGCTGCAGCGCTTGTCGTCGCACATGCAACTTGCGCGTCCGGTAAAACTGTTGGAATCGGCGCTGGTACACGCCCCCATGACCCTGGGTTATTTCAAACCGATTATTTTGCTGCCGATTGGTATGATCAACCGTTTATCGGTAGCGGAAGTAGAAGCGATTCTTGCGCACGAGTTAGCGCATATTTTGCGTCAGGACTGGCTTTTTAATCTGTTGCAGGCCTTTATGGAGGCTGTTTTTTACTACCACCCGGCGGTGTGGTGGATCTCGGGCATTATTCGGAAAGAACGGGAGCATTGCTGCGATGATACCGCAATCCGGCTTACCGGAAATCGGTTGATTTATGCAAAAGCCCTTGTGCAGGTGCAGGAAATGGCTAAAAAGTCGGCCCAACCTGCCTTGGCACTGGGTATGCAAGGCAATGCCATCCGTTTGCGCCGAAAAACACCCTTATTGGATCGCATCCGGCGGGTACTCAACCAATCACAACCTAAATCACAAATCATGGAAAAAATGATCGCAACCGGGGCTTTGTTGATATTACTGACCCTGTATAGCATCCATACCAATACGCCGCAAGCGCTCGCCCATGCCCTGCAAAGCCTGGATATTGCGCCCACAAACTGGTTTAATGCCGAACAAAATGAACCCACTGTGGCTGATACGGTTCCGCCGCCATCCAAAGGGATCCAACGGATCGTACGGGAAGATGAAAAGCAAAAAGTGGAGATGGATTTGAAAGACGGCACCATCACCCGATTAATGATTGATGGCAAGGAAATTCCGGCCTCTGAATTTGACCAGTACAATGATTTAAAGAACGAAGTTTGGGAGGATGCAGCACCACCGGCACCGCCTGCGCCACCTGAAATGCCTGCTTTCCCGGACTTGCCATTTCCTCCGGCGGCTCCGAATGGTATGATGGGCGGCTATGAGCGTGTTTTTACTGAAAAAGACCCGAATGGGAACACCATCATTCGCCTGGAACGGCCCGATGGTCCCATGGAAATAAAGGTGAGCGACGGAAAGGTGTATATTAATGGTGCCGCATTGAAAGAAGGCGCTACCTTGGAAATTGCAACGGAGCATGCATGGCCAGAAGCGCCCGAAATGCCTGAAATGGTTGAATTGCAGGAACTTGCAGAACTCCAGGAAATGCAGGAACTTCCCGAATTAATGGAATTTCCGAATTACCAGATGGATGCCAAACAATTGGCTGAATTCAATGCAGAAATGGACCGGATGCGAAAAGAACTTAAAAAAGACCAAAAATCTTTTGAAAAGGAGCGCAGGCGGATGCAAAAAGACCACAAGCAGGAATTTGAGCGCATTCAAAAAGAGCATATCCGCATTCAAAGAGAAAGCATCCGCGCACAAAATGAAGCGGTGCGCGCGCAACAGGAGGCCGAGCGCTCCATCGAAAATGCGCGTTCTGAAGTTACGCGTGCCAAATTACAGGCAGAACGCGATCGGCAACGCGCGGCAATTGATCGGGAAAACGCTTTAAAGGACAGTCGCATACACGAACAACTCCGACGCGCATTGCTGACAGACGCCTTAATAACCAATCCGGATAAATACAATTTGCATTTATCGGAAATAGAAATGCGGGTAAACGGCAAAATTCAGGATGAATCCATCAAAAAGAAATACCTCGAATATTATAAGTCGATCAGCGGCAGAACTTTAAAGAATGCTGAGTCGATTCAAATAGAAAAAAACTAGATTGATTTAGTTCAGGATAAACGAAACCTAAAAGCCTGTTTTATCCTATAATAAAAGAGGCCGTCGACGATGAAAAGCATCGCCAACGGCCCTTTTTTATGTTATTAATCAGACTATGCGACCGAAATCTCCTGTTTCGGCGCTACAAATCCTGGCAATTTTGGCAGCGTGACTACCAGCACGCCATCGTTGTATTGGGCGGTGATGTTATCGCTATCAATGCCTTCGTTCAATTCAAAGCGGCGCTCAAAAGAACGGCGGCGGAATTCGTTGCGCACCCAGTAATCTTTCGGTTCCTCGTTGCGGGTTGGTTCCTGATAAGCGATGATCAACACGCGGTTTTCTACCGAAATTTGAAAATCTGCTTTGTTGCGGGCAGGTGCCAGCACGTGCAATTCGTACTGTTCATCTGTTTCGCGGATATTGACGGGAACACCCGTTGCGTTTGGCTGGCCAAATCGGCCGTGACCGTAATGTCCGCCCATGCGGCGGCCCTGACATCCCGCATACGCGGAACGTCCTTCATGTGCATAATGCATAAAAAAATGATTGAATGGTGATTGAATGGAAGGTTTTAAGGGGGATTGAGGTTTATTGCACCTCAATTTTGCGGGTAAACGGGTTGTCGCTAAAAGGTGTGCGGTAGTTGGGGCGAATCGGATCCGCATAAGGACGCGGACGACCGTTTAAGGATTCTACGCCATCGAAATCGCGGTATTGGGCAAATTCAGCCTGATACTGGCGCCATCTGCGGCGACCGCCGAACAAGCGGAATATTAAAAAGGCTGCGCCGCCAAACAACGCGATAAAAAAGGCGAAGAAAACGAGCTTCAGGAACGTGATGAGCACGGCCGCTCCGAAGAGCAGCATAAGCAAAAACTTGAAAGGACGCATGATTTAATCCTGTTTGTGGTGAAATGATGGGCCGCGGGATTGATTGGCGGCTATATAAAGGAAGACGAAGGAGCGGGGTTTTTACTTTAAAATTTTTCGATTTTTTTTAATCTTTCGCACAACGCCGTTTCCATTGCTCCCGAAATTGCGCGCGTTCTTCCTCATTCATGTGCATCCATTTTTCGCGCCATTGCTTGCGCATGGGGCCGCGTGGACGCCCTGGGCCGCCGCGAAATCCGCCAAACAACAGTCGACAAAGGGCCAATAAGCCCAGGGCTTGCCAGAAATTGAGCGGGCGAACGTTTGCAATATCGGGTAAAATGGCGTTCCAGAGCAGCATAACGGCAAATCCGGCCAAAAAAGCAAAGCCGATAATGGCAATTGGAATCAGGAAGTAGCGTGGACGGTTGTTGTAGCGCATCGTTTGATTTGGATTGTGCGTGGTCGATTCTTTTGAATCCATTAATAATCTAATATTTCCCCATACAGGGTTTCGAGGCGTGCGCGCAAATGCTGCACAGCGTACCGTTTTCGGGAAATCAGGGTTTTGATGTTTTCGCCGGTACGATCCGAAATTTGTTGAAAAGTTTCATCTTCCAGTTCGTTCCATACGAATACATCTTTTTGATTTTGAGGCAGTTCGTCTAAGGCGGCAAACAATGCATCCCAAAAAATCGCGCGTAAATGTTCGGTTTCCGGGGTATTTTCGTCGATCAGCATCAAGTCGCGAAAATGCAGATCGCCGTCTTCATCGGTAGTCGTGTAATCTTCGAGGGGTTCGGTGCTGCGTTTGCGGTATCGGTCGGTTACTTTATTGCGTGCTACTTTGAACAACCAGCCACTCAATTGCTCGATGGGTTCGGTATCGACAACATTGCTGAGTTGATACCAAACGTCTTGCAGGATATCCTCGGCATCCGCATCGCTGCGCACCCGGTTGCGAATAAAGCCAAACAAACGTTTGCCATATGCGCTTACTACCTGCACTACATTTAACTTTGGTTGTTCTGTCATGGTCGGCGCCATACTCCTTGTTTTTTAAGGAAGACGAATCGGCTGCAATTTTACTTTAAGTTTGGGCAAGTTTTTTTAAGAAGTTTAATTCCCCCATAACCTTTGCATCTTTGCGGCCATGAAACAAGGTGAAATTACCATACGCAACCCCTGGTTGTGGTTGGGATTGGGTTTACTGATTGTCCTTTTGCGTGGGTTGTTTCTCCACGTAATGGATGTGGATGCCTCCCAGTATGCATCTATTTCGATGGAAATGCTGCAAGGTGGTTCCTGGCTGCAAGTGCAACACCGTGGAGCCGACTATTTAGACAAGCCTCCGTTGCTTTTTTGGAGCAGCGCATTTTTCTTTCTGCTTTTTGGCTTGTCGGACTGGGCCTATAAATTACCGTCCCTGTTGGCGGCCCTCGCGGGCGTGTACGCGACCTATCGTTTTTGTTTATTGTATTACCCGGCGTCGATGGCGCGCAATGCGGCCTTTATACTGGCTTCCTCGGTCGGATTTGTGCTGCTTTGCAATGATGTGCGCACGGACACCTTGCTTTTGGGCATGACGACTTGCTCTATTTGGCAGTTTGCAGCGTATTTAAAAGAAAAAAAGTGGCTGAATTTTGTGGGGGCCTTTGTTTTTGCAGGTTTGGCCATGCTGGCGAAAGGGCCGATTGGGCTGGTGATGCCTGGTTTTGCGGTGGGCACACAATTATTATTGCAGCGCAATTGGCGGGACTTGTTTCATCCGCGCTGGTTGTTGGGATTGGGCCTTGTGGCTTTGGTACTTGCGCCCATGTCTTGGGGACTTTACCAGCAATTTGATGTGCATCCTGAAAAGCAAATCAATGACCGCTCGGGCGTTTCAGGCTTGTATTTTTTCTTTTGGGAGCAGAGTTTTGGACGTATAACCGGGGAGAATACGTGGAAAAACAACACGCCGAGTTACTACTTTATCCATGTGTACCTCTGGGCCTTTTTACCCTGGCCTTTGTTGTTGATCGTTGGCCTTTGGCAGCGTTTGAAGCAAATTTGGGTAGCAAAAGGGCGCGAGGGTTGGGACGATGAGGCCTATTCTTTGGGCGCATTTTTACTTACATTTATAGCCTTATCACAATCGAAGTACAAGTTGCCGCATTACATTTTTATCACCCTTCCCTGGGCGGCGGCGTTGGTAGCGCGTTTGCTGGAGCAAAGTAAACCTTTGATTATCAGGCGTTTGATAGTGGTGCAGTATTTTGTAATCGGCATTTTGTGGGCGGGTGTTGTGCTTATTCCGGCCTTTGTATTTCCAACGGCGCAGCTATTTGTTTGGGGACCGCTGTTGTTGGGTACGGGGTGGTTGCTGTTACGGATCAAACAAAATCCCTGGCCTGAAAATGCGAACGTGCTGGTACAACGCAATGTGGGCGCGATGGTATTGGTCCTGGGTATGCTCAACTTTTACTTTTACCCCCAATTATTGCCCTTTCAAAGTACTTCCAGCGTGATGTTGCAGGCAAAAGCCGACCATTTGCCCAAAGATAAAATGACATTTTTCCGCAGACATGGGCATGCGCTTGATTTTTACAACGGCATGTTGCTTGAAAAAATGGACAGCACGCAGCAAATTGTTGCGCACGCGCAGGAGCGGCAAGGCATTTACCTTTATACAAACCTTGAAGGGAAGGCAGAACTGGATGCGCATCAAGTTTCGTACGAACAGGTTTATGCTTTTCAGCATTTTCAGGTAGCGCTGTTAAAACCGGCATTTTTGAATCCGGCTACGCGAGAACGCAGCCTGGAACCCGTTTTTTTACTAAAAATTCCGAAAAATTAAAATCTTTAGAAGAAGATTTCGGATTTGTCAATTTTTTCTAAAAACTTAGCAGCTTCAATCAACCTAGCAAACGACAAACATGGAAAAGCCCTGGCTTCAGATCTATCCCGCTGGTGTACCGGCCAATATTGATCCTTCGCAATATCCCTTGCTTATTGACATGATCAATGAGTCGCTGGAAAAGTATGCCGACCAAACGGCCTTTATTTTCATGGGGAAAAGCATGACTTTTGGTGAGGTAGACCGGTTGAGTACCCAGTTTGCCGCTTACCTGCAATCGCGTGGATTAGAGCCGGGCGACCGGATTGCGCTGATGATGCCGAATATGTTGCAATACCCGATTGCCCTGTTTGGTTGCTTGCGGGCGGGCCTTATTTTGGTGAATACCAATCCGTTGTACACACCGCGGGAAATGAAGCACCAGTTTATCGACTCGGGGGCAAAGGCAATTATTATTGCAGAGAACTTTGCGGCCAACCTGCAAACGATCCTTGCTGAAACCGAGATAAAAACGGTGATTTTGACCAGCGTGGGTGAAATGCTGGGCCTCAAAGGTTTGATTGTCAACTTTGTGGTGCGGAATATCCGCAAGATGGTTCCTAAATACAGTTTGCCCAATACGGTGCGTTTTAAGGAAGCCTTGCACCAGGGTCGGAAATTTACGGTCAAGCCTTTTCAGGCAGGTCCCGACGACACCATTGTGCTTCAATATACGGGTGGCACGACCGGCGTTTCGAAAGGTGCGATGCTTACCAACCGGAATTTAGTTGCCAATATGATGCAAATACGGGCCTGGTTACATCCGGTGCTCGACGAAAACGGCGTGGTGGCCCTTTGTCCGCTGCCCTTGTACCACATTTTTGCATTTACCGTCAACTGCCTTGCTTTTATGAGCGTGGGCGGTCGTAATATCTTGATTGTCAATGCACGCGATATCCCGGGTTTGATCAAAGAATGGCGTACCCACCGCCCCAATATTGTAACCGGGGTAAATACCTTGTTTAATGCCCTGTTGAATAACCCGGATTTTGCCTCGCTCGATTTTAGCAACTTAAAAGCCGCCGTGGGCGGCGGTATGGCGGTGCAACGTGCGGTGGCCGAACGCTGGCAAAAAGTAACCGGCTGTGCGCTCACGGAAGGGTATGGCATGACCGAATCCAGTCCGGTACTCACCGTAAATCCGGTAGACAGCAGCATGCGCCTTGGCACGATCGGGATGCCTGTGTCTTCCACCAATTTGCGCATTGCCGACGAAAAAGGGAATCTTTTGCCTCCAGGTGCCGAAAATCCGGGTGAAATACAAGCATTTGGTCCACAAATCATGAAAGGCTACTGGCAACGTCCGGACGCAACCGAAGAAGTACTTAAAGACGGCTGGCTTTCCACGGGCGACATTGGTTTTATGCACCCGGATGGATTTTTCCAGATCGTGGACCGCAAAAAAGACATGATTTTGGTATCGGGCTTCAATGTGTATCCTAATGAAGTAGAGGATGTGCTTGCGATGCATCCAAAAGTGCTCGAATCGGCGGCTTTGGGCGTGCCCGATGAAAAATCCGGGGAGGTTGTGAAGGTATTTATTGTAAAACGCGATCCTTCGCTTACGGTGGAAGAGGTCATTGCGCATTGTCGTGAAAACCTAACTGGTTACAAGGTGCCCAAGCAAGTTGAGTTCCGTACCGAGTTGCCTAAAACCAATGTAGGGAAAATATTACGCCGGGCATTACGAGAGGATGCCAAATAAAGCGCACCTTTATGCCCATGAAATGCGCTTATTCTTTTTTAATACCTTTTATTTGGGGCACTTGTTGTATTTCCAATGCAGCGCATGCTCAGGTGCACGAAGGCCAATTGCCTCGAACGGCCCTTCGGCTGGATGTCATTCCCTTGTTTGTAAACAGTGTGAATGTTTCGGTTGAAAAGCAGTTGGGATTTTATCATCGGGTTGAATTGACCTTGGGGTATATTCGCCCGAACAAGGGCCTTCAGAAAATATTTTCAGACAATTTCGGCTCGCCTGAAATGTTGCATTATGGCGGGCGTTTGCAAGCAACTTATAAATGGATAAAAAGAAGTTATCCGAGTGGGTGGACAAGACTACGTGGCCTTCAATTTGAAACGGTATATAAACAGTTTAAAAACAAAATTTTATACCAAAAAGCGCCACCGCCGGGTACCAGTGTGGACGATTACAACCTGTTGCTTTCCCATCAAAAAACACAATTGGGCTTGCGTTATCAAATTTCATATCAATTTGGCAAACGTTTTAGCCTTGAATACGGATATAATTTTGGCATCGCTGCGGTGCGCGAACATACCGATTATGGGGGGGTGCAACGGGGTTTAAGCGGTCCTTATTTGGCCCCGGTCGAGGAATCGGAAAAACTGCCGCGGGATAATGATTGGTATTTGCGGCCGTTGTTGCGGGTGTTTTTGCGGGCGGGGATTGGGTTGTAGGGACAGGTCGCGACCTGTCCCTACGCGCGATGCCGTGTTGCGACGTGTGGGGCCGGGTCACGTACGGACAGGTCGCGACCTGTCCGTACGTGACCCGGCCGTATTTTTGACAGGTCACGACCTGTCGCTACTTGACAAATTACAAACAACCCCGTAATTTTGTGTCCGAATTTTTAATCTACGTTTTAATCCACGCATCATGTTTAAAAACCGAAAACGCAACCGGATGGCCGGTTATGATTACAGCCAAAATGCACTTTACTTCATCACCATTTGCGTAAAAGATCGAATTTGCTGCTTTGGAAAGGTGGTAAATGGCCAGATGGAGTGCAATGAATATGGCGATATTGCCCATCTACAGTGGCAATGGTTGTTTTCCCAATATTCTTATATTGTTTCCCATGCTTTTGTTGTCATGCCCAATCATGTGCATGGGGTTATTGAAATTGATGCATCGCGCGTTGTAGGGGCAGGTCGCGACCTGACCGTACCCGACCTGTCCGTATTGTCCGAACGCGTAGGGGCAGGTCTCGACCTGTCCGTACGCGACCTGTCCGTACGCGACCTGCCCCTGCCAATAAAAATCAAACCACTTTCCCAATTAATAGGTGCCTATAAAACCACTTCATCTGCCAAAATTCACCTTGCAGGCATGCCCGAATTTAACTGGCAACGATCTTTCCACGACCATATCATTAGAGATGAAAAAGCATACCTAAACATCATTAATTATATCAAAAACAACCCAAAAAAATGGGCAGAAGATTGTTTTTGCAAATAATGACCTTCATTAATCCTGTAAAGGGCAGTTGAATTTAAGCCCCGGCAAACAAAAACATTCGCCGATACTCTTGGGGTGTAAGCCCGGTATGTCGTTTGAAAACATCGCGGAAATAATTCAAATCCTCATATCCGGTGCTAAACGAAACTTCTTTGATATTATCCTTGCCAGCCTCTAAAAGTTGTTTGGCATGTTCAACTTTTACCCTTTGAATATATTCTGAGGGGGTATTGCCGGTGGCCGATTTGAAGCGCCGAATAAAGGAGCGTTCACTCATGGCCATTTTTTCAGAAACTTCGGAAACGGTAATTTTGGCCCGGGCATTGGATTCTATAAATTCCTGTGCTTTTAAAATATCGGCATCCTGATGCGCTTTTTGGGTAAAAAAGATGGCGTATTGCTGTTGATTATCCTTGCCTTTATCCACCAAAAACATCTTTGCACAGTAGTTGCCGAGCACTTTGCCGTAATACTTTTCGATTAAATAGATACTAAGGTTCATAAATGACATCGTTGCTCCGCCCGTAACGATATGACCATTGTCGACAATGAGTTTTTCATCGTGCAGTTTTACTTTGGGGAATAATTGCCGAAACAAATTGGAGGCAAACCAGGATGTGGTCGCCTCCCGATCATCGAGCAAACCCGTGGCAGCCACAAAAAAAGCGCCGGTACAACTGCTGCAAATGGCAGCACCCCCATCGTGTTGTTTCTTAATCCATTGAACAAGTGCCGCGTATTCCTGAAGCATCCCTGCCAAATCGCCCACCACCGCTGGTAAAATCACAATATCAGCTTGCATCGAATCTGAAAGGTTCAAATGGCATTGAATGGGAAATCCATTGTTTTGCACCAGATTTTGTTCCCCCGCGCTCACCAGTTGAACGGTGAATATTTTGCGGTCTTGCTGCAATGGATATAACTGATTATGAAAGTTTTGTGCATAATGCAGGATGTCCATCATACCGATAATGGAAGCCGATACGCAGTTGGGAAATACTGGAATTAGGACGTTCATACGTACTTTTTGTTGGCAAATATACCCCGGTTGATTGGCAATTTTGCCACACGTGGGCTTAAATTGAATGCCGCACCTTTGCAGCATTCAATCACTTTACCATACAAATCTTTCAACATGGACAAAATTTTAAACACCGGACGGTACATTTTTCCCCTTTCCTTTTTGCTGTATGTAGGCCTGCACCTTGGGAAACCGGCCGTTGGCGCTGCATTTGTGCCTGATTTTCTTCCATTCCCGCTTTTTTGGAATTATTTCACGGCGGTGTGTATCGCGCTGTTTATTATCAGCGCAGTGCTGGGCAAGTACGATAAATTGGCCTACACCTGTATGTCCATTTATGTGATCCTGATGGCCGTGCTGGTGCATATTCCACGCGCCATGGGCCACGAAATTGGCGCTGAAATAATGGCCGAAAACCTTGCCCGCGAAATGGAACTGGAAATGGTGAATGTGTTTCGCAACATCATGGTGACCGGAGCATTGTTGGGTTTTGCGCGGTACGTGGCAAAGGATGATCGGATTATTGGGTAAACTGTTTAAACAGCAGGATTTTTAAATTTTTTAAAATAATTTGGAGGGAATAAATATACCCCATACCTTTGTGAGCGATTACTCACAATTTTATGACTGAGAAGAAAGAACAAATCCTCCAAACTGCCTTGCGCTTGTTTTCTGAGCAAGGTTATGACGCTACGCCTACGAGTCAGATTGCACGCGAGGCGCATGTATCGGAAGGTTTGATTTTTCGGCATTTCACAAATAAAGACGGCTTGATGGATGCCCTGCTCGAATTGGGGCAGGAGCATCTACAACCATTTATCCTTGATATTTCACAGGAAGCAAATCATGTAATGGCGATCCATAAAATAATTGATCTGCCCATTTTGCTCTTCCAGCAAGAGCGTGCATTCTGGACTTTACAGATTTCCCTCAAATGGCAGCGCAGGTATCGAAAAAATGATGCCGGACCGCAAGCCTATATGTTGCCACTCATGCAGCGGCTCATCGTTGCTTTACAGGCATTAGAATGGGAAAATCCTGAATTAGAGGCCAATATCCTGTATTTCACCCTCGACGGATTGATCAATCAACTCATCGCCCAACCTGCTATGGGCGGCGTACATACGATCGTCGCGTTGCTAAAGTCCAAATATGGATGATTTTTTTTAACATGAATTGCAAGTAAGTGCTCACTTTTAAATAAAAATAACATGCAAACTCAATTTGTATTACTCAGCGGCGCCTCTACCGGCATTGGTAACGCTACTGCCTTGTATTTAGCGCGCCAGGGAATGATCGTGTACGCAGGCGTGCGCAACGAAAAAGATGCTGCGGCTTTGCTTGCGGCTGCACCCGACCATATACGGCCTATTCAATTGGATGTGACCAAAGCAGAGGATATCAACGCCGCGTTTGAGCGCATTGATGCAGAAACAGGATCCGCCGGACTTGCCGCCTTAATTAACAATGCAGGAATCAATTATGTCGCTCCTTTTGAAGTTTCCGAAGAAAAGAAAGTACGCCAACTGATGGAGGTGAATGTTTTCGGATTGATCAATTTGACCCAGCGCATGCTGCCTTTGCTCCAACGCAATGGGCAAAACAACCCCGCAGGCGCTAAAATTATCAATGTCGGCTCTATCGGAAGTGCTATTGGTATTCCTTGGGAATTTGCTTATCATACCTCTAAATTCGCTGTTTTAGGCTTAAGTCAATCCTGGAAATTTGAATTGGAGGCGCTAAACATTAAGGTCGCCTGCATTATGCCAGGTGGTATTAAAACGCCGTTTTTTACCAAAACCAACAATGACATTAATATTGCCACGGCGGCCCTTGCTGGCCCGAATGGCTCATACTATCGCCGTAATATGGAAGCAATGACAACAGTTGCCAATACGGCTGCGCGATTTGCCTCCCCCCCCGAAAAAGTAGCGAAAGCCATTCAAAAGGCCATCCAGGCAAAACGCCCTCGGCTTAGAATATTGGTTGGGGTTGACGCAAAACTGATTTATACACTGGTTTGGTTGGGCTGGACCGGGCTTTTGAAAGGCCAATTTGTAAAAAAATAGGTGCGACAACTCAACAGGGATTTACGACCATTCACCAGATCATGCTTCCCACTGATTGAAATCACGTTCTGTTTGAAGAAAGACCCTTATACTTTCGCCTCATAACAAACAGAAAACAACAACCATGAAAAAGATTTTGATCATTTTGGGCCACCCAAGCAACACCTCCTTCAACCATGCCCTTGCCGAGAGTTATGCCGAGGGCGCCCGTGCTGGTGGACATGAAGTGCACCTGCTAAAGTTAGGTACCTTGCAATTTGACCCCGTTTTGCGCACGGGTTATGCACAAACCCAGGAACTTGAGCCCGATTTGGTGCAGGCACAACAAGATATTCTCTGGGCCGAACACCTTGTTGTCGTTTATCCAAGTTGGTGGGGAAGTATACCTGCTTTGCTAAAAGGGTTCTTTGACCGTACATTCTTACCCGGTTTTGCCTTCAAATATCGGCCGAATTCACCTTGGTGGGACAAGTATCTTAGCGGCAAAAGTGCGCGCATCCTGCTTACGATGGACTCCCCTGCGATCTACAATTGGCTGATGTACGGCAATGCCAATATCAAATCAGTCAAAGTGGCCACCTTACAATATTGTGGAATAAAGCCTGTAAAGGTTACTACGTTCGATCGGTTGCGGTTTTCTACCCCTGAAAAAAGGGAGCAATGGCTCAAAAAAGTGGCTGATTTGGGCCAGCAAGCAATTTAATCCACCATTTTTAGAGATCGGGTGCAACGATTCGGATTGTTGCACCCGCTTTAGTACTTTTCAAGTGCGCTCATCGGATGACAATAGGTTATAGTCGAAAAAAAGTTGAAAAAGCAGGGTGTATCCGCTTATTTGCCATACTAAACATCGCACTACCCTATGATCAAGCGCTTCCTGTCCTCGTTTCTGTACGCACTCGAAAACATCCGAACCAACCTTTTCCATACATTTTTATCCGTACTAGGTATCGTAATTGGCGTAGCGGCCCTGGTATCCATTCTTTCGCTGATTGATGGTTTGGAAAAATATGTCCGCGACCAAATTTCCGAAACAACCAGTTTACGGGCGGTGATGGTCGAAACCCTAACGCATAAATCGGTCAACAACCTATCCATAAAAAAAGACAGCTTTCAGGTAATCGACTACACTGATTTCCAACAACTCTTGCGCGAAACCAACGCACATTCGGGCGACGCTGGCAAGTCTAACCTGACCATGGATTTTAACCGGCAATTGTATTTTGAACATCAACCTGAACCGGTCGCTGCTGTTTTACAAGCGGTTTCCTCCTTGGATTGCCCCGACTCCATCGTCGTTTCAGGTGCCGCTTTTTCAAATTTGGCGATCGAACAGCACCAATCAGTGGCGGTTGTAAACCATACCCTGGCCAAATTAATCGATTCTACGGGAGCCGTGGTGGGCAAATTTTTCCGATTCGGCAACCATACTGTTAAAATTGTGGCAAGTTTAAGGCCTAAAGCCGACCAGCCGCCCATGGCATTTATCCCCATCTCCATCCTGCATGCCCCTGAACTGCGGGCTGCACCACCTGCCTGCATTTTAGAGGCCAATCAAGTAGAAAATGTGCCCGTATTAAAAGCACAAACGGAAGCATGGCTTCAAAAACGCTATGGAGCAGCCCATCAAGATTTCAGGGTTTTATCGAATGACGTGCGGGTAGATCAGGCAGCCGATGGTTTTTTATTGTTCCGCATTATTATGGGCTTTATTGTGGGCATTTCGGTGTTGGTAGGCGGGGTAGGTGTGATGAATGTGCTGCTCATTTCGGTTACCGAACGCACCGTTGAGGTGGGATTACGCAAAGCGTTGGGGGCTAAAAAATCAGATATTCGGAATCTGTTTCTCTCTGAATCGCTCGCAATTTCTGCTTTTGGGAGCGGTTTGGGCCTGATTGGGGGTATTTTAGCCACCATGATCATTATTCCAATTATACGTATCTTTGTCAAACTTCCCTTTACAGCAGTGTACACCTGGAATACCTTTGGGATCATTGCCCTGATTGCCATTTTGATTGGAATCATCTTTGGCACCTACCCGGCCATGAAAGCGGCTAAACTGGACCCCGTAGAAGCCATTCGTCGGGAGTAAAGTCAGTGTTGTTACTTAACCAACGTTATCGTGCCGTGTACCTCCACTTCATAGGTACTGCCATCGCTGTTGTAGGCACCAATCTGTGCAACCCAGGTGTACACGTCGGGCGTCAGCGGCTTACCGCGATAACTACCATCCCAACGCGCCGTTGCCTGGGTTCCTTCAAAAAGCAAATTACCCCAACGATCAAAAACACGCAGGTTCAAACTTCGAATATCGGAACCCAATACGTCAAAATAATCATTAATCCCATCATCATTAGGGCTAAATACATTCGGAATATAGTATTTCGTCGGGCAAACGGTCGAAACCTGGATGGTATCGCTCCCCCAACAATCATATTCATCTTTTACCAGCACCGCATAAAAACCGGGCTCAACTACGGTGTAGGTAGCACTCCGCGATTGATCCTGCCATTGATACTGTTCAAATGTGCCTGGATTTAAAACAGTTAAGGGCAAATTTTCATCGGGGCAAACAAAAGTATCCTGTCCAAGGGCGGGTTCCGGCAAGGGATGCACCACCACTTGCGCATAAGCCGGATAACTTTCACAGCCTTTTACCGTTCCAACCACGGTGTATTGCCCAGCCATTGCCACGGTGGCCGCAGGTAAATCCGGATTTTGTTCAAATGAGACAAACTGATTGGGACCGTCCCAGCGGTAAATAGCACCGGTAATATCGTCGGCGTTCAAGGAAATGCTTGCGCCAACACACACTTCCGGATCTGCTGGTACTTCAGCGGCCTGACGCAAGGTGATTTGAACATCCCGGGAGAATGTATCGGTGGTATTCAAACAATGATCGGTAAGGAATAATTGCACCTTGTAGGTACCGATTGCCGCGTATTTATGGTAAAAACTTGCTGCTCCAGTGCTGGTGCCATCGCCCAAATCCCATTTAAAACTAAAACGCGGCATTTTTAAATCTGTCTGAAAAAATAGCGAATCGGTCAAACAACCGCCCTCGGGGATCAGGTTATTGTCATCTATGCGGCTAAAACTTGCACCACCGCCGTACGCATATGATTCCAGATAGCCATACCCATAAGCGGAAGCGATTACCCCACAACCTTGTGAAATAATGGTATGCGGCCCGACTTGTACTGCTATTGTAACAACTGAAAAGTTGGAATCCGCACCAACAGGTTGCACGATCGCATTCAAATTACTCAATAATTGTCCATCAAAATAAATCGCACTTACGTCATCGGTTTTGGCAATCAGGTTGATATAGTTTTCTACAATCGCCTCAAACGACGAGTTGTACAATGTAACAGTATCTCGAATTTGTGAAATACTGTTGAGTAATATCATGGAAGGATCCCCAACGGGGTACCCGCTACAAGCGCTGCCAATCAGGTATTGCGCTACGGTAATTGGGTGATTTGCTGTAATTTTGGTGGGTTCCGATCGCTGATACTCCACATATGCTCCTTTGTTTAGGCTGTATTGCACCGGGGCTCCCGAACCTTGTACCGTTACGTTGGTACTATCCTCGGCGGCCAATACCCTGAAAATATCATAGGGCATGTGAGCAAAAGGGGCGCTTACAAATTGTTTGCCCCAAGTAGGGACCGGGTACATTTGCTCCAATAGATTATCCCTGAAACTACAAGTAGCGGGCACGCCGGTCCACACAGAACCCGATAGTGCATTAAATTTTTTATCGCCTTTTACATAGGTTCCAGTAAGGTCACCGGCGCCTTGTTTGGCCTGCACAAGGTAACTTTCACCGGTTTGCAATTGTATCTGATAGGTGGTGCCCGCAGGTTTACCACTTTCCGTCTGATCGCTCAGGGTAATGGATATATTGGTAGAATCCTCCATACCCAACAATAAAAATTCGGATGGGTACACCGCACCTTGCTGGTTTCCGGTGTAACTCATCATGTAATATTCCTGTCCCAAGGAGGAAATGGGCAAAACCAAGGTTGCTTCTGATCGACTTTTATAATACTGGTGGATGTACACCGAAACAGGCGCATTTGAAAGCACCTCCACCCCATTATCATCAATGGCTTCGGAATTCAAATTTTCCACATAAGAAGGAAGCGGCAGGATGGTCACCGAGTTGGCGTTTACGTTAAAACTGACCTCCCAAGCGTGCAATGGAATCCGTACTACCCCACTGGTATTGTACTTAGAGGTAATCATCACCACCATCGAATTTTCGCCAACGTCATGGTGTTGCATAAATCCGAACCAAAAATGGTTGCCTTCGTTACTTTGCGCGCATACGAAGGGGGCTGAGCAACAAAAAAGGCAGGATAGTAAAAATATTTTCCCCGTTTTCATGCTGCAAATTCGAGCTTTTCTGCCGCATTTACTGAATGCGGTACACTAAATATCCATTACTTTTCTGCGCAATTCGAAGTTTTTACCCAAATATACTTTGCGTACCATTTCATCAGCCGCCAATTCTTCGGCAGTACCGGCTTTCAAAATAGCGCCTTCAAACATCAAATAAGCGCGGTCAGTGATACTCAGCGTTTCCTGCACATTGTGATCGGTAATTAAAATACCAATATTACGGGTTTTAAGTTTGGCCACGATGTATTGAATATCTTCTACGGCGATTGGATCAATCCCGGCGAAAGGTTCGTCGAGCAGAATAAATTTAGGATCACTCGCAAGCGCCCGCGCGATCTCTGTCCGCCGACGTTCACCGCCCGATAACGTATCGCCATTGCTTTTACGCACTTTATGCAGGTTAAATTCGTCGAGCAACACCTCTAATTGTTCGTCTTGGGCCTGTTTGCTCAACTTGGTCATTTCCAAAACGGCTCGAATGTTATCCTCCACCGAAAGTTTGCGAAAAACACTCGGCTCTTGTGGCAAATAACCGATACCATTTTGGGCGCGCTTATACATGGGCAAGTCGGTGATTTCGACCTCATTCAAAAAAACCTTGCCTTCCGTGGGCTTGATAAAGCCAACCACCATATAAAAAGACGTGGTTTTGCCGGCGCCATTTGGCCCCAGCAAACCCACGATTTCGCCTTGTTTAACGTCGAAAGACACCCCGCGTACAACGACACGTTTGCCATATCGACGCACTAAATTTTCAGCTCTTAAAATCATCTTGAGGTTGGTCGGTTAAGACAGCAAGCGTTTCACAATTTCAGAAATAGCGCGCCCTTCGGCTTTACCAGCCAGGGCTTTATTGGCCGCACCCATCGCTTTGCCCATATCCTTGGCAGAAGTAGCTCCTACTTCCAGTACAATTTGCTGGATAATTGCTTCTAATTCAGCACCTTCCAACATAGCGGGCAAATATTTTTTAATCACATCAATTTCTTCCTGCTCAATGGCGGCTAAGGCTTCCCGGTCATTTTTCAAGTAAATCTCTAAGGATTCCTGTCTGCTCTTTACCAATTTTTGCAAAATCTGAACCTCCCGGGCTTCGTCTACTTCCTGTCCCGAACCATCTGTTTTAGCCAAGGTAATGGCACTTTTTATGGCGCGGATACCCCGCAAAGCGACCTCATCTTTGGCTTTCATCGCCGTTTTCAAATCCTCGTTAATTTTTGCTTCTAAGCTCATGCGCTCCTTGAATTGAATGAATGTATAAATGTACGCTTATCGAATGAATAAACGTTTTGCTTTGATCAAACGCGCCACTGGAGCAGGAACAAATTGCTCCCAGCCACCAATTCCCTGCTGTATCATATCCAACACGGCCTTATGATAAATCGAAAGAATGTCCGGATTGAAGGCTTCAATATCCACAATGTTCCGATTTTCGAGCAGATGTTCGTACAAAAATCGAATTTCTGCCGGTATTTCAATGTTTCGACTGGTAATCAAATTCCCGCTCGCTTCATCCCGTGCAGGGTAAACATAAAAACGCACATTTTGCAGGAAAAGTTCGCCAAACGCCCCCAGGATATGGCCGGTATTCGATTGCCAGGTTTCGGCAATGATGCTTTCCAGTTTGCGTACGCCCAAAGCCAACCCGATACGCTTCACTTTATAATCGGAAAAATAACTGATCAGTTTTTTATGCTGCACACAATTCGAAACAATCACTGTTTGATGCAATCCGCACAACAATTGGGCACGATCCATAAAATCACGCTCGTCCAACGCCCCATCAGACATCAGGTTATCCAAGGTAATTTCTGTTAAAAAATGGGTATTTTCAGGATCTTCATCCGGTTCGGACCGAAACTGCTCAAAAGAATGCCGAATCATATCTTCTTGCACCAAAGTAGGCGGCCGATAACTCCCCCGTGCAATGAGAATTGATTTTTTATATAAAAATTCGCCCGCATGCATACTGTTGCCGTCTGGACCAAAAATAGCCACATTGCTTAGTTCATTTTTAACCATCCACAAACAAATCAAACGGTTATCCACCCACTGAAAATCGGGGCCAACAATTCGAACCATATCAATCATGACCCGGCCACGCAGGTTGTCCATCAGCGATTTTATCAAGGTTTCAGGATCAAGGTGGTGGCGGTAACAACCATAAATCATGTTTACGCCCAAAATACCAACTGCTTGCTGCTGCAACCGATTATCCTGATCGAGCATCCGCACATGCAGGATTATATCGTTCGGCGCCGAATCTGGTTTTAATTGAAAACGCAGCCCCAACCAGCCATCCCCCTTGATGGTTTTGGTGTAATTAATCGCAGCAACGGTATCGGCAAAGGCAAAAAACGTACGATCGGGCTGGCGTGTACGCAAACGGGTTTCCATCAGCCCATATTCATGATCGAGCATCTTGTATAGGCGTGATTCACACACATATCGGCCTTTCCCCAACAATTCTGGGCCATAAATATCGTCCGAAACAATTTTATCGTACGCACTCATCGATTTGGCGATCGTACCAGCCGCAGCACCTACTTGAAAAAAATGACGTGCTACTTCTTGTCCAGCACCTATTTCGGCAAATGCGCCATAAATCGGTTCGTCTAAATTAATTTCCAGCGCTTTCTGTTCGGTTTCAAGTACAGGACGAGACATAAAACAATTCGTAATAAGGTGAATAATTGTGTTTATTTTCAAACAACCAAGCACAAAACAATGCGTGCTTCCAAAGTTAAAGGCGGCGCAAGGGTAGTTCGTGTTTAACTGTTTGATTCCGCCACAAAGTTAGCAGGAAACTGCGTTTTCTCTACCTTTGGCATCTGATTCACCAAACCGTGTAAAAAATGCGCAAAACGCTTGTTTTTTTATTTTCGATCAGTTTTTTTACTGCTTTTGCTCAAAATGCGCCTGTTAAGCCAAAGCTAATTGTGGGCATTGTTGTCGATCAAATGCGTTATGATTATTTGTACCGCTATCAATCTAAGTTAGGGACTGGCGGCTTCAACCGCTTATTGCGGGAAGGATTTTCCTGCGAAAACACCCACTACAATTATGTTCCTACCTACACGGCACCTGGCCATGCAGCCATATACGCTGGTGCAGTACCCGCAGTTTCCGGCATTATTGCCAACGATTGGTACGATCCGGAATGGGGGAAACATCGGTATGTTACCACTGATACCACCGTACTATCGGTACCACGCAGTGTAAAAAAGTCGGTGGGTCAACATTCGCCCCGCGTTTTGTTGTCTACCACCATTACGGATGAGCTGCGGCTTTCCAACAATTTCCAATCTAAAGTCATCGGCGTTTGCCTGAAGGATCGGGCGAGTATTTTGCCAGCAGGCCATATTCCTAATGGCGCTTACTGGTTTGACGATGCCTCGGGTAACTTTATTACGTCTTCCTATTATCAGCCCAAGGATACCTCCCTGCCAAAATGGGTGCAAGATTTTAATGACCGCCGTTTGCCCGAATCGTACATGAAACAAAGCTGGACCAAACTGCTGTCAACACCGTATACCGAAAGTTTTGAAAATTGGGACCGTTATGATGATGCAACTTATTCCAAAAGCATCAAAAGCGGTTTCCCACATGATTTCTCTACGATTAAAAAATCGGAGGGATATGGTGTTTTGCGTTTTACCCCCTTTGGAAATACCCTCACCCTCGAATTTGCACAGGCTGCCATTGATAACAATGAAATGGGCATGGATGAGGTGCCTGATTTTCTGTGCCTGAGTTTTTCCAGTTCCGACTATTGTGCACACCAGTTTGGCGTGCATGGAGAAGAAACGGAAGATTTGTTTTTGCGCTTAGATCAGGACATTTCCCACTTTTTGGAGTATTTAGACAAAAAATTTGGCAAAAACAACGTGTTGGTATTCCTTACAGCCGACCATGGTGGTGCGGAGACGCCCGCTCACCTGCGCGATCTTCAAATTCCGGCTGGTGTTTTTGAAGAAAGCAAATTGGAGGAAAAACTGGAGCAAGCCATTGGATTTACACTGGGCGTCAATGGTGATTATATCATTGAAGTTGCAAATCAGCAAATTTACCTCAACTGGAATGCCGTGGCTGACCTTGATCAAGATCCGAATGAAATTGCGCAGGTTATTATCGATTTTATGCGGCACCAACCGGGTGTTTACGACGCATATACCCGCGAAGCAGTGATGATGTTGCCAACCGATTACCCATTTTCAAGTGAAATTCGGCTGGGAATCCATCCGCGCCGTTCGGGTGATCTTATTTACCAATTAGACCCTGCATGGCATGCAGATGATCAATTATTCAAATTGGGCGGCACTACCCACGGATCATCGTATGCCTATGATACACATGTACCGTTGTTGTGGTATGGCTGGAAAGTAAAACCTGGAGAAAACTTTGATCGGGTAAACATCACTGATATTGCACCTACCCTTGCGGCCATTCTGCGTATTATGGAGCCCAATGGTTCGACCGGAAAAGTGATTACTGATATTTTGAAGAGATAAAACCATGTTAATAGCCTGTAAAAAATATAAATTTTTACAGGCTCAAAGTGGGCTAAACCTAAAGTAGGGATTTAGCCCACTTTAAATTTGCCTACGGCCACCGTTTTTTCCGCTTTATTTTCAATCACAAAATAATACAATCCAGGAGGCAAGTTTAGCATGGCCTTCAAGGCATACCGCTGATTTTTACCTGTTTTTTCAAGCAACAAGGGCTCCTCAAAGATGGGGCGATCTTGTTTATAATGCTCCGGCTGGTTAGAATATACCGACAAGTTGAGCGATTCCTGTGCGCCGCAAACCGTTCCTTCGAATGGAATTTGAACTACACAATTGCGTGCAGCGTAAAAAGTATCGGGTGCGGGTGCAACTGTTTGGACAACACCTGAGCTGCAATTCATATTACCAGCCAACTGCTCCAGGTAAATATTGGGCTCATAAGCCATCGGAAGGGGTTCTTCTGTTGGGCAAGGTGTAATTTCTACTACTTTAGGCTTGGCCTGCACTGCCAACGTGGGACTGGTAGTGTTGCTGGATGGGGCCAAGCGCGGCGTGGCCGTTGCGGCAAAATTTGCACGTTCTACCGGTGCTTGTTCTATTTCAATAACCGCCATAATGGGCAGGTCATGTTGTGGCCAAAAACGATAGAACAATCCACTCAGGGTGAAAATACAAAGACCAATTAACCAAAGATGATGTCCTTTGGAATCTTCGCGGGGTGCAGACCGCCGAGTAGCGCGCACGCGACGCAATTCCTTACGCAAGGTGGCTTCACTCATCAGGGTGGCGCGTTGCTCAGGATTAGAACCAGGCTTGTGAAGGGTAGTTAGACGCTGCATAATTTTTTGCGGCATTAAGTTTGCATTCCGAGACGATGTAAATCAAATAGGTTAAATCACCTAAAAAGCATGTTTAAATCTTCAAAATACAATTTTTCAAATTTAAACATGCTCTAAAGGTAAGCCTTTTTCTCATCAATTTCATTTTCCGTACGCAAAGAAAGTCAGCCCAATTACCTAAAGGGTTGCTTTTCAGGCCACATTATTTTCCGCCGTAACGAAATTTTAACAAATTTAACAGGTATTCACCGTAGCCACTTTTGATAAATTTGTTGCCCAATGCCTCCAGACCTTCATCGTCGATAAATCCCATTTCCCAGGCAATCTCTTCAATACAGCCAATTTTGAGGCCTTGGCGCTCTTCAATTGCTTGTACAAAATGCCCTGCCTGCATCAAGGATTCATGGGTACCTGTATCCAACCAGGCATAGCCGCGGCCCATTGCGCGCACTTGCAATTTGCCTTGTTCGAGGTAATAGCGGTTCACATCGGTAATTTCATATTCGCCCCTGGCCGATGGTTTCAGGTTTTTTGCTACCTCCACCACACTATTATCATAAAAATACAAACCAGGCACCGCAAAATTGCTTTTGGGGTGAACCGGCTTTTCCTCAATACTCAAAGCGCGGTTTTCTTTATCAAACTCCACCACCCCATAACGTTCTGGATCGGCTACTTGGTAGGCGAAAATAATACCCCCTTCAGGTGTGTTGCAAGAGCGCACCTTTTCACCCAATCCGGCGCCATAAAAAATATTATCACCCAGAATCAAGGATGCGCTGTCCTTGCCAATAAAAGGCGCACCGAGTACAAAGGCTTGGGCCAGACCATTAGGTTCTGGTTGTGCAACATAAGAAAAATTCATTCCAAGCGCCTTCCCATCGCCGAACAGTTGTTCAAACTTAGGCAGGTCGTACGGCGTAGAAATAATCAAAATGTCGCGAATGCCCGCCAGCATCAAGGTTGAAAGCGGGTAGTAGATCATAGGCTTGTCGTAAACAGGCATGAGCTGTTTGCTGACGGCCAGCGTGAGCGGATAAAGCCGGGTACCTAAACCGCCAGCCAAAATGATTCCTTTCATGAAGTTGTGTTTTTTCTTTTCTATGCAAAAAAAATGCCCTCGTTTCGAACGAAGGCATTTTTTGGTAAAATATTCTGAATTAACACTTAAATTGTCGCTTTCACTTCATTGATCACATAAGATTCGACCACGTCGCCGTCTTTAATGTCGTTAAAGTTCTTGATGGTCAAACCACATTCCAAACCTGCTTTCACCTCTTTCGTGTCTTCTTTGAAACGTTTCAGCGAAGCGAGTTCTGCATGTTGGTTCGGATTGGTTGGGTACACCACAATACCATCACGGATGATCCGCACATAATGGTTGCGGCTGATTTTGCCCTCTTGTACGATACAACCTGCCACGGTACCCACCTTCGAAATCTTGTACACCTCGCGAATTTCCACTTGGCCCATGATTTCTTCTTCTTTGGTAGGCTCCAACATACCGAGTATGGCCGCTTTGACCTCTTCGATGGCTTCGTAAATGATGGAGTACAATTTGATCTCCACACCTTCTTTTTCGGCCAGTTTGCGGGCGGTAATAGATGGCCGCACCTGGAATCCGATGATGATTGCATCCGAAGCGGAAGCCAGCATCACGTCGCTGTCGGCAATTTGACCAACGGCTTTGTGGATTACAGAAACGGCAACTTTTTCGATCGACAGTTTGATCAAGGAATCGCTCAAGGCCTCTACCGAACCATCCACGTCACCTTTAACGATGAGTTTCAGTTCTTTAAAGTTACCCAGTGCCAAACGACGACCAATCTCTTCCAAGCTGATCCGTTTGTTCGCGCGGTTCGATTGTTCGCGAATGATCTGTGCGCGTTTGTTGGCAATTTCTTTTGCCTCGCTATCACTCGAAGTTACTTTGATCTTTTCACCCGCTTGTGGTGCGCCAGGCAAGCCCAACACCAATACAGGTGCTGCGGGGCCTGCTTCTTTTACTTCCTTACCGCGTTCGTTGTACATGGCCTTCACCTTACCGGCAAATTCACCCGCAATAATCGGGTCACCTTTGTGCAACGAGCCATTATCGATCAAGATTTTGGTCACATACCCCCGGCCTTTGTCGAGCGATGCCTCCAAAACAGTACCGGAAGCCCGGCGTTTTGGATTGGCCTTCAGTTCGAGCAATTCGGCTTCGAGCAGGATTTTTTCCAATAATTTGTCGATATTCAGACCTTTTTTGGCCGAAATATCTTGGCTTTGGTATTTACCGCCCCATTCTTCTACAAGCAGGTTCATTTGAGCCAGTTCGTTTTTGATGCGTTCTGGGTCAGCACCTGCTTTATCAATTTTATTAATGGCAAATACGAGTGGTACACCGGCCGCTTGCGCGTGGCTAATTGCTTCTCGTGTTTGTGGCATGATGCTATCGTCGGCCGCAATCATGATGACGGCAATGTCCGTAACTTTCGCACCCCTTGCACGCATGGCCGTAAAGGCTTCGTGACCCGGTGTATCCAGGAAGGTAATCTTTTTATTCACGTCGTTTTTATCGATGGCCACCTCATAAGCACCAATGTGCTGGGTGATACCACCGGCCTCACCACTGGCTACGTCGGCGCTCCGAATAAAGTCGAGCAGCGATGTTTTACCGTGATCGACGTGTCCCATTACCGTTACAATTGGTTGGCGTGGGCGCAGGTCGGCTGGATCGTCAATTTCTTCTTCTTCAACCTCTACTTGTTCTTCGGCACTGATAAACTGCACGGTATAGCCATTTTCGTTGGCAACCAGTTCGATAATTTCTGCATCGAGGCGTTGGTTGATGGAAACGAAAATGCCAAGGGTCATACAAGACTTGATAATATCGGCGGGTTTTACGCTCAGCAGGGAAGCCAAGTCGGAAACCGAGATAAACTCTGTTACTTGTAGTGTTTTGTCGCTTTCGCTCCGGGCTTGTTCGGCGAGTTCTGCCCGTTCGCGCATGACATCGCGTTTATCGCGGCGCATTTTCTGGCGTTTGCGGCTGGCACCTGCGCCGAGCCGTGCCATCGTTTGCTTGATTTGGTCCTCAATTTCTTTTTGAGAAACCTCTTTGGGAGCATCTACGCGGCCTTTGCCTTTTTTATCACCTTGGTTACCGGTCATGGTAGCCTGCAGCGTTGCGGCAGTTACCGGTTGTTGTGGCACTTTTTTGCGCTTGCGCTTGCGGCGTGCGTCATCGCTGTTTGCATTTGTTGCGCCACCAGCTGCAGGAGTTCCTGTTCCGCCACCAGCAGGAGTGACTGGGCGATTTTGGCCACCAGGACCTGCATTTTGTGGGTTATTGCGATTACCGCCTTGTTGGTTGCGGTTTCCACCTTGTCCACCCTGATTACGGTTCCCGCCACCGCTTTGTTGATTGCGGTTTCCACCTTGACCGCCCTGGTTGGGACGTTCGGCAGGTGGTTCGGGTTTGCGTGGTGGGTTCAGGTTAATGCGGCCCAAAATTTTAAGGCCACGCAGCGGTGTTGCATCCGCGCGATACAATTCGTCGCCTTTTGCTTCTTCTACGGCAGGTTGCTCTGATGTAACGGCAGGAGGCGGCGGTGGCGGTGGTTGTATTGGTGCTTTTTGAGCAGGCGGAGGAACGCGTTCCTGTTGCTTTGGTTTATTGTGAACCGGTGGTCCAGAATCGGCCTTTTTCACTGCTGGCGGAGGCGGAGGCTGGGGCGTTTCTTTTTTAAGAAAATCCTGCCTTGGCTCCTTGCGGGGTGGAGGTTCCGATTTTACGGGTGTTGATTCCGGTTTTTGTTCCGGAGCAGCTTTCAGTGTTGTATCAGCAGTAGTCTGTGCCGGTTCCGGTGGTGTCGCTGGCTTCACAGTTTCGACCACTGGCGGCACGGGTGCTACAGGTGCTACTTTTTTAGGTTCCGGCTCTGCAACAGTTGGAGGAGGAACGGGCTTTTCTTCTTGCTTAGGTGCTGTTTTATGCGCATCTAAGTCAATTTTACCCACGATTTTCAAACCGCCCTGGCGTTCGCGCTGCATTGGTTCCGGCGTATCTTTTTTAGGGATCGCAGGCTGTACAGGCGTTTCCTGCTCCACTTTAGGTAGCGCAGGCTTGGGTCCTTCTTCCCTTGGAGGGAGGAAGGATGGTCGCGCTGGGGGCGGCGCAGTTGTAGTCGTATTGGATACAGGAGCTGCTACAGCAGGGGCTGGCTCTTTTTTGAGCACGGGCCGCGCGAGTTTGTCTGCCTCCTGTTTGATAACAAGGTCTTTCTGGAACTCTTTTTGAAGTACCGCCAACATTTCGTCGGTGATATCAGTCGTCGGTTTCTCATCTACTTGGAAGCCCTTTCCATGCAGTGTCTCGACGATGGTGTGTAAGCCAACGTTGAATTCCTTTGCTACCTTAATTAGTTTTATTGCCATGCAGCGTTTTTCCTGCTTTGTTGAAATTAATTTTGTTGGTTTTGTGTGCAATTTAGCGTTTTCCGCTTATAATTCCGTTTAGAAGGCTCAAAAATTTTAGTATGTGTGAAAAGTGGTGCAAAAGTACGAAAAAAGCTTGGAGGATTTAGGTTTGATGTGAAAGTGCTGCAAGTCTTTTTATATGCAGCCCAATATTTCTCCTAAAACACCTTAAGCCTTGGGTTCGTTCCCGCCGCCTTCTTCAAATTCTGCTGCCAGAATAGAGAGGACAAAACGTACGGTTTCTTCTTCAAGATCGGTACGGCGAATCAATTCTTCTGCACTGAGTTCCAGTACCTGGCGGGCTGTATCGCATCCAATGTTTTTGAATGCTTCGATTACCCATGGTTCGATTTCGTCGCCGAATTCTTCCAGATCCACATCGTCAATTTCGTATTCTTGTGCCTGGTTGCGGTAAACATCAATTTCGTAGCCGGTCAGTTTGGATGCCAATTTAATGTTTGAACCGGCCTTACCGATGGCCAAACTCACCTGATCTGCATCTAAAAACACCGAAACACGCTTGCGTTCATGATCAATCTCAATATTGCTGATTTTCGCTGGCGTCAAACTACGTGTGATATACAGCGGTAAATTGGTCGTGTAATTGATGATGTCAATATTTTCGTTGCGCAATTCGCGCACGATTCCGTGGATACGGCTACCTTTCATACCAACACATGCACCAACCGGATCAACGCGATCATCGTGGCTTTCAACAGCCACTTTCGCGCGCTCGCCCGGGAGCCGTACAATATGCTTTACTTCGATCACACCGTCTTCAATTTCTGGCACCTCCGCCCGCAACAATTTTTCGAGGAAAATTGAATCTGTACGGCTTAACATTACAAACGGTGCATTGTTGCGCATTTCCACTTTCCGAATCACGCCTTTTACAACGTCGCCCTTGCGGTAGTAGTCGCCTTTAATCATTTCTGTACGCGGCAACACCAATTCATTTCCGGTCGCATCATCCAACACCAATACTTCTTTTTTCATAATCTGGCTTATTTCGCCGATTACAACTTCCCCTACCCGCTCTGTGTATTTGCGGAAAACCTCATCTTTCTCCAGTTCCATAATACGAGAAACCAGCGTTTGCCGTGCTGCCATGATTGCACGGCGTCCGAAATCTTCAATAGACAACTGCTCATAACATTCATCACCTGTGGCGATACTTTCATCTACGCTGTGCGCTTCTGACAAACTGATCTGGCTGCGTTCGTCGGTGACCTCACCATCTGTTACTACCTCTCGTACACGCCAGATCTCCAGGTCCCCTTTGTTTGTATTGACAATTACGTCAAAATTTTCATCGGAGCCGTATTTTTTCTTAATCAATGTTCTAAAAACGTCTTCCAAAACGCGCACCATCGTGGGACGGTCTATATTCTTTCCCGATTTAAAATCAGCAAAGACATCTACTAAATTAACCATAGGAAAATGGTAGGATTGAATGTGATGTGATGTTTGGTTTATTAAATGTTTGAGCGAAAGGGATCTTTTGCCTTTTTACTCAAAACACAACTTTTATAACGGCCTTTTCGATCTGATCAAATGGAATGGGCATTTCGACCTGTACTTCCACTTTTTTCTTCTCAATTTTTTCAATGACCGTGTCTTCTAAAATGACCTGCTGTTCATCGGCTGATTTGAGCACGCCCTTCTTTTTCGTTTTGTCGGCAAGGGTTATTTCCAGGGTACGCCCCAGGTTCTTTTGATATTGTCGCAAAAACTTCAGCGGGCGTTCGATGCCGGGGCTGCTCACCTCCAGCACGTATTTTTCGCCCAGCCAGTTATTGGTATCAATATGCTGTTCTAGGTAACGACTCAGTTTGCGACATTTTTCGAATGTCATACCCGAATCGCAATCTACAAAAACATACAGCTTTTGTGCGGGCCTCAGTTCAATATCCACCGTAAAACAATCGGTAAACATTTCGTCTGTGCTGTATTTTTCTGATAAAAGTTGGTCAATGCGTTCCGTCAGTTCCATATTTTTAACTTCAAAAAACTCCGACGAACACTTGAATATCAAGCACCTATAAAGAAAAGAGGGAACTTTTGGTTCCCTCTTTTATTCGCCAGTTAATCTAATCGCCTGCAAAGGTAATCAATTTCTTCAATTTTTCAAATATATTATTGATGTGCCTCCAAATTGCGTTCCTTTTCTTCCAGGTCACGCAATATTAGGCGCAATGCCCCTGCGGAAAGGACGATTTCCAGCAAACTTAAGAACAAAGAAACGATCATTAGCAGCAGGCTGATTCCAAACAATACTTTGGCCGCTATTTGCCAGTTTTCAAAAATCAAAAACATGGTTACCACACACAACAACATACTACTGATCCCAAATACCTGCATCCATCGAATCAATTGCAACCTGCGTTTCAAACTGGCAATCTGCGTCATGAGCAAATCGTGTCGATGTTTTTCATAATCAGACACCAGGTTGCGAATCAAATTTGCAATGGCCAGAAACTTGTTGGTAAATGCCAACAATAACAGCGAAATCGCAGGAAAAAGCAACGCGGGAGTTTGAATGGTCAATTCCATAAACACATTTTCCTATGTATGAGCACTTGCACTATCTTCTTCCTCTTCTTCTACCGCCGTGACCGGAGGCAATCCGCCCGCATTACCCAAAATTCCAAGTGCGGTCATCGCCCGTTCGCTGGCAAGTTGTTCGGCGCTTTTCTTGTTAAAATCGTCGGCAGTACCCAGTTTTTTATTATCCACGTACACCGCCACCTTAAATTTATCACGCTTTTCACTTTTGTACTTGGCCATCACTTTATACTCGATTTGTCGGCCATTTTTTTGGCACCATTCCAAGAGTTGGCTCTTGTAATTATCGTCAAAACTTTCCAATTCGTGGATATCGAGATACCTGCGCAATACCCTTCGAATCACGTATTGTTTGGTTTTTTCGTAACCTACTTCAATATAGATCGCACCCACCAAGGCCTCCAGGGCGTTTCCCAGCATCGATTTGGAGAGGCGCGTCTGGTTATAATTTGCCAAAAAGAGGTCAAGCCCCATTTTGTCTGCAATTTCATCCAATGAATTCCGCTTTACAATTTTAGATCGCATTTTGGTCAGAAAGCCTTCATCACTGTTTGGGTATTTTTTAAACAGGTATTCGGCCACAATGGTGCTGAGTACGGCGTCACCCAAAAACTCAAGGCGTTCATTGTTTGAAATAGCGTATTCACCCGTAGAAAACGTGCTTTTATGAAAAAAAGCAAGCTTGAACAGGGTCATATGTACCGGCGTAAAGCCGATAAGTCCCTTCAGCCGACGAGCCAGTTCCTTATCTGGATGAATGTAAAAATTGTAAAGTCTTCGAAGAAATCGCACAGCATCTATGTTTTAAACCTGCCTTATACCTGCCTTAAGATTACCGAAGCATTATGTCCGCCAAATCCAAAAGTATTGCTTATTACAGCCCGCAATTTACGCGACTGCGCCTTGTTGAAAGTCAGATTGAGTGTTGGATCAATTTCGGGATCATCGGTAAAATGGTTGATGGTAGGCGGTACAAATTCGTGTTGCATCGCCAAAATGCTGGCAATGGCTTCAATTGCACCGGCTGCCCCCAAAAGATGTCCCGTCATACTTTTCGTAGAAGAGATATTCAGTTTGCTTGCGTGGTCGCCGAACACGGTTTTGATGGCTTTCAATTCCGCAACATCGCCCAATGGGGTTGAGGTTCCATGCACATTCACATAATCAATGTCTTCTGGCGTCATGCCTGCTTCTTCCAGGGCAAAACGCATTACATTGGTTACGCCCAAACCTTCCGGGTGGGGTGCTGTAATGTGGTAAGCATCGGCGGTTGCGCCGGTGCCCATCACTTCCGCAAAGATGTGTGCGCCGCGTTTTTTTGCGTGTTCGTATTCCTCCAAAATCAGCGAACCAGCCCCTTCTCCCAGTACAAACCCATCGCGATCAACATCAAACGGGCGAGAAGCGGTTTCAAATCCTTCATTGCGTTCGCTTAACGCTTTCATTGAATTGAACCCTCCAACGGCCGTTTTGGTGATGGTGGCTTCCGATCCTCCGGTCACAATAATATCGGCTTTACCCAAACGAATGTAGTCAAAGGCATTCATGATGGCATGTGAAGAGGAGGCACATGCTGATACGGTACAATAATTGACGCCCATAAAGCCGTATTGCATTGAAATTTGGCCCGCGGCAATATCGGAGATCATTTTGGGTATTAAAAAGGGGTTGTGCTTTGGAATACCGTTTCCGAGCACATGTTCCTCAATTTCTTTTTCCAGGGTAGCCAGGCCACCAATGCCAGACGCCCAAATAACCCCCACCCGATGTTTATTGATCGCGTCAAGGTCGAGGCCCGAATTTTGGATACTTTCAGCCGCAGCCACCATGGCAAATTGGGTAAAGCGGTCCATTCGGCGGGCTTCTCGGCGATCTAAATGTGCTTCCGGGTTAAATCCTTTTACCTCACAAGCAAATTTGGTCTTAAAAAGCGACGCATCGAATAAGGTAATGAGATTGGCGCCACTTATACCATTTTGGAGGCCTGCGAGGTATTCGGAGACCGTATTACCAATTGGCGTGATTGCACCTATGCCAGTTACGACAACTCGTTTCATGCAAAAAGTTAGGTTGTTTGATTGAACAGAGGGCTTTTCGGGTTCTAATGGGCAAATGTACAAGGTTCACGCAAAATGATGTTAGCTCTTGTACAGCAAATTAGAGACAGATGAAACAACGAAAGGTTCAAGACGTTGCACGCCTTGAACCTTTCAGCAAACAAAAACCGGGTATCAGGTGGGCCGGAGGCTTTTTATCAGGCATTCACCTGACCCTCGAGGTAGGCAACAGCCTGTCCAACAGTTTGGATTTTTTCTGCCTGCTCATCTGGAATAGCGACATCGAATTCTTTTTCGAACTCCATGATCAACTCAACCGTATCGAGCGAGTCAGCACCCAGGTCCTGAATGAAATTTGCTTCTGCTACAACTTCCTTTTCGTCAACACCCAGTTTGTCAACAATAATTTTTTTTACGCGTGCGGCTACGTCTGCCATGTTTTTCTGAACTTTTAGTGAAAAAAAGTCAATTTTTCGAGCGGCAAAGAAACGGTGATTGCAGACCAAAAAAAAGTTTTTCCCAATGAAATTTTTATTTACATTCCAAAAAGGCAAAATAGCCCCTGATGCAAAAGGATTTAAAGATATTTGTTTTCCTTAAAAAATGGCACAAATCAGTACGTCCCAAGCGGTTTCGAAGGGTATCTCTGATTACCTTCTGCTCGACTGGATTAGTGTTTTGCGGTTGTTGCCCAAAATATGTTTTGCCAAATCCAAGACACTTGATATTAATTATTCTTAAAGCCATTGACTGCAATGCAAATACTGTTTTAGTTTTAACTACTTTTGTTGCGAATTCTTATTGTAAATAGTACACTATTAAAAAAATTGGGATGACAAAAATGGAAGCTGTTTCTTTGGCGGACAAAAATACGAGTTCAATGCGCAAAGACGGATCACAAAACACCAAGATCGTGGCCACCGTTGGCCCGGCTTGTAGCAGTTACGACAAACTGTTAGAACTTGTTAAGGCGGGAGTAGATGTATTTCGACTCAATTTCAGCCACGGCTCGCACGCCGACCACCTAAAGGTGATCGAACATGTGCAAGCCATTAACAACAAATACCAAACGCATATCAGCATCCTGGCCGATTTGCAAGGCCCAAAACTGCGGGTTGGTAAAATTAAAGACAATGCCCTGAAACTGGAAGCAGGCGATGTGATCACCATCGTAAACTACGAATGCGAAGGCACGATGGAGCATATCTATATGTCTTACACAGAGTTTGCAGAAGACTGTGAGGTTGGCGAACGCATTATGATGGACGACGGCAAGTTGGTATTTGAGGTGTTCGAGACCAACAAAAAAGACACTGTGAAACTCAAAACGCTGTTTGGCGGTGTTTTAAGTAGCAATAAAGGTGTAAACCTGCCTGATACCAACATCAAGCAGCCCTCTCTGACAGAAAAAGACCTGGAGGATTTGGAATTTATCCTGACCCAGCCTGTGAACTGGATCGCCTTGTCCTTTGTACGCCGTGCCGAAGACATTGAAGATTTGCGCGTGCGTGTTGAAGCCAAAGGACACCCTGCCAAGTTGCTTTCAAAAATTGAAAAGCCGGAAGCAATTCGCAATATTCGCGAAATTGTGAAGGCCAGCAATGGTATTATGGTGGCGCGTGGCGACTTAGGGGTAGAAATGCCGATCGAACGCTTGCCCATGACGCAAAAAGAAATTATTCAGATTTGTATGCAATACGCCCGCCCGGTGATTGTTGCCACACAAATGATGGATAGTATGATCAAAAATCCATCGCCTACCCGCGCCGAAGTAACCGACGTTGCCAATGCGGTATTGGATGGCGCTGATGCGGTGATGCTGAGTGGCGAAACCTCTGTGGGAGATCATCCAGCGCTGGTTATTGACTATATGACCAAAATTATTGCGGAAGCAGAAAAATGCTATTGGCCACAAATTGAAGGTAAACGCCCACGTGCCGTTGAGAAATCACGGATTTTCCATTCGGATGTGGTGTGCTTTAATGCTTGTCGGGTAGCGGAAGAAATTGGGGCCAAAGGAATTGTAGGTATGACAACTTCTGGTTATACCGCATTTAAAGTAAGTAGTTTCCGCCCAAATGCGGCTATTTTTATCTTTAGCGACCAAATGCACATGTTAAATACCATGAACCTGCTTTGGGGCGTACAGTGTTTTTACTACGACCGGTTCACTTCTACAGATGAAACGATTGAAGATTCTGCGGCGATTTTGAAAGCGGCAGGCTATGTAGCAGTAGGAGATACCCTGATCAATACAGGTTCTATGCCTTTGCACCAACGGCACCGTACGAATATGTTGAAAGTGACCGAAATTGTCTAAAATCGGCTTAATCGCCCCAGCCTGGCTCGTCTTCTACGGCTTTAGGTTGTTTTCGTACAATACCGAATTCGATTTCTTTCTGGCAATTGCCACATATACCATATAGATTCAAAGAATGGTGGGTGATTTTAAAGTTTAATAAATCGCCCACCATATCCTTGATTTGCTGCACCCGCGGGTCGCAAAACTCTACGACTTTGCCACAATTCGCGCAGATGACGTGGTCATGCTGCTTGAAGCCGTATGATTTTTCATATTGAGCCAGGTTTTTCCCAAATTGATGTTTTTTCACCAAATCGCAGGATACCAATAATTCCAGGGTATTGTACACCGTTGCGCGGCTAACGCGGTAACTCCGGTTTTTCATGTGGATATACAAGGCCTCTGCATCAAAATGGTCGGTTCGCTTGTATATTTCTTCCAAAATGGCAAATCGTTCGGGGGTTTTACGAAACCCACTTTTTTCCAGATGGGCCGAAAAAATATTTAAAACCTGCCGGATAATGTCTTCTTCGTTGCGTTGAGCGGTCATAAGGATGTGCTTGTAGGAGCAAATATAGGCAGCGCCGAGATGGGATCCCGTTTATTGCTCCAATATTTCGAGGAGCGCCTTGGCTTCAAGGGCTTCTTCATCGTTTTGTTCAGCCAATTCGATGGCGCGTTTAGCCGATTTGATGGCGGCTTTTTTCTGATCCAGTTTGGCGTAAAGGTTCGCTTGGGTTTCGTAAGCGTAATAATGCTCTTGTATTTTGATGGCACTTTTCACCCATTCGAGCGCCTGTTTCAACATAGCAGGATCGGTTACTTCTTCACTAAATATCTTGGAAATTTCAATCAGTTCATCTGGCTCGTCGCAAGGGAAACGGGTGTAATGATCTACTGCCGATAAAACGAAACGTTCCAGATCTTCGCGTTTCCGGTAATACGTGAGTCGATAAGAGGAAGCCAGTAATTCACCTTGTTCGGGATAAACCGTTCCATACAACCGTTGCACTTCACCCAATTGCAATTTTGGGTGTGCTTGCAAGTAATTTTCAAAAATCTGATCCAGGCGATCTTTTACCGTTGCCTGAGTATACACTGAATCAAATTTTGCACGGTGATGGATGAGGTAATAAAAAGCGTCCGAAAAGGGATCATCTGCATACTGCATGATAAACCGCATATTGGCTGGTGTGCTGTATTCGTCCTGGGTTTTTAGATATGCTTGCGCTACTTTATTAACATTCGGATCGAGTGCTGCAGATTTCAGCGCGGTTAGTTTTTGCAGAAATTCGGGGGTACGTTCGCCAGCGGCATACCGTTTTTCGAGGGCTGCCATATTGTTTTGTGTATCAGTGGCTGCTTTGGCCAAGTCAATCAAATCTTGCACACCATGAAAACCTGGCGCCCGGTGCTGAACATTACCAGCATCATCGAAAAAAAGCAAGGTTGGAAAGATTGCAATACCGTATTTTTTTGCCAATATGATCCCATCGCCATGTTCCATATCCATTTTTACATTCACAAAATGGCTATTGAAAAAAGCACCGACACTCGAATCAGGGAATACGTTACTCACCATTAATTTACAGGGGCCACACCAAAGGGTGTATGCATCCAAAAAAACCATTTTGTGTTCCTTTCTGGCTTTGGCCAAGGCGTCCCCCCACGACAAATGATCAAAGTCAACGCCTTGTGCATGCAACCAAAGAGGGAGCAAAATAACCGCAAATAGAACTGAATAACGTTGCATATCGCAGCAATATAAAAGGGCGAAATTTATCCTAGTGCATTCAAAAAGTATTCGATGCGCGCTTTCATCCCGTTGTCCTTGTCGCCAATCAATTCAATTGCTTTTTGGGCAGTTGTTTTGGCCTTCAACTTGTTACCCTGCATTTTATAAATGCCAGCAAGGGTCATATAGTACTCGGGCAAACCTCCATTTTCGGCAGCCGATTTTGCCATTTTCTCTGCGGATTCCAACACTTTTACGTCTTCTGGAAAGGCACGCAGCATGTTTATTACAAATTCGTGTTGCATGGATGCGTTATTTTTAATCACCGATTTTTGATAACTTCCAGCAACTTTCAGGTATTTTTTAACATCTTTTGTGGCGGTGTAGTACGCCAAATCCGATTCATAGCCAAAAGCATCAGCCCGATCGGGGCTGCCTGCTTTCATTTTGTTTTTGGCTTCCTTCAACAAAGCCTCGTCTTTGAAACTGATGGCTTTTTTAACCGTATTTTTACAAGCAAGTTCTATTTTACTTTTAACTGCATCCGGTCCTGCAAGTGCCGCAATTTTGTCCTTGTTTTTGAGCAAGAGATCAAATACGCGACTATCAGCTTCTGTAGCACCTTCAAGGATGAAACGCAGGTTGAAATCGCTGTTCAGGTCGGTTTGAGTAGCCAAATATTCGTTGGTAATTTTGAGCGATGGGGTGCCCAAACGGTTCAAAACACCTACATATTTGTACAAAAACTGCGGATCACGATTACCTTCATTGTACATTCGCTCATAATCAGCCGAATTCGTATTTTTACCGAGCGCTTTTTTACCGAGTGCCAAAAAGGGGTCTACATCCCGATAGCCGACTTCCTTCAGAACAATTTTTCCATCCGCATCAATAAATAATAAGGTCGGGTAAGAACCTACCGGGTATTTATCGGCAAAGTCTGCGTTTTCCGGCTTCTCCATGTCGATTTTTAAACACACAAAACTGGTATTATAAAACGCACCCGATTTTGAATCCGGGAAAACCTGACTAGACATCCTTTTGCAAGGACCACACCAAGAGGCATAAGCATCGACAAAAATTAATTTGTCTTCCGCTTTTGCTTTTTCGAGTGCTTCACTCCATTTGCCGTGAAAAAACTCAATGCCTTGCGCGCTCAAACCGGCAAGGCATGCGATAGAAAGGAAAAGGGTTACAATGTTGCGCTTCATGGTTGGGCAAAAAATTATGGAACAATCGGTTTAGCGGTTGCTGTGCTGTGTACTGCTTTGGGGGCGATTGGCTGCACAGGAGTCTGTACGTAATAGTACAATCCGGCACCCAAGCCAATATGAAGACTCAAAACGAGCCAAAAGGTTGCAGTTTTGTTTACTTTTTGTTGTGCTTGATTAGTCATTTTGATCGAAATTTTTGGTAGGGTTTATAATCAGCAATTTTGATACCAAAAAACGTATATTGGAATATACAAAATACGTTTAATGTATTTCAGGATGACAATTTTTGCGTTTTTACAACGTCTGGTAGTATCGTGCACCGAGGGTTACCCCTTCTTTTCCAATTGATTCAAGGCCCCAACGGCCTGTTTCCGGGTGAACAGAGGCATTTTGAGTGCCGGTGTGCAGACGTTCGTATTGGTTATAATCGACCGCCTGGCGGTTTTCAATTTTTTTAAAAACGTTAAAATTAGTCGCCATCGTATGCCAAGCTGGCTGAACAATCGCTTCAAATACCTTTGCCTTGGATCCGCTCCCGTAAGCGACAAATCCGATGCGCTTGCCTTTCAGTTCTTGTCCTGCTGTGTTGCTCAATTCCAGCGCACTCATTAAGGCCAGAAAGATTGAAGCCGTGTACAGGTTGCCGGTTTCCTGGCTGGCGCGTTGTGCTTGCTCGAGTTTGTCGTTTACAAAACGCTGGTACATAGACGATTCACTGACTGCTTTGAAAAAACCATTGCGGGCCTTTTCAAAGGCTTTTTGGTCACTAAAATGGGCATTATCGGGCACTTGCAGCCCCAAACGCTGCAGATCCGCTTGCCAAACTCCTTTGGCTTGACGTTCAGCAATAAACCGTTCAATGTAGATCCGTTTGGCATGAAACGCGTACGGCAGGTGAAAAATCATTTTACTCCAGCGTTCGGAAAGCGCCTGATATTGTTCATTTTTGAAAAGCCCGATGGCCACAGCCCGCCTGCGAAAATCGTCAAGCGCCTCTTGCATCCGATTTTGATAGCAATTATTCGAAAATTGTCCGTCAAAAATGGGCGTTTCTGAAAAACGCTCGCGCCGTGGTTTGTAAAAATCGTGCACACTTTCCATGGCAATACCGATCAGGCGACGAATGACGAGCAGCCTAGGGTTCCAGCGAATCAACATGGCAACTGCGCCGGCCCCTTGGGTATATTCACCGGTGGAATCGAGTTCGTATTTAGCAATATCGGTAGCGACCACAATGCCAATATGATCCGGGTCGGTTGCCACCCAATCCAAGGTATTCAGCAAGGCATCCACCGCGCCGATACAGGCAAAGGTCATATCCAGCACATCGCAATGCCGAAAACAGTGGGCACCAAATTGCGCTGCGTAGCGGTTTTGCAACATTTCTACTGCATAAGTACCGGTTGGTTTGGCCATATCCAGCGCACTTTCCGTACCTAAATAAATACGTCCGATGCGGTTTGGGTCGAGTTGATTGCGGTCAATCAATTCGGCGATGGCTTCGGCGGCCATGGTTGCTGCGTCTTCATGCACATCTGGCAAGGCCATTTTGTGCAATCCTAGCCCTAAGGACAGTTTTTCGTAGGGAATATTGCGCTTTTCTGCAAGCGCGCGTATGTCGAGATAGAGTTTCGGCACGTAAAATGCCATGTCGTCGATTCCGACAGGGAGCAAGCGTTTGGCCATGTTGATGGTAATGCTACAAATTTAAGCAGGCTTGTGGAATGCCCGACAAAAAAGAGTGTAAAGGTAGTACAAGTTACCGGGAAAGACACACATTTGTCAGGAGCAAGTAACAAGCACTGGCTAAAATTGTTCGATCTACGGGCGCACTTAGCACAGTTTTTTTATCCGTTGCATATTGTTATTTTATACAAAAGGGTGTTTTACAATGTTTTATAAAATTTTTCTCAAAAAATACATAAGCACAAAATATTGACTATCAATATTTTATAAAAATATTTTAAAAAATAACAAAAATATTATGTCAAACTATTTGTTTTTAAACACAACTTGTTTATTTTTGTAGCGCATTTAAAACAAACTTCTTCTCAAAGGAACAATCACAATTTGTTCATAACCTTTGAATTTATGCAACTCGAAGTATTGGAAAGCAAAAGAGGCACCAAAGTCGTTACGGCCTCTAATTTACATGCGGCCCTCAAATTGCCTGTTCGGCAGTATGGAGCATTGGTTCGCAAATGGTTGCGCGATGTCTACGAATTTCAAGACGGCATGCGCAAGCCGCAGATGTACCGCGATTTTGCGAAACGCCCACGTCCGGGAGAGCCCATTGAGGACTTTTACATTACGCTCGAATTGGCTAAACTAATTGTATTGCGCACCAACAGCAAGCAAAAGGTAAAATACGCGCGTTTACTGGAAGCATTTGCGCACAACGGACAAATGAATTTGTTTCAACATGCTGCCTAAATGGCCCTAAAATTAAAAAACCCGATCATCAGGGGCGTTTGATGACCGGGTTAGGTATTGCTATGGAACGTTTGGTGGCTGCCATCCTGGCGATCCTAACGTGCTGCAATCATATCTTTTACCAGCAATTGAAATCCATTGCCGTGGATATTTACAATTTCAATTGCACTGTCCTTGGCCAGGTATTTGCGCAATTTTGTAACAAATACGTCCATTGAACGGGCCGTAAAGTAATTGTCTTCGTGCCAGATTTTCGTGAGTGCTTCTGAGCGCGGGGTTACATCGTTGATATACTTGCAGAACATTTTTAGCAATTCAGCCTCTTTGGGACTCAATTTCCATTGGCTTTCTTCATCGGGTTTGGCATCGTTGAAGGTGAGGATACGCAAGGGGTAGTTAAAATGGTATTTACCAATTGCATATTCACGCTGTTCGTCTCTTGGATCGGCTAACTTGTTGACGCGTTTTAGCACCGCTTGAATGCGCAGCAACAGTTCTTCTGAGTTGAACGGTTTCGAGATGTAGTCATCTGCACCAATTTTGAAGCCATTGAGTACATCTTCTTTCATGGTTTTGGCCGTCAGAAAAATGATGGGCACCTCTTGGTCGCGCTCCCGTATTTCTTTGGCAAGCGTGAAACCGTCTTTTCGAGGCATCATAACATCGAAAACACAAAGGTCGAAATCACTTTTTTTAAAAGCCTCAAATCCTAGCACACCATCCGTCGCCAAAGTGACGTCGTAGTCGTGCATTTCGAGGTAAGAACGGAGAACGTCGCCAAAATTTTGGTCATCCTCCACTAATAAGATTTTGTAGTTTGCGCTAGCCATAAGAAGTCGGTTCGTGGATAAGATTAAGAGATGGGTAAGCAACTTTGGAGGGAATGAGTTCCAAAGCCGGACAAACTAAACGCACGTCCTTCGATTTCAAGTATGTGAATCATTCGCAGGACAGTAAAAAATGTTAAAATTTGAATAATAGGCGACAATTCAAACGAAAAATGGACGGAAGTTGTCATTCTCAAATAAAATAGGCATGCCAGTCGATATTTTTTTAATGGTAGCCAATTTAGGGTGCAACTTCGTATCGTTTAGACTGTCTTTTCTCACATGTCTGTTCTATTAATCATTGAAAACAATTTTCGAAGCCCATTTTTTGCTTTCACGACAAAACAACTTTACGTTATGAAAACATTGCATACGCTCCTGCTGCTCCTTGCAATCTGCATGCTGCCCCATGCTTCCTTACTTGCACAATCCGACAACAACGAATCTGAGAAAAAAATCATCATTACCAAGCGCTCTGTAGACGCTGATGGCTCTGAAATCATAGAAACCATCATTAAAAAAGGTCAGGCAGCAGCACAGTTTGATGCTGATCAATACATGAAAGAAAATAACAAGGAGGGGGTTACGGTACAAATTCAGGTAGTGCAAAACAAGCGCAAAGACGGAAATGAAGTGTATGGCCTGAATACCCATCGTGATGAAGCTTCTGTTGATCTGTACAACAATGCATTTCTTGGAATTGAAGAAGATGCGGACGAAGATGAAAACGAACCGGGATTGCAAGTAGAAGTGGTAAAAGAATCGGCTGCGGCAAAAGCGGGGTTAAAAACCAATGATATTATCTTGTTTCTCAACGGAAAACAAGTCAATTATTGGAAAGATGTTACCAAATTGATCCGCAAAGGCAAACCAGGTGATGCCATGGAAATTCGATACACGCGCAATGGTGTGGAAGCCGTTACCGTTGCAACGCTTGGAACTAGAAACACCATTAGTGTTGGTATTACCACAGAGAAACACGGTTTTTTAGGCGTTCAACCCGCTGAATCAGAAGAAGAAGGACCTGGTACCGCGGTAGATATCGTAAAAAACGCTGCAGCAGAAAAAGCAGGGATTAAAAATGGAGACCGGATAAACAAACTCAATGATACAAACATTGAGGACTGGGAGGATATCAGCGATTTTATGGCGGAAACAAAACCGGGCGACAAAATTGCCGTTGTTTACACCCGAAATAATAAACAAGCGACCACAGAAGCCGTAATCGGCACCCAAAACGATTGGGATTGGGACAATTGGAATACCAAGAATTGGAATTGGAATAGTTTCGATGTCAACAATAAAGAAAAAGAAGCCTGTTTGGGCGTGTACACCGCGACCTACGCTACAGATGATGCAACTGGCGCCCAGATTGATAACTTTACGGATGAATCGGCTGCAAAGGAAGCCGGATTGACAGAGGGCGACGTGATTATCTCAATTAATGATAAAAAAGTTAAAAGCCACGATGACCTTTGGAACGAAATTGCGACCTATAAAGCAGGTGAAAAAGTTACGGTAAACTATATACGCGGCGATAATAACATTCGTGCAGAAGCGACCTTAAAAGCCTGCCGTGATAATGCGAATAAGATCATTTTGAATGAAACCAATGATGCGGGCGACAACCAAAGCCGAGAGTTTATGCTTTGGAATTGGGGCCCCAACGAGCAAAACCGCATGCGCGAGCGCCATGTAATCACCATCCATAAAGGGGAAGGCGATCAGGAAAAGGCTCCCGCTGCACCGAATAATGTGGCAACAGACCGTAGCTTAAGTTTAGAATCTTTTCAGGCCTATCCCAACCCAACACAGGGCCAGGTTACCATCGCCTTTCGCGCGCCGGCCGTACCAACAGTGGTTTCCTTATTTGATCTGGCCGGCCGCCAACTTTTCCGTGAAGAACTCAACGCCTTCAATGGAGATTATGTGCAACAATTTGACCTTTCAGAATACGCCAAGGGCAATATTCTGATTCAGGTGCTGCAAGGCAATAAAATATTTTCGGAGCAAATTATTGTCAACTAAAATTCCTGATACTCGCTGCGATTGGCGGCCCCTCTAAAAATTAAGCAAAACACGCCCCGGGTTTCTCCCTGTAGAAATCCGGGGTTTTCTTTTTTACCCTGACGATAAGCAGTATTGGCCCGAAATTTGGATTGAGAGCATAGCTTCATTTACTTCTTTTTTAATAATCGCTTCTGTACATATCTTTCAATTCAAAGGATGGAATTGATCCCAACTATCCATAAAGACCCGATTTTATGTCTGCTTATCGCTTAACACTGTACAAGCAAATTGATACAGTATGGCACTATTGCCAAATGACGGCAACTGATACTGGCAAGCTGGTAACTGCACTGGGCCAATGTGGTGATGCGCCCGAACAACACATCGAAGTATTGTTGCCTACCGATACGGATCCTTCCAGTGCGGTCCAACAAGCGGGTGCACAATGGCGCCTCCAAGGATTCGATTACCCGCACCGAAAGGATATGAAAATCATGAGCCTTCATTTTCGGGTGGCCAATATGAATGGTTGGCCTGCTGGTGCCCCCTGGTTTGAGGACTGGAAGACCCATTACCAAGAACCGGTAGATGACTTACTCGCTACAACGGCTAACGGATTTGCCAATGGCAGTCATCGGTTGCGTGGCCATTACCTCCTTTATTATTATGTATTGGATATTGCCGCCGCAAGAACAATCGTTGAAAAGGTGGCCGCGAAGGCCCCTGTGCATATTCCACTCGAAATACATATTAGTGACCGCGAGTTAAGACCCGAAATACAATTTGATGATGGCGTCCCCTCCCCCTTGGCTGACTTATACAAGGGCTTTGAACAAATGGCATTGACGATTTCAGAAGCGTCCCAACAAGTAGTATTTCAATCGGTTACGCTTACACCTCAAATTGTGCATACTTCCTCCCGCCAGCGCGTACGCGGCTTGGATGCGCAGGTATTGCGCCTGGCACTGCGCGAACGCTGGGGATTTACCTGCAATTACTGGCCCCCCTTGGGCGGAACCGCCAAGTCGGAGGTTGTCTACCTGTCTGAGCATGATACGCATATGGAAAAAGCCCTGCTCCCGTTATTCGAACAGAAAGTACAAAAATCCGTATACCTGCTTGATTGTGAGGAAGGTATTTTCAAAATTAGCCTGGAAAATATTTTCCGTGGGGCTTATGAAGGCGTTGTATTTGATGATGGGTTCGACTGGATTATTTATTTTTCCCACCACAATACCATTACTTTTGGCGGCGAATGGCTTGTTTCGGCATTAAAAGCGCATTATGCCAACCAATCAGGCATGCTTAATATCTGGTAAATTTCAGTTTTTTTTAGAGACAGGCATCCCGAAGTAAACTTTTGTCGTCATTCTGTTCGTTTGCATGCTCAAAACAATTGAGCCATGTTAAATGTACGTTCTTTTTCATTTTACTTATTTTTTGTTGGCGTTTTTGCGGGGAGTGGCTGTATGCCGCGCCACGAAACCGTTGATGCCAAGGATGCCCAAGGCCGAACAATTCGCTATGAACGCCGAAAAAAAGATTTTGCCAAAGACGGCCTTTACCAACGATTTTGGGAAAATGGCACACCCGCCGAAGAAGCCGAATATGTCAATGACACCTTACACGGCTTTAGGAAGTATTATTACGAGAATGGGAGCCTCGAAAGCATAGAGCATTTTAACCATGGAACCTACCACGGCAAATACGAACAATATTACCAGGACGGCAAGTTGCATATTGAACAAACCTACGTGCAAGGCGCTTTGCAGGGATTGAGCCTTTCTTATTATCCGAATGGCAATTTAAAGGAAAAGGTAACCCTCAAAGACAATGAAGAATCCGGCCCTTTTCTGGAATATTATGAAAATAGAGTTTTAAAAACAGAAGGCAATTATATACCGGGCGACGATTTCCCGCTGGAGGAAGGCCCGCTCAAAGAATACGACGAACAGGGACAATTGGTTCGAATTGCAGATTGCAAGGCTGGCCGATGCACAACCCAATGGAAAAAAGAGTAAATAAAACAACATGAAGAACTTTCTACCGCTTGCCATTTCGCTGCTGTGCTGCTTTGCGCCGGGCAAATCTGCTTTATTTGCCCAGGTAACGGGTGGACAAACCGTGTTTAAGTATTTGTCTTTATCGCCATCGGCCCGTGCAACGGCATTGGGCGGACTGGCAATAACCATTAAAGACGACGATTTGGCACTGGCTGCACTCAATCCGGCGGCCCTGAATGCATCTATGAGCGGTCGTTTGGCCTTCAACCACAATTTTTTTCTTACCGATATTCAGCATGGGTACGCGGCCTATGCCTGGCAAATGCCTAAAATTGGGTTTACCATGCATGGAGGCATCCAGTATATGAATTATGGCGATATTAAGCAGGCGGATGCACAAGGCAATATAAGTGGTAAAGTAGCGGCCTCCGAAACCGCGTTTACGTTGGGTGCCGCCCGAGCGCTGGGTCCACGATTGTCTATTGGACTCAACGCTCGGGTTGGCTTTTCAACCCTTGATATTTATAAGGCCTCGGCACTTACAGCCGATGCGGGCATTTTGTACGCCGACACCGCGCGCCGTTTTTCCGCTGCACTGGTGGTGCGCAATGCTGGCGCTCAATTGTCGACCTATAATGGCATTCGAGAAGATTTGCCCTTTGACATCCAAGTGGGTGTCAGCAAACGGTTGCGTTACCTGCCTTTCCGCCTGAGCATCATTGCGCATCATTTACAGTCGTGGAACATACGCTATAATGACCCCAATGCACAAACCGACGATGTCCTGTTATTCGGCGGAGATGAAACTGCAGCGGGCAATGGCAATAACGCAGTGGACAACTTTTTTCGCCACCTTATATTTAATGGCGAGTTTTTATTGGGCCGAAACGAAGGTTTTCGTATACGTGTTGGCTACAACCATTTGCGGAAGCAAGAACTCACCGTGCGCAATTACCGCAGCCTTGCAGGGTTTTCGGGTGGCATCGGCATGCGGATCAGTCGTTTTCGGGTAGATGTAGGCTATGCTTCCTATCATCTGGCAGGTGGTGTGGTTCATATGGGCATTGGCACCAACCTGCGCGACTTTTTTTAAAATTGGTAACAATCGTACCGTTGTTTTCCGCGTGCTTTGTACTTACGAGGCGCATTGTGGCGTTGCACCACTTTTTTGTGGCCCTTTTTTACACTTTTTGTCGATCGCAATGAGTTGCCCGATTTAGTCGATTTAGCGACGGCATAAGTAGTTTGGCTTTTGACATTTGCGGTTTTATCTCGGTCATTTTCCACCAATGCAGGTGTAATGCGCGGTGTTATTACCGTCTTATTCGTTTTTGCAGGGCGCGGGTTGCTCGGCTGAACCTTAGGCGCATTGTTGATCGTAGCCAACATCAAAACCGGATTGTCGGTAGAAGCGACCATACCTGTATTGTTTGCGACCTTCGTGTCAGGCTTGCGAGTAACTGTGGGTACGTTTACATTGGCAGCCTTTTTCACCGCAACGGGTGCGGTAGTTTTGGCAGCGGGCGGGGGCGTAGTGATGCGCACTACATCGCCAATTCCCAGGTCGCTGTTGTTTAATTGACTGAGTACATCCAAATCGGAGGTTGTACTATCCTTAAAGACTACCGTAGTGTTGGCAAATTGGGCATCGGTTCCAGCGCCTTTGATCAGGTTTTGGGCGCTTGTGCTGTTGGCGGCCATCGCAATTGCAAGGCTAAGCCAAAAATTAAGTTGTTTCATGTGAAAAATCATGGATTATACAGGTGTGAAAAAATGGATTAAAGCGGGATGGATTAAAATTTATTTAAATCTAAAGTGCGCTGCCTTTATTTCGTTTTAGCGTTAAAGGAGCGTTGTTTTTCCTGTTGGATAATTTTGCGGTACAAATCTTTGTCCTCGATAATCTGCTTGAGGCTTTTGAACCACAGCGGATCCTGAATCAGGCCGATGATTTTAATTTCGGTACGGCGGTTCAATTGGTGGGCCGCTTCCGAGCAGTTGGTGCAGCTGTTCAGCAATTGGGTTTCGCCATATCCTTTCCAGGTAATATTATCAGCATGAATACCTTGGTTAGACACGAGGTAATCGACACAAGACTTTGCGCGTTTGTCGGAAAGCATCAGGTTGTACTCATCTGCGCCACGGGCATCGGTGTGTGAGCCTAACTCAACTTTGATGCCAGCATTATCCTTCAAAAACACGGAAAGTTTATCAAGGGTCGTCATGGCTTCTGGCCGCAGATCCCATTTATCAAAATCGTAATAAATATTGTTGAGTTGGAAGCGCTTTCCGATCTGGATGGAATCGAGGTCGATGGTGCCAAGAAAATAGCCCACTTCATTGCGTTTGGTCATGAGTGGCACCAAATCTGGCTCTTTGATACCCATGCCATCTACACAAAGGATACAGCCATTAATATTGACGTACACCTCAATCCGGCGGTTGAGGTATCCCGGTTTGCGCACAAGCATCGTGTAGTGATTTCCTTCGGCAAAAGAAAAGTTGAATGTTGATTTTGGCAGGCGTTCGATGGCCAATTCCTGTTGTTGGGTGGTATTGTTGTAAACTTCCACCTTACAATCGCGCAGGGTATTGATTGGGTTGTGGTCGAAGGCTTTATCAAAAATGGTGATATCGAACACGTATCCGGGCTTGCGCTCGAGTCCGAGGTTCAAAGGTGTAACGACATCCAGTACATCAAAAATGATTTCGTTATCGAAGAAGGTCGGTTTTTCAGCCCGAACTTTATAACGGCTTACTTTAGCGGTTGTAATCGTAAAACGGCCATTTGCATCTGTTTCTGCATGGCCGATTGCTTTTACAAGCATATCATCGTAAAGGGTCACAGAAACCTGGCTAAGCGGGGCACCCGACACCTGGTCGAATACAATTCCTTCCGTGCGCACCAATGTTGTATTGGAGGGTGCGTTGATTTCCTGAGCGGGGATTAAAGCGGGGATTAATAATGCAATTGGGAGCAATGTTTTCAGGTACCACATGGGTAGATAGTGTTTGATTGAAAAGAGTAAAAAATCGGTTACTGTTCTTTATACGTACGAATCTTGTGCCAGTTCATAAATGGGCACATTTATTAACACTTTATTAAGGCATTTAAATTTCCTTTAACGAAAGTGGTTTTGTACATTCCGCCGTAACGTTGCTGCTATAAAAAATAGTCGTGGAAAGAGTACAATTAAAAAAGGGTCGGAATCGTGCGCAATTTTTGGCGGGTAGATTTACCGAAACCGCACTCTTTTTTTATAATTTTTCAAACGAGCTTGGTTTTTTCATGGATATTCAAGTATCTTTGCGTTCGCTTTTCGGAGGGCGGGCAATAAAATGCCATTTTTCCGTTGATTTTGAACAAGTTATAACATTTTTGATCATACGCATTTATGCCAACGATTAATCAGATGGTCCGTCAGGGCCGCGAGAAAGTTGAATACAAGAGCAAGAGCCGTGCTTTGAGCGCATGCCCACAGAAGCGCGGTGTGTGCACCCGTGTATACACTACTACACCCAAAAAACCGAACTCTGCGTTGCGCAAAGTTGCTAAGGTTCGTTTGGTGAACGGTATTGAGGTGATTTGCTATATTCCGGGTGAAGGTCACAACTTGCAGGAGCACTCAATCGTACTTGTACGGGGTGGTCGTGTAAAAGATCTTCCGGGTGTACGTTACACCATTGTACGTGGAGCACTGGATACTGCTGGTGTAAACAACCGCAAAAAGAGCCGTTCTAAATACGGTTCTAAGCGTCCGAAGAAATAATTTTGCAATGGTGCATGATGGATTTGCATCGTTTGCATTGAACTTATGGTTCGGCAAGCGGCATCCATTGCCTGTTTTTTTCAGGAATTCATCATTCATCATTAATCATTCATCATTAATATACAATGCGTAAACACAAACCGAAACCTCGAGTATTGGCCGCAGATCCCCGTTATAACGACACGATGGTAACACGTTTCGTTAATAACTTGATGTGGGACGGCAAGAAGAGCGTTGCATTTGGTCTTTTTTACGATTCTTTGGATATCGTAAAGAACCGCACGAACGAGGACGAGTTGCAAATTTGGAAAAAAGCGTTGAACAACGTTATGCCACAAGTTGAGGTGCGCAGCCGCCGTATTGGTGGTGCCACCTTCCAAATTCCGACTGAACTTCCTGCAAACCGCAAGATTTCAATTGGAATGAAATGGCTGATCAAATATGCACGCGCCCGTAGCGGTAAAGGTATGGCCGAGAAACTCGCAGCAGAAATTATTGCCGCAAGCAAAGGTGAAGGCAGTGCTGTTAAGAAGCGTGAAGACACGCACAAAATGGCAGAAGCAAACCGCGCGTTTGCACACTACCGCGCTTAACCGACGGAACGATGCGACGAAAACTATACCGTCGAAAATTGCCTGGTGTTGTGCAAGTTTGCTGACACCCGACAATTTTCGGCGGTTTTGGTGTTTTTAAGGGCTTAGAAAAACGAAACACGTTTTTATTTTTCGAAACTTTCAAAAGCCAATACGGTGTTTCGTTGAATTCAAATTCAGCAAGAGTACATTTTATTGCAAGGTGGAATAAAATGTTTTTTGATATAGCCCCAAGGCCCATCCTCTTTTTTCTAAACACATCACTCTTAACTCATAACGTAACAACAAAGTTATGGCAACGGACCTAAGGTTTACCCGAAATATCGGTATTGCGGCGCACATTGACGCAGGTAAAACCACTACTACCGAACGTATTCTTTATTACACTGGTGTAAACCACAAAATCGGTGAAGTACACGAAGGCGCTGCAACCATGGACTGGATGGAGCAAGAGCAGGAGCGTGGTATCACGATTACTTCTGCGGCTACCAAGTGTACTTGGATGGTAGGCGAACAAAAATATGACTTTAACATCATTGACACCCCAGGTCACGTTGACTTTACGGTGGAAGTAAACCGTTCTTTGCGTGTATTGGACGGTTTGGTGTTCTTGTTCTCTGCCGTAGATGGTGTTGAGCCACAATCGGAAACAAACTGGCGTTTGGCCGACAACTATAAGGTGCCACGTATCGCGTTCATCAACAAAATGGACCGTGCGGGCTCTGACTTTTTCATGTGTGTAAAAGACATGAAAGCAAAATTGGGTGCGAATGCAATTCCTTTGCAGGTTCCAATTGGCAACGAACACAATTTCCGCGGTGTCGTGGATTTGGTAACCAACCAAGCAATTGTTTGGAGAGAAGAAGACCACGGTATGTCGTTCGATATCATTCCAATTCCTGATGATTTGAAAGAAATCGTGGCTGAAAACCGCCAGATTTTGATCGAAGAAGTGGCTGCTTACGATGATGCGTTGCTCGAAAAATTCTTCGACGATCCAGATTCTATCTCGATCGAAGAAATGCGCGCTGCGGTACGTGCTGCAGTTTGTGATATGAAGATGACGCCTGTAATGTGCGGATCTGCATTCAAAAACAAAGGTGTTCAGGCTTGTTTGGATGCAGTTTGTTACTTCCTGCCTTCTCCACTTGATATTGATGGCGTAAATGGTATCAATCCGAAAAACGATGAGATTATTACCCGTCAGCCATCGGTGAATGATCCATTTGCTGCATTGGCATTCAAAATTGCAACGGATCCATTCGTAGGTCGCCTGTGCTTTATCCGCGTTTACTCTGGTAAACTGGAAGCCGGTTCTTATGTATTGAACACCCGTACAGGCGATAAAGAACGGATCAGCCGTTTGTACCAAATGCACGCAAATAAGCAAAACCCGATTGATCGCGTAGAAGCGGGTGATATTGCTGCGGCAGTAGGTTTTAAAGATATTCGAACTGGTGATACTCTGTGTGACGTAGACAATCCGATCGTTTTGGAAAGTATGGTATTCCCTGAGCCGGTTATTGGTCTGGCGATTGAGCCAAAAACACAAAAGGACCTGGATAAATTGGGTATGTCGCTCAACAAACTTGCTGAAGAGGATCCAACGTTCCGCGTACGTTATGACGAAGAAACCAACCAAACCGTTATTTCCGGTATGGGTGAGTTGCACTTGGAGATCATCGTTGACCGTCTGCGTCGCGAGTTCAAGGTTGAATGTAACCAGGGTGCACCACAAGTAAACTATAAAGAGGCGTTGACGAAAACAGTTGAACACCGTGAGCGATTGAAAAAGCAAACGGGTGGTTCTGGTCTCTTCGCGGATATGGAATTCACACTCGGCCCTGCTGATGAAGCCTTTTTGGAATCTGATGATTACAAAAGCGGTAAGAAAAAATTGCAGTTCGAATGGGGTATTGTGGGTGGTGCGATCGATAAAAACTATCAAAAACCAATCGTCGACGGTTTCACCCAGATGATGAACAACGGTATTTTGGCAGGCTACAACATCGACTCCATGAAAGTACGGGTAATTGATGGTGGTATGCACGCAGTCGATTCGAAGCCAATTGCCTTTGAATTGTGTGCAAAAGAGGGTTTCCGCGCAGCGGCACCTGGTTGCAAACCACAAATCATGGAACCAATCATGAAGTTGGAGGTGATCACACCAGAAGAGTATGTTGGTCCAGTAATTGGTGACTTGAACCGTCGTCGTGGTTTGCCGAAAGGACAAGAAACACGGATGGGTGGCGCAGTTGCAATTCAAGCGGAGGTGCCTTTGGCTGAAATGTTTGGTTATGTAACCCAGTTGCGTACCCTTACTTCTGGCCGTGCATCTTCTACGATGGAATTTAGCCAGTATGCTCCAGCACCTGAATCAGTTGCCAAGCAAGTAATTGAAAAATCGAAAGCAGGTAAATAAGTTGATTTTGATGGAGTCTTTTTAATGGGCTTCTAAGGTATAAAGTGCGATCCCGCGTTCCATTGTATTGGAGCGCGGGATTTTTATATTATCGGAGTGCGCAACAGGTTTAGGGAATCGTACTTTTGCAATAGTTTACTAAAAATCACCTGCTCTGCGGGTATATCAGCAGAATACAATCAAAAACCGATGTATAGAACGTCCCTCTTGTTTGTTTTAACCTTTTGCGCAAGCCTATTATTGGCTCAAACAAATGCGCCGCTGCTTACCGCCGCGGAGGCCGTGCGCATTGCCCTTGAAAATAACTTTACCATTCGCCTGGTACAAGCCGATGCAGATATTGCAAAAACCAACAATACCAAAGGCAACGCGGGCATGCTGCCTACCGTGAATTTGGTTGCCAACGAAACGTTCACCCTCAGTACTTTTCAACAAAAACTGTCGAATGGTACCGAATTTAATGCCCTGGGTGCGCCATTTAATACGGCGAGTGCCGGGGTGCAGCTCAACTGGCCACTTTTTGATGGGCGCCGTATGTTTATAGCCAAACAACGTCTGGAAGCCCAGGAGGCATTAGGGCAACTCAATCTGCAAAGTCAGGTGCAGCAAACCACGGCAGATGTGCTACAAGCCTATTACGATATTGTGCGGGGCCGACAGCAAGAAAAAGCGCTTGCGGAGGTGATTACCCTGAACCAGGAACGCTTGCGCATTGCCGAGGCACGTTTGGCTGCCGGTTTTGCCGGGCAAACAGACGCGTTGCAAGCGCGTATTGACCTGAATCAGCGCCGCTCTGATTTATTAAACCAGGAAAACGTAACATTATCGGCCAAACGCGCCCTCAATCAACTGCTCGCGCGCGCGCCGGAAACCGCTTTTGAAGTAGATGAAACCCTGGTGAATAATTATACGCCGGAACGCGCCAGTTTGCTTCAAAAAATTCAAACCCAAAATCCGATCATGCTGTCGTTGCAAAAAAGCAGTGACATAGCTGCGCTTTTGACCGATGAAGCCCGAACACTGAATAAATTACGTACGAATGGTATTGGCCAATTTAATGCCTTGCGGTCCGACAATGGTTCTGGTTTTCAACGCAGCAATACCCAGGCCGGTTTGACGATTGGTGGCAGCTTGATATATCCATTATATAGTGGCGGCAATTTTAAAAGACAGGTACAAGCGGCGCAGTTACAGGCGCAACAGGCAGGTATTCGGGTAGAAGCGCAACGTTTGAGTATTGAATCGACTTTGGATAACCAATTGGCCTTTTTCAAAACCCAACAGCAAGTACTTTTGTTGGAGGAGGAAAATGTAACCAACGCACGGGAAAACCTGAATGTGAGCACCGAACGCTTTAGATTGGGACAAACCAATGCCTTGGAAACACAAACGGCACAAAACACCCTGGAACAGGCGTTATTTCGCCGCAATTTGGCCCTTTTTAACTTAAAAATCACTGAATTACAACTCCGTCTGTTGGCGGGAGAACTATAAAAACATGGAAACAGTCAATAAATCGGCCGTCATTGTGGGTGCCGGATTAGTAGGTGCACTTTGGGCCGTTGCCCTTGCGCGGCGTGGTTATACCGTAAAAGTATTTGAACGTCGACCAGATATGCGGGCGAAAGGTTATGCAGGCGGACGCTCGATCAACCTCGCCATGAGTGCGCGCGGGTGGAATGCCATTGATATGGCCGGTATTCGTGAAAAAATAGAACCTGTAGCGATTCCTATGCCTGGACGCATGATGCATGCCGTGGACGGGACCCTTACGTTTCAAGCGTATGGCAAAGCGGGCGAGGCGATTTATTCCGTTTCGCGGGGTGGTTTGAACCTAGAACTTTTGCACATTGCTAGCAGTTTTTCGCAGGTAGAATTCTTTTTTGAGCACCGTTGTATCGATGTTGATTTAAATCAGCCCTACATTCATTTTGAGGATTTAAAAACGGGCGAACATAAAACCATTGAAGCGCCTTTGATTTTTGCCACGGATGGCGCATTTTCGGCGGTTCGGCATACATTGCAACGCACCGACCGTTTTAATTATGCCCAGCAATATTTGGATCATGGGTATAAAGAATTGACCATCCCGGCCGAACAAGGCAAGTTGATGGATGCACATGCCTTGCATATTTGGCCGCGCGGCAACTTTATGATGATTGCGTTGCCCAATGCCGATGGTAGTTTTACCTGTACTTTGTTTTTACCTTTTGAAGGTCCTGTGGCGTTCGAGCATTTGAAAGATGATGCCAGTGTTAATGCGTTTTTTCAGGAATATTTTCCGGATGCCCTACCCTTTTTACCCAATTTATTAGAAGATTTTGGGAATAACCCAACGTCTTCACTGGCGACCGTGCAATGCAATCCGTGGCAATGGCAAGGTCGGATTTTGTTGTTGGGCGACTCGGCCCATGCCATTGTACCCTTTTACGGACAAGGAATGAATGCGGGTTTTGAGGATTGCACGATCCTGGATGCGATGTACGATGAAATGGATGGAGACTGGTCAGCGATCATTCCTGCATTTGCCAAGCGGCGCAAACCCGATGGCGACGCGATTGCAGCCCTGGCATTGCGCAATTTTATTGAAATGCGCGATTTGGTGGGCGATCCCAAATTCCTTTTACGGAAAAAAATTGCAGCACACTTGCATGCAAAATACCCGGAGTTTATACCGGTATACACAATGGTTTCCTTTTCCAATACGCCTTATCACCTTGCGTTGCAGGAGGAGGATGCCCAAAACCAGTTGTTTGAGGAGATTTTGGCGATAAACGATGTGGAAGCGCAGTGGGATGGACCGGAAGTAGAAGCGGTATTTTTGAAATGGATGGCGCAAAAAAGCGTTTAATATTGTTCTCTGCGGCGCTCTTTGGCCAGTTCGATGCCGTGGGTATCGAAGGATGCTTTTAGTGCTTCAGCCAAATAATCCATCGTGGTTTCGTAATGTTCGCCCATCGTCGGGCAAGCGATATCCACTTTCATATCATCGCGGTTGATGCTTTTGATTTTCACTTCTGCATGGGAATTGGGTATTTGGTGTTGCCAATTTGCGACAACCTCGTTTGCAGCGGTGCGCAGCTTATCCATGGGGGTATTGATATTGACCAAAAGTGATATTTCTGCATTTACCGTTGTTTTATCGGCAATATTTTCAATTGGGCCGTCTGTAATTTTGCCATTTGGGATAATGATGCGTTTGCCTTGGGCGGTTAACAAGATGGTATTGAAGATTTGAATTTCGGTGACACGGCCAGATAGTCCACTTACCGTGATCAAATCGCCCACTTTATATGGGCGAAACAACAAAATCAATACACCACTGGCAAAGTTGCCCAAACTACCCTGCAAGGCAAGTCCAACAGAAAAGGCGATGGCGGAAAAAATAGCGATGAAAGAAGTCGTTTCTAATCCGACCATACCTGCAACGACCAGCAGCAAAACGACTTTGAGGCCGACATCGTTGAGCGAAACAAAAAACGGCCGTAAACTATCGTCCACTTTGCGCGCTTTCAGGAATTGTTCGAATCCGCGGGTGAGGCGTCGAATTACCCAAAGACCGATAAAAAGAATCAGGGCAGCCATCAGTACCTTGGGACCATAATTCCAGGCTAATTCTATGAGCTTGTCGATGTACGTTTTTGTTTCCACGTTCGTTTATATTTTTGTTAAAAAGCCTACTTTTGGGGGCATTCGCCGAAAAGCGGGGCAAAGATTGAAAAATGCGCTGATCCTTTTGCGATTTTTGCGCCAACTTTCATCTTTTGAATACATACTCCGACCACAAGCTGTTAACCATCAATCAACTATCACCATTTACCTTCATTTTTGGATGAAAAATCTTCTTTTCGCGGCACACTTGACCGCTTTATTCCTTTTAGCCGCTTGTACACCGAAAACGGGAACTGGCACGCTTGCAACCCCCATTCCGCCGGCGGCTCGAACCGAATTGGATTCGCTCCAAAAACCTTTAATGGGTGAAGCCACGGAGGAAGACATTGAAGAATATAAAATACTGGAAGGTGCAGAGGTGCGTCCAGATCAAAAAACAAATCTGGACACCTTGGGTGCGTACAATCCATCGCACACATTTGAACATGATTTGCTGCATACCAAAATTGAAATCTCCTTTGATTGGGCCAAAAAACGCGCAAATGGCAAAGCGACCCTTACGCTGCGTCCGTGGTTTTACCCAAGCAGCCAATTGACCCTGGATGCCAAGAATTTTGACATTTTGTCCGTCAATTTGGAAGGAAAAACCGAGCAACTCAAGTACCAATATGATTCGAGCCAATTGCATATTGATTTAGGGAAAACCTTTACCCGCTCGGAAGAATTTAAAGTGGTGGTTACCTACACCGCCAAACCCGACGAACGCACCAACATCGGCGGCAGCGCCGCGATCACCAGTGATAAAGGCCTGTATTTTATCAATGCAGACGGCAGTGAAAAGGACAAACCCAAGCAGATCTGGACGCAAGGCGAAACAGAAAGCAACTCTTGCTGGTTTCCAACCGTCGACAAGCCGAATGAGCGCTGTACCCAGGAAATATATATTACGGTAGAAGATAAGTACAAAACCTTGTCGAATGGCCTGATGTTGAGTTCGAAAAAGAACCCAGACGGCACCCGTACGGATTACTGGAAAATGGACAAACCCCATGCGCCCTATTTATTTATGATGGCCATTGGTGAATATGCCGTGGTAAAAGACAAATGGCGCGGCATTGATGTAGACTATTATGTGGAACCAGCCTTTGAGCAGGATGCGCGCGATATTTATCCGTACACGACCGAAATGCTGGAGTTTTTCTCTACAAAACTCAATTATGCATACCCCTGGCCTAAATTTTCGCAGGTGGTGGTGCGCGATTATGTGAGTGGCGCGATGGAAAATACCTCGGCGGTTATTTTTGGCGACTTCATGCAAAAAAATAAACGCGGTTTGCTGGATGCGCACTGGACAAACGAAAAAGTGGTGGCCCATGAAATGTTTCACCAGTGGTTTGGGGACCTCGTGACAACCGAAAGCTGGGCAAACCTGACCCTCAATGAAGGCTTTGCCAATTATTCGGAATACCTGTGGTTGGAGTACAAGCACGGCCGTGACGCTGCGGATGACCATGAAATGCAGGAACAGCAGGGCTATATTTTTTCGGCAGGCGATGGCGGGCACCCGCTGATTAACTTTGGCTATGGCAATCGGGAGGATATGTTTGATGCGCATTCCTATAATAAAGGGGGCGCTGTGTTGCATATGTTGCGCAACCAATTGGGCGACGAGGCCTTCTTTGCGGCCCTGAGTCGTTATCTGAAACGGAATGAATACACCGATGTGGAGGCGCATGAATTACGCCTTGCCTTTGAGGATTTGACGGGGCAGGATTTGAACTGGTTTTGGAATCAATGGTTTTTCAGTGCTGGCCATCCCAATCTCGAAATCAGTTATAGCTATGATGAGACCCGCAAAATGGCTACTGTGCAAATTGATCAAATACAGGACGGTCCGAAAGTACCCTATGTGTTTGATTTGCCGATGGCAGTAGATATCTACCAGGCAGATGGGACGGTTAAGCGGGAACAAATACGCATCACCAAGCGCAAGCAAACCTTTGAATTTGCCGCTGCGGTAAAACCGGCGTTGATCAATGTAGATGCCACAAAAACGACGTTGTGCGTAAAGCATGACCAGCATTCCGCTGCAGAGTGGGTATTTATGTACCAGCATGGCCCCTTGTTCCGCGATCGGTTTGAGGCATTGGATAACTTGCAAAATGATGAATCGGCTGCTGCCAAAGCCGTATTTAAAGAAGCGTTGAAAGATGCTTATTACGGTTTGCGTGCGATCGCGTTACAACATGCCGATCCAAAAGATGCCGAAACAGTTGTAGTATTGGCAAAATTGGCAGAAACAGAAAAAGAACCGAGTGTTCGGGCCCTGGCGATCAATTTGTTGGGTGAAAGTGAAGACAAGCAATATGTACCAATTCTGAAAAAAGGAATGGAGCCTACCCAGGCATACAGCGTAGTAGGCGCAGCGCTCACGGCCTTAACAAAACTGGACCCCGAGGCAGCCATCGAAGCATCCAAATCGCTTCAAAACGATGATAATGACGAGATTATCCTGGCTTTATCGGAGTTGTATGCGCAAAAACCGGATCGCAACAATTTGCCTTATTTTGAGCGTCGGATGGACAAAATCGATTTTATGGGTGCGTTTACATTTTTTGATTTTTACCAAAAAACGCTCGCAGGCATCCATGATGACGCTGTGATAGAGGCGGGTGTCGATAAATTAAAAGTGATTTCTCTAAATTTAGCGACCAGTCAATGGCGCCGTTTTGGGGCGACCAAAGCCATTTCAGATTTAAAAAATGGCTTAAAGGCGGAAGGGAAAGATGCGAAAGTTGCTAATTTAGAACAGATTTTGAATGAAATTAAGGCTAAAGAGACTGATCCGACCCTTAAAATGTATTACGATATGTTTTAAATAATTCGGCGTCTGCTGCTTTAAGGTTATTAGACTTATTTAAGCGCCATTCTATTTGTATAAAGCCCTGCTTTAGCAAATAGGATGGCTTTTTTTATGTTATTGATTCAAATTTTTGCACGTTTTCAGTAGTTCGACGGCCCAGAAGGCCAATTCCTGCTATTTTCCTAGATAAATATGCTGTTCGTGATGCGTTTCAAGCGCAATCGCACGATTCCCTTTTTCAGCCAGGTGTGTAGCCCGGCGCTTGCTGATCAATGTCATAAATGTGTCTGACTGCCATCATCTAAGCGCCCCCTCTCGTGTCGGAAATTGCACCCGATTTAAAAACGAACAGTCATGAAAATCATGTTTTTGCTCATACTCTTTAGTCTCACCATTGCAGCAGGCTTCCTGTTGGTTTATTTGTGGGCAGCGCGCAACGGTCAGTTTGATGACCAATATACGCCTTCCATTCGGATGTTGCTGGAGGATGAGTTAAAACCCGAAAAAGATGACGCCTAAAACCTTATTACCTTTTTAAGCACAAATCTGCGCACTTCCACCAACTTTTTTAACTAAACTAACTCGGAACTCAACATGAGCCGAATTGAACAATTTCAATACGATAACCGGATCGTGAGAGCCTTTGGGACGGCCTCATTTATCTGGGGTTTAGTGGGCATGCTGGTCGGGCTGATTATCGCCTTCCAGCTGATTTATCCACCCCTCAATTTTAGTCAGTACGGTGTTCCCTTTCTCACATTTGGTCGTCTGCGTCCATTGCACACCAACGCAGTCATTTTTGCCTTTGTGGGTAATGGTATGTTTACAGGCATTTATTATTCCCTGCAGCGTTTGTTGAAAGCGCGTATGTTTAGTGACACCTTATCATGGATCCATTTTTGGAGTTGGCAGGTAGTCATTTTGTGCGCAGCCGTTACCTTGCCAATGGGTTTAACCAACAGTTCAGAATATGCAGAACTTTCCTGGCCCATTGACATTTTGATTACCCTGGTATGGGTTGTTTTTGGTGTTAATATGTTTGGTACCATCTTGAAACGCCGGGAAGACCACTTGTATGTGGCCATTTGGTTTTACATCGCTACCTGGGTTACCGTTGCTATATTGCACATTGTACGGAGTTTTGAGATTCCTTACTCCTTATTTGGCAGTTATTCGGTTTTTGCAGGCATTCAGGACGGCTTGGTGCAATGGTGGTACGGCCACAATGCGGTTGCCTTCTTTTTGACCACGCCTTACCTTGGCTTGATGTATTATTTCCTGCCAAAGGCAGCTAATCGTCCGGTTTACTCGTACAAATTGTCTATTATACACTTTTGGGCGCTGATTTTCATCTATATCTGGGCTGGACCGCACCACTTGTTGTACACGTCCATGCCTGATTGGGTTCAATCGCTGGGTACCGTATTTTCCATTATGCTGATTGCGCCATCTTGGGGCGGTATGTTGAATGGTTTGCTCACGTTGCGGGGCGCCTGGGACCGTGTTCGTCAGGATCCTGTTTTGAAATTCTTAGTCGTGGCTGTTACCGCATACGGTATGGCGACTTTTGAAGGTCCGATGCTTTCAATCAAATCGGTGAACGCCATTAGTCACTTTACCGACTGGACCATTGCGCACGTACACGTAGGTGCGTTGGGTTGGAACGGTTTCCTTACATTTGGTATGTTATACTGGTTGTGGCCTCGGATTTACCGCACCAACTTGTATTCTACCAACCTTGCCAACATCCACTTTTGGGTAGGTACCCTTGGTATCATTTTCTACGCCGTACCGATGTACTGGGCTGGCTGGACACAATACTTTATGTGGCGTGAATTCACCCCAGAAGGCACCCTGGCTTGGGGTAACTTCCTGGATACTGTGAAACAGATTGTACCGATGTACATCATTCGTGGTGCTGGTGGCTTGATGTATTTTGCCGGTGCAGCCATTGGTGTGTATAATTTGTACAAAACAGGCGCACAAGGCTCTTTCCTTGCCAATGAAGCCGCTGAAGCACCCGCCCGTGAAAGCTACGTTCCGAAAGCAGTGGCTGGTGAGTACTGGCACAAATGGATTGAAGGCCGTCCTTTGCAAATGTTGCTGTTTAGCACCATTTTGATTGCAATCGGTGGTATCGTTCAAATCGTTCCAATGGTATTTATTGAAAGCCAGGTACCTAAAATATCTACCGTGAAGCCATATACTCCGCTTGAACTTACTGGCCGCGATCTTTACATCCGGGAAGGTTGCGTGGGTTGTCACTCCCAAATGATTCGTCCGTTCCGTGCAGAAACCGAACGTTATGGAGAGTACTCAAAATCAGGTGAATACGTTTACGACCGACCATTTTTGTTTGGCAGTAAGCGTACAGGCCCGGATTTGATGCGCGAGGGTAAAAAATACCCGGACAGCTGGCACTACAACCACATGATGGATCCTACCACCATGTCGCCAGGCTCGCTGATGCCGGCTTATCCATACTTGCTTGATTACGATTTGGATTTGAGTTTGTTGCCTTCTAAAATTGCGGCTTTGCGCACCCTGGGTACCCCGTATCCACGCAATTTTGAAAAAGAAGCAATTGGAAAAGCAAAAGAACAGGCGCTTGTTATTGCCAAAAGCCTGAACGAGCAAGGTATTAAAGATTCAGGTTTGGAAAACAAAGAAATCGTGGCCATCATCGCTTATTTGCAGCGTTTGGGCACCGATATCAAAATCCAACCGGTAGAAACCAGCAAATAAAAAATCATAAGGGAACCGGTTGGCGCCGTGTTCGAGTACGATCAGCGCCAACCGGTGTACTTTGAAATACAAATTGTTATGTACAAATACCTTTTACAATCCGTCGATGGCATCCAATGGTTTGGCATTACAGCGCTGCTAATTTTTTTCAGCGCATTTTGCATCGCTTTTTTTCGCGCCTATTTTATGAGCAAAAAAGCAGATATGGACTATATGGCCAACATGCCGCTTGAGGATTAAAATCAACCAGGTTTTTGGGGACGTCACGGATGTCTGCTCAACACCTTTACCACAAATCTAACGCTCTGTTTTTCAAAATTTTGAAAAATGAAAAAGAAGAAATATCTCCTACTTTTCTTTTGGCTGGTTGCCAGTGTGTCCATCTGGGCTCAATCTGCTACTACGCCAGCCGGCCCCGATCCACAAGTCGGGCAATTACCCCAGATTTTGACCTGGGTTTTAATTTGCGCAGCTGCCGCGCTCTTTTTTGTGGCAATGCTCTATATGATCAAGGTCAACCAATTCTTGTACAAACGCGCGATTCAATTGGAAGCACGTTTGAACAATGTAAACTTACCAGAAGACGCTGATGCACCGGTTATTGATCCTGCAGGGGACGATTTCTGGACCCGCATGCGTAAAAAATACTGGGAAGATGCGGTGCCGATCGACCGGGAGGCCGATATTATTTTGCACCATGATTACGATGGTATTCGCGAGCTTGATAACCGTTTGCCACCATGGTGGGTAAATATGTTTATTCTAACCATTGTTTACGGTTTGGGATACATGATTTATTACCATTGGGGCGGTAGCGGCCTTTCCCAAACACAGGAATACGAGCAGGAAGTAGCAGTTGCTAAAAAGGAAATCGCCCTCGCACTTGCAGGCAAAGCCAATGCGGTAGACGAATCAAATGTGGTTGCATTAACCGAAAGCGGCTTATTGGGTGAGGGAGAGTTGATCTATAAAGGAAACTGCGTTGCCTGCCACGGTCAAAAAGGCGAAGGCGGCGTTGGTCCTAACTTTACCGACGAATACTGGATTCATGGTGGTGGTATCAAAAACGTTTTCAAAACCATCAAGTACGGTGTGCCTGAGAAAGGAATGATCTCTTGGCAGGCACAACTGAAGCCATCGGATATGCAGAAAGTTGGCAGCTATATTCTTACCCTGGGGGGTACAAATCCTCCGAACCCTAAAGCACCACAAGGGGTTATCTGGACAGAAACCGTTGCACCACAGGATAGTCTTGGGAAAGACGCCTTACCCAGCCCTACCAAATAAAATGTTTTAATTTTTTGTGTTTCCCGAAACAGCCGGCGTTATCGTCGGCTGTTTTTTTTTGACCAACATCAGCTTATATCCTGATGATGGTCAGTTGTCACTGTTGCATTTGAACGGAACTTGCACCGCGAAAGATAGCACTACGCGTTACAACAAAAAAGTCATGCATTCAGATTCAATCCACCAGATCATAGAAGATACCGAGGAATATCGCGACCACCTTTCGACGGTTGACCAACAAGGCAACAGGATATGGTTGTATCCCAAAAAGCCGTCTGGTCGGTTTTACAATGCACGAACGATTGTAACACTGGTGTTTTTGGCCTTTTTCCTGTCGATGCCCTTCATTAAGGTGGATGGGGAGCAGTTTTTGTTGTTCAATGTATTGGAGCGTAAATTTGTGCTGCTGGGCATGTTGTTTACACCCCAGGATTTCCACCTGTTTGTACTGGCGATGCTCACCTTTATCGTGTTTATCATCTTGTTTACGGTGGTTTTTGGTCGGTTATTTTGCGGCTGGGTTTGTCCGCAAACCGTATTCATGGAAATGATTTTCCGGAAAATCGAATACTGGATAGAAGGCGATGCCAACGCAATGCGGCGTTTGGATAATAGCCCCTGGACTGCCGAAAAAATCAGAAAAAAGGCTTTAAAACACAGTATTTTCTTCGGAATAGCGGTTGTTTTTGCCAATTACTTCCTGGCCTATATTATCAGCATGGACGCGGTATTGCACATTATGCGCGATCCATTGTCGCAGCATTTGGGCGGTTTTATTGCCATGTTGATCTTTTCCGGGGTGTTTTATTATACGTTTGCCCGGATGCGGGAGCAAATTTGCACCACCATTTGTCCTTATGGCCGCTTGCAGAGTGTGTTGCTGGTGAAAGATTCCATTGTGGTGGCCTATGATCACTTGCGTGGCGAACCAAGGGGGAAACTGAAAAAAGGGAGCCCAGGTGAAAGCGACCATGCAACGCCCAATCCGATAGAAAGCATCAGAAACAGCGTCAACGGCAGCGCAGCAACCCTGCGCATCGGTGCCGATGGTCAGCCGAAAGGCGATTGTATTGATTGCAAACTTTGTGTGGCGGTATGCCCAACCGGTATTGATATTCGCAACGGTACCCAATTGGAATGTACCAACTGCACCGCTTGCATGGATGCTTGCGATCAGATTATGGACAAAATTGAGCGTCCGCGCGGGTTGGTACGTTATGACTCTATGACGGGCATCGAATCGGGCAAACGCAAAATCTTTACCCCCCGCGTGTGGGCCTATTCGGGCATTCTATTCGCCCTACTGGCACTTGATGTGGTGCTTATTGCCAATCGTGGCATTGTGGAATCGATCATTTTGCGTTCACCAGGACAATTATACCAGCAAACCGATGATACCCACCTTACCAACCTGTATTCCTATGTGATCATCAACAAATCAGGCAAAGAAATGCCTTTTTCGCTGCGTATGGCGACCCCGGGTGCACGTTTGAATTGGATCGGACATACGCATTTGGCCATACCCAAAGCAGGCAAAGCAGACGGCGCTTTTTTTGTGGAAATGCCCCAGGATCAATTAACTGGCCGCAAAACCCAGCTGATTATTGAAGTGGTGTCCGGCGAAAAAGTCATAGACCGGGTTAAGACCAATTTTATGGGGCCCAATAGCCCTTTGCCCAAAATGGAGCACCCTGAAACCGAACATGAACACGAAAATGAACATTCTGATCATCATTAAAACCTGTCATTATGAAAATTTCTTGGGGTACCGGCATCGCCTTGGTTTATGGCGCATTTGCTACAGGCATGCTCATCATGGTTTTTGCCTCCACACAGTATGATCCGGGACTAGTAGACAAAAATTATTACGATTTAGACTTGAACTTTCAGGCCCGTATTGAAAAGAAGCAAAATACGGCCAAATTGGCGGCGCTTCCGATCATTACATCCAATGCCGAACAACAAACCGTTGCATTTCAGTTTCCTGCAGACATGTCCATTTCGGAAGGCACGGCCAAGTTTTACCGTGCCGCCGAAGTAAAAGAGGATTTTACGGTAAAAATTGGCGCGCCGCAGGATGGTAAAATCATCGTGCCGACGGCCAAATTGCACAAAGGGCGCTGGCATGTGGAATTGGATTGGGTGGCCAATGGGCTCCCCTACTTTTACACCACCACTTTTGGCATTTAATATTTCTGGCAAAAAATGATCGCAGCGCTATTACTCGGTTTGGCAGGCAGCCTGCACTGTGTTGCCATGTGCGGTCCACTCATGTTGGCCTTGCCCTTGGATGCTGCGGGCAAACGCCACGTTTTCGGCCAAATGCTGCTTTACCAAAGTGGTCGCATTTTGATGTATGCATTGCTGGGGCTGTTTTTTGGGTTGTTGGGAAAAGGCATTGCCCTTGCCGGATTGCAGCAGGCACTTTCGCTGCTGGCGGGTACAATGATGATTCTGATGGCTTTAATGGCCTGGCGATTTGAACGCCTCATTACAGCCTTGCCTGGTTTTGGGCATTTTACCCGTTTGGTACAACAAAAAATGGGTAAAATGCTGCAACAACATGGCAACAGCGCGGTATTTTCGATGGGATTGCTCAATGGGTTGTTGCCTTGCGGGATGGTGTACGCTGCCCTGGCAGGTGCGATCGCAAGTGTAGATGGCATAAATGGCGCGTTGTTTATGGCGATATTTGGCCTGGGCACCTTACCGCTTTTGTTGGCAGTTACCGTGTTGGGACGTTCCTTCGGGCAAGTAATGCGCCGAAGGTTGCGTATTTGGCAACCGTTATTACTCAGTTTTGCAGGAATATTGTTGTTGCAACGGGGGCTTCACCTCGATTTGAGTTTGTTTGATGCGGCTGTTCCTAAAGCGGGGTACGATTGCCATTAAATACCATCCAGCGGATAAGGGTAACGCACTTCCGTCAGAAAAAGTCCTTCCGGGGGCACACTCAGACTTTTGAGCAAGGGCGTTTGGTCTTCGAGTGCTTTTTTAACGTCCTCAACGGCGATTTGCCCCATGCCCGCCGTGATACAAGTGCCCACAATCAAACGCACCATCCCCCTTAAAAAACGGTTGGCAGTAATGTGGAAGGTCAGTTGATGGTTTGCTTTTTCAGCCACCCAATAGGCTTTGGTAAGGTTACATTCGTAATGGTCTACCCCGCTATGTGTTTTACAAAAAGGGTAAAAAGCGCTAAACTGGGGCAATAAAGCAGCCACTTCCTGCATTTTTTCGAGGTTCAATTTTTGATATTGGGGGTAAAACCAGGCCGTTTCTTTTGCAAATGGGTCTTTGCGCATGCCCAGGTGGTAGGTATAACTGCGCTCAAATGCATCGTAGCGCGCATGTGCTTCCGCATGCATGGCCTGCACCGCATACACCGCAATGCTATACGGTAAAAGGCTGTTAATGGCAATCAAAAAACGATCCAGCAAGGCCCCTTCCGCGTCAAAATGGGCTACATAATACCGCGCATGCACCCCGGTATCTGTTCGGCCACACCCGGTTATTTCAATTGGCTGGCGCAAAACAATGCTCAACGCATTTTCCAAGACTGCCTGGACGGATACATCTTTCGGCTGACGTTGCCATCCACAAAAATCAGTTCCAAGATAAGCAAGCGTTAAAAAATACCGCATAAGTGATTGATTTGCAGCGCAAAACTACAAAAATTTGGCAATGTATGCGGCACAGGCTTTATCCAGCATGCGAAATACCGGCTCAAAGGCACCGTCGTTATAATAAGGATCGGGTACACTTTTCAATTTTTCCGGGTACACCTGATCCAGCATGAGGGCTACCTTTTTAGTATATTCCTGGGTTGGCGCCAGGCGCAGAATATCCCGCAGGTTTCCGGTGTCCATCACAAAAATCTGATCAAATAAATCAAAATCGGCTACCTTAAACTGGCGTGCCCGCTGCATACTAATATCAATGCCAAACTGGCGCGCTACCTTTATCGACCGTGTATCTGGCGGATCGCCCACATGCCAGCCCCCTGTACCCGCACTGTCAATTTCCCAGTCCAAGCCGTTTTCTTCGGCTTTATGGCGCAGGATACCTTCCGCAAGTGGGCTCCGACAAATATTACCTAAGCAAACCATCAAAATACGCATGGCAATAAAGGTAGCGGCTGTTTTAACTAAAAAATACGGCTGTATTTCAACATAAAGGAACCCGTAATAGAGGCAGCGGGCGCAAACTCGTTCAATGCCTTTTCACCAAAAATACCGTTATTATTGCGGTCAATTTGCACATTTACGTCATTGTCGTAGAACAATTCACCCAGCAAACTCAACGAAAGTCCTTTGAAAATTTGAACATCCAAGTTGTTGGTCCACAATACGTCCACGTTTTGCGGGCCTTGCAAGTAGTTGGAGTAAAGGCTCAAGGCGCTGTTGGCAGCTATGCGGTCTTTGAGGAATTTATTGGTGTACCCTGCGCGCAATTTAGAGCCGAGGCCCAAAAAGTAGTTGCTTCCTGTGAGTGATTGTTCAGAAATGTGGATGTACAGTTTGTTGATATCTTCGTCGGCCACCAAAATATAACGGGTTGCAACGGGAGAGAAAAAGAACGAAAACTGTGCATTCGGGTTGTACGCAATACCTGGTGCGATATCCACGGTAAGCGGGTTCAAAAACTTTGCCTGGGGTTTATCGCCAGGTGTTACGGGTTGGATGGTGTTGCCCGGATAAAGCGGCATCAGCAAGGTTTCTGCTACCAGGTCTATGGCTGCAAAGAGCTTATCACCCGAAATCAGATACCCAAAACGGGAGTTAAAACGCAGCAAATCCAGGTTTTTGACAAAATCTTTCCGGGTAGTTGGTACAGGCTCGGTAACCGCAACAACAACGCGTTGTGCGCCTAAGCGAATGTCCAATTGGTTGCTCCAAAAGGTTTTTCCACCTTTATAGTTGGCATTCAGGCCCGTAACCAAGCCAATTCCGAAGCGGTTGCCGCCCGCGCCTTGTTTGGGGTTGAATAAGCCGAGGCCCGACAAATCGAAGCCCAGGGCGCCGCTCGTTGTCCAGCCCGTATCGGCTTTCATGGCAGCGTCTTTGATGGCTTTTGCTTTTGCCTCTTCGGCAGTTTGAGCAGATAAGCCTGTAAAACAAACAATCAGGAGGAGGGTAGAGATAAAAAGTTTCATGCAATAAAAAGGTTGAGTGAATTTGGATTATTCATGTACTGTATCGTCGCCAGCATCCAATAACTGATCGTCTTGGGCATCGGCATAAAAAACTTCAATTTTCTCGGTTGCGAGTTTGCTCAAAGGAATGATCACGGCGCGTTCGGCTGTTTGCAGGAAAATAGAACTGGCGTCAATCATCACCACTTTACCACGCACCCCGATGATCCGAACATCATCGCCTACCCGCACTTTGTTTTTATTGTAGTACCCAGCCAGGTAATTGGCCATCAAATCGCGCGATGCAAAGCCGTATCCCAGAGAAAATGCGAGGGCCACCGCACCTATAATTACGGTCAAATTGGAGGAAATGAACCCTGTATTGATTTTTGCCTGCGCCAACGCACTAATCGCAACCGTTACCAACAGGAAATAAAAAACACCCGCAGCGATCATTTTTGCAGAAGGCAACCCGATTGATTGACAAACCGTGAGCACCAACCCTTTCACCAGATCGGCCAAAAACAGGCCCAGCAAAAAAATCACCGAGGCCGAAAACAGGGAAGGTAAATAATTGAGCGCATCGGTGACCAATTGGGTGATCGCTTTCACACCCATGGCATCGGTTGCGGCAATTACAAAAATCAGCATCATCACATAATACACAACTTGCGCCAATACCGCCGACAATTTGACTTCCATGCCGCTGCTGCGTACCAGGTCTATATCATTCAGCATTTCGGCAAAACGGTCGATGCCCACCCGTTCCAACACCTGCGTCAATATTTTTTTAACCAATTTAGCAACCAGCCAGCCAATGAGTAAAATGACCAATGCACCCACAATTCTTGGAAAAAAGGCAGCAAACTGGCGAAATAACTCATCCAGGGGACTGGTTGGGGGCGCATCCGTTTGTTGAAAAAAAAAGAAAAGTAGTAGGTTCCCCATTGTTCAGATTGTTTTCAGTACCGATATTATAAAGTTGGTTGTTCTTTTAATCTTCCGTTTCACCCGGTCCGCGCGCTTCAGGCGGTCTGCGCCATGCAGGCTCGGCCAGTCGTTTGCGGTCTTTGATGCAGGGCAATTCTTCACCGCCAAAGATGCGTACCACCGTGTGCAGTGCATTGGGTACAAAGAGTTCGATTACTTTCCCAAACATAGAAAAAGTACCCAGGTGCTGCGACATCCGGTCTTCCAATTCAGGCGGAAGCATTGCCTCGCGGTCCTCCATTATTTTCTGGAAATTGTTAGCCATGCGTACTTTGTTTGGGATGAAACGTTTGGATGATAAACTCAGGTTATTTTGTGCCTTCCATCGGGTCAAATTCGAATAATTCGTCGTGCACCATTTGTACTTTCTGTTTTGCGCGCATCAACTGCATTTTTATCGCGCTTTCTGTTTTGCCCAATACCGCACCAATTTCTCGAATCGACAAATCATCGGTGTATTTCATCAATAAAATCGCTCTATCACCCGGCGGTATCAAGTCCAGCACTTTTTCCAAACGCTCTTGCTTCATTTCGAGCAATACACTGTCTGGAATTTCCTGATCCTCGGTTTTATTCATCTTGCCCATGTCTTCCGTAAAAATCAGGGGCATTTTTTTCTTCTTCCGAATTAAATCAATACAATAATTGTACGTAATCGAGTAAATCCAGGTCGAAAACGACGATTGTTCGCTAAACTTGGACAGATTGAGTACAATTTTTACAAATATATCCTGCGTCGCATCCTGTGCCAAGCCTTCATCTGCCAGCATAGAAATACACTTGGCAAAAACTTTACTTGCATAGCGGCGGTACAGCTGGGTAAAATACACAGGCTGTTGATCCGCTAAGTAAAGCGCAATCAGTTCAGAATCGGTATATTCGACAGTCTTTTTGGCGGTCGACTTCACGTAGGAATCGTTTGAAAAGGTCAGTGCTAAGGCGTGTTAAAACGGTTTATAACTGGCGCAAGCAAGCATGAAACCGTCAAATTTTCAGCAAAGACACGAAAAAAGCAGTGAAATGAGACCATTTCATCGTAATTTTCTTTCAAACCGTTAATGGGACGTTAACTTCTGTGTTTCGTCACGCGAAAGGCTCAATATTTGTAGGAAATTCTATTCATTTTTATTCAATATTTACCATGCGTCGCCTCTTTTTACTTTGCCTATTGAACGCCGTTGTGCATGTATTACCCGCACAATCGAATACCCAGCCGCAACCGAGCAGCGCGTTTCCGTTTGAAATTGCTTTGTACAAACCGGATAGCACCTTGTTCAATTCCAAACAGGTATTCAAAACCGGGAAACCCACGGTGTTTGCCTTTTGGCTCACGACCTGTGTGCCTTGCATGGCTGAGTTGGCTTCGTATACCGAACAATATGCAAACTGGAAAAAAGAGGTGGACTTTCAATTGTTTGCTGTTTCTATCGACTACCCCCAGCGTTTTCGCTTTATCGCGCCCATGGTGCAGGAAAAAAAATGGCCCTTTCCGGTTTATTGGGACCGGGAAAGGACCTTTAAATCTATTTTACCGGGCGGCCTGAATGGCTTACCCCAGGTTTTTCTGTTTGATCGCAATGGCACCCTGGTTTGGCAACACAAGGGCTATTACCCCGGTTTTGAACATGAGTTATTTGCCAAAATCAAGGAATTGAAGTAATAGACTTGTTGCGGTGGGAATTACGGGCGAATTACGGGTTTTTCTTCTTTAAGTTTTTCGTTAAGAAAAGTGGTCATTAAGGTGTACAAATGCATTCGGGCATTGTCTCCCGTGATGCCGTGGCTCCGATTGGGGTACACCATTGTGTCAAATGGTTTGTTGGCGGCAATCAAACGGTTGGCCATTTCTGCCGAATGCTGGAAATGCACATTGTCGTCGGCCAATCCATGTACCAACAAGTATTTTCCTTGTAGTTTATCGGCAAAATTGACGGGCGAATTATCCTCATACCCGGCCGAATTATCTTTATTGGTGCGCATATACCGCTCGGTGTACACACTGTCATACCATTTCCAATTGGTCACCGGCGCCACCGCAATGCCCGCCTTAAATACTTCACCGCCTTTCATCATACACAACGACGACATGTAACCGCCGTAACTCCAACCGAAAATGCCTACCCGCGCTGGGTCAACAAAAGGCAAGGTACCCAGGTATTTTGCCGCATCAATCTGATCCTGGGTTTCCAATTTACCCAATTGTTGATACGTGCATTTTTTAAAGGCTTCCCCGCGCGCACCGGTACCTCGGTTGTCGACGCAAGCCACCACATAGCCTTGTTGGGCCAGCATTTGAAACCACCAGTAATTGGCGCCTTTCCATTGGTCGAGCACCTGCTGGCTGCCCGGCCCTCCATACACAAACATCAAGACCGGCAGTTTTTTACCGGCAAATTGTGGCGCGCTGGGTTTGATCATAAACCCGTTGAGCGCTGTTTGGTCGGGCGTTTTAAAACTAAAAAACTCGGCAGGAATCACGCCGTATTCAGCAATTTTGGCCTTTAAATCCAGATTTTGCTCTAAAGGACGCAATATTTTGCCCTTTCGATCACAAACCGCATAACGCGGTGGCGCATTCAGGCCCGAATGGGTCAGCACAAAATAATCGTAGGTGCTGCTGAAAATAGCGCTGTTATACCCACGCTCCTTTGAAAGGCGCTTCTGACTTTTACCATTTAATTTTACAGAAAAAACTTCCCGTTCCATGGGTGATTTGGATGCCGCTTGATAAAAAGCCAAGCCATTTTTTTCATCTATTCCATAAAAATCGGTCACATCCCAATTGCCGCTGCTCAAGGCTGCAAGCTGTTTGCCTTGCATATCGTAATAGTACAAGTGGTTGAATCCACTTTTTTCACTTTGCATTACAAAGCCCGAACCGTCTTTTAAAAAGATAATATCGTGTAAATCAATATAAGCGGCATTGGTTTCCTCGAGGATGCGGGTACAACGTCCAGTGGTTGGATCGGCCAGCAAAAGTTGTAGGTTGTTTTGCAAACGATTCAACTTGGTGATGCATAATTTGCCAGTGGCGGTCCATTCAATGCGGGGCAAATAATCTTCCGGGTCGGCGCCCGTTTCAATCGGAAGTAATTTTTTTTGCTCCAGGTTATATAGCCAGGCACTGATTTGTGCATTTTTTTCCCCTACTTTGGGGTATTTGAAGCGTTCTTCGTCGGGGTAGGCACCGCCATCAAAAGTTTCCATACGCATTTCGGGCACAGCGCTTTCATCGAAGCGCAAGAAGGCTAGGTGCTTTCCGTCGGGACTCCATTCAAAGGCGCGTACCAATTCAAATTCTTCTTCATACACCCAATCGCTGGCGCCATTGATGATGGCATTGATTTTTCCGTCGCGGGTTACGCGGGTGGTATTTCCAGTAGCCAAGTCTTTGTAGTACAAGTCATTATTCCCCACAAAGGCTACTTTGCTACCATCGGGTGAAAAATGTGCGTACCGTTGTGGGTTCCCTTCAAAAAGGCGGGTCAGGTTTTTGGTGGCCTGATCGTACACAAAAAACTGGGCCTTGGTACTCCAGCGATAAATCTGTTGGGTTTCGGAAGCGATGAGTATTTTTTGTTCGTTGGCACTGAAGCTGTAGCCATCGAGGGTGTCTTTCCAGCCGGGCGCATTGGTTTTGATGCTATGCGCATCCAGGATTTGCCCCGAAACCGCGCCGGTGCGCAGGTCACATTGTTCGATGGTCGATTTATTGAGGCGGGTATAATGCACCCCGTCTTTTTGAAAATTAAACCCCGGGATACCTTTTGCCGAAAAAGTGCCTTTTTGCCAGATGTCTTCCAGCGTAATCGGTTTTTGGGCCAGCAATGCGGTACCCATCAAAATGAAAAGAAGCAGGAGCCGTTGTTTCATATACGCGCGGATTGGTTTGAACCGTAAATATAGCAGCTCGTTTGTATCCAACGGGCGAAACTGCACCTCGGCTCCTGCCTTTTCGATGAATTGCCCGTTTTTCAGGCATTCCGTTTTACCATTCTATTTTTCGTGAAAAATACATGACGGCTGCCAGGATCAGGAACAGGCCGATGCTGCCAATGAGCAAGGCGTAATCCTGCTGCTGCAACACCACAAACAAAAAGCCATACAATACCGTGAGGGTACCGCCTACCAGGAAGGCCATTTGCCGGGAGGCAAACAAGGCATTGGCGTATAAAGTGGTAAGCCCGATGGTCATGATTGCTGCAATCAGGTAGGCACTATCAAAAGAAAGATGTTCGGAAATAGACACCAGCAAGGTGTAAAATATCACCAGCGCCAGTCCGATCAGGGCATATTGGAAAGCATGCACCCGCGTTTTTTGTCGCATTTCTATAAAAAAGATGGTCAAAAACGTAAGGCTGATGAACAGAATCGCATATTTGACCGAACGCGTCGATTTCTGGTAATTGTCGACGGGCAACAGAAAGTCTACCCCAAATGCACTTTCCGCATAACTGGTGTTTGCTTCACTCAACCACTGCTGCGGATAATTCCGGTTGAGGTTGAGTACTTTCCAATTTGCGGTAAAACTAGACCCGTCTATTTGTTTTTCTTCCGGTAAAAAAGCCCCGCTAAAACTTGGGTCTGCCCAGGGCGCGGAAATCGCGACCTCGGTGACTTTGCCAACGGGTGTGAAAAATAAAGAGCCGGAACCTTTCAATGCCAATGAAATTTTAAAGGTATGGGCGCCATTTGCCTCTTTTTGCAAGGAAATGGGCACATGAATGCCACTTTCGGCCAAACCACTTACCGGAATACCCGGGTCGAATAAAGATGATTGGGCATCCCACTCCAGTTTTACCTGATCCTTGAGCCCGCGTAAGTCCGGAATGCTGAGGGCCAACTGTGCTTGCTCCCACAAGATTTGGGCATCTGCCGGAATAAATTGATCGGTTTGTAATTTTCCAAAACTACCTTCCAAACTCAAGGCACTGCTGTACAAAACCACTTCAAAAATACCCCGATGCCGCAATTCAGGCTGTACCTGCCCATTGATCTTCAAGGCATCTGGCAAGTAAAAGGCATGTTTTAATACTTTATCGATGATTTTACCATCCGAATTTCGCAGTGTCAGTTCGTACGGCAGGATCAAAAATGGTCCGGCGAGGTTTTGTTGCCGGCCCCATTTACCGCTCACTTCCGCTACGGCTTCTTGTTGGCGGCCCTGACGTTCGAAAATCAGGCTTTCGATCATCGAAGTTGGGATGAGCAGCAGCATGGTTAGAATAAAAATGACCAGTCCTTTAATGGTGGTAGCCTGGCGTACCCAAATAGAGGGTTCCTGGTTGGTGTCGTGCATGGATTCCATGGCTTAATCGTGGTGTTTTTAAATCAATAAATAAGTGGAACAGGTAGGTGGATGCAAACAAGGCAGCGATTACACACATGAAATGGGCATTTTGATACCTTGTATAGGTAAAAAACGTTTAAGCCCATTATTTTTTGGCTAGATTTATGTTAAAGTCTGAATTATTTTGTAAGAAAAAACAATAAGCATTGCCCTGGTGGTGTTTTATGTCCGAATTTAAAACGCAAATCGGCATCCAGCCTATGGAAGAAACCTACACATATTATGATGATCTCGTACAATTTTTGTACCATGAGATGCCAGCAGGAGCCGCTGCTGAGATGGCGCATAGCATTGAAGATGATCCTGAAATGCATGCCCTGTTTAATCAGTTGTTGCATGCCAAAACCCAACTCCCCAAGGTCCAGTTCAACCCATCTGAGGCAGTTCTGAGTAATATCCTGCAATACAGCACAAAAACAGCTTTTGAGGCTATGCTCTAACCAAACCTAGCCCGCTCTTTTTCGCAAAAGCCCTCGTTTCGGATGTCGAAACGGGGGCTTTGTTTTTTAAAACCCGGAGTCGATGCGCAGGAAGAAGCCGCGCTGCCCAATATCGTTCCAGCTGAATTCGAACCGCGCGGTTTTGTTGTACCAGGCTACCATATCCAGGCCCACGCCATATCCGTATAAAAGTTTGTTAACCAACGGATTGCCCACCCGATAATATGGATCGTTGGAAAATCCGGTGTCGTTGTTGAACGACAGGTATAATTTGAGGGGCAAGGTTTTAAAGGTTTTGAGGGGCATAAATTTCCCCAATTGAAATACCCGGTTTAAAAATTCGAAGTGAAAGGCGGTCTTGAGTACGGCAAAATCCAATCCATCAGACACAATATATTCGTATCCGCGCACAAAGTTGCCAAAATAGCCCAATGCCTGGTTGTTGTAATAGGGCGGTTTTCGGCGCGGCAAACTGGTGCGGCCCTTGATGGCGATATCGGCATATAAATTTTTGACCACCGGAAAATACCAGGCGCGTTCAGCAAAAACCCGGAACAAATGCAGGTCATCGGTAGGGAGCAGCCCATTTTGTCGGATTTCTATCCTCGAAAAAGTGCCATGCAGGGGATATGGCCGGATATCGCGCAGGTCTTGGGTACCGATATACACCAAGCTAAAATGCTGCTGTTGGGTGCGGGCGTTCAGAAAAAAATCGGGATTTAAAATGACTCCAATGGAATCACTCACGCGAATATCGCGGTATTCGAGGATGAAATTGTGGAAATTATTGAGTCCGGGTCGCCAGTTGAGGTTAACGGTTCCCAGGATTTGCGTAATATTCCAGGCATTTGGGTCCCGTCGGAAGCGTACAATGTTGTCGGTAGTGGTGTAGGCGACCTCGTGCTGGCGTGTGTACGCGAGCGAGGTTTGTAGTTGCAGGGTTTGTCCCTTGTTGAGGGGTGGCAATCGGTAGGCAACTTCATAAATATTGTTAAAACCCGCCCCAAAGCGCAGTTTAAGTCGATCGGCATACCCGCTTACGTTGTTGTGCACCAGGTCCAATCCGTAATTGACCCTTCGAAGTGATCGATTAAATTGTTTCCACCAGACATTGAAGTTGCGGTCGGAGAGTTCGAACACGGGAATGGGCAACACAAACCAGGTTTCGATCATTTTGATACGCAGCACCGCGTGGTTTCCTGGACGCCACTCCACCACCTGAATGTCCACGATGGTAAACAAATTGAGGTTGAGCAGGCGCAGGCTGTTGCGTCTTAGGGTTGCCTCCAAATCGGCGCGCAGGATCGAATCGCCTTGCCGGAATTCGAGGTCCCGGAACAGGAGTGCATTTTTGGTTTTACGGTTCCCTTCCAGCAGAATTGTATCAATATAGACATAATTGCTATCGGTTAAAGGCTGTTGTGCAACCGCAGGAATACACTGCAGCAAACAATAAACGAGCAAGACAAATGGTGAATTTTTCATGCTAAATTGGTACGGACAAACCCAAAAAATGACAAGGTTTACTGATTTTTATCCTGTTTTAAATGAATATTTTAAAATTTTGCCTTTATAAAGTGCAAAAAACGTGTAAAGTGCGCAATTTTTACGTATATTGCACTACCTTTGGTCAAAATGTTAATTTGCCGTCATGGACGATTTCATGCAGGATCCAGTTTTTTACTGGCTCGTTTGGGGAGTTTTTACAGTAGCGGGCATCATCATCGGATGGTCTTTGCGCGCTGCATTGCCTGAGCGAAACGTTCGAAATACCCTTGAACGTACCGAGCAGGAAAAAAATACTTTGGCCCGGCTCTATACACACTTGAAGCATCAACATGAGTTGCGCGAGGCGGATTTTAAGAAAGTAACGCTCGAATTGGGCACCATGCGGCAACAATTTGTCCAATTTGAATCCGATCAGTCCCGCCGACAAACCCAGGATCAATCGCTTACCCTCCGTGCCGAGCGTGCCGAAGCCAACGCAGCCCAATATGCGCAAAAAGTGGCAGCCCTCGAATTACTTACCCAACATTTAAATACCCAAAATGATGCACTCACTGCAGAATTAAATAAAATGCAGGAGGAATTAGAAGCCTGGCAACTGATATATCAGGATTTCCAGCGTATGCAACAAAAAATGGCTTCAGTCGAACAGGCTGCTTCCAACCTTGAGTCGGAACGCGCACGCTTGCACCGCGAACTGGAGATTGCCCGCATCGAAATCGAAAACTTACAATTAGAACAACTACAGGTACAACACAAAGCGCAACCTGCCCGCAAACAATCGGGCGCGCAAGCCGACCGTAAAGGTGGCCCGGCCGCTCCAGAGCACAAAGATGATTTGAAGATCATCAACGGAATTACGCCATTTTCGGAGCAGCAGTTGTATGTTTTGGGCATTTATACTTTTGAGCAAATCAGTAAATGGGACGACCAATCCATCGTCGCTTTCGCCAAGGCGCTGAATATCAGTCCGGGCAAGATTTATCAGGAAGACTGGGTTGGGCAGGCCCGGCATTTGGTGGCTAGCAACGGGTAAAACGTTATTTGGGTAGCCTTGGGATTTTCTGTTCGTTTTATTAAGGATTTTTTGCAGGATACTTGTGGTCCCGAATTTTAGTGAAAACCAAAATTCGGGATGACGCATGTTATTCCATCTATTATAAACCCGCTCGCGCGCGGTTCTACCGCGTGTGTCGATCATACGGGTTCTACCCGTGGGGCAGAGCCCCAATGATCGACACACGCGGTAGACCCGCGCGCGAGCGAGTTGGTCTTCCCAAGATTTGCAATCGTTTACCATCTCCACATGGCACATAAAAAAACGCCCCGCTGAATCAACAGCAGGGCGTTTTTTATTCCATCTATGATCCTTTCGGATCTTACTCTTTGTCGAGTTGTTCTTTCAATTGAGCCAAAGCAGCCAGGTCACCGAAGGTTTCCTTTTCTACTTTTTTCTGTACATCAGCGATTACTGATTGTTGCTCGCCATCTTCTTTCGCGCGCTCTGCTTTCACTGCTGCTTCTGCTTTGTATTTCAAATCCTCTAAGTAGCGGGTGTGAGAAACCAGGATCCGGCGGTCGTCTTTGTTGAATTCGATCACTTTCACGGTTACCACGTCACCTGGGTTAACAGGCTGTCCGTCGTCTTTGCGGATATGTTTGGCAGGTGCAAACGCTTCCAGGCCGTGTGGCAATTGGAACGTAGCCCCTTTGTCGTCGCGTTTGATCGCGGTTGCTTCGTGGTACGATCCAACAGGGAACATGCCTTCGAAGCCGTCCCATGGATTTTCTTGCGTTTGTTTGTGGCCGAGGCTGATTTGACGTTTGTCTTTATCGATGTCCAACACCAACACTTCCAGGCTATTACCTACTTTGGTAAATTCGCTTGGGTGTGCGTAGCGTTTGGTCCAGCTCAAGTCGCTGATATGCACCATACCACCAACACCTTCCGACAGTTCTACGAAAATACCGTAGTTCGTGATATTTTTCACGGTACCGTTGTGGTGGCTGTTGATTGGGAAGCGACCTTCGATTTCGCTCCAAGGATCAGCAGTCAATTGTTTGATGGACAGGGACATTTTGCGGTCAGAACGGTCGATGGTTACGACGCGCGCTTCCACTTCCTGGCCCATTTTGAAGAATTCTTTAGCGTTGATGCTCTGATTGCCCCAGCTGATTTCGCTGATGTGGATCAGGCCTTCTACGCCCGGTTGAATTTCAACAAATGCGCCGTAATCTTCGATGTTAACGATTTTGCCTTTAACGATCGAACCTTCTGTAACCTCCGCAGTGAGTACTTCCCATGGGTGGGGCGTAAGTTGCTTGAGGCCGAGGCTGATCCGTTTTTTGTTTTCGTCGAAATCGAGTACCACCACGTTGATACGCTGGTTGAGCGCCAATACTTCGCTTGGGTGTGCAATACGGCCCCAGCTGATATCGGTGATGTACAACAGACCGTCGACGCCGCCCAAATCAAGGAACGCACCGAAGTCGGTGATATTTTTAACGATACCTTCCAATACCTGGCCTTTTTCGAGGCTGGCAAGGATTTGCTCGCGCTGTTCAGCCAAATCGCTTTCAATGAGGGCTTTATGCGAAACAACGGCATTTTTGATTTGCTCGTTTACTTTCACAACTTTAAACTCCATCACTTTACCAACGTATTGATCGTAGTCAATAACCGGTTTGATGTCAATTTGTGAACCTGGCAAGAACGTTTCAAGACCATTACAGTCAACGATCAAACCACCTTTGGTTTTGCTAATTACAGAACCGCGGATGATGGTGCCATTTTTGAAAGAGTCAACGATGCTTTCCCAAGCGCGCAAGATTTTTGCTTTACGGCGAGAAAGGCCCAATTGGCCCTGGCTGTCTTCCTGGCTTTCCACGTACACTTCCACTTCATCACCTGGTTTGATATCAGGGGTGTCGCGGAATTCGTTCATTGGAACCAGACCATCACTTTTGTAATTGATATCCAGTACAACGTCGCCGCCGCTGATCGAGCTCACCCGACCGCGGATAATTTCATTTTCGGTAACATTGCTCAGGGTAGCATCGTACAATTTAAGCAACGATGATTTGTCGGCAGCAGAATACGCGATCGCGCCGCGTTTGTCCATTTCCCAGTTAAAATCATCATGTGCGCTGCCGCCCGCTGCAACCAGGTCGAAAATTGGAAGTTCAACTTCTTCTTCCTCTTCTTCTTCTGTTGCAGCCGCAACTTTAGCAGGAGCCACCGGTGCAGGCGTAACTACTTCTGCAACAACAGGAGCAACTACTTCTTCCACTACAGGTGCAACTTCTTCTTCAACGACAGGAGCAACTACTTCCGCAACGACAGGAGCAACTACTTCTTCCACAGCAACTTCAGGAATTTCAGCCACCACGGCTGGAGCCGCTTCAATGACTTCTTCAATGGTTTCGGCAACTACTGCCGGGGTTTCTTCTACTGCCTCAACCGGGGTGGTTTCTTCAGTAGAAGGGGTTTCCTGTTCAGATTGGGGTTCTTTTTCTTCTTCTAATAACATAAGCGTAACGGGTCGTTCGGGGCACTTTAAGTATTGGTAAAACAGATGTGGATTTCACATTGGGACGAAACCCTTGTCCCTGCTTTTTTCAAAAGCGGGCGCGAAGGTAAGCTTATTTCGTCAATGTACAAACTATTGATCTGAATTGTTTTCTGAATCAAATTTGGCCCCGACGGGCGGGCGATAGGTTTGAAACGGGATTTTGAGCAAGTTACCGATGTTGGAGTGTTCGGCAGTTTCCTGGTGGGTATCAATCCCGAAAATCAATTGTTCGTTGGGCAACTGTGCGTAGGTGCCAAACAGGTGGTCCCAAACGGAAAAAATATTGCCAAAATTGGAATCGGTGTACGGCAATACATAATGATGGTGCACCCGATGCATGGAGGGCGTTACCAATACCCAACGCAATATTTGCTCCAAACGCTTTGGAAACTGAATATTGGCATGGTTAAACTGCGAAAGCGCCGCAGATAAGGATTGGTATAAAAACACCAAATAAATCGGTGCTCCGGCAACCAAAACGCCCAGGGTGGTAAAAACAAAGCGAAATACACTTTCGCCCGGATGATGCCGGTTAGCCGTGGTGGTATCCACATGCGGGTCGGTATGGTGTACCAAATGAAAACGCCACATCCATTTTACTTTGTGTTCGGCCCAATGCACAAAATAAGCGCCAATCAAATCCAGTAACAACAAGCCCAAAATGGTGTACCAAAGTAAGCCCATGGAGGGCAACCATTGCAAGATGCCAAAATGATGTGCGACCACCCAATCGCAGGTAAGTAACAAAATGGAGGCCATCATGAAATTGACCAATACGGTGGTAAAGGTGAAAAACAGGTTGATGCCCAAGTGTTTCCACTTATTATATTGCCAACGGAACAACGGAACGATCGATTCTAACGAAAGGAAGAGGGTAAGCCCTCCGATCAAAATTGCGCTGCGGTGCGACGATGGGATGTTTTCAAAGTACTGTACGATGGATTCCATATTCAACGGATTTGAAGGCCGAAAGTAAACAACTTCGAAGATAAGTTACAGGCCCAGCAGCAAGATTTCTTTTTAGCCACCAAACAGGGAAGATGCGGCATTTAGATGTAAATCCGGGTATCTGATCGAAGATTGCATTTAAATACCAAATATTATTCGATTTTTCGCCCTCAAAACGTCTACCTATAGTCAACACAAGGTGGTTATGAAAATAGCGGTCTTCTAATCCATTGAAAATCGATTTTTCTTATCCATCTATCCTTCAAATCCATTTAAATCTGGGTCAAACTTTCGACGACTTATGAAAAAATCCATCCTTTCCCTGTTGCTGCTATTGGCTGTCATGGTCCGGCTTACGGCGCAGGAACTTCCAACCGCCCTGAATGAATACAAATTTTCAGTGGTGAAAAAAGCGGGTGTTACCGATGTAAAAAACCAGTTCAAATCGGGCACTTGCTGGGTTTATTCGGCCAATTCTTTTTTTGAAAGCGAATTGCTGCGTATGGGAAAACCACCGGTAGACCTGAGCGAAATGTATGTGGTGCGCGCTGGTTATATTGATCGGGCCGAAAATTATGTACGCCGCCAGGGCGCAACGGCCTTCGGTCAGGGTGCGGAAACACACGATGCGATCAATTTGATCCGCAAATACGGTATCGTTCCGCAATCGGCGTACGCTGGTTTTCCGACCGGACAAGACAAACCCGTACACGGTGAAATGGAAGCCGTGTTGAAATCGATCCTCGAAGCGGTGAATAAAATGCCCGATGGAAAACTGAGTACGCAATGGAAAAATGCCTACATCGGCGCAATGGATGGCTATATGGGCACGCCGCCAGCGCAATTTGAGGTAAATGGCAAATCCTATACGCCACAAAGCTATTTCCAAAGCCTCGGCATCAAATTAGAAGATTATGTGCCGCTTACTTCCTATTCCCACCACCCGTTTTACAAATCTTTTGTGCTGGAAGTGTCGGATAACTGGTCGAATGGCCAATTTTACAACCTGCCTATTGATGAGTTTGTACAAGTAGCCGACAATGCCGTGGAAAAAGGGTTTTCGATTGTGTGGGCCAGCGATGTGAGTGAAAAGTCGTTTTCGGCAAAAGAAGGCCTGGCGTTGTGGCCCGAAAAAGCATGGGAAGATTTGAGTGCTGGCCAGCGTGATTCCCTTTGGAAAGTTCCGGGTCGCGAAAAAATAGCCAGCCAGGAAGATCGCCAGCGCGGCTTTGATGAGCTGAGCACGACGGATGATCATGGCATGCATATCACCGGGTTGGTGAAAGACCAGGCAGGAACGAAATATTATATTGTGAAAAATTCCTGGGGAACGGTAAAAAAGGAAATGAACGGCTACATATACGTTTCTCAGCCTTATTTCCGCGCCAAAACCATGTCGATGTTGGTGCATAAAGACGCCATTCCGGCGGCAATCCGTCAAAAACTGGGCCTTTAGAGGTTAAATAGCCTTTATCTTTTTGAAATTTTATTGTGCGTTACGGTGCGTTGCATCCTCGATTTGAAGCGATCAATGCCCGTAACGCGCAGTTTTTCGTGTTTGGTGGTTTGGCCATTGGTGCGCTTGCGCCATAAATTAAAACTGGTGCGCTTTAAGTGGCGGCGCATGAGTTTGATGACATCCTTTTCTTTGATGCCAAATTGTCGTTCAATCGCCTCAAACGGCGTTCGGTCTTCCCAGGCCATTTCAATGATACGATCGAGTTCCCGCTCCGTGTAAGGCAATTTTTTATCCGGCAATTCGGGGGGTGGCAAAGGTGTTTCAGGCGGCTTTGCATAACTCAGCACCGAGGGCAGATCGCTGTAATAACACCAAAGGGCATCATTCGGAGCATTTTTTATATTTTCTGACATATCAATTTTAATTTAAACAGCACATTACGCGCATTTACGCGCAGCGTGCGCCTACCTGAATCTAAACCAAGGTAAATTAGCCCGGAAACAAGCAAAACGGCAAGAAGGTTTTGAAAATTTAGATTTGGGTGTTTGGGCAGGCGGTGGAATATAACCAAGCGGCTTACATCGGTTTGACCGGCAATATATTACCTTACCATTTTCTAGTTTTTTTTACCGTTTTCTGAATACCGTACACCGTTGCTCTTGCGTTATGGCTTCAAACCTACACAACGTACCCTCCATGCGTTTTTCCTGCTTTACTTTCCTGTTGGCGATTGCATTTACCGCCCAATTGCATGCGCAATGTGGCGCGCTTATTAGCACTTTCCCTTACAATGAAAATTTTGAAATCAGCCAAGGCGGCTGGGTAGCCGGTGGCAATGCCAGTGACTGGGCCTGGGGCACCCCCACAAAAACCGTCATCAACGGTGCTGGTACGGGAACCCGTTGCTGGATTGTGGGTGGACTTACGACGGCCTTTTACAACCTTGGGCAGCGCTCTTTTGTAGAAAGCCCCTGTTTTGATTTTACCAACCTCCCCCACCCTTATATTCATTTTAAAATATGGTGGGAAACGGAACGCCGCTTTGATGGCAGTAATTTGCAATATTCCCTCGACCAAGGGGCTACCTGGACCAACGTGGGGACCAATACCGACCCGGTCGACTGTCTGAACGACAACTGGTATAATTTTGCTACGATTACCAACTTGACCAATCTGGTTACGGTACGACAAGGATGGACCGGAAATATACAGCCAACTGCTGGTAGTTGTCAGGGTGGTTTTGGAAGTGGGGGCTGGTTGGTGGCCAAACATTGCATGCCGTATTTGGCTGGGGTGCCTTCGGTAAAGTTCCGCTTTACCTTTGGTGCCGGAACAACCTGCAATGATTACGATGGTTTTGCTTTTGATGACTTAACGATTGAAAATGCACCCGCCATTGTTCCCGATTTTACGGCGATGTGTAATGGCAACAATACCTACGACTTTACCGATCTTTCAACCAATTGTCCGGACACCTGGAATTGGGATTTTGGCGATCCAGCCTCGGGCACAGCGAATACCAGCACCCTTCAAAACCCCAGCCACACCTATAATATACCCGGCACTTACACGGTAACTCTGAATGCGGGTAGCGTGTGCAGTGGTATGACCGTTTTTACCAAAACTGTTACTATATTGGGCGTAAGTTCCAGTGCGACCCCGGTAAGTTGTGCTGGAGGATCGGATGGAAGCGCCAGCATTGTAGTGTCGCCGGTTGGGGGCAATCCCGCTTTTCAATGGAATACCACCCCGGTACAAACAGGCAGTACGGCAACCAATTTACCCGCCGGGAATTATACCGTTATTGTTACGCAACCCGGTTCCTGCCCTTTAACGACAGTGGTATTTGTTACCGAAGCGCCTGCGTTGACAGGCTCCATCACTACCGTGCCCGCCACTTGCGGCCAAACGAATGGATCGGCTACGGCTTCCGTGGGCGGAGGCACCCCAAATTATACCTTTAATTGGGCTTTGGGCGTTGGAACGAACACGACTGCGGTCAATTTGGCACCTGCTGTTTATGATGTTACGGTCACCGATAGCAAAGGTTGCACCCTCGTATTGCCCTTTACCGTTACCAGTGCGGGCGGGGTGCAGGTGGCTGGCAATACGTCACAAAATGTGCAGTGTTTTGGCGGTTCCGATGGCAGCGCGACCATTAATCCGCCGGTCGGAAACGGACCATTTACCTACAATTGGCCTGCCGGAATTGCCAATGGAAACACGGTAACAGGCTTATCAGCAGGCACTTATATTGTTACCATCACCGATGCAAATCAATGTACCGTCACTACACCTATTGGAATTGATGCGCCCAGCGATATTTTACTCCAAAGTACGACCCTTGCGGCCAGTTGCGGGCAAAACAACGGCAGCCTTTCCGTGACTGCCAGTGGCGGCACCCCTGGCTATACGTATAGTTGGACGCCCAATGTAGCGAACGGCCCAACCGCATCCAATTTGCCCCCGGGCGATTATATTGTGGTCGTAACAGACCAAAACAGTTGTGGTAAAATTATTGACCTGAATGTAGGTGTAACCGCGCCGCCTGTTTTAAGCGTGCTGGATATTACGAACATCAGTTGTGCAGGCGCACGGGATGGCGGGATTACCTTATCGGTGCAAGGGACCGCGCCCTTTACGTTTAATTGGAGTCCAAGTGTTTCAGACACCGCTATTGCGGTAGGGCTTATGACCGGCACCTATTACATAACGGTCAGTGATGCTTCTGAATGTTCGGATTCGATTTCCGTGACGCTGGTGCCACCCACACCGGTGGTAACCACAGCGTATAGTTTGGGCGTGAAATGTCCGGGCGAAAGCAATGGTCAAATAATCGTGCAGCAAACCAGTGGCGGCACGGGGCCGTACCTGTACACCCTCAACCAGGGTGCTTTTGTGCCAGATACGGCGTTTTTAAATTTGGCTAGTGGCATGTATGTGCTGGAGGCCCAGGATGCCCTTGGGTGCACCGATTCGGTCAAATTAACTGTAAATAACGCTGTGCAGAATGCCGTAAACATTGGAGCAGATACTGTTTTGACCTCCGGCGCGAGTATTTTATTGAACGCTTCCGTACTCAATCCGGGTGCTGTTGCAGACTATCAATGGCAACCGCCGCTTGGGTTGGCGTGTGATACTTGTCAAACGACCCTGGCTACCCCGACAGACGATGTTATATATACGGTCATTGTGACCGATTCCAATGGATGCGTGGTCAGTGACATGCGCAGAATCACGATCCGGCAGGGTAAAATTTATATTCCGAATGTGATTGCGCCAGCATCAAACCTGGAGAACGACCGATTTACCCTCTATACGGAATCGGGTGTGGATGAAATTTTGCTGTTGCAAGTATTTGATCGTTGGGGCGACCTGGTTTTTGAAAACAGAAACTTTGCGCCCAATGATGCACAAATGGGTTGGGACGGCCGTTTCCGGGATAAAGCCGTGAATCCGGGCGTTTTTACCTATTTATTTAAACTGAAATTTGTAGACGGTTTGCAAAATTCGTTCACGGGTGCGGTCACGGTGGTGCGGTAAAATCAGCTTTCCCGCTGCAATTCAATCACGGTAATTTCGGGCCAAATACCCACGCGACCTCGGAAACCCAGGAAACCGAAACCGCGGTTCACGTTCAAGGTGCGCCCATTGGCTTCGTATATGCCTGCCCAGCGCGGGTAGCGGAATTTACTTGGACTCCAGCGGATGAACCCTGGAATTTCGATGCCCATTTGCATGCCGTGCGTATGGCCCGACAAGGTAAGGTGGATGAATTGCGGGTGGTCTTTTACCTGATATTCGAAATGTGAAGGATCGTGGGAGAGCAGGATTTTAAAAGTGTCGGGGTCGACATTGGACAATGCTTTTTCAAAATCGCCGTATTGGCTGAAGCCGTGGCCCCAGTTTTGGATACCGATTAATTGAATTTTTTGCCCATCTTTTTCAATATCTACATGTTCGTCGAGTAGCAAGCGATACCCCGCTTCGGCCTGATGGCGTTTTAGGTCTTCGAGGTTTTGGCGTTTGGCTTCGGGTGATGGGAATGGTTCATAATCACCGTAATCGTGGTTGCCCAACACCGAAAATTGCCCATAAGGCGCCTTAATTGCACCAAACATTTCCTTCCAGGGCTCAAATTCAACGGCTTCATTGTTGACCAAATCGCCGGTAAATAAAAACAAATCCGATTTTTGCGCTTTGATCATATCTACCCCGCGCTGCACGGGCGTAGGATCGTCGAAACTGCCCGCATGCACGTCTGAAATCTGGGTGATGGTAAAACCGTGAAACGCCTCGGGTAAGTCTTTGAATTTCAATACATACCGGTGCACCGTATAGTCGTATTTTCCTCTCAAAATACCATAAACAAACGAGGCAAAAGGAACACTGGCCGTAAGCAAAGCGATTTGTGCCACAAACTTGCGGCGTTCGGGCATAAATGGCTGTTTTTCAAACGTTTCGGTGCCCCGTGTTTGTATCCAATGAAAAATGCCGGAACAAAAGCGCAAGATATCAGCTCCAAACAATACCAGCACAAAAACGAGTTGTGCAATGAGGATTGTTATCAGGGTATTGCCCGCCATCACGCCGAGGGTGCTCATTTTATGCGCTTTTTGCATCTGGAAAGCGCTGTACAGCAATAAAATGGGCAAAACAAGGTGCATACCCCAGAAAATCGTATGTACGATGAGTCTAAGTGTTTCATTGTCCCAGCCCGATGTCAGGGTGCGAATGCCCTGAAAAGCATACCAATCGAACAAAAAGAGGAAGGCAAATACAAAAAGAATGGCGATCATTGCTGCTGTCAAAACTTAATCCGCTTGTGTTGAATGACAAAAGATACATTTCAAAAAAACTACCAAATACCGCTGCCAACCGTACGGAATGGCACAAAACGGGTAAATAGTTCCTCTTTGTACCAGCCCAGTTCCCTGGTTTTTTTGATTACGGCGCGGTGGTCGTCGCGCTGGTAGGCAAAATCAATCATTTGAACGCCTGTTTGCCACAAGCTAAACGTTGCTTGTTGCACAAAAGGTAATTCTCCAATGCCGATGGCAAACAACAATCCGGGTTTGTCGGTCACGTCCCGACTGACGCCGGGCACGTCTCTCCAAAACCGCCACAAATACCGTTTTCGGATGGTTGCGCGTGTAAGCACCGCCAGGGGGACATTGGGATCAAATTTGACACTGGGGTGAAAGGGCGTGCCGCCATCCCAGGATCCGTGCACCATGGAAGTGCGCAAAAATACGGTTTGTACAGCGCTCGCACGCTTTTCGTAAGATTTAAATACGGGATGATGTTGAAAAAAATGATCGGCACTTTGTTCGTCATCCCATACATTTAGCATTCCGTATACTTCAAAATTGGGCCGAATCCCAAATCCATTTGTGGCTCCACTGCCGACGAGTTTTTGAAACTGCAAACCGGGAATTTTTCCCATACGACGTGGCGCAAGGCCCATTTGTGCAAATGCCCACACTTTCGATCTAAACCCTGAAAAGTGAAAAAGCGATAGGGTACTAATTTGTCCTTCCTTCATGTAAAACTGGATGCTATTGATTTCCAGGGTGTAGGCGTCTGCTCAATCTCCCTGTAATCAACCTTGCAAACAAATATTTGATTTGCTTGTTTCGACATCCGAACAATAAGCGGAATTTTGTGTAAAAATCTGATATGAAAATAGGAATTATTGGTGCTGGAATTGCGGGAATCGCCACTGCGATCCGTTTAGCGGCACGTGGGCATGAGGTGACGGTATTTGAGGCCAATGCCTACCCGGGGGGCAAACTTTCTGCTTTTGAATTGGACGGTTATCGTTTTGATGCAGGCCCATCCTTATTTACCATGCCGCAATATGTGGAAGCCCTGTTTGAGGCGGCTGACGAGCCCATCGATGACTACTTTCGGTACCAGCGTGTTCCTTGCACCTGTAATTATTTCTGGCCCGATGGCACTACCTTGCGTGCCTGGGCCGAGCCCGCCGCATTTGCCCGGGAGGCAGAACAAAAATTGGGGGTACCTGCGGCAAAGGTGGAGGCCTTTTTAGCGAAAAGTGCGCGCAAATACGCCCTTGCGGGTAATATTTTCCTTGAAAAATCGCTACACCGGCTGTCCACATGGCTCAATTGGAAAGCCCTGAAAGCGACCTTTTATCTGCCTTATTTCGACCTTTTTACGAGCATGCACCGCGTACATACCAAGTGGTTCCGGTCTGCAAAAATGGTCCAGTTGTTCGATCGCTTTGCCACGTACAATGGCTCCAATCCTTATAAAGCGCCGGGGATGCTCACCATTATCCCCCATTTTGAACACAACATTGGGGTGTTTTATCCGGAAGGAGGCATGCACTCCATTACGCAAAGCCTCTACGCATTGGCTTTAAAAAAAGGGGTGGTTTTCCATTTTAACAGCCCGGTGGAGGCTATTTTAACAGAAAATGACCGTGTAAACGGTTTGAAAACAAACCAGGATACATTTGCGTTCGACGGTGTGGTGAGCAATATGGATGTCTTTTACACGTATCGAAAATTGCTCCCGAATCTGCCTGCCCCCGAACGCATCCTTGGACAGCCCAAAAGCAGTTCCGCCCTGATTTTTTATTGGGGGGTAAAACAGGCTTTTCCGCAAATGGATTTGCACAATATCTTTTTTACAGAAAATTATCAGGCAGAGTTTGAGGCCATAGAACAGGGTTATGTAACAGACGATCCGACGATATATGTGAACATTACCTCCAAATATACCGCGACGGATGCGCCCGAGGGTGCCGAAAGTTGGTTTGTAATGGTCAATGTTCCTTGTAACAGCGGGCAGGATTGGGACGCACTCATTCCAGGTATTCGCCAAAAAACGATTGATAAATTAAGCAAAGCACTTGATACCGATCTTGCTGCCCTTATTGCCTGCGAATCGATCCTGGACCCTCGGGGCATTGAGCAAAAAACCGCCTCCCATTTAGGCGCGTTGTATGGTTACAGTTCAAACAACCAGATGGCTGCATTTTTACGGCATCCGAACTTTAGCAGTCGGCTTAAAAATCTGTATTTTGTGGGCGGAAGCGTGCATCCGGGCGGTGGCATTCCATTGTGTTTATTGTCGGCGCAAATTACGGAAGCCTTGATTGAGGAAGCCGGTTCCATTTAATTTCAGAAAATACCGCTTAATGGCATGAGTCAGACTATTGAAACCCGGAAAATACACGCCATACTTCCATGGAATTGGACCTTGCGTTTTCGGTTGCGTGTAAGCATCGTATCCTTATTAATGGTGTATGGCTTTGGCATCCTGGGCATGTTTACCCCCTATAAGCCGTGGTTTGTATCTATGACGCCCGTAAGTTTATTACTTTCGTACGGCTTGTTGTGGTGGAACCATCCATATGGCAACGCGGGTAGCTGGATTTTTGGGCTACTGGCATTTTGTATTGGGTATTTTGCAGAAGTATTGGGGGTAAATACCGGATTTCCATTTGGGGTGTATCAATATGGCCAGGTTTTGGGGCCGCAGTTGTGGAATACCCCGCTCATTATTGGCATGAATTGGACCATTGTTTGTTATACCTCCAATGAGTTGGCAGACCGTTTGGCGCCCAAAGGCACCCGGGTTGCGTGGTTGTTGCTGGGTGCCGCACTGCTTTCCACTTTGCTGGATGTATTGATAGAGCCGGTTGCCATTGACCTCGGGTATTGGTCGTGGGCGCAAGGCACGCCTCCTTTGCAGAATTATCTTGGTTGGTTTGCTGTTTCCTGGCTGATCGCGGTGAGTTATCGCAACTGGATGCCCACAGGCATGCGCAATCCTTTATCTTTGTGGTTGTTAGGTTTGCAATGGATCTTTTTTATTGCTTTGAATATGTAACGGCACTGTTTTTACCTAAAACCCTTATGTTGATTCAAAAAATATTATTTCCGCTTGCGCGCCAGGCATCTGTGGCGGGTACTTATGCGGAACTCAATTCGGCTTCGGTATTAAAGACCATTGCTTTGTTGGAGCAGCGGATACTCAGCCGTTTTCCGGAATCGGGTTTATCGCGGGTGTGTTCCGATTTTTTGCGGGAAGCGCGGGCTGCCGAACAATTGGCTTTGCATTTACAAACGCCGATCTGGCCGGTTCGTATTGCGGCGGGTTGTGCGGGTACCCTGTTGCTTGGACTGTTTTTTTGGGCTGTTTTTCAAGTATTAGGCAGTTTTTCCAATGCGGTGTCGGGCGTCTCTGATTTGGTGCAGGCTGCCGAATCTGCGATCAATGAGTTGATCTTTTTGGGTTTAGCCTTGTATTTTCTGACCAGCCTGGAGGCGCGGCTCAAGCGTCAAAGTGCCCTCAAATCCTTGCATCGCTTGCGCAGCATAGCCCATGTGGTAGACATGCATCAATTGACGAAAGACCCCACATTTGTGCTTTCTGACATAAAAAACACCGCAGTATCGCCCAAGCGCACCCTTACGCGCGCAGAATTGACGCGATATTTAGATTATTGTTCGGAAATGCTGGCCCTGGTGAGCAAAATAGCCGCACTTTTTGCCCAAAACATAGAAGATCCCGTGGTTTTGGGCGCTGTAAACGACCTCGAATCACTCACACAGGGGCTCTCTGGAAAGATTTGGCAAAAAATAATGATCCTGGATTTGGCTGATCCAGAAAATCAGGCATAATATATGCACCGTTTGTTAAAGTTGACCTTTTTTTAGCATAATTGAAAGGATTTTATTTGCTTTGCCCTCCCGCTTGTACAAGCAAGTTGGAGATTTGAACAATTATTGCTCCCTTTTAATGCGTAATATTGGTTTAAATGAAAGTTTTAAGTCTGATTGTGGCGGTTTAAAACATTTTTATTTGCACCATATTACGATTTTTAGCAAAATGTTTTGCGAATGTTAAACAGAATGCTACATTTGTGCGCCTCACCCAAGAAATTTTTAATATCAAGCAGCTTCATTTTTACATCATCCAGGTAAGCGCGGCGCATGTTTATGGTACATTTTTTAATCCATCACCTTCATCCGCCGCAAGATTCAGTAATTCATAGAGGCATCATAGTTACCTGATTCGCCTGGTAAACCACTTACATATGGGCAGGAAAGAAAAGTTTGTTTACAACATTCAAACTTTAACCTACGAGAAAGTCGTTGTTCCCTTCAAAACCAAAATTTTACAAGCCTTCGGATTATTCTCCGTTGTTCTTGTTTCTTCTTTTGCGTTGCTTGCGGTACTGTACACGATTTTCCCATCTCCTCGAGAAAAGGAATTGGTACGCGAGATCGACCAAATGGAGCATAAATACAATCAACTGGGCGGCCAGTTGGAAATGATGTCTAAAGTACTCCAGAATATTCAGGAGCGTGACGCCAATGTACACCGTGCCGTTTTTGGAATGGACCCTATTGATGAGGACATTTGGACCGCTGGCGTTGGTGGCCATGAATCACATCCGGAACTTTCTGCTTTCAAATATGGCCAAAAAAGCATTCGGGAAGTGGTAGAAAAAGTCGATTTATTGAGCCGTCAAATGGCTTTGCAAAGTAAATCACTCGATACCATCCAACGCCTTGCAAACAACCAGCAAAATATGCTCGCGTCGTTACCCAGTATCAAACCGGTACGCGAAGATAAATTGCAAAAAAGCATTGGCACCCTGTCTGGATTTGGATATCGGATCCACCCGGTGTATAAAGTGAAAAGATTTCACGCCGGACTTGATTTTCCCGCACGCATTGGCACCGCCATTCAGGCGTCTGGCGACGGGGTTGTAGTGGAAGCAGGATGGCATCAAGGATATGGCAACTGTGTGAAAATAAGCCACGGATACGGGTACGAAACCCTGTATGGCCACATGAATAAAATGTATGTACGGCCTGGAGAGCATATCAAGAAAGGCACCAAGATTGGAGAAGTTGGCGATACCGGACTTTCCACCGCCCCCCACTTACACTATGAAGTACATTATAAAGGTAACCCGATCAACCCAATTAACTTCTGTATGGACAATTTGACCCCGCAGGAGTATCAAGAAATGGTGAATGTTGCCACAACGGCCAACCAATCACTGGATTAATCGTTTATCCGCTTATAGGATAACGGGGAGAGAACAAAAGACAATATGAACAACACTGGATTGTAGCAAACAGCAATCCAAACCTCGAACTCCGTTGCGTAGAAAAGAATAACAGCCAAAACGTTGAACTTCAGCGTTTTGGCTGTGTTTGTATAAGGACTATGGATTTTAAACTGAATTCCGAATATGTGCCTACCGGCGACCAGCCGCAGGCGATCCGCCAATTAGTGGAAGGTATCCGTGCCGGTGACCGGGCACAGGTGCTGCTGGGCGTAACCGGCTCTGGCAAAACCTTTACCATGGCCAATGTGCTCGCACAACTCAACCGGCCCACCCTCGTGCTCACCCACAACAAAACGCTGACCGCACAACTATACGGCGAGTTACAAACGTTTTTTCCCGACAATGCGGTGGAGTATTTCGTGTCCTACTACGACTATTACCAGCCCGAGGCTTATGTGGCCGTGTCGGATACCTATATTGAAAAAGACCTGCAAATCAATGAGTTAGTAGACAAACTCCGACTCAAAGCTACCAGTACCCTGCTTTCGGGCCGCCGCGATATTATTATTGTGGCCTCGGTTTCCTGTATTTATGGTATGGGCAATCCGGAAGATTACAAAAGCGGGATCATTCGCTTGTTTAGAGGTCAGGTCATTTCGCGGACCCAGTTTTTGTACCAATTGGTGGAAAGCTTGTACGCGCGCACGGAAACCGATTTTTCGCGGGGCACCTTCCGCGTGAAAGGCGATACGGTGGATATCAATCTACCTTATGCCGATTGGGGTTATCGTGTAACTTTTTTCGGGGATGAAATTGAAAGCATCGAAAGTATTGATAATGAAGTCGGTAAGCGCATTGAGGTGATGGACAATGCGGCTATTTTTCCGGCCAATTTGTATGTTGCGCCTAAAGACAGACTGAATATCGTGATGAACGAAATTCAGGATGAAATGATGGCCCAGGAAAAATATTTCACCGAGGATGGCCGGATCCAGGAGGCGCGTCGGATCAAAGAACGCACTTCCTTTGACTTGGAAATGATCAAGGAATTGGGGTATTGCAGTGGGATTGAGAACTATTCCCGCTTTTTTGACCGCCGCGAGCCGGGGACCCGTCCCTTCTGTTTGCTGGATTATTTTCCGGATGATTATTTGATGATTATTGACGAAAGCCACGTAACCCTTCCGCAATTGCGCGGCATGTGGGGTGGCGACCGTTCGCGCAAGCAAATGTTGGTCAATTATGGGTTCCGCCTGCCCTCGGCGATGGACAACCGGCCTTTGAGTTTTGATGAATTTCAGACTTTGATCAATCAGGTCGTGTTTGTGAGCGCCACCCCCGGCGATTTTGAACTGGAAAAAACAGAAGGCGTGGTGGTGGAACAATTGATTCGTCCGACCGGCCTGCTGGATCCGCCGATTGAAGTGCGTCCTTCCATCAATCAGGTAGACGATTTATTGGAAGAAATTCGAAAACGCAACGAACTGAATGAACGCGCCTTGGTAACCACCCTGACTAAACGCATGGCCGAAGAACTGGCATCGTACATGGCCAAAGTGGGCGTGCGTTGCCGGTACATACACTCCGAAGTAGAAACCCTGGAACGGGTGGAGATCCTGCGGGACCTGCGTTTGGGCGAATATGATGTGCTGATTGGAGTAAACTTGCTGCGGGAAGGCCTGGATTTGCCCGAAGTATCGCTGGTAGCCATCTTAGATGCAGACAAAGAAGGTTTCCTGCGCAACATGCGCTCGCTCACGCAAACGGCAGGCCGCGCCGCCCGTAACTCGAACGGCTTGGTTATTTTTTACGCCGATAAAATGACCGATTCGATGCGCAACACCATCGACGAAACCAACCGCCGGCGCTCGGTACAGATTGCGTACAACGACCTGCATGGCATCACCCCACGTACAGTAGGCAAAACCCGCGAACAGATTCTGGCACAACGCAGTATCCTCGACATACGCGGTGTAGAAGCGACCAAATACTATGTAGAGAACGACAGCAACAACCTTGCGGCCGAGCCGATTGTAGCGCTCGCCAACCGCAGTCAATTGGAAAAAATGATTGCCGAAGTAGAAAACAAGATGAAAAAAGCGGCGAAGGACCTGGATTTTATCACAGCGGCGCAGTTCCGGGATGAGATGATGTCTTTAAGGAAGACATTTCGGGAGAAGTTTGGGGGGGAGTGAGGAGGGGGGTAAAAACGACTGATTTATCTCAACGATGGGGACACGACAAGTACGCATCTTTACACGTTAGCAGCAAGACAAACGAAAAAGGCCTAATCTAAGAGTTCGTTAAAAAGCAACTTTAAATTTGAAAAGTTCGTTTATCTTTACAACAAAATTATCAATATGCTATCAATTGTAGGAACATACGAAAATGGTTACTTAAAACTTGATAAGGATTATTCAACGAAAAATCCTGTAAAAGTAATCGTAACTTTTTTAGAAGAAGTACAAAGCAAATCTGAAAATGGACTTGCTTTGACGGACTTTTCATTCGCTAAAAGCAAAAAAAACCTTCAAAATTTCAAAGGGTCATTTGCCGATACTGTAACTGACGAAAGACGTGCAGACCTATGAAAATATTTTTAGACACATCTTCACTTTTCAAACTTTATCACGAAGAAGATGGGACACAAGAACTCGAACAACTGTTTTCACAGGTAAATATTACTCATGTTTACTTGTCAGAACTTATTAAAGTGGAGTTTACTTCAACTATTTGGAAACGAGTTAGAACAAAAGAAATCACAGTAAAACAAGCAGAAATAACGTTGGAATTGTTTGAAAGCGATTTTGTAAAGTACAATTTTATAACAACAGACAGTTTGATTTTGGAACAAGCACGAAACTTGGTAACAAAATATGGAATTGAAGGTTTGCGAACTTTGGATAGTATTCAACTTTCGACTTGTATAACATTGAAAAAAGAAGTAGATGCTTTTTACACGGCTGATAAACTCTTACGAACACTAATGGAACGAGAAGGCTTAGCAACAGAAATGCCCAGTCACTAACATAAGCCTGGCGAATGCGGGGCAAAATTGCTAAATTGAATTTTGAATAAGAATTGGGGATTTGTAATTATTTGACTTAATGTACTAAGAACTCCCCACCTTTGCTAGGCCCTGTTCGTTCCGCCGCGCGTGATCTACGTCCCTCCCCCCACAACGCCCCACCGCCGCGCTTGTGTCTTTTTCGACCAAGCGCATGCAACGTGAGCGGCCATGGCCTGTAACAAATTGATTATAAAGGCTTTAATCCTATTCATCGCCGCTCTTGGTCGAACCTGTCCCGCAGAAGATCAAAGCACAACGGCAAGATACCAAGCATACAGGATGCGGAAACTACGCCATGCGGAATCCCATCACCTGTACTTCGCATTTTGTATTGTTTCGAAAGTAGTGGGGCTGCCTATCTACGAGTAATCTATTCATTATCAGTTTGATAAAGTTAAAAATTGTGGATGGTTGGAGATTTGCTGCTCCTGATTTATCTTTGTAAAGCGGACTCGACAAGTACGCATATTTATGTGTTAGCTGCAACTCTAACAGACTCCTCAATCAATATTAATAGACAAGAAATAAATGGACGACTGCAACATATTTGAAATTTGGGAAGAATATAAATCTTCAATATTTGGTTACATTAAAAAACGTGTAACAGACGAAGACGATGCCAAAGATATTTTACAAGATGTATTACTAAAAAGCTATCAATATTGTTCAAACGGCAAAAAAGTATTATACCTAAAATCTTGGTTGTATAAAATTACTCATAACACCATCATTGACTACCACAAAAAAAATAACAAGTCAATTTCTTTTTCGCTTGACCTTGCAGAAACAGTCGATGAAAAATCTATTATTGGCGAAGCATCAGATTATATCAAAGTATTACTTAAACTCTTGCCAGACGATTATGCTACACCACTTTATATGTCTGACATTGACGGTATAGACCAAAAAACAATTGCACAAAACTTGGGGCTGACGTTGCCAAATACAAAATCAAGAATACAAAGAGCTAGAGTAAAACTAAAAGAAAGGTTTTTAGAGTGTTGTGTTGTTAGTTTTGGCGAAAGTGGAGAAATGGTTTCGTTTGACATTAAGCCACAATGCACAGAATTACTAACCGAAAAAAACAAGTTGGAAAAAACTTTATAAATTTTTGCATCTTTTTTAAAGTTTCAAGTCATAGGGGCTAACATTTTAAAAAAGATAAAAAATGAGTAAATCACAAGCATTAATTGTAGGTGGCACTACAGGAATGGGCAAAGCCACTGCACAACTTTTATTACAACAAGGAATAGAAGTTATTATCGTTGGCAGGGCCGACAAAAACCTTGAAGTTGCACAAAAAGAGCTTTCAGCTTTTGGTAGTGTAAAAACAGTAGCCTTAAATATGTTTGATATGCCGGCTGTAAAATCGTTTTCAGAAAAGGTGGCAACAGAATTTCCAAACCTCAAATATTTGGTAAATTCAGCAGGATATTTTAGTCCAAAAGCGTTTTTAGAACACAGCGAAGCCGACTATGACATTTACCACAACTTCAACAAATCATTTTTCTTCATTACACAATCAGTTGCAAAAGTAATGGTTTCTAATGGTGGGGGTTCTATTGTAAATATTGGTTCAATGTGGGCTAAACAAGCTATTAAAGCAACGCCTTCAAGTGCCTATTCAATGGCAAAAGCAGGTTTACACAGTCTTACACAACATTTAGCAATGGAATTAGCAGACAGCAATATTCGTGTAAATGCAGTTTCGCCAGCCGTCGTTGTTACGCCTATTTACGGTTCATTCATTGAAGAAAGTAAAATTGAAGAAACTTTACAAGGCTTCAACGGATTTCACCCGATCGGAAGAGTTGGAAGACCAGAAGACATCGCCAAAACAATCAATTTCTTATTGGGCGATGAGAGTTCTTGGGTTACAGGTGCAATTTGGGACATTGATGGTGGGGTAATTGCAGGTAGAAATTAATCACTTTAAAAACAAAAAGAGTTCTGCATATTTTTGTGGAACTCTTTTCCGCCGCGCGTGGTCTTCGCTCCCCCCCCCACAACGCCCCGCCGCCGCGCTTGTGTCTTTTTCGACCAAGCGCACACAACGTGAGCGGCCAAGGCCTGTATCAAATTGATTGTAAAGGCTTTAATCCTATTCGTCGCTGCTTTTGCGCTAACCTGTCCCGCAGAAGATCAAAGCACAACGGCAGGATACCAAGCATACAGGATGCGGAAACTACGCCAGGCGGAATCCCATCACTTGTACTTCGCATTTTGTATTGTTTCGAAAGTAGTGCGGCTACCTATCAACGAGTAATCTATTCATTATCAGGTTGATAAAGTTAAAAATTGTGGACCCTTGGAAAGTAAGCGCTCGTGATTTATCTTTGTAGCGCCTACATGAAAAGTACGCATATTTACGCGTTATGGGCCATTATCGGAATCTCATAAAAAGTGAAATTAACTTCTTAAGCTTTTAAACTTAAATAATCTCTATGACATATCCAGCCCTTCAATTTATCAGTGAAATTCTAAATGATTTTTTAAAAAAGAAACTTAATATAAATGAAACTAAAGTTATATTAAATAGAGTAGTAAATGCGGATGGGAGTTCACCGAAAGAGAATGATAATAAAATAGTGTTTACATTAATCAATATAGAAAAGGAAATTTCTTTACAGCAGACTTCTCTAAAAGTCCATACAACAAATAAAATTGGCAAAAACTTTCATACAATTTACATTCTAGTACACTCAAACTTTGAATCTTACGCAGAATCGCTTGAACTACTTGACTTTACAATTGATTTTTTTATTGAAAATCCCATATTTAATGCGGCATCATCTCCTAATATTCCTGTTGAGTTATCACGCATAAGCCTGGAGCCAATTAATTTAACGATTGAGCAAATATGTAGTTTATGGTCTTCAATAGGTGCTAAATACCAACCCTCTGTACTTTACAGAGTAAGAATAGAGTGGCTTGACGTTCAAACTTCGGCTGTTTGAATCGCTGTACTTTGGTTCGGGCTTGACGGAATTCTGCCAGGCTTTTGTTGGTTAACTTCGACTTTTAGTTATTAATTTAGCTTCCGTTCCGGGCAGACAGTTGATCAATTCCCCAACTGCATAAAGCCTCAACCGTTATATGCAAGCCTGTTTTACAACAAATAAATCATCAACAAACAAAACCAAACAATTATGACAAACAAATTTCTTTTCACAGCCTCATTTATAATTTCAGCTTTTTCGCTTTTCGCTCAGACCTATATAACTGATGTATCTGTTGCTGATGTTGAAAAGCAAACATTAATCCCCAATCAAACGGTATAGCCAACGCGAAGTGGTTTTGAAGGAAATGTGCTAATTTTTTTCATTTTGCTCAATTTTGTAAAATTAACAAAAGTTGCAATATAATTTTGTGGTATGAAAAATCACCTACTTAGCATCCCAGAACGTGTATTTGTAGAAGAGGCCCGAGCGAACACCCGGGACAAAGGCGCGTACATGAAATTGTCGGTTTTGGTCATGTTGGATGAAGGTTTCACGCATGAATTAGTTGCCACGGCATTAGGAATCGGTATCGGCACTGTAGGAAACTGTAGAGGCAAGTATGAAAAGGAGGGGCTTGACAAATTTTTGGATCGCCACTATGTCCCTTACCAAGGCCGATTAGACAACGATCAACTCTTAGCGCTTGAAGATGAGTTGAACAAAAACTTGTACGCGAGTTGCAAACAGATAGGCACATGGATTGAGGATCAATTTGAAATCCAATACAGTGAAAGTGCAATAAGGTCCATTTTAAGAAAGTTGGGTTATGCGTATAAAAAGACAAGTGAAGTTCCATGCAAGTCAAATTTTAAGGACCAATCGGAGTTTTTAGCGCAAATGGTGCCATTTATTGCGGAAACAGACGAGTCAGAAGAATCAGTTTATTTCATGGATGCCGTTCATCCGCAGCATAATACGCGTTCGGATTACGCTTGGATAAAACGCGGCGAAGAACGGACGATCCTAACGAATACAGGTCGGCAGCGTGTGAATATAAATGGTGCGATGAATGCGCTACATCCCCAAGAAGTAATTGTGCATGAAGCGGAAACGATCAATGCACAATCAACGATCGAACTGCTGAAAAAACTACTTGACAAGAATCCGGATAAAAGCCAAATCTATATATTCTGTGATAACGCTCCCTACTATTATTGTAAGGTGCTTCAAGAATGGCTGGCTTTAAATCCCAAAATTATGTTGTTGCATCTGCCGCCTTATTCGCCAAATTTGAATCTAATAGAGCGTTTATGGAAGTTTTTGCGAAAAAAGATCATAAATCTCCGTTTTTATCCCAATTTTAAAGATTTTAAGGAGACGGTGCTGAATTTCTTTGAGCACATCGAAAAATACAAAGATGAACTCAAAACCCTCATGGCACCAAATTTTCAATTGTTCTCGGTTTAGCCGGGGATAGGTACAGGGTATTCAAAACCACTTCGCGTTGGCTATA
>JAIYAP010000061.1 GCA_027488935.1 Saprospiraceae bacterium | reverse complement strand
TGTAGCAACGCCCAATGGTATTTTTTCCGCACGACCTCGCTAGAGGTCGAATATCTTACCCAAATGTTTCCGCTTTGCTGGGTGTTCGGTAAAATGGATAAAAAATCCCGAATTTTGGGTTCCACCAAAATTCGGGATGACTCATGTTATACACTACCCTCAATACGCCCATTTAAGGTAAAGCGATCCCCAGGTAAAACCACCCCCGAAGGCAGTAAGTACCACATTATCGCCTTTTTTTAGTTTATTTTCGTATTCCCAAAGGCACAAAGGCAAAGTGCCGGCAGTTGTATTTCCGTACTTTTCGATGTTGAGCATCACTTTTTCCAACGGGAAATGTAGGTGTTCGGCTACGGATGTAATGATGCGCATATTTGCCTGGTGGGGCACCAGCCAGTCGACGTCTTCGGCCGTCATCTTATTGCGGCGAATCACTTCTTCTACCGTACTTACCATACCGCGCACCGCGTGCATAAATACCCGCTTTCCATCCTGATAAGCGTAATGTTCACGGTTTGCAACCGTTTCGGCGGTAGCAGGATGCAGGGAGCCGCCTGCTTTCATATGCAATACATGTCGACCCGTACCATCGCCACGCAATACAAAATCCTGGATGCCTGTTCCGTCTTTACGGGCTTCCAGGAGCACAGCGCCCGCGCCATCGCCAAAAATGACACAGGTGTTGCGATCGGTATAGTCAATGATGGAAGACATCATATCGGCCCCAACGACAATTACCTTCTTATAGGTCTCATTTTGAATAAATTGCGCGCCCGTGGTGAGGGCAAAAAGAAACCCCGAACAAGCGGCATTGACATCAAAACCAAAGGCGTTTTTAGCACCCACTTTATCACAAACCGTATTAGCCGTATCTGGAAAAATCATATCCGCCGTAACCGTAGCGACAATGATCAGATCAATTTCACCTGGTTTGGTGCCTGTTTTTTCCAGTAAGCCTTTTACTGCTTCGGCACACATATCGCTGGTTGCCCATCCTGGTGTTCTTAAAATTCTCCGTTCTTTAATCCCGGTTCGACTGGTAATCCATTCATCGTTGGTATCCACCATTTTTTCGAGATCAAAATTAGTCAACCGATCTTCTGGAACCCAGCCCTGAACACCGGTAATCGCAGCGCGCGTTTTTCCCATGCTTGTTTTGTAATTTAAAAATTCGGACAAAGGTAGTGAACGCTTTGAAAATACCGTAGTGATTTGGGCGGTCGAGGGAATGCAATACTATTTTTTGCGCTTCCGGGCTGTGCATGACTACCATTTGGCTTGAGTTGCATAAGTTTGCTCTATGAAATCTTTTTTGTCGCTCGTTAAGTTTAGCCACACCATTTTTGCCCTGCCATTTGCCCTGACTGGCTTTTTCATTGCCATTTCGGTGGATGCAGGGGGCATGGATTGGCAAAAATTCGGATTGGTATTGCTCTGTATGGTTTTTGCACGCAATGCCGCCATGGGTTTTAACCGTTACCTGGATCGGGATATCGATGCTGCCAATCCACGCACCGCTGGCCGCGAAATTCCTTCGGGCGTCATTTCACCGCAGGCAGCCCGCCTTTTTGTGGTTTTGAACGCCCTTTTATTTGTGGGTACCACCTGGTTTATCAACTTGATCTGTTTTTTACTTTCGCCAGTTGCCTTGCTGGTGGTGCTGGGGTATAGTTACACCAAGCGTTTTACCTGGCTATGTCATCTGGTATTGGGTTTGGGACTTTCGCTGGCACCTGTGGGCGCTTATTTGGCCGTTACGGGGCATTTTGACTGGCTTCCGGTGCTGTACGGATTGGCCGTGTTGACCTGGGTCGCCGGTTTTGACATTATTTATGCCTTGCAGGATGCCGCTTTTGATCAAAGTAAAAAATTGTATTCCATGCCTGCTTTTTTTGGTGGAAAAACGGCGTTGCGCATCTCGGAACTGCTGCATGTTGGCACGGCTTGTTTTATGCTCCTGGCGGGCTGGCAGTTACACCAGTTGCTTCCCGAAGCAGCGGGCTGGTTGGCCTGGGCAGGTACCGCGCTTTTTTTGGGGCTGCTCATTTTTCAACATACGATTGTGAAAATCAATGATTTAAGCCGGGTAAATCTTGCGTTTTTTACCACCAATGGTATTGCAAGTGTTTTGTTTGGAGTTTTTACCATCACAGATCTATTATCCAGTGCGTTTTAACATGATCCATCCATACGCCTTGTTGGCGTGCTTCTTTTGTTGGTGCATTTCTGTGCAGGGGCAATCCGTGCAGGTATTGACAAACCGGGCCGGTCGCCAGTTGAACAGCGGCAACCTGGAGGAAGCAGCAAGCTTGTACGAGCGCGCCGGACGTTTGAAAGGAGGAAAAACCATTCAAATGTTGCAGGCGGGTGATTGTTATTTTCGCTTGCGGCATTATGAAAAATCGGCCGATTGTTACCGCAGCGCTGCGGCCCTGACCGATAAAGACGCGAAAGCGGGTATACAATACGGACGCGCCTTAAAACAATGCGGCCGCTACCTGGAGGCTGCGGAGGTATTTCGGAATTTTGCACGCAATTATCAGGGGCCGGAAAAAGCCCAATTGGTGGTGGTGGTACAACAAGAAATAAAAGGATGCGGCTTGGCCATCGAACAGGAAGCGCAAATTGATACGACCCGGTTGCCCGATTTTTTGCTGGGCCTGATGCCGCCTGCCATCAATTCGGACGATATCGAAATTGCACCCATTCCGTTCTCCGATAAGCTGTTATACTTTGTGGTGGTGAACGCAGAAGGCAATGTTTTGATGCGCAGTTTGAAAAAAGAAAACAAATGGCAAAAGGCCGAACGTGCCGAAGGATTGCCGGAAGCCATTTCCAAACGATTTGGCAGCGGGGCTTTTTCACCCGACGGGAAACGGTTTTATTGTACCCAATGTACAGCGCAACGGCGGTCGAAAGCACAAATCAAGCAAGGCATTGCCCTGCGTTGTGAAATTTACCAAACCCACCGCACCGACGAGGGCTGGTCTGATCCGATCCGGTTGCCGGAGTATATTAACCTGGCGGGTACCTCGGTGTTGCACCCATTTGTAACCCAGGAGCCCGGCAAAGAAATTTTGTATTTTGCCAGTGATCGTCCGGGTTCGCTGGGAGGCCTGGACCTGTACCGATGTGAACGTTCGCTTAAAACAGACACCCTCGATTTTAGTTTGCCCCAAAACCTGGGCGTACAAATCAATACCTGGGGGGAAGAGGTTTCGCCCTTTGTGGATGGCTTTACCCAAACCTTGTGGTTTAGCAGCAACGGCCAGGCGACCATTGGCGGACTGGATATTTTTAAAACCAACTGGGAGGAAGGCGCTTGGAGTGCGCCACAAAATGCAGGTACACCTTTTAATTCACCTGCCGATGACCTGTTTTTGGTATGGAAAAAAAATGGTCGGGGTGGTTACCTGATTTCCAATAGATTATTTGGAACAGCGCGCACAAATACCATCTCACAAGATATTTTTGAATTTTTACCCAACGAAAAAGAATAAAAATTTGGATTATGGCGCAACTTTTTCGGCAGATTTTGATGCTTATACGACCGGAGCACTGGGTGAAAAATCTATTTGTATTCATTCCGGCATTTTTTGCAGCCAAACTCACGGATGTTCCAGTGTTATACGCTGCGATTACCGGCTTTTTGTCCTTTTGCCTCATTGCCTCGGCCGTGTACACGCTCAATGACCTGGCAGATGCAGCAGAAGACCGCAATCACCCGGATAAATGCAAGCGCCCATTGGCAAGTGGTGCCATGCGTCCGTCGCAGGCAAAGGTGGTGCTGATTGTTTTATTGTTTGGTGGCACCGCCCTAGCCGCTTCCATTAATTGGGAGGCCTTGCTCATCGCGCTGTTGTATTTTGTGATCAACGTGTTTTACTCCTTCGGGTTGAAACACATTGCCATTATTGATATCGCCTTAATCGGACTGGGCTTTTTGTTGCGGGTGTTTATGGGCGGGGTGTCAACGGGTGTTTCGGTATCCCAGTGGCTGATTGTGCTCACGTTTTTGATCGCACTGATCCTGGGCCTGGCCAAAAGACGGGGCGAATATGTGATTGCCACCAATGGATTGAATTTCAGGAAAGCGCTGGAAGGTTATAACATGCCGTTTTTGGATGCGAGCATGGTGGTTTGCTCTACGGTGGCCATTGTAGCCTATATTATGTATTGTTTTTCGCCAGAGGTAACGACTCGGATCGGGAGTGACAAGATTTTTTATACGTCTTTTTTTGTGGTATTGGGCGTGTTGCGTTATTTGCAACTCACGTTGGTGTACAATAAAACCGAATCGCCCACGCGCGCGCTCCTGCGCGATGCCTTTTTACAAATTGTGTTATTGATGTGGATTGGGGCGTTTTGCTGGTTGTTGTATATGCGGAAGTGGATGTGAGGTTGAAATCCTACTCAAACATTTCTTGTACATGCCCCGCCACCGAATGCTCGCACTGAAACTCAAAACCCAGCATATACGCAATGGTTTGCGCCATCTGTTTCTGCCAAATTTGCATGGGTTGTTTTACCTCGCCTTTTGCTTCAATATTGGGGGCCAACACCGCACACCAGATCGCGTCACTGCCTTCTACCAGGGCATGGTGGTTGCACCAGCCATCTTTGTTGCCGCGCCCATGATCGGTGGTAATCAGGATGGCAGAACGGCCGCGGTACACGGGGTCATTTTGAATCAATTGATATAAATCGGCCAAACAGGCATCAAAATGTCGGGCGGCATCCAAATAACCAGCGTAGTTGCCGAGGTGCGCATATTCATCCGTTTCGCCCAGTCCTAATAAAGTTACCCTTGGATGGGCAGATTGCAGGTAGTTTTTGGCAAATGCCCAGGTAAGCGAATCCGGACGAACGCCCGTGTGCAAATTTGCCGGAATAAGATGTTGCAGTGCATTGAGGCGCACTTGTTCGGCATTTACCGGTCCGTCGGTGCGGTTTTCAAAACCGGCATTGACGGTAAATTCGGCGCGGTTTTCATTTAAAATATACGGGAAAGCGTCCCAGGAGCCAAACGCAGCCACCTTTCCGCGTATGCCCGCTTGTTTGTTCAGGTATTCAAATACATTGGTGTTGGGATTTTGCTTTTTGGCGTTCGACCAAATGCGCAAATCATCCGGACCACCCGAAAAAAGTTCGTTGTAACCCGGGTAAGAAAACCAAAGGTTATTGTCGACATTCATTTGATTGCCGTAAGCGCGGTTGCCGTAAATCTGGCCGTTTTTTGCCAATTTAGACCAAAAGAAGGGCAGTAATTGTGCACGGCGTGCTTCGGGTGTTCGGGCGCCATACTGATTTTGATAGGCTAATTGTTGTTCGGTTGCAATGCTGCCCATCAAATACGGGTCAGCACCGGTGAAAACTTCTTGCCAGCGCAAACCATCGGTCGTCACAACAAATACAAAATCAGCAATGGGGGCATGGGTGGCGCCTTTGGGTACCTGCAGTGTGCAATGTCGCAGGGTAGCCGTGCAATACTGCTGTATCAGGGAAAGACCATGAAAATCGGTAATCGTTTTGGTAAAATCCCGCGCTTGCAGTTGGGAACGGGTGAAGGCCAGGTGTTCCGGCGCATCGGGGGCAGATAGGGGTAGGGCTGAAAAAAGGCAGAACAGTACTACTGCGAGAAGGTGCTTCATCTTTATGTGCGAAAAACCGGGCCGCAATGAATTTAAAGCGCACCCGGATTATGACATTTTTCGTTTTGTCGCACAAAGATTGAAGCTCCATCCTGAATGGATGGAAAGTATGTATTAACTTAGTATAAAATAATTGTTAATCAAGGATTTAGGCTTTCTCCCCCACAAAAAGGCAATATTCCCAAACACCGCCGTAGGCTTTTCTGATAGACTTATACACGGGCTTGAAGGTGTTTTCCAATACCGGCATCAGGTGTGCTTCCATGCGTACATGGTTCTTGCCCATCCACCAGCGGAAAAACTTGGAGCGGGAATAGTGGAAATCTACCACCGCAATTTTACCGCCCACGGGCAAGTCTTCTGCGGCTTTGGCGATCGCGTCTTCCCAGCCTGGATTGAACATGGTCAAGGCATAAGAAATCAGAATGACATCCGGCTTTTGCTCCAGGTTAAAACTATGGGGCGCGTAAGGTTTTTCAATCAATTGCACCTTATTGGGGAAAGCGGCCATGTTTTTCTCGGCTTGTTGCAGCATATCGGCCGATACATCCACCCCGATCAAGGACAAATTGGGGAACGCACCAGCCAGCCTTTTCAAGTTATAGCCTGTGCCGCAACCCACTTCCAGCAACGTTAATTTTGCTTGCGGATCAATGCCGATGCGGGTAAGAATTTCTTTGCGCCCGAAAAGGAAAGTCCAGCGGGTGGCATCGTATATTTTAGCATGCAGGCGATAATAGCCGTGCATGTTCTGGTTTTGTTGTTCGGTTGCAGCGCCTGTGCCTGCGGTAATAGGTGTGTGTTCCATATTGGCTTCGATTATAATTGCTTATTGGCATGCATTTCTCACAAGAAAGCAATTTGCTAATAGCCACCAGGTGATTTTATCTTAGCGTACCCGCGCAATGTGCGTGCTCGCGTAGGTGCCAACCCGGTCGTTGTTATGCGACCATTGTGCTGCTTCAAGGTCAAATTCCAGTTTTTCCGGTACCCATTTTGGCAAGAAATTAGCATCTGGCGCAGCCGAACGCAACAGAATTTTCGTGCCAGGGCGGGCATTTTCAAAAATCAGCTTCCATTCGTGTTCCAGGGCAGGGTAGTTGTTGGCAGCCAGCCAGTCCTGGTGATCGAGCAGGATGAAATGCGAATATTTACCGGGATTGTGTTCCAGGAAGTGACTCAGCGTCATGGAATGGGTGGCAATCCGGTCGACGCGACTTTTTAACGTGTCAAAATTTTCGGCTTTCAAGTAGTTCGGGCAAGAACCGGGTAAATAGGTCCCAAAGAAATACAATTGCCAAAAGTAATTGTCTTGAATGGGGATCCCTGTAAACACTTGGCGCATGCATTGGCGCACATACCCGGCCATGCCGTCAGTATATTTTTCGCGGGCCATTTGCTGCTGACTTTTTGGAACGCCGAGCATGCTTTGTACCACGTGACGGCTCAAAAACCAAGACAAGAAGCGATTGAGGAAACGCGGCTCCAGGGCATCATACACCGCTTGTTGGTCGGTCATGTTTTGGGAGTCGAACAGTTTTTGGATCAAACGCTCCGTTTCGGGTTGCGTTTTGAGCCATTGCCGAACCATCCAGGCCACGGTACCACTGCTGCCACGCCAGTAAAAACTTTTGCGTACGCCGCGACCCGAGAAGTAATCGCCAATATTATTGTCCCAAAACTCTCGGCTATAATCGGCTTGGAGGGCAGACTTTACATTGGTGCGATAGAATTCTTTTGCCTGGTCGAAAGCGCCGGTACCAAAATAGTTATAGAGGTCCTGGTGTGTTCCAACTTGGAATAAGCCTTTTTTGAGATCCAGTAAGGCGTTCTGGCGGGGGTTGACATCGATGGCGTCAATACTTTTTGGGTTGTCAAGCAAGTAATCGAGTGCATTACAACCTGCGCTGGTCAACATCACGATTTCACTATGCTCATCAAAATTCAGAATACCTCGATCACAACGAGGGTCTTCCCAACAGGTATTATAAACCAGATTCCCAGTGTGTATTTTTTTAAATACAACTTCTTCAATACTTTGTAGCGCCGACATGTACGGTACAGTTGATGATTTGATATCCTGCAAAGGAACGGCGATAAATCGGACTATTTTATGAATTTTGAATGATCTTAAAATTAAATTTTGTGCATTCCTTTCGCCGCTAAAGGTTAAGGCAGTTTTAAGAAACGGTTACCTTATGGTAAAGTATTGAATTTCAGGCAAAATGCGCCTTAATCTTGCATCGTTCATTTAACCATTTCGATGAAAAATCCATCCTACGTTACCAGGCGTCTTTCCACTGCGCACCCTGTTTTTTTTGCCCTTTATGCCTGTGTGGCGGCGTTTATGGCCTACGCTTGCATGTATGGCTTTCGAAAACCTTTTGCCGCTGCGGGTTATGGAGGATGGACTTTATGGGGCATCGACTACAAAATCGTGCTGGTAAGTGCGCAGGTATTTGGCTATGCTTTATCCAAATTTATTGGCATTCGGTTTATCAGTGGCATGACACCGGAGCGGCGCGCTGTGGCCCTTTTAGGGTTGATTGGCATTGCACAATTGGCCTTGCTGGGATTTGCCTTAACCCCGTTTCCTTATAATGCGGTGTGGCTTTTTGTCAATGGAATGCCGCTGGGGATGATTTTCGGATTGGTGTTTGGATACCTGGAAGGTCGGCGCAGTACCGAGTTGTTGGCGGCTGCCTTGAGCGTCAATTTCATCATTTCGAGTGGTTTTGTAAAATCGGTAGGTAAAAATTTGTTGTTAAGTGGCACTTCCGAGTGGTGGATGCCCTTTATGGCGGGTTTGTATTTTGTTCCTTTTTTGCTGCTTGCCGTTTGGATGCTGGAACAAATGCCGCCGCCCAATGCCGAAGATATTCTGGCGCGTACCGAGCGCAAAAAAATGAGTAAAGCCGACCGCAAGCATTTATGGCGGAAATACATGCCGGGTTTCCTGTTCTTCACCATCGGCTACCTGATGCTGACGATCATCCGCGACGTGCGCGACAATTTTGCCATTGAAATTTGGTCAGAATTGGGTTATGCAGGCCAACCAACCATTTTGACAACCGCCGAATTGCCCGTTGCAGCCCTGACGCTCATTGGTTTGGGGGCTTTATCCCTGGTGCGCGACAATTTTAAGGCATTTTGGATCAACCATGCATTGTGTTTGGCGGGTGCGCTTTTATTGGTCGTGAGCACGTATTTATTTCAAATTCAGGCCATTTCACCGATTACCTGGATGGTACTGAGTGGGTTCGGATTGTTTTTGCCATATGTCATATTTAACGGGGTGATGTTTGACCGTTTTTTAGCCGCGTATAAAGAGCCGGGCAATGTGGGCTTTTTGATTTACATCGCCGATGCTTTCGGGTATTTGGGGGCGGTCATGGTGTTGTTGTGGCGCAATTTTGGTTTTGCGAAGGTGAGTTGGCTGGATTTTTATCAAAAACTGTGTTACATCGGCATGGGTTTGTTTTCGATAACAATCCTGATTGCCTGGGCGTATTTTTTACGGCGCAAAAAAGCATTAGACGCAGAACACGCGGTTGCGTAATTTTTATTTTTAATATAATATTCATTTCGCATGGAAAACAAGTACGATGTTGCCGTAGTTGGCGCGGGTATTCTTGGTTTGGCAATCGCTTATGTAGCAGCCAAAAGAGGGAATAAAGTAGTAGTATTTGAGCGCAGTACCAAGGCCATGGGGGCCAGTGTACGCAATTTTGGCCTGATATGGCCGATTGGACAGCCTTCCGGGGCGGCACTCAATCAGGCATTGCGCACCCGAGCGGTTTGGTTACAACTTGCGCAAGAAGCGGGTTTGCCCGTGGAAGCCAATGGTTCCTTACACCTGGCGTATCAGGACGAAGAGGCGGCTGTACTGGAAGAGTTTATGGCCACTACCCAGGATGCCGGCTATCAATGCCAGTTGCTTCAGCCCACAGAAGCCGTAAAATTCAGTCCGGCCGTACGCACCGAAGGATTAAAATTGGCGATGCACAGTGGAACTGAATTGACAGTATCCACCCGGCAGGCGATCCCATTATTGGCCGATTACCTGCAAAAGACCTACAAAGTTTCTTTTCATTACGGTACCGCCATTACCCACGTACAGCCTGGTTTTTTGTCCGATTTTTATGAAATGTACAGTGCGGAGCGGATTTATATCTGTGGTGGCCAGGATTTTGAGACCTTATATCCGGCCATCTTCAGGGAAAGTGGCATTACACGGTGTAAGTTGCAAATGATGCGCACCGGCAAGCAGCCGCATGATTGGAAATTGGGCGCATCCTTGTGCTCAGGGCTTACGATGCGCCATTATGAAGCGTTTGCGCATTGTGGTAGTTTGGCGGCGCTGGATGCTTATTTTGAACGCGAAATGCCGGAATTTGGACGTTGGGGCATCCATGTCATGTTGTCGCAAAACGCCCAGGGACATTTGGTTATCGGGGATAGTCATGAGTATGGTTTGGAGCAAACCCCGTTCAATCAAGAAGATGTGAATCAATTGATTTTGAAATATTTAAAATCTTTCGCAGATTTTCCGGATTGGGAAATTGCCGAAACCTGGCATGGCATATACCCCACGATACCGGGCAAAACCAAGTTGGTACAAGAAGCGGCAAATCGGGTGTGGATCGTAAACGGGCTGAGTGGGGCAGGGCTTACCTTATCCTTTGGCATTGCCGAAGATTTAATTTAATCTGCCACAATTTTTGGGCGGGCAAGGGTAAGTCGTGCAATTTGAAACAAGGCAATCGCCATAAATAAGGCGCCGATCCCCCAATTAATAGCTACCTGGTGCAATTGGTAGGTTTCGGTTGCCATACTACCGCCCTGTATATATATAAGGTGTGCCAGAAAAGTACCGAGGCCAGCGCCCGGGATATAGGCGAGGTAATAGGCATAGTTGGGCCGGAGGATATTTTTAGAAAACAGCAAGGTGTTCCAACCCAACCAAAACGGCACCATGGTGGGCAGAAACAGGCGAAAACTTACCCCAACTAAAAAAGAAGGCACCGCAGGATCGAAGAGCATATTGCCCATCGAGTTGGTTTTTGGATACAGGGCGGCCATCATGCTACCTGCCGCCAATCCGAGTACAATGAGTACGGTAATCCACTCGATGGTACGGAAAAGTTTTTCCTGTTTTTGGATCCATTCTACCCCCAACAGGGAAAAAAGAATGAAAATCATTTCGATGGAAATTGCACCCGCAGAGTAAAGCATACCCGCCGTTGTACCACGTGCAAGGGTGACCTGTAAAGCGGCGATATTCAAAGTGCCCAAAGGGGCTGCTCCCAAGAAACTAACCCCGATTCCGGTAACAAAAGCAAAGAAGATGCTCGCGTATTTTTTTCCTTGCATGAAAATTATTAAAATCGAGTTTGAAATAAAGCTGGGTAGAAAAGAAAACAGGGTGCTTTGGCATGTAATGTTTGCAAAGTTGAGGGTAGTATCGGGAAACTTCTATTTATTAATGTGTTTTTTAGGTTGTTATGTTGTTAAGTTAATGTAAAGCACTTTCTAGTTTGGCACAACTATGACAAAACTGAAAGTATTCTGAAGTTGTAAAACAAGTAAGAAAACCAACATTTTATGAATTTAGGATCATTTGCGCCCTTAATTGAAGTCATTTTAAGTTAATAAAAACCTAAGAATTTCTTAACCTGAAAATTTACACCCCCGAATTATAGCCTTCTACCTTTGCCAAAGGTAAACAGCATCTGCTGTCAAACCCTGTAAAACTGTTACGATTTAATCAATCCATTTTTTCAATAATTAAACCTTTTTCTGGAGATGAAGCACTCATACTTCAAAGGCATTCTATGTGCCTTTTTGTTCATGCTGCTGACCGCAGGCGCATTTGCCCAAAGAGTTACGGGCAAAGTAACCGCAGGCGATACCGGCGAAACTTTACCAGGCGCAAGCCTCAATGTTAAAGGTACCAACCGCGGTACTGTTTCTGATGCTGAAGGTATGTATAGCATCGAAGCACGCCAAGGCGAAACCATTGTTGTGAACTACGTTGGTTTTGAAACCATCGAAATTCTAGTAAATGGCGCGGCTACCCTCGACATCACCCTTAACGAATCTTCTAAAATCAAAGAGGTGGTTGTAACTGCCCTTGGTTTTAAAAAGGAAAAAGCACGCCTGGGCTACGCTGTACAGGACGTGAAAGGGGAAGAACTTACAAAAGCACGCGAACCGAATGCCATCAATGGCTTGACGGGTAAAGTTGCGGGCTTGACCATCGGCTCTTCACCTGAATTGTTGGGTGCGCCAAACATTAGCTTGCGCGGTTCTAACCCAATCTTCGTGGTAGACGGTGTGCCAGTTAACTCTGACACCTGGAACATCAGCGCAGACGACATCGAAACGTACACCGTGTTGAAAGGCCCTGCTGCTGCAGCCCTGTACGGTTTCCGTTCGAAAGACGGTGTGATCATGATCACAACCAAAAAAGGTTCTAAAGACAAGCGTGGCTACAGCATTGAATTCAACTCTAGCCAAATGATCGAAAATGGCTTTAACGCCATCCCACAAGTACAAGACGAATACGGTCCTGGTGACCACGGTCGTTATGCATTCGTTGACGGTCGCGGTGGTGGCAAAAACGACGGTGACTATGACATCTGGGGCCCACGCTTCGAAGGTCAAAATATCCCACAATACGACAGCCCGATCGACCCTGCAACCGGTAATCGTATCGGAACTCCTTGGGTAGCACGCGGTAAAGACAATCTTGAGCGTTTCTTGCGCCCAGGTGTATTGTCGAACAACAATATCTCTATCAGCACCAGCAGCGATAAAGTGGACATGCGTTACTCTACTACCTATAATTACCAGGGTGGTATGGTGCCAAACACACAGTTGAACTCTGCAAACTTTAACGTGTACAGCGGCATCAAATTCAGCGACAAAGTTAAGTTGGAAGCAAACCTGAACTACAACCGTCAATTCACCGACAATGTTCCAGACGTAGTATATGGCCCGAACTCCATGATTTACAACATCATCATCTGGGGTGGTGCTGACTGGGACGTGGATCAGTTGAAAAACTACTGGCAGCCAGGTAAAGAAGGCGTTCAGCAGATCTATGCTGAATACCAGCGTTACAACAACCCACACTTCCTGGCCAATGAATGGTTGCGTGGTCACTACAAAACCGATATCTACGGTCAAACTGCTTTGACTTGGACGATTACACCAAGTTTGACCCTGAAAGCACGTACTGCAATCACTTCTTACGACATTTTCCGTAACGAGAAATTCCCATTCTCTGCTACTTCTTATGGCCGTGAAGAAGCACGTGGTGACTACCGCGAAGACAAACGTACCATGTTTGAAAACAACACAGACGTTTATTTGAACTTCGACCGTCAATTGACAGACGACATCAGCCTCGGTGCTTTGGCGGGTGGCAACTTGCGTACATTTAACTACGAAAGCAACTACACGACGACCAACTACCTGAACGTACCTGGTGTTTATAACTTCACAAACTCTGCAAATCCTTTGTACGCAACCAACTACCGTGCAAAAATGCAAGTATTGTCTGGTTACTACTCTGTTGACTTGGGTTACAAGAGCTTCTTGTTCTTGACACACACCGGTCGTGTGGATCACTTGTCTACCTTGCCTAAAGACAACAACACCTTCTTCTACCCATCTTTGGGTGGTAGCGTGGTTATTTCTCAAATCGCCGACCTCGGCCCGGTTTCTTTCTTGAAATTACGCGCTTCTTACGCAAACGTAAAAGAAGCCTTGACACAGCGTTACATCGGTTCTACACCAGGTGCATCTTTCCCGGTTGGTTATGGCATTAACTACGCTTCTACTTACGACGGTCCATCTTACAGCAACTCTTCTGTGTACTCTAACCCAATCGTAAACAACGGTCAGGTTGGTTCTTATTTTACCAATACCATTGCAAACGCAGATTTGGCGCCTTCTTCTCGTACAAACTACGAGGGTGGTTTGGAAGCAAAATTCCTGAACAACCGCATGGGTATTGACGTAACGTACTTCCAGTACATCGACGGTCCACAGATCTTCTCTAAGCCAATTTCTGAAGCATCAGGTTACACCGCACAGTTGGTAAATGCGGTTAAAACGAAAAAATCAGGTTGGGAAGTAAGCTTCACCGCTAGCCCATTGAAAAACCGTGACGGTCTTTCTTGGGATGTATTGTTGAACTGGAGCACGTTCCAAGAAACCTTGGAAGAACTTCCAGAAGGAACAGATCGTTTGTTCACCTACCTCAAAAAAGGTGACCGTTTGGACAAATATTACGACAGTGGAATTGCAACAGATCAAAACGGCAATTACATCCACGATGCATCTGGTCGCGTAATTCGTTCGCAATTTCGGAAGTTTTTAGGTTACGCTAACCCAGATTGGGTTTGGAGCGCATACAACAAAGTGAGCTATAAAAACTTGAGCCTTGGCTTCCAGTTCGACGGTCGCGTAGGTGGCGTTATGACCAACTACATCCGTCGTCAGACATTCCGCGGCGGTCGCCACATTGAAACTACAGAAGGTGCAATGGGCGAAGCGCGTTACCAGGACTGGTTGAAGCAACAAGCAGGTACCGACAACAACCCACAAATTGACGGTAACTACGTAGGCGAAGGTGTGGAATTGGTAAGCGGTACGCCCAAATTTGACCAGTTAACAGGTGAAATCACGAACTACAATGAGTTGACTTTTGCCAAGAACGACAACAAAACTTACCTTCAGGATTACATCAGCCGTAAGTACTCTCAGGCTGAAGCAAACTTGATGTCTAAGACGTTCTCTAAATTGCGTGAAGTAACTATCACCTACCAATTGCCTTCAGAATGGTTCAAAAATGGCCGTTTCATCCGCCAGGCAAACGTATCACTCGTAGGTCGTAACTTGCTGTACTTCGCGGAGTACAAAGACATCGATCTCGACCAGTACATTGGTACGAACTACTCTGGTTTGCAATCGCCAACCGCAAAACGTTACGGTTTCAACATCAACATTACATTCTAAATTTTGAATCATTGCCCTGCGCCGTCTGTCTTTATGTTCAGACGGCACAGGCAAGGATAAATTCTTTTCAACTCTTAGATAATGAAAAATTTAAAATATTTCTTTGCTTTGTTGCTGCTCGTTTTCGCAGCAAACGCCTGCCAGAACTTCGAAGAACTCGAGGCAGACCAAAACCGTTCGACAACTGTACCACCAGGCTTGGTATTGCGTGGTTTGTTGAAAGACGTTTACTATGCTCCATGGGGCGATGTTAGCCGCTACTGCCAGTACTGGTGCTCAAACTACAACTACTACGACAACAACGAGTACGAGTGGACAACGACCGGTTTGAACTTCACTTCGATCAAAAACGTAGTGAAAATGGAAGAAGAAGCGACCCGTATTGGTTTGCCTGCTGGCAACGCGTACGAAGCAATCGGTAAATTCTTCCGTGCATACTTCTACTACGACATGACCATGAAAGTGGGTGATGTTCCATTGACAGACGCATTGAAAGGCGCTGAAAACATCGCACCTGCGTACAACACACAGCGCGAAATTTTCAAACAAATTTTGACTTGGTTGGATGAGTCTAACACCCAGTTGGCAGCACGCGTTGCAGTTGCGGACCAAACTTTTGTTGGTTTCGATTTCTACTTCAACGGTGATTTGGCTAAATGGCAAAAAGCAGTGAACGCGTTCAAAATTCGCGTTTTGGTTCAGTTGAGCAAAAGAGAAGCAGAAGCTTCTGAATTGAATGTAAAAGCAGAATTTGCTAAAGTTGCAGGCAATCCAACACAATACCCATTGCCAACCAGCAATGCGGATAACGTGAAATACATCTTCACTTCTATCGATAAGTATCCTTTCAATCCAAGTAACTTCGGTTTCTATGCCGATCGTTACAACACGTCTGCTACCTATGTTGGCAACCTGGCTGCATTGAAAGACCCACGTGTATTTGTAGTAGCAGAACCTGCTGCTGCTAAATTGGCGGGTGGTTTGACTCCTGCGGACTTCGAAGCATACGTTGGCGCTCCTTCTGATGAGGGTTTGGACGCGATGGCTACAAAAGTTCAAAACGGTGAGTACTCTCGTATCAGCAAAGCATACTTTTTTAGCTCTGATGCGGGCGAGCCTTCTATCCAGATTGGCTACCCAGAACTTTGCTTGAACATTGCTGAAGGTATCAACCGCGGTTGGTGGCCTGCTGGCGACGCTAAAGCATGGTACGACAAAGGCATCACTGCAAGCATGGAATCTTACGGCATTACCGACGCTGCTGCTTTGGCTACTTACCTGGCTGCTCCTGCAACAGGTTACAAAGGCAACAACAACGATGGTTTGAACCAAGTTTTGATGCAAAAATACCTTGCATTGGCTCAACACAGCGGTTACGAAGCTTACTACAACTGGCGTCGTACCAAACAACCATTCTTCTTCGAAGGCGGTCCAGGTACAGGCAACGGCGGTGTTATCCCTAAGCGTTACCAATACCCAACAACTGAACGCGATAATAATGCAGTTAACTACAAAGCTGCTTTAGTACGTCAGTTCGGTACGGAGGTAGATGATATCAACAATGACTTGTGGATCGCAAAATAAGATCTGCAAACGCTATTAAGGCATATTAATTGCTTCATACAATAATGGGTTTCAGTTATTTGGGAAACCGGCGCAATGCCGGTTTCCCATTTTTTATTGGGCTTTATCTGATTTATATTTACCTTGCCCTCGAATTTAATCGTTTCCGAAAGGGTATAGCAAGTTTGCGATCAGAAAACCCGATCGGCAATTTCATCGCTTATGGCTTTATTTGATTTTGTGCTGCCCAAAGGTCGAAATTCGGCATTTCCATTGCTGTTTTCGCCTGCTGAAGTGCAATACAGACAATTAGTGGCTTTGCTTAAAAAAGCGCAAGACACCTCGTTTGGGCGTTATTACGATTTTAAAGAAACCCTCCATCGTCCCGATGTAGTGGAGGCTTATCAGTCTACAGTGCCTGCTGTAGATTATAATAAAATTTATGACCGTTGGTGGTCTAAAGCATACCTCTGCGACGATCCGGACGTGTGTTGGCCGGGCATTATTCCTTATTATGCCCTTAGTAGCGGTACCAGCCAGGCCGCAACAAAAAATATCCCGGTAACGTTTGAAATGCTGCGCAGCATGAAAAAAGGCACGCGCCGTTTATTACTCGATGTGGCACGTGTACCTTCTATGCCCGTGCGCCAGTTTGCCCGCAAAATGCTGATGGTGGGCAGTTGTACTTCCATCAAATCGGAAGGAAGGCATTACACTGGCGATTTATCGGGTATCATTGGCCACAACCGCCCTTTTTGGATCGAACGCAATTACGCACCCGGGCGCCATATTTCCAATTTACCCAACTGGGACGATCGCATCGACGCGATCATCAAAGAAGCCCCACATTGGGATGTTGGTTTTGCCGTGGGGAGTGTGGCCTGGGTACAACTCATTTTTGAACGCATCATCGATACCTATAAACTGGATAATATCCATCAAATGTGGAAAAACCTCGATGTGTTTGTGCACGGCGGGGTGTTTTTTGAACCTTATCGCGCCAGTTTCGAAAAATTGCTGGATCGACCATTGCTTACCTTTGATAGTTATATGGCCTCGGAAGGATTTATTTCCTACCAAAACCGGATTGATACCAAATCCATGAAATTACTGACGGATTGTGGTATTTTTTACGAGTTTGTGCCCTTTAATGATCAAAATTTTGATGAAAACGGTGATTTGCGGACCGAATTTCCCGAAGTACACACCGTTGCCGATGCGCAAGAAGGCGTTGGATATGCTATTTTATTGAGCACCAATGCAGGGGCCTGGCGCTATTTGTTGGGCGATACCGTTCAGTTTACCGATGCAGAACGCGGCGAAATCCGCCTCACCGGACGAACCAAACAATACCTGTCGATGTGCGGCGAGCATATTTCGGTAGATAACCTCAATGAAGCCGTACGCAGGGTAGATGCAAAAACCAATGCAGGTATCCGCGAATTCGCGGTGGCTGGTGTTCCGCATGGAAGTCAATGGGCGCATCAATGGTGGGTAAGCCTGGATAATCCTGTTATCAGTGCGGAGGAGTTTGGCAAGCTGGTCGATCAAGAACTTTGCGACCTAAACGACGATTATCGGGTAGAACGCGCTTATGCTTTGAAAGCGGTTCATGTGAAAATATTGCCCAATTCGTTGTTTTATAAATGGCTGGATCATAAAGGGAAATCCAATGGACAGTCCAAAATACCCCGGGTGATCAAAGGCAAACAACTGGAGGATTTTCAGGAATTTATCGCCAGCACACCTATATAACGGGATAAACTTGTTTCGGATTTCCTTCCCACTACAAGAAATCTATTTTTTCAAAAAAACGGTGGGGTTTAGTAGCAAGTGCACGTTATAAGATCAGCAATCAGATCAGTTTCCCTGTTTGATTGCTGATTTTTTTTAAATGATCTGTATATGTACAAAATATCCTCGCTCCTATTTCTTGGTGCAGCGTTTTCTATCTTCTTAAACGCCTGTTTACCGCCCGCAACACCGTATCCATTTAAAGATCCAGCGCAAATTGTCGCAGACGCCGAATCCTGGTCGACCGACCTGGAAGCTTATATCAATCAATGGACGCTCGGAAATGTTCCCAATGCGATTCCGGATAACCTTATTCCCAAAGGCATTGAGGACAGTAAACAGTTTTACCTAAAAAATCCGGACCAGGTTACGGATGCCGAAACCTGGGCGATTCGGTACGCAAAACCGGTGAACAAGGATTCTCTATATGCAGGTATTCCCGATCCTAAAGTAACGTATTTGTTTTTAGGCACCGCTTTAGCCCCTTTTGGCAGCAAATTGGTGATTGAAGGCGAATTTCCACATTGCCGCTTTTTTTCCATTCAGGCCACCCCGCCCCTGAATGGGAAAGAATATTACGCACAACGCCAATTCGGTACCGCTGAAGTTGGCATCGTGGATGCAGATATAGAACCACTTCCAGGCAATACAAATCCATTTAAACTGGGCGCAAATCGAAATGTCGTAAACCGCAAATACCGGGTAACATTTGACCTGATTACGGGTGATCCAACTAGTTTGAATGGGCCAGGACATATATATCCCTATCGCCAAAACGTGAATAACCGCAAAGCAGCCATGTTGGTTTACCAGGGCCCATTGGGCTATAAAACCGTGGCTGGAACACCTTTACCCGTACAAGGCGACTGGAATTTAGGTGGATTGTGGGTTCGAATCTATGAACCGGATGCAGGAAAAGATCCGTTGGGCGGTGTTCCAATGCCCAAAGTTTATTTCGAATTGCCCAATGGTAAAAAATATTTTATCGGTTCCGACTTTTCAAACCTGCAACAACGCGCCAATACAACCATCAAAAACCGAAAAGTAGACAGTGCGCCCAATCAATATATTGGACCGGGAGCAGGTTGGTTCAAATCTTGGGGAATTACCCGCAGTATGATGAATGGGGTGTGTCAACTCAACGGCTGGACTTCACCGGATAGCTTGGCACGTGTACGCGCTATTGACCTGGGTTGGACGGGTAGGGGAGAATTTCAGCCCCCGCCGGGCAATATTGAACCCCATGCGACGACCAATAATTATGCTTCTTATTTAGGTCGGGCATTGACCGTGCAAAATGGTATGGTGGCGGTATTGACCGGGCGACTTCCAACATTCCCGCAAACCGTACAAGGCAATCCAACCATGGAAGGGGGGCAAGTGCGTTATTGGAGCATCATTGGACTAGACCAAGACCCCCTTTCGCCGTTACCTGCTACCACCGTCCATGCCATTGCGGATGATGAGGTCGTCATCGATTCCAACAGAAATTATGTGATCGCTTATTCCCGTATATCGGACCGGCCAGCCAATGCCAGCTCGGCCAATGGCGTCAGCTGGGTAGATTGGGGTACGCAATCTTACCTGGGCTTGTTGATGCGCTGGGTAAACATTGCCCCTGAATGGACTTTTCCGTTTGCGCCACAAGAGCATCACCTTGATTTTAGCCATTCTGATTATGCAGGCACTCAATACGACCCCAGTTTGTTAGGATACAATTGGCGGAAAGGGTTTATGCAATGCTATTTGCCTAAAATCCATTACATGACCAAAGCGGAGTTTGAAGCCATTGGTAATCAGGTACATGCAGAAAATGTGCCGGCCTGGGTAGATAGTTCTTATGCGATTTCAGTACCGACCGATGCACGTTTAGGCACCGTTACGGCGAGTTCCGTGCTGGATAATACCAACAATAACAAAGCAGCCAATGCAATTGATGGCTTGTTGGACACCCGCTGGTCGAGTGGTTTTGGGGCTACTCCAGCAAGTTTAACGCTGGATTTAGGCAGTTCAAAAATTATTTCCGGCATCAAATTGCACTGGGATTGGGTGTTTTTTGCGAAAAAATACGAAATCCGGGTTTCAGATGATCAAACCACCTGGAATACCATCGCTATGGGTACGGATGAAAACGGGCAAGTGGATTTTTATAAAAATTTGAAGGATTTAAAAGCCCGGTATGTGCAATTACATATACTAGAAAACAACTTCGGGTTTAGTACACTTGCCGAATTGGAAGTTTACACCAATGATTGTAATTGCGATCAGGCCATGGTTAACACCCAAGCAAGTACGCAACATCCCCAACCGATGCTCCAGATTTCTCCGAATCCATGTTTGAATATGTTGAATTTTCAGACCGATTTGCAAGGGCCATTCCAATGGGAAATCGTAAACACCAATGGTCGGATATGTTATAAATCGAACAACGCCAGTTTTGACCAAACCGTTGATGTTGATTTCCTGCAACCAGGTGTTTACTTTTTACGGTTGGTTAATGCCCGAAAGCAACATTTTTCTGCAAAATTCATCAAACTTTAAACCTGGTTTCGTCGGTTAAAACCGCCAGCCAATGAGCAAATTATCTTCTAAAAATGTGAAATGCTGGCTCCCACGGTCATCTGGCGAATAGGTGGTGCGGATATCGGGCATGTTGATGTATCCGGCTTTAAGGTTTACGCCTATTGATAAGTGCTTGAAAAACAGCACATTGAGGCCTACCTTTAAGGCAGCGCCATACCCCGCAATATGATAGCGGTCATATCTGATTTTGGAAAGCAACTTGGTGTTGGTTTTAGGCACTAAACAGCCTATTCCAAAACCTTCGGTAAGTTCCAGCGCGATATTTTTACGGGTATGATGCAATAACATCGGAAGCAAGTCATCGCTTCGATTTAGTTCCAGGTTTATATAATTGAGTCCATCCGTATGCTCAAATGTCAAAAACTCCGGCTTTAATTGAATTTGTTCGTTGTTGTAAATGCCGTCATAGGGTGTATCGGAATCCGCAATTTTCCCATTGATTTGAACATATTGATTGGACGCCATCACATATTTCATGTGGTCGCCGCTCAAAGAAAGATGGTAATGCTCGTTCAGGTAAAATCCGATGCCATAATTGCATTGCGGTATCGTGAGCGTACTCGGGTTTAAATATACATCGGCTGTAAAGGGCGTTTGCCGATCGCGGGCTACGACATTATTTAAGGTAAAATCGTAGTTTTCTCCATAAAGGTGCAAATCAGATTTGCCATAGCGCGCACGGTTATAGCCCCAGAAAAAATAAAACTTTCCTTTTAAATGTACGGTATTGGGGGCAGTTTGAGCGACCAGTGAACATTCACACAACAAAGCAGCAAGAATCAGTAAACTTCTGAGCATATACGTAACACACGATGAACAAAAAGGGGACGTCATTAAAACCGGATCAATTGCAAAAGGTTCAAGGTGGAAATTTGGCCATCACCATTTTGCTAACAAGAATGAGATAGAAAAGGCGGCTAAATTTAGCCGCCTTTTCTAATTTTAACCAATCACTTACTCTTCAATACGTTCTGGTGCCAATCCCCAGTGCTCCGGTGAGCGCCAAAGGGCAGAAAGCAGCAATTCGCGCATGAAAAAGAACTCTTTTGGCAATTTATCATACAAACGCGAGAACAACTCTTCATGGGAAAGTAATTCCTGCTTCCATGGCTCGCGTGCGATGGTCATGATTTTGGTAAAGTCATCTTTGGTGAAATCTTCCAGTCCTGTCCAGTCGATGTCTTCATACCGTGGCATCCAGCCAATCGGGCTTTCCACAGCAGATGCTTTTCCTTTGGTACGCTGGATGATCCATTTCAGGACGCGCATATTTTGTCCGAAACCTGGCCATACAAACTTGCCGTTTTCGTCTTTTCTAAACCAGTTTACACTAAAAATACGCGGCGGATTGGGCAAGTCACGGCCAAATTGCAACCAGTGGTTTACATAATCGCCCATATGGTAGCCCATAAACGGCAACATCGCAAATGGGTCGCGGCGCACTTTGCCAATTTCACCAAAGGCAGCGGCGGTCATTTCAGAACCCATGGTTGCAGCCAGGTACACGCCAAAGTTCCAGTTAAACGATTGGAAAGTGAGTGGCACAGCGGTACTGCGACGACCACCAAATATAAACGCCTCAATCGGTACGCCCGCTTTATTGTCCCAATGCTCGTCAATCGCCGGGTTTTGATAAGACGGTGCCGTAAAGCGCGAGTTGGCATGTGCCGCAGGTTTGCCACTGGCAGGATCCCATGGTTTGCCGGTCCAATCGGTAAGCGGGCCAGGTGGCTCAGGCGTCATGCCTTCCCACCATATATCGCCATCTTCCGTGATCGCAACATTGGTGAAAATCGTGTTTGCGCGGATCGACTCCATCGCATTCGGGTTGGTTTGGTAGTTGGTGCCCGGTGCCACGCCAAAGTAACCTGCTTCTGGATTAATGGCATATAAACGGCCATCATCGCCTTTGTGAATCCAGGCAATGTCGTCGCCAATGGTGGTCACTTTCCAACCGTCCATGCCCGTAGGCGGAATCATCATGGCAAAATTTGTTTTACCACAAGCACTTGGAAATGCCGCAGCAACGTATGATTTTTCCTTTTCAGGTGATTCTACACCCAGGATCAGCATGTGTTCAGCCAACCAACCTTCTTCGCGGCCCATCGTCGATGCAATGCGCAGGGCAAAACATTTTTTACCCAACAAGGCATTGCCGCCATAGCCGCTACCGTAGGAAATAATTAGGCGTTCTTCCGGGAAATGCGAAATATACTTCACCGTGGGGTTGCAAGGCCAGTTTACGTCTTTTTCGCCCGGTTGCAAGGGTGCGCCAATCGAGTGCACACATTTTACATAAGGGCCATTTTCAATATAAGACATCACGGAGTCACCCATGCGGGTCATGATGTACATATTTACCACTACATATTCGGAATCGGTTATTTGTACGCCGTACCTGGACAGGTCAGAACCCACCGGACCCATACAAAAAGGAATCACATACATGGTACGGCCTTTCATCGCGCCAGCAGTCAAATCTTCCAGGATATTTTTCATTTCCTGCGGCTCCATCCAGTTGTTTGTAGGGCCAGCATCTTCTTTCCGACGGCTGCAAATAAAGGTTTTGTCTTCTACGCGGGCTACATCACTTGGATCGCTGAAACAAGCAAAACTGTTTGGACGTTTTTCGGCATTTAGTGGAATAAAAGTGCCTTTTTCTACCAGTAATTGGCATAATTCGTCGTACTCGGCTTTCGAGCCATTGCACCAACGCACCGCATCGGCTTCACAGTGATCGGCGAGGGTTTGCACCCAATTTTCTAAAGCGGCGCGATTTGCACCAACTTGTTGGGAGGGAAATGATGATTTTTCAAACATGGCGGTTAAGGCTAATGTTTTTTACAAATGGACAGATGGTATAGCAATTGAATGCACGAATGTAACGGGAAATGCAGATGATACAAATTGACTGCAATCATGCGCCGCACAAACCTTGATCATACGCACCGCGTGGTGAGCGGTGCTTTTGATTTACTCAAGGTCCGCAAACATTTTTCTTGTCTCTGTGGCTTCTTTGGGTTTAATCCTGCCTGCCAATACCAAGCGCATTTCCCTGCGACGGGCAGCGCCTTCATACAAACTTTGCTCTTCGCTGGACAGCGGCAATACCGGCGGTACTTGCACAGGCGTGCGTTTTTTGTCGTCCAACGCTACAAAGGTAAAATAAGCATGGTTGCAACGTCGGGCATTTTGGCCTTTTACATCGTTGGCAAACACCTCTACATATATTTCTACAGAAGTATTAAAAGCCCGTGTTACAGAGGCTTCCAAGGTGATTACATCGCCTAGTTTGATCGGGTTTTGAAAGGAAATATGGTCTACCGCAGCCGTAACCACATGCGCTTCGGTGTGTTTGCCTGCGCTGATCGCACAAACAATATCCATCCAGCGCATCAAATAACCACCCATCAAGTTGCCCATTGGGTTGGTATCATTGGGCATAATTAGTTCGGTCATCACCGTACGGCTTTCCGAAACTTTTTTAGGATCTAAAGAACGTTTTGACATGCAAGGAATTAATAAAATGAACGCGCGGTGGTTTGTCAGACACTAAACGGCCTGGGTCGCAAACTTTTGGCGCATGACCCATTCATAACTACCAAACATCACCGCTGAAAAGAACATATCGCCGAAGATGGTATTGCCCAAAAATGGAAGTCCAGCAACATAACACATCAAAAGATCAAAAAATGATTTTCCGTACATGCCCGAAACCGCCCAAACTCCAAAATTAGACACCAGGAAGAAGATCATCGATGCACTCAAACTGGCACCCATCACCCGCAGCGGTGTCCGTTTTGTGCGCAGCATCAAAAAACCTGCCAGTATGACCAAACTAAAGGCCCCATAGGTCCAAAAGGAAGTGAACCAGGTGAAATTAGGGTAATACTGCGCATACAAAACATTGTTCAGTACCAAATCGGTCAAAAACAACGCCGCCAAAGGCACAAAAAAGGCCATCCAGCGACGACCAAAATAGGCCGCACCAAACAAGCCAATGGCACTGATGGGCGAAAAATTGTAGGGTGGGGTTGGCAAAAAATGTAAGCCCAAACGAACCAAGGCCGCCAAAATCACGAAGACAAAAAGGAGTCGAATTTTCATGCTTTTATATTTATTGGCGCAAAGATAGAAAGCCTTTCGCTTCCTTTGCTGCTTATTGCGATACGTTTTTCCAAAAAATGCCTTTCACACACATGTTTTGCTGTATTATTGCAGCATAAATCTGATGTAATGCTATGAAAAAAATACTTTTCTGCCTCGGCGTATGTACCCTGTCTTTCAATGGTTTGTATGCACAACCCGAGCGTTGGCAACAACGCATACAATATGAAATGGCCATTGATATGGATGTGAAAAATCATCAATACCACGGTATTCAACGTTTACAATATACCAATAACAGCCCCGATACACTTGATCATTTATTTTACCATCTGTATTTTAATGCATTTCAACCCAATAGCATGATGGATGTGCGTTCGCGCACCATCGAAGATGCGGATCCACGTGTTGCAGACCGCATTCAAAACCTGAAACCGGAAGAACAAGGCTGGATCAAAGTGCGCAGCCTGCGCCTGAACGGCAAAAACTTGTCGTTCGAAACCAACGGAACAATCCTGGAAGTGCCACTGTCGGAACCAATTCCGCCCAATGTTACCGTGACCTTGGATATGGATTGGGATGCACAATCTCCTGTTCAAGTTCGGCGTTCAGGCCGAGATAACCGCGAAGGGGTGGCTTATTCTATGGCCCAATGGTACCCCAAACTTTGCGAATACGATTACCAGGGCTGGCACAGCAACCCTTATATTGCCCGCGAATTTTATGGCGTTTGGGGCGATTTTGATGTAAAAATCACCATTGATAAAAAATATGTCGTTGCTGCTGGTGCATACCTGCAAAATCCGGATGCGGTCGGGTATGGCTACGAACAGCCTGGTCAGACGGTAAAACAACCTGCAGGCGATAAACTCACCTATCATTTTAAATCAGAAAATGTACACGATTTTGTGTGGGCGGCGGATCCTGAATTTACCCACACTAAATTATTGGCAGAAGACGGCTCTTTGATGCATTTTTTCTGGAAAAAAGGCAAAGGCTACGATGCGCAATGGGAAAAACTGCCCGCCATTATGAACCGCGCGCGGAGCATCATGAATGCACATTTTGGTAAATATCCGTACAAAGAATACTATTTCATTCAAGGCGGCGATGGCGGTATGGAGTACCCATTGGCTACATTGATCACCGGCAACCGCCCAATCAACAGCCTCGTTGGAGTTGCTGTGCACGAACAACTGCATTCTTGGTACCAAATGATCATGGGCTCCAACGAAAGTTTATATGCCTGGATGGATGAAGGATTTACCTCGTACGCAGAAAATATCGTGGAAAACGAATTGGCCAAAGAAGGTTTGCTTCCTGGCCGGAAATATACCGATAATCCGCATGTCGATACCTACCGAGGTTATGTCGCCCTGGCAACCAGCGAAAAAGAAGAACCCATGACCACCCATGCGGATCATTACCAATCAAATTATGCCTACAGCCTTGATGCTTACGTAAAAGGCGCGGTATTTTTGAGCCAACTGGAATATGTGATCGGTACTGAAAACGTCGCAAAAGGCTTGTTGCGCTATTTTAATACCTGGAAATTCAAACACCCGAACCCAAATGATATCACCCGGGTGATGGAAAAACAAAGCGGATTGGAACTCGACTGGTACAAAGAAGATTGGGTAAATACCTTGAATACCATTGATTATAGCGTAAAAGCAGTGGAAGCGGAAGGACGTAAAACCACCAAAGTGACCATTGAACGCATTGGTAAAATGGCCATGCCCCTGGATGTATTGGTTACGTATTCGGATGGCGACCAGGAGTTGTTTTACGCACCCCTGGAAAGTATGCGGGGTGAAAAACCGGCAAGTGGCAAGATCAAACGCACCGTTTTGCCCGATCACCGCTGGGTAGATCCAGAATATAGTTTTGAAATTCCGGAGAAGACCCGCAAAATTGCCAAAATTGAAATCGATCCAGCAGAATTGATGGCAGATATTGCCCGGGAAAACAACGTTTGGGAGAAAAAATAACCAAATAAACGCAGCATGTTTCTTTCTTTTCCTGAGCATTTCTTCTGGGGAACTTCCACCGCCGCCGCGCAAGTAGAAACAGCAGGTGAACACCCCTGGCGCGGACTGGTGGCCAAAGATGGTTACCGTTTTGAACGCACCACCGACCATGAATTACGCCGCGCCGAAGATGCAGGTCTAATTGCTCGTTTAGGCAGTATTTATCGGTGTGGGGTAGACTGGAGCAGGTTGCAAACGGCACCATTGGCCAAGTTTGACCCCGCTGTGGTGGCCGAATACAAAGCCTTTTTCAAAGATCTTCAAGAGCGGGGCGTCGGCATCATGTTCGTTTTGCACCATTTTAGCCACCCTAACTGGTTTGAAGCACAGGGAGGCTGGACCAGCGAAGATAATATTCCATTTTTTGTAAATTATAGTCAACAGTGCATCAAGCATTTTGGCGAATACGCCCGCTATTGGAATACTTTTAATGAGCCGAATGTTTACGCCATGAATGCCTTTATGTTGGGCAATTTTCCACCTTTTAAAAAGGGACAGTATTTTACAGCCAATCGCGTGCTCGACAATATGGGGAAGGCACACGATATTGTTAAGTTGTTGATCAAGGAAAAGTACAAAGATTGTCCGGTTGGTATTTCTTTGAATACGGCCCTGTTTAAAGGGGTGAATCTGCCCGGGCATGCTGTAGCTGCTTTTGTACGTTGGTGGTTTCTGGATCGGGCTGCACGTCCGTTTAAAAAGAGCGATTTTTGGGGATTGAGTTATTACGCCTATATGTTATTCGATCCTTTTCCCATTGATGCCATTGATCGGGTAGGGGACTTAGAAAAACGCAATATTCCGCACGACCGCATGTGGGGTTATCAACCGGAAGGGCTGGGGATGATGTTGCGCCGTTTTCACAAAAAATACAAATTGCCCATTATTATCACCGAAAATGGCATTTGCAGTGATGATTCACAACAGCGAATACAAAGTTTGCGTGATTATTTGAAAGTTTGTCACACTGCAATACAGGATGGTGTAGATTTGCAGGGTTATATCCACTGGAGTACCTGGGATAATTTTGAGTGGCATTTGGGGCCCACCTATCGGTTTGGATTGATCCGGGTTAATTTTGAAACGATGGAGCGTACATTTACGCCCGCTGCTGAATTTTATAGCGAAATTGCAAAGAATGGCGGGGTTTCGCTTTGATTTTGTTTTTGTAAACCATTGTTATGCAAAAGATTATACTCCCCGTATTGCTTTTATGCGCCAGTTTCCTGCAAGCCCAGGTATTTATGCGCAACTTTGAAAATGCCGCTTCGCTTTCGCTTGGAAGTGCCACGCTGGCTTATCCCGACCTGTCGATTGGTACCACCAACGAGGCACAACTCGGGCTCCCGCATAAACTTGGATTTTTAGCGAGCACCGCAATTCCCTATGGAATCAGCGACTGGCAATCGGTTCAAGTACAAGGTTATGCCAATATTGGAAGCAACAGTGGCGTTGGGATCGACATTAACCACGGCGGTACCGAGGATTACCTAGAGCAACGTGCCCGATTGCAATATGGCCGCCGATTGGGTCAAAAATTTTACCTCGGCGCATCCCTGGATGCCTTACGGGTGTCCCAACAAGAATACGGCTCCTCGAATACTGCTACCTTTAGCATCGGTATGATGGCACAAGCCCTGCCGAAAGTGTGGATTGCCGCCCGTGTTTCTAACCCTTTACAGCAAAAACTAAGTGACGAGATTTTGCCCACCACCTTGCGCATCGGCGCCTGTTGGCAAGCCTCTAATTTGTTTTTAATGCTCCTCGAAACAGAAAAAATCATTGATCGTCCGGTGCAACTTAAAGCAGGTGCCGAGTACCGGCCAAGCCCTTTGGTGGCCATTCGCATTGGAACCCGCAACAATCCGGCACGGATCGGGTTTGGAGCAGGGTTGCGCCTGAAAAACGGGTTGCGCATCGATCTCGGATCAGAATGGCATCCCGTGTTGGGCATCACCCCGTCGGCCGCCATCGCCTGGAGCAAAGACAAATACCATCGTAATCAAAAGTCCGGCCCGGACAATCAATAAAACATGAATAACATTACAGTAATTGGCAGCGGTACCATGGGAAACGGGATCGCACACGTTTTTGCGCAATTTGGCTATCAAGTAACGCTGGTAGATATTGCACAAACAGCCTTAGACAGAGCCATGGTGACCATTGCAGGCAACCTGGATCGCCAAGTGAAGAAAGGTACCCTGACGGAAGATGAAAAAACAACCACCTTGGCGCGTATTCAACCAGTGACCGAGTTGGCAACCGGCGTGGCAAATGCGGATTTAGTCGTAGAAGCAGCCACGGAAAATGTAGGCTTGAAATTGAAAATTTTTGGTGAAATGGATCAGTATGCACCACCTGCTGCCATTTTAGCCACCAATACATCCAGCATCAGCATTACCCAGATTGCGGCAGTGACCAAGCGCCCTGCACAAGTGATTGGCATGCACTTTATGAATCCGGTGCCGGTCATGAAACTGGTAGAGGTCATTCGCGGGTATGCCACCAGCGATGCCGTTACGCAACAAGTCATGGAACTTTCGGTCAATTTAGGCAAATCACCGGTAGAAGTAAACGACTACCCCGGTTTTGTGGCCAACCGCATCCTGATGCCCATGATCAATGAAGCCATTTATACCTTATTTGAAGGCGTCAGTGGCGTGGTGGAAATTGATACGGTCATGAAATTGGGCATGGCGCACCCCATGGGGCCCCTCCAATTGGCCGATTTTATTGGCCTGGATGTATGTTTGTCGATCCTGCGGGTGTTGCAAGACGGATTTGGTAATCCCAAATACGCGCCCTGCCCTTTGTTGGTCAATATGGTGATGGCCGGAAAATTAGGTGCTAAGACGGGAGAAGGATTTTATCGGTACACCCCTGGCTCTAAGGAAATTGTACCAGCGAGATAGTTGTTAGTTGTTAGTTGTTAGTTGTTAGGGTGGTTACCTTCGGAGGTGACACCTCAAACGGTAACCCTCGGAGGTGACACCTCAAACGGTAACCCTCGGAGGTGACACCTCAAACGGTAACCTCCGGAGGTGACACCTCAAACGGCAACCCTCGGAGGTGACACCTCAAACTGCAACCTTATTCGATCATGTTTCGAAAAACGCCCAAACTAACAACTAACAACTAACAACTATCAACTAACAACTAACAACTATCAACTGTAGCATTTTGTGTGTCCAATCTTGTGTTTTTTGCGCGAGCGCTTGGTTTTTTACCAATTCTATCCCATACGTCGGGATGATTTCTTTCAATTTCGTGCGCCAGGCTTCGGATTGCATTTGTTCGGGCATACAATGTTCCAGCAATTCCAGCATGATGCTTACTGCGGTAGAAGCACCCGGCGAGGCACCCAGCAAGGCTGCAATGCTGCCGTCGGCAGAACGGACGATTTCGGTGCCAAATTCCAGGATTCCGCCGTGTTCTGCGTCTTTTTTAATGACTTGTACGCGTTGACCCGCCTTCGCGAGCTCCCAATCTGCTGCTTCGGCAGTCGGTACAAATTCGCGCAAGGCATCCATCCGGTCTTCCATGCTTTGGGTAACCTGTTTGATCAGGTAACTGGTGAGCGGCAAATTATGCACCCAGGCACCCAGCATCGCCCCCAAATTGTCGAAATCAATGGACCGGGGTAAATCTAAAAAAGAGCCTTGTTTTAAAAATTTAGTCGTAAATCCTGCATACGGGCCAAATAAAAGTGCTTTTTCGCCGTCAATTACGCGGGTATCGAGGTGCGGTACCGACATGGGCGGTGTACCTACCGAGGCTTTACCATATACTTTGGCATGGTGCCGTGCAATCAGGTCTGGGTTTTTACAGACCAGCCATTGACCACTCACTGGAAAACCGCCAAATCCTTGCCCTTCTGCAATATCCGATTTGTCGAGCAAAGGCAAGGAGCCGCCGCCTGCCCCGATAAATACAAAATTGGCTCTAAAATACTTTTCCTCCCCGCTTTGCTGGTCTTCTACTTCCAAATGCCAGACCCGACTTGCATCTTGTTCCAAATGTTGCACTTCATGTTGCAGCAACACCTCCACGCCGTGCCGATGCTTCAAATGCTGGAACATACTGTACGTAAGTGCACCAAAATTCACATCAGTTCCAATATCCATGCGGGTAGCCGCCAAATGCTGGTCTTTTGCCCGCCCTTCCATAATGATGGGAAACCAACTTTCTAATTTTGCCCGGTCTTCGGTGTATTCCATGCCATGAAACAGATGACATTCCTGCATCAAAGCATACCGTTTTTGCAAAAAAGCAATGTTTTCATCGCCCCAAACCAGACTCATATGGGGAACAGGATGAATAAAGGTGTCCGGCGTTTCGAAATACCCATGACCCACCAAATAAGCCCAAAATTGTTTCGAAATTTCAAAAGACTCAAAAATATGGATCGCCTTGTGCAAATCCATGCTGCCATCTTCCTGTTCGGGCGTGTAATTTAACTCACACAGCGCCGCATGCCCCGTACCCGCGTTGTTCCATGCATCGGAACTTTCGGCTGCGACCTGATCTAGTTTTTCAAAAATAGCAATTTTAAAATCGGGATGGAGTTCTTTGAGCAAAACAGCCAAAGTAGCACTCATGATGCCGGCGCCAATTAATACAACATCGTATGCTGGGCCGGTTGCGCGGGAAAGTTTAGACATGGACAGGGTTAGAATGACAGTCGGAAGTGGATAGTTTTGCATTAACTTTGCCCTGCAAATATCACTTAAAACTTGTCCTTACTATGTCGTGCAGACTACTTTTCCTGATCCTTTTTTCAATGCCTGTCGCTTTTTTACATGCCCAGGTTGTTCGTTTTAGTGAAAATGACACGACCTATATTTTTGGCGACAAAGTGAATGTGCGGTCTGAGCCGTCTACATCCGCTGCCTCGGTTGCCCAATTGGTTGCGGGCGACGAAGTGATCATCCTTGCTGAAGTGGAAACCAAAACCACCCTCAATGGCGTCGAACTGCCCTGGTATCAGATTCGGTTTCAGAACAATCAAAAAGGCTATATATGGGGTGGTTTATTGTCTGTTTTAAGAAAATCTACCCTCAACGATGTGCGTTTTGTGGCCGGCGTTACCAAAGCCGTAAAACCCAAAGCGGACGACCCGCCGCAATATTCCATTGAAGTACGTGCCATTCGCAATGGAACGGTGTTGCAAAAGGTCACCAATGTTATTAGAAATGAAGGTAGTATGTATTACCGACCTTTGGAAGTGGGTGCTCGCGGATTGAAAGGTTACAAGGCCTTGTTGATTGTGGAGATGGGCTATGAAGCATGCGGCTACCCTTGGAACGAATGGTATATCTTGTGGAATGGCAGCCAGTTGCAGCCACTGCCTTTGTGCGAATCGGTTGCTGATGGTGGTGTATTTGCACACGTTGAACGGTATGAGTTTCCGCAAGGACCCGACGAAAATACACCGGGCCATATGGGTAAGGAGGACGAAATCTTTTTTACCATTGAATTTTCCGCAACCGAAGAACTCGAAGATGCTTCTGGCTATAATGAGGATAGCTGGAAACGCTCCCGCAAGTTGCGCTGGGATGGAAAACAGTGGTTAAAGCCGGTGAATATGGGTATTCCCAAGGATTAGGAGTTAAAAAAAATATGCCATGAGAAAAAACGACCAACATTACATTGATTCGCTCCTGAAAACAGAAAATCAACAATTAGATCGTTTGCACGAAATTGTCCGGCTGTCTATTGAGGAGGAGGAAATGATTACGCGTAAATTATGCGAAACAGATGAAAGCGCGATGACGTTTGGTGAGCGCTTATCAGATAAGGTGGCCAAATTTGGGGGGAGCTGGCGCTTTATCATCATTTTTATGGCGGTGCTTTGGATATGGATCCTGGTAAATTCCTTAATTTTGGGCGCCAAAGCCTTTGATCCTTATCCGTATATTCTGATGAACCTGATTTTGTCCTGCATTGCAGCCATACAGGCGCCCATCATCATGATGAGTCAGAATAGAAAAGAGGCAAAAGACCGGCAGCGGGCCGAAAACGACTACATGGTAAACCTGAAATCGGAAATCGAAATTCGGAACCTGCACCGGAAAATGGATTTGAATATGGAAGATCAATTCCAGCATTTATTCGAAATTCAGCAAAAACAGTTGGAATTGATGCAGCAAATTTTAATCAAAATGGAAAAGAAGTAGCTGCTTTTGTTAAAATTTAAAAATTGTAAAATATGAAATTGCTTGGTAATCATTTGTTGTTTGGTTTTCTTTTTTTGTGTGGCCTCGTATCCGTACAAGCCCAAACTACGACTTCCGGAACAACTGCTGAAAAAAGAAAACCGACAAATTATATGCTGAGTACCTCGGCGCGCGGTCTGAAAAGTGGCGAATATGGCACTTTCCCGATTACTGCACAAGGTACAGAGGCCTTGATTGGCTGGCAAATGGGTTTGCGGTACAACACTGAACTGCTAGAATTTGTAGGGGTGTCTGTTGGAGATTTGGAAGGCATTAAGCCGGAAAGTTTTGGTTTGACCAAAGTAAATGAAGGGGAGATTCGCGCTTTGTGGATTGCTAAAATCAACGATGCGACCGACCATTTAAAACAGGGTCAGCATTTGTTTTACCTGACTTTTCGGGCTAAAAAAACACTTGCAGATGTATCGAGTTTGTTGAAAATAGATGATGCCGTTTTGTGGAGCGAGGGGTATGGCAGCGATGGCGTTCAAACGGTTCGGTTCAGTTTGCGCGGCGATCAAGCCACAAGTAGTACTCCCTCATCCAAGGTGGGAAATTGGTCGGTATTATGCAGCCCAAATCCTGCAGCGGACTATTTTAACCTGAATTTTGATTTAAAAACAGCCGGGGAATTTCAACTGCGCGTTTTTGATGATTTTGGACGCCAGGTATATTTTAAAAACTTGAACCTGGATGCGGGTGCACAAGTGTTAAAAATTACCGAAATCAGCCAATGGGCTGCCGGGGTGTACCACTGGGATCTGAAAGGCGCTGCAAACCTGAAAGCAGAAGGGCACTTGGTTAAACTGTAGGGTATTTTAAAGCCTGGCTTTCAAAATAATAACCGCACACGGTTGCCTTCGACACGCCATCGTACTGAATCGCTAATATCGTCTCCGAGAAAGTAATGCTGCCTGTTTCTACAAAATGCTGAAAATCAAAACACAAAGGCAGTATTTTAAACCGAAACTTGTGGTGGTTCAACCCCTTTTCGGCGATCAGCGCAAATTTTTCCGGCCGTTCCAGTTCCATTAAAAACTGAGTCTTTGGACTAATTTTATGGTATAAATAATAATCCACGGCCACCAACTGTTGCAACACCTGGTCTTCCGGATATGCTTGCACCACAAAATCAAAAAGGTTGTGGTACACTTCATCCAGGGTGTATTTATGATAATCGGATCGGGTGCCAAAAAATTCACCAAGGGCTAAGAAGAAATCGAAAATACTGTATTGCGCGGTCACATACCGCAGGGTGTATTCGGCGCGTTTTTTATTCCAGTATATTTCCAAACCATGCTCAACGATCTCTATTTGAGCCAGTTGCGTTTCTGATAAATAATTGCTACGAATGATTTGATAGGGTGGGGTGGGGTCAAATTCGTAGCCGTGCTGGGCATGTTTGTACAACATCGGCGTGCCTTTCAAAAACTTCAAAAAGCCCAGTTGCAACTCCGGTGGGAATAATTTAAACACGGTTTCAAAACTGTGCTTGTTGTCTTCCCAGTAATCGTGCGGCAAACCCACAATCAAATCCAGGTGCATTTCTACCTTGTGTTCCAGGCTTTGGATGATACCCTTCGTTTTTTCAAAATTCTGCTTGCGGCTTACCTCCAAATTGGCCTTTTGATTGACGGTTTGAATACCAATTTCGAAGCGGAACAGCCCTTTTGGGACATGTTCATCAATAAATTGAATGATATCCGGGTGCAAAATATCGGCCGTAATTTCAAACTGAAACACATTGCCGGGCTTGTAATTGGCCAGAATAAACTTGAAAATATCCAGGGTGAAATCCCGCTTGATGTTAAACGTGCGGTCCAGAAATTTTACCACCCGCCCATGCTGCATCATGTGCAACAAGGTCGATTTGATGTGTTGATCGGGCAAATACCGCACTTTGTTATCTAAACTGGCCAAACAAAACTCACATTTGTATGGACAGCCCCGCGATGTTTCAATATATAACACCTTCTGCGACAATTCCACGGGGTCATCGTCGGCATAAGGCATGATGTTTTCGTATTGTTTTAGGTCAAAATTGCCCGCCAAAGGCAAATACAACACGTCTTTCCCTAATTTTTGCACCACATTGGGAATATGCTGCACCTGTGGGTAATGCTCAATAAACGCGCTAAACGGCATTTCGCCTTCGCCGGTAATGATGTAATCTACCTGATCCAGCGCAATCACCTCCTCCCAATCATAACTCACTTCCGGACCGCCCAGTAATATTTTGGTGCCGGTGCCCAGCGCTTTGATCTTTTGTGCCACCGCCAAAGTCTGACTGATATTCCAGATATAACAACTAAATGCAACCACTTCAAACTGACTACAATACGCTGCCACCCCATCTTGTTGGTCTTTGATGGTAAATTCTTTCCATTTCAGGCCTTCCCGGTGCTTGTTCAACTGATACAGCAGTCGAATGGCCAGGTTGGTATGGATGTATTTAGCATTCAGGGTAGTGAGCAGTATGCGCATGGTAGAGTGGATGACAGGAGCGCAAAGGTAGGGGTTTATTCTGATTGAATCAGTACCCTTGCGCTGGCATTTCCCAAACGAACAATATAGGTGCCCGCCGGGAAATCGGTCAAAACACGGGTGTATTGGCCCAGTTGAGCCGGGACATTTTCCCTAAGCATTAATTTACCCACGCAATCATACACGTAAAGCGGGAGTTGGTCCGATAAGCCATCCGGGTTCCAATGCAGGTTGATGGGCGTTCCAGAGCGGGTGATGTTTGGCGCAACTTGAAAGTAAAAATTAGAAGCCTGGGCTGCCAAGGTGTTGGTTGCCAGGCAATTGGATTGAAACACCAGGTTTACATCATTGTCCAAATTGATTTCCTGGGTTTGGGTGCTGCCATCCGCACAGGTGACGGTGATTCGGTAACTACCCTTAAATCCGCGTGTCGAATAAGTTCCATTGTTGTTGGTAAAACCCGTGGTATCGGTCCACCATTGATGAAAAACCTGGTCAACAAAAGCGACTCCACTGGGTTTGAGCGACCAATCCTCCCGAAACAAAGGTGCGTTGCCCAACCAATGGGCGCCATCCCAAAAGCCCCACATCAGAAATCCTTTTTGGCTCGGATGGGCAAAGGTGATGGTCAAAATATCGCGCATATACTTGGCCTGGGTCGCTTGTGGCACCAAGGCATCAATATCATATTCGGTGACTTTTGATTCTAGTCCATACGTATTATAAAATTCATCATAAATTTGTTTTACCCTTGGAATGCCAGTTGGGGAAGCACTAAAATGACCCTGAAACCCAATGCCTTCCACGGGAGCGCCAGCAGCTACCAATTCGTCCAACCGACTTTTCCACACTTCAATTCCCTGGTTGGTGGCATCTCCTAGTTCAATGGCCACATAATCGTTCAAATACAGCACCGAATTGGGGGCTAAAGAGTCGGCTTGTTTAAAAATTTCGACATACAATTCACGACCTGTGGTGTAACCGGGCGTGCCTGCCAAAAAATCGGCGTATTGTACATTGGCGGTAATTTCGTTGAGCACATCCCAATCGATCATTTCGGTACCAATGCCGGGATAACTTAATATGTCGTTTATATGTGCGCGCACCCGATTTTTCAGGTAGGCCGGGGTAACGGCTGGATTGATGTCGGATGGGCTGTAGGTCCAGTTTGGCCACGCCAAGTTATGTCCCCGAATGGTAATCCCTTTGTTTTTCAACCATTGCACATCGCTTTGCAGTTCGGTTTTGGTGCTGAACCATTCCCCTTCCCAGCCGGGCCATTTCAGGTCATTTTCAAAAACCACTTCGTTAAAACCATGCCCTTTGCCATCCAAATTGAGCAGTTTTTCTTCATAAACGGGATTGTAATCCCAACCACCATTAAATTTATTGCTCACCACAGCGGTACCAAATTTGAAGGCGTGTTGCAACATTTCAACCCGTACCGTCGCGCCTGCGAGTGCTTGTCCACCCGAAGTAAGTACTTGCACATTCAAATTGGCTTTTCTAACCTGTTCAATATCAGCGGCTGCTGCTGCGCGCCAGGGGGCATCTGGTTCTATGCCCGGGTATGTATCATTGTTGAGGAAAATGGGCAATTGATCAAAATTGACCAGGTTTTTATAATTCAAACAAGCCATTCCACCATATTCGATCACTTGATTGATATAGCCCAAATGCAGGCCAAAATTGAGCAAACCTGCTGGGAAAGCAGCACTGGCAGTAAACGGTACGGCGTATATTTTCCAGGTATTTCCCACTTTTACGGTCGAAATCACCTGTTTATCATAGGTGCTGGAATGTTCTGCATAAAAATTGACCTTGGCACCGGGCGTTTCACTCCGCAACCAGACGATCACCAGGCATTGGTCGCCCGGATTGATTGTGCTCGTATTGGGGAAAATATCGCCTGCATCCCAGGGATTTGATCCAGCAGTCACTGAACGACGGGTTGCAATCGAAAATGGCTGGTTGCCGGGGTTGAACGTGGTGGTTGTACCGTTGTAATTGTACATTCCTGCCTGGGTCGCAGTTTCAGTATTTGGCAGCGCCCATTGCTGCACGGCGGGCAAATTATATTGGTTTTGAAGGAAGGTATCCAAGTAAACATGGTAAGGGTCTTGCGCTTGCAGGCGTGTGCAAAGCAAGAGTAAACCGATGGTTATAGAGAAAAAAGTAAAATAGGTGCGATTCATACTTTTTAAATTTGAAGTGGAATCAAAAGTATGGAAAAGACTTATTTTTAAACTGAAAAACTTAAAATTTTATGCTTTCGGCAGCACAACGGTCCCCATGCGGAAATTGTTTTTACCAAATAATTTTGGCTTAATCGACACAAAAAACAACTTATTCGTATCAAACGGACTACTCAGGTTGGGTACGAACAGGGCTTCAACGTCTTGTGCTTCAAATAAGGGACTTCGGGTCAGTTGGCCATCGGGTGTAAGGGTCGTCATCACCGCCACACAATCATTAAAATCGTTTACCAACTTGGGCTTTGGATTTTTCACGGGTTGGGCCATATTGTCTTCGTCTTCATTGTAGAAAAACGCGATATTATTGCCGTCCACGAGGGAAACATGGGATAGGAAATACTTGGTATTTACCCCAATTTGATATTTTGGAATGGAGGAGGTGCGCTCAATTTCTCCTGCCGAATTGATGGAAAAGATGATGATGTCGTTCGAATAATACCGTGTGGTGGTGGTGTAGGTGCGTCCGTAATAATTGGTGGAAACGGTAAAATAGTTTTCTTCCGCAACAACGACCGCACTGCCATCGGCGCGGATCAAAAAGTCGCTAAAAGTAAAAGAGTTTTCCAGGCCAAAATCGCCGCCCCGGTCCTTATCGGTGTTGCGTTCGCCAAATTGTTTCAGTTCAGTTATGGTGAAAGACTTCTTATTGCTGGATCGAATTTCGCCATTGGACGCAATATCGAGGTAAAACATGCCTTGAATACTGCCATTTTTAGAAGTGGCGTAAAAACCGGCACATTTCAGGTTGTCTTTTTCGTCGGTAGCCAGGGATGCGCCGCGTATAAAGGCATCCCCCAATCGCAAGGGGAATTCTGTTGGTTTTTCAGCGCCTTTGGCAAAATGAAACAACTTAATCTCATAGGCGGCCACCGATTTGCGGTCCTCATTTTTTTTGCTTTCTTTTGCCCGTTTTCCTTCGTACACTTTGGCAAGCATATCCACGCTACCGTCATTTTTCAAAATCGTACCCAGCACTTCAACTTGTTCTTCGGTATAAGGCAGGGCTACTTTTTGCGACCAATCGACGCTCAGATCCTTGTTCAATACGGAAATAAACACCTTAAAATAGGCGTCAATGCGGTCATCATCGGTTACGGCACGAAACAAGAGTTTGGTCGAGTCTTTTGATGCATTCCAAAACACGGTGGGTCGGTCGTCGCGGCTTTCGTATTTAAGTTTGGCGACTTCTATTGCTTTGCCTTTTTTGCCCTTTAAATCAATGGGCGACAAGTTGTAACGAATGTAATCTTCGCGTTTGTTGGTTTCAGAAAAAAGCCACAAAAATTGCCCGTTAAAGTATCGGATTCCTAAAGAAGCCACGCCTTTTTTATCGGATTCATACGTTTTGCTAAATTCCAGTTTGAAATTAGGGTCGTATTTTTCCAGAATTACCCGCGTGATTGAACCGCTCAAATTGATACCGGTTCGGCTGTTTTCATCGTCAAAAGCAATATAATGGCCCCCTGCATCAGAAAAGAGATGACTTTGGAAGGAATGACTTTTTGAAATCTTCAACTCAGGACTCATGGTCACTACGGGCGCTTGGGCGCATGTGTGTGCACAAAAACCTGCTAAATATAATAAAACCAAAATGTAACGCATTGGTGAGTTTTTCATACGATTGACAATACTTGTTTTTTAAAGGCCATTTGAATTTATTTGAGGCTTAGCAGCGGGGGCATTATTTGCTTGATCCAACCGTTTGTGCCTCAAAAAGATTGATTATTCTTTGTTTTTAGGTAGCGTAATAATTCCAATTCGGAATAGTGTTTCGTGAAAAAATCGCTGCCTGGATGCTACAAAAAACAATTTATTCGCATTGATTGGGGTACTTTTATCAGGCGTAAACAAGGTTTCAAAATCTTTAGATTCAAATAAAGGACTGCGGGTTAATATCCCATTGGGAGACAATGTGGTCATTACAGCGACACAATCGTCAAAATTGCTAGTTTTTTTAGGCTTGGGGTTGTTCACTGGCTTATCCATGTTGTCCTTGTCTTCGTTATACAAAAACACCAAATTATCCCCGTTTAATAATGAAACATGGGAAAGGAAATAATTATATTTGTTGGAAAATTGGTTTTTGGGAATGACCGAAATATTTTCAATTTCACTTACTGGGTTGATGACAAAAACGATGATATCTTCGGAATAATATTCCACTGTTGAAGGTGATCCATTACTTCCTCCCCCCGATTTTGATGTAACATTATTTTCCGATACAACTACAACAGACCCATCGGGTCGCATAATTAAATTCACAATATCAAACACGTTTTTAAGCCCATAACTGCCCTTACTAACTTTCGCTGTATTGCCTTTGCCAAATTGTTTTAATTCGTTTTCATTAAATGGCCTCTTTTGATTTGTTAAAATTTCACCACCGGAAGTCATATTTAAGTAGAATATTCCCTCTCGTGTGTGATTATAAATATCCGGACTAGTGTAAAATCCAACACATTTCAGGTTGTCATTTTGATCAGTTGCCATTTCCACCTTCCATATATTCGAATTTCCCAAATCCAATTTATACGCTGTTGGCTGATCATTATTTTGGGTAAAATGAAACAATTTGACATCATAATCATCTAAGGATGCCTGATCCTGCGGTCTAACGAATTCATTACTTTTTATGTGCTTAAATACCTTGGCAACCATGAACACACTTCCATCATTTTTCAATATCGTACCCAAAACGTCTATTTGCTTCTCTTTATAGGTCAAGGTTATTTTACGCGACCAATTAACACTTAAGTCTTTATTCAATACAGAAATAAACACCGTAAATGGCAATTTTCGACTATCAATATCATGAATGGCTGTGAATAGTAATTTAGTGGAATCTTTGGAAATGCTCCAATTTGGTATAAGTTTATCATCGTAGATTTCATACGGTTGCTGAATCAACTCCAACGGCTTGGCCTTTACACCGTTTAAATCAATGGGCATGAGGTTGTACCGTAAATATTTTTGTTTTTTATTGGTTTCTGAAAAAAGCCATAAAAACTGGCCATTAAAATAACGTACACCCCGAGAATTTACGCCATCATATTCAAGTTCATACCCTTTACTGAACAACAGTTTGAAATCGGGATCATATTTGTCAATAAATACACGCGTTGCTGATCCAACTGGGTTAAATCCAGTACGGCTAAACCCATCTTCAAAAAAAAGATAGTGACCACTTAAATCGGAGTATAAATGGCTTTGAAATGATTTGTTTTTGTCTAAATTTAGTTCAGGACTGATGGTAACCTTGGGAACCTGGGCAAAAGCAAGCGTATAAAGTCCTGCCAAATACAAGAACACCAGAAAAATGCGCATAAATGGATTTTTCATTCCGAAAATAAAAGGTTTTATTCTACTTTATGGTGCTAATTGGCTCGTTGTGGTGGAAAGTTAAAGCCTAATTAAACACCACCAATTTCCGATTCAGCACTTTTTCACCACCTTTCAGTATAACGTAATAAGTACCACTTTTAAGGTTCAGTTTTTTCAAATTAATTTGTTCCGTGTACTTTCCATACTCATAAGCGCGGTTGCTGAACTCGGTATGCAACAAATTTCCCTGTTGATCCAGTACTTGCATGGTGACCAGGGTACGGCGTCTGATTTTAAAAGGCACCCATACCGTTTCGGTGGCTGGGTTTGGAAAATTGGGTTCGTCGACCTGAATTTCCGAGCCTGGTTCCGGGCTGCTTGCTGTTGTTATTTGACTAACATCCACCAAGGCAGTCCAAATGCTGGTTGCAGGGCCATCTTGTCGCGTCCAAATGGGCCGAACAATGTTATTGTGTGCCGTAACATTGGTATAATCGCCAAAAAACTGACCGGTGTTGGGGGTGAAACTATTTTCACTCACCAATGTATTGCTAAAAGTAGCGCCACCATCCTTTGAAACAGCAAGATACACATCGGTTTTGCTGCTATTCGATGGATAAGCCCGCCGATCGTAATACACCACCCAAATATATCCGGTTGCCTGGTCGATGGTCATCCAGCTCATAAACTGTTGTTTCCCGGCACCATCATTGTTTACCCTTACCGGCGCCGTCCAGGTATTGCCTTGGTCTGTACTTTTACTAATCCAAATATCGGTGTCGTTGGAGCCATTGCGTTGGTCGGACCAGTTGACATACCAATTACCACGGTTTGGCCCGTTGCTATGGTCGCAGCCGGTAATGGGCAGGCCATTGCAGCGCCCTAAGCCTGAAATTTCGTAATCCCAACCACCCGGGAAATCACCCACTTTGATGTCATTTGCCAACCAGGTTTGTCCACCATCCAGCGATCGATCCAGCATCAACCCAAGTGGACCCGCCCACACCACAAATACTGCTCCGTTGATGCCGACACTAGGCACAGCGCCTTCCGTGGTGTTATCGCTATCAATGCAATCGCCCGATACCTGGTTTAAGCGTTGAGGTGTAGACCAGGTAAGTCCGGCATCGGTGCTTTTTGAAAATAAAATACGCGAACTATCACTGGGCACCGAACTGCCATACTTGTCAAATTCGGTCCAACTAACGTATAAATGATTGGTTTTAGGGTCAACCGCGATCCAGTGCTTATCCTGTGCTTTGGTATTGTTAAGTCCGGTGAAAACACCTGGCGACCAATTTTGGCCTGCATCGGTCGATTTTTGAACCACAATTCGGTCTATCCAATTGCCATCGGGCGGATTGGAAAGGTGCAGGAAATAAAAATCGCCGGCGGTATCAATCGCAATGACCGGATCGCCCCAAACGCCAAATGGGGAACTCATTTGCGCTTTCGTCCAGGTCTGACCAGTATCCGAAGAAGTGTACACATTGTTAAGATTCGCGCCGGCCACCAACCGATTGGGGTGTTTCGGATCCATGCAGATAGAGGGTTCGTTGGGATTAAAAGCACCGCTAATCTTCACATTGGGGTGTTGCGCACTTAAAGGCAGATAAGCCAGTACGACAAAAAGCAACATATATTTGGTCATATTCGTAATTTCTGCACAAATATGCACACTAATCAGTTGTCAAGAAAAACGAAATTCCAATTTGCTCATTTTTTCTAAAATAGCCCCATGCCCACCGTTATAAACGGGTGTTTTACGCAACGGTGTTGTCTTCGTCCATCGAATCATTGAATTCACCTTCCCAACGCGCAACCACCGCCGAAGCCAGGCAATTGCCCATTAAATTTACGGCAGTACGCCCCATGTCCATGAGCGCATCTACACCCAAAATCACCGCAATGGGCCATTCCGGAATGTTGAACTGATTCACAGTGGCCGCCAAAATTACCAACGAAGCCCGCGGTACGCCCGCTACACCTTTTGAAGTGAGCAACAAGGTCCCCATGAGGGCCAATTGGGTTTCCCAGGAAAGGGAAATGCCCGCCGCTTGGGCACAAAAAACCGAGGCCAGGGAAAGATAGAGGGTGGATCCATCCAGGTTAAAACTATATCCGGTAGGCAAAACAAAAGATACAATTTTGCGCGGAACCCCAAAATTTTCCATCGCAGTCATCGCCTTTGGAAACGCCGCTTCGGAACTGGCAGTCGCAAAAGCCAGGGAAGCCGGCTCGTAAATGGCTTTGAAAAATGGTACAATCGGTATTCTGAAAAAGTACAAAACAGGGATAAAAACCAGTAAAATAAAGGTAATCAAGGCAATATAAAGCGTGCCTAATAATTTGAGCAAATTCCAGACGACTTCAAAACCCATCGTTCCAATGGTGTAAGCCATCGCGCCGCCCACCGCAAAAGGCGCGAAATACATGATAATATTGGTAAATTTGAACATCACTTCACCCAAGGCCTCCAACCACGACAGCATCGGCAAGCGGTATTGATCTTCTACCTGGCGCAGGGCAAATCCGAAAATCAGGCTAAAAATTACGATTTGCAAAACGGCCCCTTCATGGACCATTTTGGCTACGTTTTCCGGGAAAATATGCAACACTACTTGTTTCCAGTCCTGCTTTACTTTCGAGGCAGGCGGTGTCACCTCTTTTCCACTATACGTCAACTTGTACGTGCCTTTTACCGAATCGACTATGGCGGTTAAACTGGAGGCTGGTAATTCTACGGTAGAAGCCACGGCCGCCTTGTTTTGAATGCCTTCTCCCGCACGGGTTAAATTGATGGCCGCCAGTCCAACAAAAAGTGCAATCGCCGTAGCGCCAATAAAATACGTAAATGCTTTCGCACTCATGCGTCCAACGGATTGCGCATTGCTTTGTCCTGCAATTCCTACCACCAAGGTAGAAAGCAAGAGGGGGGCAATCACGGTTTTGATCAGTTGTATGAATATTTTACTTAAAACCTCCAAGTTGGCGCCCACCGCCGGAAAATCGGACCCAATGCCCATCCCGATCACCATACTGATTAAAATCCAGGTGGTCAATTTGCTTTTGGTATAGCCATAAATGCACAAAGCGCCAATTGCCCACCACCGTGCTGTCAGCAAAATGGATGGATCAATCGAAAAACCTGCGTAGATGGGCAAAAGGTGCAGGGCAGCCACCACGGCTACACTGGCCATGGCAAACCAAAAGGACGTTTGTGCTTTCATTGGATGGTGTTATTGAATTGGACGAATAGGGTAGGTGGTTTCGTTGCAAAATGAAGGGCAAAATACGTCAAAATAAATATGCGCGTATTTTGAGCCTGTAAAAAAGAGAATTGGGCGCAAGGATAAACCAAAGCGCTTGCTTTTACATATAAATTCTTTATTAAATCCGCAAAATGGGCATAAAAGGCCCTAAACAACGGGGATTTTGTACTGCCCCTTGCTTTTCCGAATATTCGCCGCTACCACTTTGTACTCCGGACACATGGCCTCGGTATCCGAAATCGAAGACGTTATATTGTTGATCAACATCTCCGGAAAGTGGAAGGTCGTGCTTAAAATACCTGGTTTTACTTCTTCGGAAATCCGCGCCTTGATGTCCACTTTTCCTCGGGCCGATTCGACACATACCATATCGCCATCGGCAATAAAGTGCTTGGCCGCATCTGCCGGGTTGATGAGCAGCACGTCTTCTTTCAGGATGTGCACGTTGCGGGTTCGGCGGGTCATGGCGCCGCAATTGTAGTGTTCCAGTTCGCGGTTGGTGGTAATAATATATGGAAACTGCTTGGCATGTTGAATCAATTCCTGCGATTCTTTAAATGGGGTGCCGATAAATCTGCCACGTCCGCGTTTAAATGTTTCGGTATGCAATATTTCCGTGTCGCTGCCATCGGGTAATACGGGCCATTGTTTGCCATTATCCCCAAGTTCTTTCCATTTTACCCCGGCAAAAAACGGCACGATTTGGGAAATTTCCTGCAACAGGGTTTCCGGATCGTAATCGGCTTGGGTGTATCCCATGTGGTTCATGATGTCCACAATAATTTGTCCGTCTGTTTTTCCGGCGATGGGGTCTACCACTTTATTTACTCGTTGAATGCGGCGTTCGCCATTGGTGAACGTGCCGCTTTTTTCCAAAAAGGAAGCACCCGGCAGCACGACATCAGCCAATTTGGCGGTTTCGGTCATGAACAATTCTTGCACCACCAACAAATCCAGTTTTTTCAAAGCGGATAATACATGTTGGGTGTTGGGGTCTGTTTGCGCCATATCTTCCCCGATTACCCACAAGGCCTTCAAGCGGTTATCAAGCGCGGCATCATACATTTGCGGAATTTTATAGCCAATGTGCAGGGGCAGTTTTGCCTGGTAAAAATCTTCATATTGCGCATGCACTTCCGGCAAGGTCAAATCGAGGTATCCCGCGCCCTGGTGTGGCTGACAGCCCATATCCGCAGCGCCTTGCACGTTGTTTTGGCCGCGCAAAGGGTTTACGCCAACGCCTCGCCGACCAATATTGCCCGTAATCATCGCCAAATCAGCAATTAACATGACGGAATAAGTTCCATAAGAATGTTCCGTTACCCCTAAGCCATGAAACGACATGGCAGATCCGGCCGATGCATACGCGATCGCAGCCGCGCGTACAAGCAGGCGATCTACCCCAGAAACGCGCTCCAGTTCATCGATATCCAAGCCCATCACCTGGGCTTTAAACTCGGCATAACCTTCGGTGCGTGATGCTATAAACTCCTGATCTTCAAGTCCTTCTGACATGATATAATACAACATCATGTTCAGTACTGCTACGTTGGTGCCCGGGCGTAATTGCAGATGGAACTGGGCATAACGCGCCAGTTCGGTTTTGCGCGGATCCAGTACAATCAGGGTTTTGCCCTTCATGGCCTGTTGTTTGATCTTCGCTCCGGTTACCGGGTGTGCTGCGCTCGGATTGGCACCGATGACCATCATACAATCGGTGTATTTCAGGTCGACAATAGAATTGGTGGCTGCACCCGTTCCAAAGGTACGTTGCATGCCCAGGGCCGTAGGGGAGTGGCATACCCGCGCACAACTGTCGATGTTGTTGGTGCCAATGACCGCACGGATGAATTTCTGCATCAGGTAATTTTCTTCGTTGGTGCAGCGGGCCGAAGAAACGCCGGCGATATAATCCGGACCAAATTCCTGTTTGATGGCATTCAGCTTGGTGGCTATAAAATCATAGGCTTCTTCCCAGCTGGCAGGCTCCAACACCCCGTTGCGTTTGATCAATGGCGTGCGAATTCGGTCGGCATGGTTGTAAAACGAAAAAGCATAACGGCCCTTCAGGCAGGTATGTCCGCCATTGGCCGCCGCTTCGAAAGGTGCCTGGATGGATTTGATGGTGCCACCAGAAACGGCCACTTCCAAATTGCAGCCGACCCCGCAATAGGTGCAAACGCTGCGCACCTTGGTATCGTATTGGACTGATTTTGATTCAAATACATCACTAATGGCCGAAGTTGGGCAGGCCTGTGCACAAGCGCCACAACTTACACAATCCGACTCGGCAAAGGTGGTATCCAAGCCTTTAATAATATGACTGTCAAAACCGCGACCAGCCATACTTAACACGAATTGGCCTTGCACCTCATCGCACGCCCGTACACACCGCGAACAATTGATGCATTTCGACAAATCCATGGTCATATACGGATGGCTCAGGTCTTTTTTCCGTTCGAGGTGGTTTTTGCCTTCGGGATACCGCACATCGCGCACACCTACTTGTGCGGCTACGGTTTGCAATTCGCAATTGTTGTTTACCTCACAGGTCAGGCAATCGAGCGGGTGGTCGGTAAGCACCAGTTCGACAATGTTTTTACGCAACTTTTTGATGCGTGCTGAATTTGGAAAAATATAAGTATCGGGCATCACCGGCGTATGGCAGGAAGCCTGTGCTTTGGTCGGTCCGCCCGGCTGAAGTGCAACATCAACACTGCATACCCTGCAAGCGCCATACGGGTCTAAATTGGGCGCATCGCAGAGCGTTGGCACGGCATTTTTGCCATAAACCCGTTTCAAAAACGACAAAATAGTTTCCCCCTCTTTGATTTCGTGGGCGACGTTGTCGATGTAGGCGAATTTAGAAACTGCAGTACTCATTTATAAATAGTTGTTAGTTGTTAGTTATTAGTTGTTTGTCACCTCGGGTGAAACACGGCCTATCAACTAAAAAACCCTTTTAGTTCTTCCTGAAAATAAAGCAACGCATTTTTTATCGGCAAAGGCAAGCCCCCGCCCAGTGCGCATAATGATCCGGTTTCCATCGTCTCCAGCAGGTCATTCAGTAATTCGGGGTCGATTTTATAATCGCTGTTTCGGGCTTTGTGCAACAACTCGTAACCGCGGGTGGAGCCTAATCGACAAGGAAAACACTTGCCGCAGCTTTCGTGGGCGGTAAATTGAAATAAGTGCTCCAAATATTCAATCATCGGAAAATCGGTGGGGATACACACCACGGAGGCATGTCCCAACAGAAAACCCTGGCTGGCAAAAGATTCAAATGCGATGTTTAAATCCGCAATTTTATGTACCGGTACCAGTCCTCCCAGCGGTCCGCCGATGTGCATTGCTTTGATGCTGTGTCGAAAACCGCCGCCTAATTCATTGAATACCAAGAATAAAGGTGTTCCCATGTCGACTTCATAGATACCCGGACGCTTGAAATGGCCATCCAGGGAAACCAGTTTGGTGCCGGTCGACCGTCCAGCGCCGATTGCCGCAAAAGCGCTGCCGCCGTGTTCGAGGATAAACGGAATACAAGCCAGGGTTTCTACATTATTGACGACGGTTGGCAGGTTGAACAGGCCTTGTTGGGTGGGGTAGGGCGGACGCACCCGCACTTCCGGGCGTTGACCTTCAATGGAGTTGAGCAAGGCCGTTTCTTCGCCGCAGATATAGGCACCTTGTGCCCGAATCACTTTAAAATCAAAAGCAAGATCGGTCCCTAGGATATTCAAACCGATCAAATTGCGATCCCGCAGCGCCTGTAGTGCTGTTTCTAAAATGGGAAATACTTCCGGATACTCGCCCCGTACATACAGCACACCTGTCTGCGCGCCGGTGACGTAACCGGCAATGATCATGCCTAGCAACACCGAATGGGGCTGTTGTTCTAGTAAATATCGGTCGCTGTATGCCCCCGGATCGCCTTCATCGGCGTTGCAAACGATGAATTTGTGTGCACCGGGGCTGTTTTTACAGGATTCTAACTTGAAGGCAATCGGAAATCCCGCACCACCGCGCCCGCGCAAGCCCGCAACAGTTAACTCCTGCAAAATTGCTTCTGGTGTTTGCTCCAGCGCCTTTTTCAGGGTTTGGTAATAGGTTTCGATGCCCGAAAAAGGGCGCATCAGCACCGGGGTGCCATAACTGGCCGTGTGATATTGATCCGAAATTACCTTTTTGTCCGATTTTATGGCGGCAACGGCTTCCAGCGCGTCACCCGAATAGTTATGATCTTTGTAAAAAAATGCTTTGTTTTCATGGCAACGGCCCAGGCAGCACATTTCACCAATTTCATGCTCCTCAAAATGCGCGCCAAGTGTTTGTTTTACAGCATCTTGTGTACCAGCCGTTAAACAGGCTGAGCCATTACAGACGTACACTTGTTTGCCTTTATTTTCGGGGCGGGTAAAATCATAAAAACTGGAAGCGCCATATACATTGGCCGACCCGATCAGGAATGCTTCTGCGAGCCGGGTCAGTTCGGCCGGATCGGCATGGCCGGTTGCTTCGGCGCTGCGGCCCAGCAATTCAAACAAATTTTCCGCCATTCCCTTGCGGCCAGATAAAGCACTGATATTTTTTGACATACTGCGGCGTATTGTTTGCGGATTCCGGCATGCTGCGCTGCATGCCTTATCGGGCAAATATACATTGCTTGTCTTTGCATTTTGCAATAAAGATTGGCCAAAATAGACTTACGCCATTTAATTATAGAATTAAACGTATTTAGGCGTAATAAAATCAGGAAATAACGAATCAAATGTTTCATTTTTTGAGATCTTTAGTTTGCATTTCTTCCTGCATTATTTAAATCCCAATTTTGCGCCTAATTTAATTACAAGTTGGACCTACAAATGTTCGACTTCTCCGAAGTCGTGCGTGGGTTCGGACATTGTATCTTTTCTACAAATGTTCGACCTCTCACGAGGTCGTCGCGTTGCCCAATGGGTGTTCGGTAAAATGGATAAAAAATCCCGAATTCTGGTTTCCACCAAAATTCGGGATGACGCGTGTTACCTAGTTTTGTAAATTACGCGTGTGTCAACACCCGAATAATATCCTCATTGGCAATATCCGTTTCGATCAGGCCGTCGCGTAGGCGTACGATTCGGTGGGCGTGTTGTGCAATATCTTGTTCGTGCGTTACCAAAATAACGGTGTTGCCCAATTGGTGGATGGTTTCGAACAAACCCATGATTTCGTAGGAAGTTTTGGTATCAAGGTTACCTGTGGGTTCGTCGGCCAAAATAATGGCCGGATTGTTGACCAGGGCCCGGGCTACGGCCACCCTTTGGCGCTGTCCACCCGACAATTCGTTCGGTTTATGTCCGACGCGATCGCCCAGTCCAACCGACTCGAGTACCTGCCGGGCGCGATCGAGGCGTTCTTCTTTGCGAACACCTGCATAAACCAGGGGCAGGGCAACGTTTTCGAGGGCCGAAAGGCGGGGCATCAGGTTGAAGGTTTGAAAAACAAACCCAATTTGTTTGTTGCGCACTTCGGCAAGTTCGCTATCGTCCATGGTGCTTACTTCAATACCGTTGAGCCAGTATTCGCCGCGGGTAGGGGAGTCCAAACAGCCCACTAGGTTCATCAGGGTAGATTTTCCACTACCAGAAGGTCCCATTAATGCTACATATTCGTTTTTCTCAATTTCGAGCGACACATTTTTCAAGGCCTCCACAACTTCGGCGCCCATTTGATAAGTTTTATTCAGGTTGCGAATGGATATCAGCATGGTAGGTGCATTTGATAAAAGATGGCCGAAATAAACGCTTTTTTTTAAACAACTAAAAAAGGATCGAAGTTTGCCCCATATTACCCGCTCAATAGGGTGATCTGTTCGTTAAACGTTCAGTAAATGTTGATAAAAAACCAAATTTTTCAAAGTATCTCAGAAAGCGAACTTATACCTTCGTGCCGATAACCGGATGCAATGCGTCGTCAGTACCAATGCTTGACCCGCGCTTGCCCACAAATTTGCTGTACTACCAAAAACGATTATGATCAACTCAGGTTTACCCTCCAACAAGACCATGATTAAGCACGTGGCCATCGCAGGCAATATCGGTGCGGGGAAAACAACCCTATGCGAATTACTTGCCCGTCATTTCAATTGGGATGTACATTATGAAGATACGGAAAACAATCCCTATCTCTCTGATTTTTATATGGATATGAAACGCTGGTCGTTCAACCTCCAGGTGTTCTTCCTTTCCAGCCGTTATCAGCAAATGTTGCGCATCCAACAGGGCCACCGAACGGTGATTCAGGACCGTACAATTTATGAAGATGCTTTCATTTTTGCCCCCAACCTCGCGGACATGGGCCTGATGGAACGCCGCGATTTTGAAAACTATACGACCTTGTTCCAGTCGATTATCTCTCAAATCAAGGCTCCCGATTTGCTGATTTACCTGCGGTCTTCTATTCCCACCCTGGTGGAACACATACAAATGCGCGGCCGCGATTACGAAGGCAGCATCAGTATTGATTACCTCAAACACTTGAATGAGCGCTACGAAAACTGGATTGGCGGATACCGTGAAGGCCGGTTGCTCATTATTAATGTGGATAATTTCGACTTTCAAAATGACAAAGAAGCCTCTGCGCGGGTACTGGAAATGGTACAAGGCGAATTACATGGCTTGTTTTAAATTGCATTTTTACCCCAAAATCCAAATCACAACCCATTATTTATCAAGCAATTATCTATCCAATGGATAAGAAGATCACCATCATTTCTGGCGCATCCCGGGGTATTGGCCGGGCAATTGGCACCCGTCTGGCCCATGAAAACCACTTTGTTGTATTGCTGGCACGCAATGCCGAAGAAATTTCGGAACTGGAGTTCGAAATAGACCAGGCCGGCGGAAAAGCACTTTCTTTTGCCGTTGATATTAGTGAGCCCGAACAGGTGCAGGCTACCGTTAATCAGGTTTTGCAGGATTTTGGCCGCATCGACACCCTGATTAACAATGCCGGGGTGGGTGTTTTTAAAAACTCCGAAATGATTACAACGGAGGAATGGGACCAGGTGATGGATGTTAATGTAAAAGGCTCCTTTTTATTGACCAAAGCGGTTTTACCGACCATGAAATCGGCGGGAACCGGGCATATTGTTGGCATTGCATCCGATGTTTCAAAGCGCACTTTTGCTGAAGGCAGTTTGTATTGCGCCAGCAAATATGCACAACATGCTTATTTTGAAGCCGTTCGGCGGGAAGTGCGCAAACTGGGCATTAAAGTGAGCGTCATTTACCCCGGCTTGGTGGACACCTATTTTCACGAGGGCGATCCTGGACAGCCGCACCGCGCCAGTTATTTGCAACCTCGGGACATTGCCGATGCGGTGGCCTACATACTCAATGCGCCTGCCCATGTGATCATTGATGAGTTGATGCTGCACCCGATGTCGCAAGAATGGTAATTGTTTAAACCATTTATTCAAATGGACATAGAAGCATTTCGCATATATTGCCTTGAAAAAGAAGGGGTTACGGAAGATTTTCCCTTTGGAGAGCAAACGCTTGTTTTTCGGGTGTTGGGTAAAATATTTGCCCTCACCGGCCTGGATAGCGATCGGTTTACGGTCAATTTGAAAGCCGACCCAGATTATGTATTGGAACTCCGTGAGCAATACCCGGAGGTGCAACCAGGGTATCACATGAATAAAAAACACTGGAATACGGTAGACTTTGACGGCAGCCTGGATGATAAAATGTTGCGGCATTTGGTCGACCATTCGTATGCCCAAACTGCTAAAACGCTGAAGAAAAGCGAAAAAGAACAGTTATCTTTGTTCAAAGACAACAAAAATGGGGACTGATGGCCTTTCAAATCCACTGATTGATCAATACCAGCGCGTGCATGATTATCTTCGGATATCCCTCACGGATAAGTGCAATTTCCGGTGTTTGTATTGCATGCCTGATGAAAATATGCAATTCTGGCCCCAGGAAAGACTGATGCAAACGGAGGAAATTATCGCGATTGCACGGCTTTTTGTTTCCCTGGGTGTGCGCAAAATCCGGCTGACGGGCGGCGAGCCGTTGGTGCGCAAGGATGCACCGGCCATCATCACAGCACTTGCTCAATTGCCTATTGAATTGACCATGACCACCAACGGCGTGCTCCTGGATCAATGCCTGGACGTGCTGGTTGCGGCGGGTGTGCGCTCCTTAAATGTGAGTTTGGATACCCTGGATCGAGAAAAATTTGCAGTTTTAACCCGGCGCGATCAATTTGAGCGCGTTTGGCAAAACATTCAATTGTTGTTGCAGGCGGGTTTGCATACCAAAATAAACGTGGTGCTGCTGCGTGGGGTCAATGATGCGGAAATTCTTGATTTTGTAGAACTTACCCGCCATTTACCCTTGCATATTCGCTTTATTGAATTCATGCCTTTTGTGCAAAATGCCTGGAATGAAAATAAAGTGGTGCCGTTTCAAGAAATCTTGGAACGGATTACCAATCAATTTGAAATTGAAAAACTGAGCGACGCTCCCAATGACACCGCTAAGAAATTCCAGGTTGCCGGATTTGCTGGTACGTTTGCGGTAATTACCACCGTTTCTGACTTGTTTTGTGCGGGTTGCAACCGGATGCGCCTGACGGCAGATGGCAAAATGAAAAACTGCCTGTTTTCCAATACAGAGACGGATTTATTAACCCCATTCAGACAAAAGGAAGATATTACTCCCCTGATTTTTCAAAGTGTGTGGGACAAACGACCCACCCGCGGCACCTTTGATGACACGGTGATGCTTACGGATCGCAGTATGATTTTAATTGGTGGATAGGCTTTTAAGCGCTGCGTCCATTTCCTGCCGATTTTGAAAGTTTCTGACCGGCTTCATCCAGCAACAAAGGATGGTGTAAAAATACAATCTGTTGAAAATCAGTTGCTCCCAAGCACTGCGCCAGATACTGTTGTGCCCGGGTTGAATCCAACAAATCGGCCCCACGGATGACATGGGTAATGCGAAAGTGCACATCATCCACCACGCTGGCCAATTGGTAGGCCGGAATGCCATCGCGGCGGCGCACGATAAAATCAGGCAATGGAAAATCTGGCGGGGTTTTGATCCGCCAACTCACATCAGGCGCATCCAACGAAAGTCCTTGATCGCGCAGATTGGGCGGGTAACGGCTACCTAAGGCCGCCAATTCGGTGCGGGATAAGCCACAGGCAAACAAATGTCCACCGGCCCGCAACTGCTCCAAGGCTGCATGATACAAAGGCAAACGCAATCGCTGCGACCAGTTTTGCTCAAAATCAACCGGGTCGCCCGGACCTTCGTCGGGCGCAATACCCAGTATTTGTAAAGTATCAAATATGTTTTGCAGGTATTCCGGCCGCTTTCGGGCCTGGTCGAGGTCGTCGATGCGCAGCAACAGCCGTCCTTGCGGATGCGCGCGCGCTAATTGTGCATTCCACCGAAAATTCAATTGATTGCCCGCATGCAAATAACCGGAAGGGGTTGGGGCCAGGCGCAAACGCGGCGGACCAGCCAATTGTGCCACAGCCGCCTGAAACTCGGCTTCAAAATGCGCAAAATTCAACACTTTTATTTTTGAGTGGCTTTTTGCGTTTCTTTACTTTGCTTTTCAAACTGCTGAAAAATTTCTTCGGGTGACTTTCCGAGTAGTTTCAGGCAATTTTGCGCGTCATCTGCAAAATCAGGATCATTGGGGTAGCGCTGTAGGAATAACTCATACGCCGTTTTTGCCTTGTCCAGGTTTTTCAGCAAATTTTCCTGCACAAAACCGGTCATAAATAAGGCCATGGGCGCTTTTGCCTGTTGGGGCATTTTTTCGGCTACGGTTTGGTACAGCGAGAGGGCCTTTTCTCCGTTGGAAAGGGAAACCGCCAATCCGGCAGCCTTCACTAATACTTCGGCTGCTTGGTTAGGGTCCTTGGCTTGCAAGGTTTCGGCGTATTGTTCGGACAGTGTTATGAATTCCTGTGCCTTGCTCATATCTTTGATTTCACCGCTCGGCGCCATCATGAGCGAATCGAGGGCTTTGAGTTGTTCCGGCGCCGAAACGGCTTTCTTTTCTGGGCCTGCACAAGCAGCAATGCCCAAAAACAACAACGAAAAGACGGTATAAAGAATGGTATTGGATTTCATGGTCAAAGGTAAAATTGTACGAAAAGGTTCATTTTCCTTTCTGGGTGGACATATTATTTTGAAACGGGCACGAATTTACAACATTTACTTTGCAGTGAGAAAAGATGATTCCAGGATCTTTCCGCTTTGTTTTCCATAACAAAACAACAAATCCAGCACCGACAAATCGGGCAAAAAGCCGCTTCTTTCCATAAAAACCTGGGCATACGGCGTTGGTTGAAACCAGGTTGCTGCCGTGGGTTGTTTGGGTGATAACTGGTTGCGATAATCATCAGATACCGCGCTGGTCGGCACTTCAAATGTTTCGGTGAAATGAAGGCTTCCTTGGAAATTTATTTTCTGTAGAACATATTCCAGGAGCAAAAGGTTGAAATCAAATAAAAAAGTGTGGTTTTTTTGGTAAAAAGGGGCCAAACCATCGGCATAATGCTCAAAATAAGGCGCGTTTCCGTATGCCGCCAGGATGCTGCGCCAATGCAGCCTTTGCCAAGGGGTATCATAAGCAATGCGCACCTCCCGGATGGCTGTTTGCTGGTGTTTTCCTTTAAATAATGGAATACTCAGGCGCTGAACTCCGTTTGGTCCTGCAATATGGCATCGGTTCCGGTACGATCCTTTTTGAAAATGCTCGCAAGCCTCTATTTTCAATTGCGGCGTATTCCACAACAAACACATCCATGATACGGGGGGTAAATATCCTAGTTCAAGCAAGTTCTATGTAATTGATTTTGAGTCCTTTACTACTGTCGGGCCGAATTTTGAAACGCTCATCTGGACGAAAGCCGAGCACCCAAATTATGGCACTGTCGCCATTTACCAAAATCCAGGTTTTATCCTTATCAAAACGCGAATGTTTCTGATTGGTAAAAAAATCCTGCAATTTCTGGTGTTTTCCGTCCATGCCAAGCGGTTGAAACACATCGCCTGGTTGCCAATGCCGCAAAGTTAAGGGAAATTGTAGTTTGGCCGCATCCACCAGCACCGTAACTTTACCATCGGGAAACTCGGCCGGTAAATCAACCGGAATCATAAATAACTGGTTTCGATCGGGTAAGCGTACCATCAAATCATCGGCTTGCAGGGTTATTTGTTCGGTTTTAGGCACATTTTCGGCCTCTTCCAGCAACAATACTCCCCGGTCTACCAATAATTTGCAACCAGATTTACCTTCCCATTGCATCCCGATTGAGTTCAGGTTGTCGGCCATCTGTTGGGTTTGAGCACGATCAAAACCATGGGGCTTAAGCCAATCGTGCAAAAAAGCAGCGGGGGCGGGTAATTCGGCGAGCCGTGCAGTTTCTACCCGCATCGGGTTTTCTCCCAAAAATTGTTGGGTAAAATATTGCAAATTGGCGCGTGTTGCCTGCAAACGCGCCAAATTACGGGCGCCAATGCTTAAAAATGCCGGACGTAATTGTTCAAACTGCGGTATAATATGGTGTCGAATAAAATTTCGATCGTAATGATCGTCGGCATTGCTTTGGTCTTCGCGCCAAGCAAGCGCCCGCGCCTGTGCAAAGGCCTCCAGTTCGGCCCGGGTGGCAAACAACAAGGGCCGAATGTGGTGATTTTGCTTCATCGGCATACCCACCAAGCCATCCAAACCTGTTCCACGGCTGAATTGTAACAAAACCGTTTCCAAAGCGTCATTCAAATGATGGGCCGTTGCCATCACATCAAAACCCTCGGCCATGCGCAATTGCTCAAACCAGTTGTAACGCAAGGTGCGCGCAGCCATTTGAATCGAATCTCCCGTTTGGGTCGTATGTAAACGGGTGTCGAAGCGCTGCACCCAACACGGAATCCCGTTTTGCGCGCACCACTGCTCTACGAAAGCCATGTCGGCCTCCGATTCGGCACCGCGCAATTGAAAATTACAATGAGCAACCCCAAAAGTATAACCTGCGTCTTTCAATAAGTGCCCCAACACCATCGAATCGAGCCCGCCACTCAACGCAAGCAAAATGCGCTGTTCGGGCAAAATCAAATTATTTTGCGCGATAAAATCAACAAATCGAACACTTAAGTCCATATTACGGTTAAAATAGGGTTAAAGATGCGATACATGTTTCGAACCTGAAAGATGATTAACCATTTTTGTCTCACAAATCCATGTTATGTCTAAAATTAAGCTACTTTTTTTGATTTTTTTCCTGGCCGCCCAACTGGTGCAGGCCCAACAATCCGGCGTAATTCAAGGTATCGTACTTGATGAAAACGGGGAGCCGCTTCCTTTCGCTACGGTATATATCAAAAATACCAGCAATGGTACCGCGACCAATGCAAAAGGCAATTTCAAACTGAATGTGCCGGTTGGTCAGGCCGATCTGATGGTGCAATACATTGGTTACAAACAAAATACCCAGCGTGTTGAGGTAAGCGCCCGGACACTGAATTTGAGCATTCAAATGCAACCCAGTGACCTGCAATTGGGTGAAGTGGTTATTACGGGCGAAGATCCCGCCTATGCCATCATGCGCGCTGCCATCGCCAAACGCTCCTACTACCGCGACAAAGTGCGCGATTACAGTGTAGATGTGTACATCAAAGGATTTTATAAAATGATGGATGCCCCCAAAAAAATCATGGGCAAGGATGTGGGGGACATGGGAGGAATCCTGGACTCCAACCGCACGGGCATCATTTACCTGGCCGAATCCGTTTCAAAAGTGTACGAACAGAAAAACCCGTCCAAGAAAAAGGAAGTAATGATTTCCAGCAAGGTAAGTGGTGCGGAAGGCGCCTACAGCATGAACCGCGCTACCCTCACCGATTTCGATTTGTACGCAGAACGCATCAACATCAACCGAGACATTCTTTCTCCTTTGGCCGACAATGCGTTTAGTTATTATATTTTTAAATATATTGGAGAATACACGGACAACAACGGATATAAAATAGAAAAGATACAATTGCGCCCAAAACGCGAATACGATCCGGCTTTTTCGGGGTATTTGTATATTGTCGATCAATATTGGAACCTGGCTGGGGCCGATTTAGCGCTTACGGGCAATGCGATTAAGCAACCCATTCTGGATACGATGCGGTTTCGACAAGAATTTGTCTTGCTCGAAAAGCCGGATACCTGGCGCTTGCTTTCACAAGTCACTAATTTTAAATTTGGCTTGCTTGGATTTAAAATTGGCGGTTTTTACAACAGTGTGTTTTCCAATTACAACTTGACGGACACCTTTAGCCAAAAGTTTTTCAACCGCGAAACCTTTAAAATTGAGCCGATCGCCAACCAGCGCGACACCGTGTACTGGAGCCAAACCCGCCCGGTACCGCTTACCTTGGAGGAAACACGGGATTACACCCGAAAAGACAGCATTTACCGCATCCAGTCGGCTAAACCGTACCTTGATAGTGTTGACCGTGTGAAAAATCGCTTCGAATTGGGCGATTTGTTAACCGGCTACAGTTGGGACAATACCTATAAAAAGACCAACCTTCGTTTTCCGGGCTTATCGGAATGGATACAATTTAATGCCGTTCAAGGCTTGGCTTTTTATTTCAAGCCCAGTTATACCCGAACGGATGAAAAAACAGGAAAATCGCTAAAAATTACCGGTGATTTGAATTACGGTGCGTCCGAACAACGGTTTCGGGCCTCTTTCCTGGTGCAGCGCAAGTTTGAAAGTATCCGCTACAGCACCCTTGAATTGAGTGGCGGGGTACTTCCTACCCAATACAACAGCAGTTTGCCCATTGGCCCCGGTTTGAATGGCCTTTATTCGCTGTATGGCAAACTCAATTACATGAAATTGTATGAAAAAACATTTGGTCGGGCGGCCTGGTCACAACGCATTGGTTCGGGCATTCTATTAAAAGTAGGCGCTGAATGGAACGAGCGAAAATCCCTGGTAAACAACACCAACTATTCATTCCGTAAAAAAGAGCGGACCTATGCGCCCAATGATCCAATTCCAAGTACCCGAACGGATGGCTTTTTTGATCGTCATCAGGCATTTTTGCTCGATGTGGAAGCGCGTTTTCGCATTGGAGAAACGTACAACACCTTCCCTGATCACCGGGAATACTTCGCTTCCGAATGGCCAGATCTTTATGTGCGGTACAAGAAAGCCATTGCTGGTATTGCGGGTAGCGACGTCGATTATGATTTGATATCGGCTGAACTTCGTAAAACCGGCCTGTCCTTAGGGTTGGCAGGGTATACTGACCTGCGTTTGGATGCGGGTATTTTTCTGCGTTCTAAACGCGTAGAATTTATTGATTATCAGCATTTTGATGGCAACCAGACCTGGTTTGGCGGCGGTAATTTTCTGAACAGCTTCTTTATGTTGCCTTATTACAACTTCAGTACCCAGGACGCTTATGCAACCTTACATGTACAACATCACCTGCAAGGTTGGTTATTGGACAAGATCCCGGGCATCCGCCGACTCAACTGGAAAGAGGTATTTGGCGTCAACGTGTTGTGGACGCGCCAGGATGCCATTTTAAGGGATCAAGTGCAGAATTTGCCTTATTGGGAGGTGAATGTTGGTTTTGAAAACATCGGCTACAAATTTGTGCGGCCTTTACGGATCGATGTGATCAATAGTTTTCAAGGTTCCCAATACAGCAAAATTGGTTTGGTGCTGAGTGTTAGTCTTTAGCCTCCGATTCCGCTTGCAATATGTTTGCAAATTCGTCTAGCAAAGCAAAATCCTTTTCTGCTGCTTCGGGCTTAGAGAGGTCAAAACTATGTCCATCAAACGCTGTAAGCACCCGTTTCATTTGCTCCAGGTGTTGGAGGCGAATGGCGGGTGCGGGCTTGCTTGCGGCAATTTTTGCCTCCAAATCTTGTGTTTGCTTGCGCAATAAATCTTGCACTTTTTGTTCGGTCGCTACCAGGTCGCTGAGATTGCCTGTTTGGTAGGCATTTTTCAGTTTGGTTATTTGTTTTTTGAAATAAACCGCGGGTGCCGATTTATCGTCCACCGGTTTAATGCGCACAGGGGGTGTTTTCAGGTCAGATTGTGGTGGTGCCGGATAACCATCGGCTTTTTTGCCGGTTTCCGATTGGGCTTGTGCCAGTTGCAGGCAGGTAAACAGGCAAACTGTTGCTAAAAAAATATTTTTCATAGTAGGTGCATTTAAGCAGGTCAAAAATGCGGCTTTCTGCGAAGATGAAACAGAAAAACAAACAATTTAACAGCAAAAACTTATTTATAGCGTTCAAAAATGCCTTTTCGATCTGTTTTCCAGGCTTCTGTGGTTAATTCAAACATCGCATGGTCGCCCTTTGAATTGCCATAAGCGATAATGTTTGTGTAATTTTCCAGTGTAAAAGCTGCACGGATGCGATTGGCTTTTTCATCATAATTGCAATTGGGCGTTGCATATTGGCCTGTAAAACGATCGTTTTTAAATTCCAAACGGGTGCAAATCAGTTCAATTTGTTCGGAACTGCAAAAAGGCTGCAACCAAACATCAAATGAAGCCGATACCACAGCAACCCGACAACCTGCATCGCGGTAAGCGCGCAGCCAACCGAGTACGGTCGGATTGAGCAGGGAAATACGTTGGCTCGGAATAAATGCCTTGCCCATGGTTTCCATTTCGGACCTGGTTTTTCCTTTAAAATAGGTGGTCATCAATTGTTGCTTGGCAACGCCATTGCCCCATTTGTTAAAAACAAGCAGGTAGAAAAAACGCAGCAGAACCACGGGCAGGCCAATGAAAAACCGCAAATAACCCAGGGAAAAGGAAAGGTAGCGCCCCAGTGAATCCGAATTGGTCAGGGTACCATCGAAATCAAAAAGGACAAGTGTTTTTGCCGGTTCATCAGGCAATTGGATTGCAACCGGGTGTAAGGTGTTGTTATTCATGACTAGTTCGTACCACCAGAAAATGTGGGGTTTCCGCAATGATATTGCCTTTTTCTAAAACTTTTTGCGCGAATTTCATTTCAGGGTCAATTTGAATGCGTTGTATTTGCGCTTTTTGAACGAAAAATAAAAAATTCTTTTTATTTAAAGTGCTATCTATTAAAGAGTTGTCTCTGCCACTTTCACGCAATACGACCCAATCGAGGGGTAGCACAGGAAATGTGTTGGTTAAATAATTTGCCAGGGTAAAATGCGGCAAGGTTTTAAAGCCCGGGCCATACTGTGTTGCCAATTGCTGTAGGTCGCGGTACAAGCCAGCATGTGCGGCCGAGGTGTAAATGCCTTGTAGTTTTGGAAAAATGGCCCCCAAGTGCACCTGCGCGTCCGATCGTTTACCATCATTATATAAAAAGGTGTAGGCAAAACCAAACACGCCCAGCAATAAAACAAAGTAAACGGGCTGCAGCCAGCTAAGCCAGGCACCACGCCAACGCTGGGGCAAAACAAACTTTTGTCCAAACACGGTTGCTATATCCATCCAGGCATACACCCATGGAACGGCACATAAAATGGGCAAACTGTACCCCCAACTTAAACCAGCACACCAACTTACCCCCAATAACGCTGCAAATCGCAAGGTTTGCTCCAGGCTCCAATGCCCCCGATACCAGGCCCAGGCACCCCAAAGTACAGCCCCATCAAATAACAAGCGGGATTGTGCAAAGGGTAGGGTAAAGGCCTGGTTTTTCCAGGTTACCAATCCATAACTGAGGGGGAGTAACAACAAAAACACAATTCCTAAAGTTGATAAAATCAATGCTTTGTAACCAAGACTCCATGTTTTTGCAAACCAGTCTTTTTGGACTATGTACAGGAGCGCCAGCACGCACGCAAAAGGCAGAATCAGCAACAAATTAATATCAAAATAGTCGAATATGCCATGTTGGATGGCCTGTCCTGATTCGGAAGCGCCGCCTGTTAGGTTCAAATAGTTGCTTAATACGCCTTGTTTGTATAAATATCCGAAAAAAGCAGCCGCCGTCCCAATTATGCCTGTTATACCGATTAAAAACTTTCGCACGGAAAAAAGGCACCCCAACACAATTGGCCATAATACCAGCAAAGGGTAAAAAGACTGCTTGCACAAACTGGCTGCAATGATGCAACAAGCCCCTGCCAGCACAAACCCTGTCTTTTTATTTGCCCGCAGCGCTTCCCCTAAAAACCAAAAACCCAATACACCCCATAAAATACCGTCCACGGTGTGCCAGGCAGCGGCCGGATAACAATGTACCGACACCACATATCCTATGGCAGCCAATGCCCATTTTTGTTCGTTTTTGATCAAAATGGCCGCTGCGCAATAGGTGTATAGCGCCACTTTTGCGTAAAACATGCAGCGTTCGGCCAATATCGCCCAGTTTTCAGGAAAAATACGCAGTTCTAATACCCGCAGCCAAATGCTCATGGGCGGGCGTACGTAGGTGATATCTTGGTACAAGGTTTTACCGCTTAAGACCTGCCAGGCAAGGCCCGTAATAAAACCGCCATCCGATTCATTGATGCCATAGGGTGCATAACAAATCATATAAAACAAGGGTAGGAGCAAAAACACCCACTTCCACCGTCGGTACTGCAACATCATTGGGCAATTCTGGCTTTAAGCAGCGAACAAAATTTGGCTTCTCCAAAGGCGTTGGGGTCTATCCGACCCATTTTGGGGGCCGACAATGCATCTTTGGTGAGGTATATTTTACCGCCATGTTCCCAAACAATTTCATCTAAAATGGGCACCAAACGTGCAATGGTGCTGGTACGCGGAAAATCGAGCGCCAACGAATAACCTTCAATGGGAAAGGAGTGGATGGCCTCTTTGGGACGCGCACCATGGCGTTTGAGTACCGATAAAAACGGTGTGTCGGGGCTATTGCGCACCCGATGTAGCAAGGTTGCCATGCCTGCCTGGGCATTTTCCTTGGGCAAACAAAACTGATATTGTATGAATCCGCGGCGGCCATAAAAACGATTCCAGTTTTGTACCCGGTCCAATGGATAAAAATACTGGTCAAGCGAAACCTGGTGTTCCGGCTTACCCGCTTTTGCATTGTACATGGCGTTGTGGAGGCGAATTGACCAGGGATTTAACACCCAGGAGGGCGCAAAAAATGGAATATTAGAACTGGGTTTTACTTCAAATGCCAGCGGTTTTTGACGATCTGGATCTTCCAGGTGGTTGGCAAAAAACACCGCACCGCGCCCAAAACGGGCACCTCCTGCCGTGCCATCTACCCAGGCGGCCGCGTACGACCAGGCCTCGTATTCTTCAAAAGCCTCAAATAGGCCGTTCAAATGTTGTGCGCGCACGTTGAGTTGCCGCATTTCGGTCGATTGAATGCGCATTAGTTGAAAACGGGCGCTCAAAATGATGCCTGTCCAACCCATACCACCGCAGGTTTGCCAGAATAAATCAGCATTTTGGGTAGGAGTGCAGGTAATGATTTGGCCATCGCCTTGCAACAGTTGAAAAGAAAGCAACCAATTGGAAAAGCAACCTTTTACCGGATGGTTTTTGCCGTGCACATCGCTGGCAATGGCGCCACCCACGGTAATGGATTTGATACCGGGGGTAACGTGAAAAAACCAACCTGCAGGAACGATAATTGGCAATAAATCGGAGAGCAATTTGCCTGCCTCACATTCAATAATCCCATTGGCAGCATCAAAATGCAAGAGTTGGTGCAAGTTGAGCATCGAAACAACATGGGCACCCAGGGCCGCATCGCCATAACACTTTCCATTGCCGCGTGCAATCAATTGATCCTGCCGCACCACGTATTCCTGCAATTCTTCCTGGGTTTCCGGGGTGCTTAGGGTGGCATTCGTCACGGGAAAATTGGCCCAATTGGCCAATTTGGTGTGTTTAATGTGTATCATGGGCAAGTGAATCGCGTAAAACTGCTTCCAATCGACCAGGTCCGGCCAAAATCTGTCGGGCCTTGGCGGTATCGGTGATGGCAAAAAAATTGCCTTTATTTTGGCTCGAATGTACAAAATAGGTGGCCGAAAATGCTGCTTGCGCCGGATAATTTCGCAACACTTCAGGCAGGTCTGGCCGTTGCAACTGGTAAAAATTTAATCGTACGGTATCTTTCGACTGGTAAAAATCAAAATTTGCGACCTGCGCATCGGGATGTGCCACCGGATCAAAATGATCGGCATAAGGAGCCGTATTCAAACCGTCCAGGCATTTTAGCCATTGAACAAAAAGGTCTTGCGTTACCGTTACACCGTGGGTATTTGCCCAAAGCCCTGTTGAATCATTGCGTTCGAGCGTTAAAGCAGGCAAATCGGGCCAATTGAGTTGGCAGGCTTGTATCTGATCGATGCGCCAATGCCAGATGCCGGGTGTTCGAAAGGCGTTCAAATTGGTTTGAAAAGGACTGCGTAAATCACCTTTTACCAAAAAACGACCCACATGCTGGTCTATTTGCACAAAAGTTGCAGGCGCGCCCTGGTATGTGATCACCCGGCCAATGCCGATTTGGACCAACGTTTGTTCGGTGGTGCGCAGTTGAATGACCATCAAACTACTTGTTTGCAAACCACTGGAATCCAACTCCTGATCCGTAATAGCACGAATAGACTCCATGGCAAACATCGGCTGTACAAATGGAACAATCAAGCTGTCGGGCACCAGCAGGGTGCGTTCATTTTGAGTGCCAACCCACCCTTGTTCGGTTTTTTTGAACTCCAGGACATTACTACCAGGTGCCGAAATGAAAACCCAATCGAGGCTATCCCGGTCGATGCGAATCAAATTGGTTTGGAAAAAGTGTGCATACGGCAAGGGTACATACCGACGCAATAAGCCAGCAACCAGCACAAGCATAAAAAGCAGAACGAGGTGCTTATTTTTCACAATTTTGGGTTTTGCCAAATAAGGGTCAAAGAAAAGCGGTTTTTGCAGGAATCTACAATATACCTTTGCGTACTTTTTTTAGGGACCTATGAATATTGCAACATCTACCAAAATTACAATCACTGGCGATTTGGGCAGTGGGAAAAGCGCGACTTCCGCGATATTGTGCGAAAGAACCGGATTTCAATATATTTCAACCGGCCGTATTCAACGCCAGTTGGCAGCCGACATGGGCATGGACACCCTGGAAATGAACCGTTTGGCGGACACCGACCCACGGATTGACGAACAAATTGACAGTGTATTTATCTCCTTGGGCACCGATCCGCACGGGTATGTGGTGGATAGCCGCATGGCCTGGTTTTTTCTGCCCAATGCTTTTAAGGTGTATTTGCAAACCCCTGTGGAAATCGCGGCCGACCGGATTTTGAAAGACCCGACCCGGAACAGCGAAAATTACAAAAGCAGGGAAGAAGCGATTGAAAAAATTCAGGCCCGCAAACTCAGCGAAAATGCCCGTTTTTTAGTCAAATATAAGGCCGATAGCACCAATTTGAATAATTTTAACCTGGTGATTGATACGAGCAAGCGGAGTATTGTGGAGGTGGCCGAGGCTATATTGTTGGGGGTTGAGTATTGGGAGAAGGGGGTTGGGTTTCCTCGGTATATATGATTTGTCTTGCTCTGAATACAATTAGTTACATCTAAATGGTTCTATAACCATATCTGGATCGTTAACTCTATATATTCTTCGTGATGGAACGATCGTGGAATCATCCTTTCTGTCAAAAACATATTCAAAAATTACATCTCGATACACTATTGCTCTTTTTATTTTGGACCTGTAAGTTTCTTTATTATTAGTATTTTTATTCTTTTTGAAAAATACTAAACGTTTTTCTTGGGAGCGGCTTGTGCTTTCAATCTTAATGGTTGAAAAAATACTATCACATACATATTTATCAATCAATAATCCAACCTCTTGTTCAATAGAATGATGATACCCATAAACAAGGTAACATTCTATTCCCGGTTGTTCATCCATTTTTTCAAAACGTTCGATTCTAACATCGGATATGTTTGGCTCAGAGCACCCGTGTGCAAGAGAAACAAAACCAATAAAATAGAACAATATATTTTTACCAAATGGTATCATGTTAAAGAGATGTCTGATTTTGAGGAATATTTAAGGACTTCTACCAACCGTATCAGGTCAAAAATCCGAGGTGGGAGCGTCTGATAATTGTTAGACTCTAATAGTTTTTCATAGATGCTAAAGTACTCAGCGATATCCATATTAATTTCTCCACCCATCATATCTGTGACATGGTTAAGAAACAAAAAATTTATCGCGCGTTCAGAAACCACTAAATATCGTTTTTCGGACCATGTTCCAAAGTCATCAAGAAGCGGTGTTCCGTGCACACGTATATGCCAATAGTTGCCTGGGCGTGCTTTGGGGTAGTTTTCTTCCCAATTAGACCCGGTATGGATGCGCTTTACCTCTTCAAATGTCAATCCTGAAAAGGGTAGATGATGTGCAGATAAAAGGTATTTAAGCCGTTCAGTACAAAAAATCTCTGGATGACTCGTAAATAAATCATCCAGCGGCCACCAATCAAAAATTAACCCAATGTCCTCGGCTTGTATATTTGCAGTACCTGCATTTTTTACCTTAGTGTCCTCATCAAAATCACAACAGGCATTTAACAACACAAAAAAGAACTTCATTTTAACAAGATTTTGTTTAAAATGGGGGAAAAGCGTTTGTGGAAAAATGGTCAATAACTGCTTTCATGGGTTAATCACCTAATAGTGGGTACAAAACTGTGCCCATATTGATCGTCCAGTTGTCAGCGTAATTGAGCGCATCCTGTAATGTAAATCCCGGGTGTTGAATATCGCAAGCGCTTAGAGCAGCTTCGCAAGCGTTTAGAGCAGCTTCGCAAGCGTTTAGAAAAGCTTCGCAAGCGTTTAGAAAAGCTTCGCGAGCGCTTAGAGAAGCTTCGCAAGCGTTTAGAAAAGCTTCGCAAGCGCCTAGAAAAGCTTCGCAAGCGCCTAGAAAAGCTTCGCAAGCGTTTAGAAAAGCTTCGCAAGCGTTTAGAAAAGCTTCGCAAGCGTTTAGAAAAGCTTCGCAAACGTTTAGAAAAGCTTCGCAAACGTTTAGAGAAGCTTCGCAAGCGCTTAGAAAAGATTCGCAAGTCTTCGCAGCGCTTAGAAACGCACCGGTTTTAACCTTAAAACGGACACCCCGCACAAGGCACCACTTTCACGCCTTTCTGGGGCTTGGAAATCAATTCCCCATTTTTCCCAAGAATTCGAAATTCGGTACGGCGGTTGAGTTGGTGCTCCTGTTCGGTACAGTTGACCTCATTGCCGCATTGATTGACCAGTTGGGTTTCGCCGTAACCATGGGCGACCAACCGTTTTTTAGGTACGCCTTTCTCTTCCAGCCAGGCAACGACCGCATCGGCGCGGGACTGACTCAGTTGCAGGTTGTAGGCATCGGAGCCGCGGGCGTCGGTATGCGCGGCAATTTCGATGTTCATTTCCGGATTGGTCAGCAACATATTAAGGAGGCGACTCAATTCTTGTTTGGAGGCTTCGCTAACTGCAATTTGATCAAAATCGTAGTATAAATTGATCAAAAAGCCCGATCCGCTGCGTGCCCAGGTGTTTTTAGCGGGCAAGCTAGGGCTGCCATCATCGTACAAAATGCCATTTTTGACTTCCATCCCTTCCCCCATTACATAATTGGCCGGGGTTCCATCCGGGAGTTCGTACAAGCCACTTGCCGGATTAAACCGGGGACTGCCATCGGTGCTGGCGGTTATTTTGCCATCCTGGTAGGGCTCCAGGTTGATATTTACCCGAAAAATATGGTTGGCGCGTAAATCTTTGGTGGTAAAGGGTGCCGATTCGGCGGCAATGTATCCATCATGCACCGCCCGGAGTCGATAGGTACAGGCTTTGTCTAGTTTAAATTTAAAACGGCCATTATCGTTGGTAAGCACTGCTTCCGGAATGGCTTTGCCACAATCATTGAGCAGCATCACACTGGCAGCATCGGCGGGTAAGCCATCGGTCATGTCAAAAACAATGCCTTGCACGGTAAAATTATACTGTTTTTGAACGGCAATTTCGATGCGGGGCACACTGCCTTGGGTGCTGTCGTTGGTGCAAATTTGCTGGGTGCTGCTTTCAAACCCTTTTTTAGTCACCGAAAAATCATCGCAATCGGCGTTCCGCATATCAAAAGTAACCTTGCCGTCTTTGCCGGTGGTGATGGAAAGTCCCGATTTGCTGCTGGAAATGACCACACCTTGGAGCGGATTTTTGGTGGAGGCATCATAAGCGTACACTTCCACCGGGGTTGCATGTTTTTGAAATCCATAAATATCATCACGGCCAACGCCCCCATCGCGATCGGAGGTGAAAAAGCCCCAACTCAAATCTCGTCCAAACGTAATGGCAAAATCGTCGTGGTTCGAATTGACGGGCGCGCCCAAATTGATGGGCAGGTTCCAGGCATCCTGTCCGCCTGTCGTACTGGAGTAGTAAATATCTTGTCCGCCCAGGCCGATGTGCCCATTGGAAGCAAAATACAAACGGTTATCGGAGGCCATAAAGGGAAATATTTCGTTGCCCTCCGTATTGATAATTGGGCCCAGGTTGATTGCCGGTCCCCAATTTCCATTTTCCCAGTTGCTCACATACAAATCCATACCACCATAGCCACCGGGCTTATTGCTTGCAAAAAACAGGCGTTTGCCATCGGCACTCACTGAGGGGAATGCCGTGTGAAATTCATCTGAATTAAAGGGCATGCTTTCAATCTGGCTCCATTCGCCGGTAGCAGGGTCTTTTTTAGCGGCATATATTTTCAGTTTCACCAAGCCTTCTTCGCTGTGGCCGGTTTTGCCATCGAGGTAATTGTTGCGGGTAAAATAGATGGTTTGATGGTCGGGTGCAATGGCCACCGCCGCTTCATTGTATTTAGTATTGATCTCTTTTGAAAACTTCGTCGGTTCGGTGTAATTAAAATCACCTGGTTGTGCACCCGCCCTTTTATACTGCAAGGCATACAAATCAGAAAACGGGTTGCCCGTCCACATACTGGTGCGTTTGATGATCGTTCCACGGTCGCGGTCGCTGGCAAAAATAATTTGATCGTCGATGAGAGACGGGCTAAAATCGTCCAAATTTGAATTAAATGGCAGGGGGGTCACGACATAAATATCGCGGTTTCGGGTTTTCAAAGACGCTTCCACTTCGCAGGATTTGAGCAAAAACTGGCCGCGGGCATCATCGGGATTTTCTTGCAGGTATTGTTGCAGCCAGGGTTTGGCCGATAGATTTTTGCCATTTGCCTGCAGCATCATGGCATAATACAGTTTATATATAGGCTTCGGATTGGGCAATCGCACTACTTTTTCGTACCAATACTCGGCATTTTCGGTGTCGTTAATCTTGCGGTAACATTCAGCGAGGTTGATTTTCGCCTCTGCAACATCTTCATTTTGAAGGGTTTGTTGATACAGCAGGATGGCGGTCATATAATCCAGTTCCTGCATTGCATCGCCTGCACGGCGCAAGTTGATGGATTGGGCGGATGCTTGTGCGGCAAACAATAAGGTGTAGCAAAATAATAAACTGCAAATACGGATCATGATTGGTTGGTCAGGTTTGTTTTAAAAATAGCGCGGGGAGGCTACTTTATTAATTTTAATATCAAATTCGTAACCCAACATCAGTTCCACGGATCCTGCGCTGGCTTTTCGAATTTTACTCAATAAAATGTCGTACGTAACGCCCATGCGTAAGCCATTTCGAAAATACCAGGCAGCCCGGATATCCACCGATTCGGCAGATTGGTATTGTTTCGAAAAAGCGCTGCGAAAAGCCAGGCCCAACCAAAGGGTTTCCTGCATAAAAACGGAGGCGTCCAAATCGATGGTGGTCGGTGCTCCAATGCGTTGTTTACCATCGTTGCGCAGGTAACTGCTCCCTAAGCCGGCCGTTTTGACCATCGCGCTTGGCCGAAATACCATTGCACTGCTGCCAATAGGAAATACAGCGCCGACGGTGCCATAAAAATGCCGATAGGTGCTGCCAAATACCGGATTTTGATCGTTTTTTGCCTTACTTAAATCGTATTCCAGCAATTTGGGACAACCCAAGCCCACATAAAATTGCTTGCTGAATAAATAAGCACCCGCACCAAAATTGGGTTTCCAAAAATTTAAATTTTGTTGAAAAACCTGATCGGTAGTTTGCTCCAGGTTGATACCGCTCCAATCCGCATGCCAGTTGGTAAAGCCTCCTTGAACGCCGATGGAAAGTTTCAGGTTGTAGCCTACTTGAAATTGATAGGCATAGGCAGCAAACAGATCATACATTTCCGTGCTGCCAATTTTATCGCGTTGAAGACTAAATCCGGCACCAATTTTTTCGCTGCGCAAGGGAGAATGCACCCCTAAAGCCTGGGTAACCGGGGCGCCTTCGAAGCCAATCCACTGCTGCCGGTGGATGATGTTGGCGGTTAAATGTCCGTTGGAGCCAACACAAGCCGGGTTAAACAAGGTTTTGTTAAACATGTACTGGGTGTACATCGACTCTTGTTGTGCCGTTAAGGGCACGGTAAACGCAATGAAAGCCGCAATGAGTAGTGTTAGTTTCATAAAAAATCGCTTTTGAGACGGGATTAAAAAAAATAATAGTAGCGAAATGCTTGCCAAAAAAATTACATGAATGTCGCATTGCTACATTTATATGTACTTTCAAGCCTTTAAACTTCCGTCATGCATGGTTTAGACAGAAAGGGCTGGGTTTTGGCCGGGTATGTGCATTTAAAGTTTTTGTAAAGCATCCCACTTCAGGATTTATCTTTGCGCTTTTGCCGTTCAAGTCAATCGTTATGCACCAACATTTTTCGCTTTTGCCTTTTAATACCTTTGGAATTGAAGTCCATGCACAGTATTACGAACGGATTGAACAGGTCGCGGATTTGCAAAAAGTCTTAAAAATGGGCATAAAACCCGTGATGGTTTTGGGTGGCGGCAGTAATTTGCTGCTTACACAGGACATCCCGGGGCTGGTGGTACACAACGCCATTGAGGGCATTGAAATCGTGCGCAAATTTAACAACAAAGTGTGGGTAAAAGTAGGGGGTGGCGTTAATTGGCATGCATTTGTGCTATGGGCCGTAGAAAACGGTTTGGGCGGCGTAGAGAATTTAAGTCTTATTCCCGGTACGGTGGGAGCATCGCCGGTGCAGAACATTGGCGCGTATGGCGTAGAAATTAAGGATGTTTTTGTGCATTTGGAGGCGGTTGCGCTCGAAACGGGCAAAATTTGTCGGTTCAATAAAGCGCAATGCCAATTTGGCTACCGCGATAGTTATTTTAAAAAAGAAGGTAAAGGCAAATTTTGTATTACCTCGGTTACGTTTTCCCTCACGCAACATCAGCATCGCTTGCAATTAAGTTACGGCGATATTACCCGCACCCTGGCAGAACAAAAGGTTGAAAATCCCGGCATCGCCGACATCAGTGCCGCCATTATTCAAATTCGGCGTTCCAAGTTGCCGGACCCTGCCCAGATTGGCAATTGTGGTAGTTTTTTTAAAAATCCGGAAGTAGATCGCAGCGTGTTGGAGGCTATTCGGACCGATAATCCCAACGTGGTTTCGTTTGATTTGCCCAATGGTCGGGTGAAAATTCCGGCAGGTTGGCTCATCGAACAGTGTGGCTGGAAAGGCAAACGGGTGGGCAATACAGGCGCTTATGAAAAGCAGGCCTTGGTGCTGGTCAATTACGGCGGTGCTACCGGGGCGGAAGTAAAAGCGCTGGCTTTTGCGATTATTGATTCCGTGTGGGCCCGGTTTGGGGTGCGGTTGGAAGCGGAGGTGAATATTTTGTAGGAATCAAGGATTTGTGATAGCGTGTAAATTTTATTGGCGGGGTGACTGAAAAAGTCGCCCCGTCAATAAAATTTACGCATTTACGAGGGACTAAAGGAGGCTTTAGATGTAATGCTTGATTTTCCCTCGCTCAATCCCTTGCCGCGCGTTGGTCTTTAGTGGTATAAAACAAAGATTGAGCGCTGCAAAAAAAGCACGGCCCTTGTGGGTCGTGCTTTTTTTGTAAATATCTGAAAATCAGAAGTGCCTGAAATCCTACTTCAAACTCTCCAAAAATGCTTCGGTGCTAGAGGCATCATCGCCGCTTTTTTTTGCGAGTTCGATGGCGCGTTGGGCGTATTTTTTGGCTTCTTTTTTATCGCCCAATTCGCCGAAAAGTACCGCTACTGTGTCGGTATTGGCGTATTGTTCCTCGAGTTCAACCGATTTTTTGGCCCATTTGAGGGCGTTTTTCAGGTGTTTCGGGTCGTCCGAGATTTCGTGGAAAGCCCAGGCGAAACTGTTGAGTTCGTCGGCGCTGCTGGATGGAAATTTTTGCATCAATTCCGTAACCGCATTTAAAAAGCCTTCTTCATCATTGTTTTGAGCCGCCCAGTTTACATGAAATTTGGCGATGAAAAAGTTGGCATCCCCGCTGGTATACGTAGCGCGGATCAGTTTATCCATATCAACCATGGCCAAGCCTTCGTTGTTGACGTGGTAGCGCACATAGATGTCCTGAATTTTTGCGAACAGCATTTCTTCGCCCAGTTCTTTCAGCAGCGCATCATAATCTTTCATCAATTGTTTGAAATAGCTTGCTTTTGGGTCATTTCCAAAACGCAGGGCCAGTTCGATGTTTTCGGCGTTACTGAAGTCGGTTTGTTTTTTAAGGTATTCATTTGCGACAGTGGCTGCGCGGTTGTCGCCTGCAGCTTCGAGGGTATTGATGAGGGATACGACCAATTCGGGATTCAGGGTACCTGCTTCGTAGCGTTTTATCATCGCGCCCATTTGGGTTTCCGGGTTAAAGGCTGCTTTACCCAGTTCGAGCAACTGTTCGGGTGTCATATAACCCACACCGCGGTGCACCAATTCACCTTTCCCATTGATAAACAGCAAGGTAGGGTAGGCTTGCACGCCATATTTTTGGGCGAGTTCGGGGCCTTCGCCGAGTTCCATGTCAATTTTGGCGGCGATGAAGTTTTTATTAAAATATTTTCCTACGGTAGCATCCGTAAAGGTGTTGCGGGTCAGCATTTTGCAGGGACCGCACCAGGAAGCGTAGGCATCGAGGAAGATCAATTTGCCTGACTTTTCTGCTTTGGCCAGTGTTTCGGCCCATGGATCGTGTTGAAATTCAATACCTTGTGCAAAAATGGTATGGCTTAAAGCGACACAAAGCAGGAGTACGATGGATTTAAATGATTGCATTGGGAAATAGTTTGTTATGAAAATATAGTTCGGCAAATATATCGGGTAATTTTAAGATTTATTGTTCGAAAGGGTGTTTTGGTTAAAAAACTGGATGAACGTATGGTGTAGGGCATTTTTCGCGCAGATGTTACACCGAAAAAAATGCGAATGTTACACAGATTGTTCTGTGTGACATCCGCGAAAATGCATCGGCGTAACATCTGTGCGAAAATTGCCCAGTAGTGTGGCCTGAATGCTATTTTAAATATTGGTTTATAACCTCCCCAAATGCTGTTTCTGTAGATGCATCGTGGCCATAAGATACCCAAACTACTTTTCGACTCACAGATTCTATCAACACCAAGGTCGGGAATGCATTGATTTTTAATGATTTTGTAATGGACCGATTCGTATCCAGCAGGGTAGGGTAAGTCATGCCCCGGTCTTTAATGAATACTTCAATTTCTTGTCTGTTTCGATCGATCCCATTTACACCAAACACTTGCAAACCTTTATCGTGAAATTGATCCTGTATACGGTTTAGAAAAGGAATAGCAAGGTGGCAAGCAGCGCAGTTTTTAAACCAAAAATCATATAATATTAAGTTGTTTGGAACTGCTTTCGCTAAAATATCGCTGCTATAAATTACGGGTAAATCAAAGTTCGGTATGGTATCGCCAATATGAATGGGCAGGGGCGGCCGACCAGCCGATTCAACGGCACGTATTTGATAACCCTCTTTTAAAAACGAATCCAAGGGGAAATAATCGGACAATGTAGCCTTTGGGGGTAAATTTTGAATTGGCGATAAATGCACCTCTGAGTATTGTGTCAAATCGGCAATGGTGGTGGTAATACAAACCAATTCTGGCGTAGGCTGGTGCAACGGCAAAGAATATCGCCATTCAATGTACCCAAATTTTGGATCCTCCGGTTTGATTTTTAATGGATTTGCAAAAGAATCGCGTGCAGTGACGATCATTTTGTCTTTTTGCCGCGTCTGCCGGACTTTTTCAAAACGGGAAAGGTTATACGCAGGACGTTCCGAATTGAATAAAAATGGCTTGTATGCCATGTCTCTTAAATTAGATTTTTCCAGTTTTTTACTGGCACCAATTGAAGATTGCACCTGCTCTGTCCAGATTATTTTCAAGGTAGGGAACACTTCATAATAGGTGTTTCCATCGAAGGCTTGCAGGGTATTTCTGCTTTGGCTTCGAATTACAAAAGACCGGATACTATCTTTAGGGTTTTCGTTGCGCCAAAAATAAACCGATGCGGTATGCCAACTGGTATCTTGGCGATGCAACGATTTGTAGCCGTTTTTAACCTCAAAACTTCCCTGTTCTGTGGAAGCAAGATGATGATTTAAGGCCGTAAACACTTGTAACGGTGTTTGTTGGGCAAATAGATGAAAGGGTAGTAGAAAAAGTAGTAGTCGCATAAAATATGTTTTAAATAGTACTATTCTTTTATTTTTACAACATGTTCTGCACAATCGATGCGTAATTCAGTTTGCATCAAGGGCTTTTGCAGGAAATTACAATAATGCCCATCCGCTTGGGTTTGATAAAACTGGCAGTTAAAACACATCCTTTGAATGGTTATAATCCCTCGTTGGTTCAATTGTACCATCAAATCCATCAAACTGGCCAGCAAAGTTGCTTTTTGAGTAATAGATAACGCTGCAATCGGCTGTTCAATTGCTTGTGCGAAGTGCGAAGATTGCATTGCAATTTCCTTGCCCGATGCGGTTAATGCAAGGCTATAACTCCGGGCATCCTGGTCATCTTCATTTTTTGTTATGAGATTTTTTTGAAGCAAACTTTTTACACTGTCGCTAATGGTTGGTTTGGTTACATTAAATTCTTCTGCCAAATAGGCTACCTTACATTGCGACGTTTTATGAAATAGAAGAAAAATAAGTATTTGTATTTGAATAGGACTCAGACCATTTTCTTTGGTTTCCTGCCAAAGTAAAACGCGGAAAGCGCTGGAAATACGTTCCAGCGCTACCACGATTTTTGCTTCTGTCTTATGCTCCTGTTCATCCAGGTTAAACGAAGATTCCATTATGCACAATTTTGCATTTCAATGATGTAATACCCCTGTTGTTGAATAGCAGATACCATTTCTGGTAATGCTTCTTCTATATGACAAAATACGCATTCTTTTGAGGAAATTGCCAGATTCTCCAGGTTTTTTCCAAGCAGGTACGCTTTGCCAAAGGTATAAATCGTTGCTGGGTCTTTTATCTCTTCAGGTGCAATAATGTCAAAATGCATGACTTTTCCATCGGTTTTTGTGACATATGTGTCCCAAACTGCAACTTTCATGAATTGTTTATTTTAAAATGAAATAAAAAAAGCAAAGCCAAAGAAGGCCTTTTGCCAAGAATAAAAGGAATGTGGCGATCCCGAGTTTTTTCAACAAATCTAATCGATTAGAATGCGCCATCTTGAATATACGGGTATGTCCATAGAATAACCGTTAACGTAACGGCCTTGAACCAGGCGTTATACATAGCCTCCACATCCAATACCGAATGCCCTTTGGCAGACAAAAATGGTTTGATGGTAACTGTAATAGGATAAATAAAGGCTGTCATATACCGGTAATGGATAATCGGGGCTGCGTCCACGCCATCCGTTAGGTTTTTCTTCACACTGTGGTGGCGTTTCGCAATTTCAAATTGGTAATCGAGCCATTCCTGGTCATATTCTTTTTGGCACAAATCAATGATCCATTGTCCAAATCGCGCCCGAACCAACGTCAGGTATTCCATGTTTGGTTGTTCATTTTTGGAAAAGTAATGAAGCAAATGTGGATTGGCGCCAACGTATCCGTACCAAACATCCAGCACAGCATCCACTTGATCCTGTAAAACAGTTCCCGCCATATTTAAATAGTGCGTATCACTGTCCGACCAAAGTAGTGTCTGTTTTAGCAATGATAAATCAGCGAGTGAAACGGGCGATGGAGGTAATGTGCGTTGACCGTAGTCGTAACCTTTAATTTTTTCCATGATGTTTTAGTTGAGTGGTAAATCATGGTGCAAATATAGTAAGGATTCCTAACTAAAACAAGTCAAGATTGAAAAATATCTGTTTTTTTATAAAAAAAACACCGCTCAGCCTTGTGCCAAGCGGTGTATATCCCTTTGTAAAATGCTCTAAATCATCGTATGAGGGTGACATCACCCTGAAATTGTTCGGTAACGCCATCCCTGAATTGCACTTCTGCGTAGTACACAAACACATCCGGCGGTAATTTTTTACCCTCTGCACTGCCATCCCAAAACACCTGATAATCATTGGGTGAAAAGTTTTGATGCTCGTACACGATTTTACCCCAGCGGTTAACGACTTTAAAGTAATTCACCTGTTCTACGTCCTGGCCGCAAAAAATGGTAAACATTTGTCCGCCATCTGGGTTTTCCGGATTGAAAATATTCGGGAAATAAACCCGGCGTTTTTTCTCCACGGCAACAACCCGCTCATCCACAGCCCGGCACCCGTTTGAATCCCGTACGGTGAGCGTGTATCGCAAAGAATTGATTGGGCGCAATTTGCAGGTGTCGCACAAAGCGCCTGACAAGTACACCGGGTCGATACTCAGCGCTGCAAAACGCTCCGGGTCGCTCAAATCGGCCAGGTTCCAGAGTGTAATGGCATCGCCCAGGATAATGCTGATGTCGGGTCCAAGGTCGAGCACCAGTTCATCCGGCTCCACAATGGTGATGGTACTGTCCCAAACACAGCCATTGGCGCCTTCTATTTCTAACACATGATCGCCCGGCGGGAGGTAACTAAATACCTGTAGGGCACTTTTTTCGCTGCCATCCATGCTGTACTGATAAGGCGCTTTTCCCCCCATTACCTGCTGAACCCCCACCGTGCCATTGTCGAAACCTTTGCAGGTAACCTGTTGAATGTTCAATTCAGCAGTGCTGGTGCGGTCGGGTTGGTCTACTCGAATTTGCGCTTTGGAACTACAACCATTCACCGGATTGGTTACCTGCATATAATAGGTGCCCGTTTTGTTCACAGCAGGGTAGGGTGTATTAGCATTTTTGACAATATTACCCAGGCTGTCAGCGGTCCATTGATAGGTGTAATTGCCGGAAGGCACCATGGTTACCTCCAGCGCAACGGCTGGATTGAGGCAATTGAGGTGCTGCACGGTATCGGTTTCGATCACCGGCCGGTAGCTGTCATCGAGCACTTCCACAAAAATGGAACTGGCACAAGGAGGCGTTTGGCTGCACGTGTTGGCAGCCTGCACACAAATATTGCCGCTTTCTGTGCCAATCGTGGCCAAAACACTGCGTGCACTTTCCCCATAAATGGTTGCTGGCGTGGGCAGGCTGTCGAACATGGTGCCCGGCGGACCGGTCCAAATGTAGGCACCTGCACCAAATACCGGCGGGATGGAATAACTGAAGGTAGCGCCCGGACAAGCTTTAGTAGGTCCGGTTATTGGGAAAATATCGCCCAAAGGCGGCTGATACACTGCGGTTGCGGGTGAAACGGTTACGGTGAAATCGCATTGATCGCCCGCATACCCGTCAATAAGCAAATAATAATTGGCGCCCGGCGCAAGCTGGGTTGCAATAGAAACCGGAATTCCGCCACCGTCTTCCTTGCCTTTGTCACAGGCAAGCGGTGCACCTTGGCAGTCGCTGTACAAGGCTACCTGTACCCCATTGTTGCTGGTACAATTGGTCGGCGTGATGATGAAGGTCGCATTGGGTTCACCTGCTATAAAGCCCAGCCATTGTGCATTTTCGACGGTGCCACAAAATTCGGGGGCAAAACCGGAAGGAAAGCCCGTTGTATTGCCCGTGTAACCATTAAAATTGCAATTAATACAGGCCTGGTCGCAGGCGATTGCTGGGGCGGATCCACCCCCGCAGGCGGCCGGGAGCTGACCGGAAGCGAGGGGGATCCAACAAAGCAGGGTAAGTATTAAGAAGATTGATTTCATGTTGTTTATCGGTTGATGATCAGTTTGACTACCTCCGCCAATCCAGTGCGTTTGTCTTCCATCCGCACGAAATAAGGACCAGGCACCAAATGTCGAACATCCATGTAGTAAAAATTAACGCCTTCCTGTACCCGTACCTGGTTGACAGACACCAAATTGCCGCCCAAACTGTGCAAACTGAGTTGCGCTTCAAAAGGCGCATTGCTTTGGAAGGAAATTTCGGTGCGGTCGGAAGCCGGGTTTGGGAATACGGCCATCGCTTTTTGTTTTTGGGCAGTATCAAACACATTGGTTACCGTACCATCCAAATAACAATCGGGTGACACCACAAACTGGCTGTTGATCAATGGCAATTTGGCATACCCTTCAAACATGGTCGCTTCCAGGATATTCGGACCCGCGCCCAACCAATCCTGCAACAAGGTGGTAAACACTTGCCGGTAGTCGAACTGCTGCCCTTGCAACTGATTGTCGCCTGCCAGGTTATCGAGGTCGACATTGGTGCCGCGTACGCCGCCTTTTGCCCCTTTGCCGAATATAAGCATAGGCGCCAGGGTGCCATGGTCGGTGCCAGCTGAACCGTTTTCGCGCGCGCAACGACCGAATTCAGAGAACGTGCAACCCATCACCTGGTCTGCCAGGCCCAATCCCTGCAAATCGTCGAAGAAATACCGCACGGCATCCGACAAATTGCGCAACAGGGTTGCATGGCCGCCCGTTACAATATTGCCTTCGGGCGGAATCTGGTTGCCATGGGTATCAAAACCGCCCATGTTGCACAGGTAAATTTTGGTTTTACAGCCACCTTTGATGAGCCGTGCCACTGTTTTTAACTGGTATGCCAGGGTCGTTTGCGGGTAAGCACTGATCGCATTGGAACCCGCATTAAAAGCCTGGGTGATGTAATAGGAGTACGCATCCACGGCTTTTTCGACGCCCATGATATACTTCAATTCATCGCCGTATTCCGAATCGGGTACATTGGCAATGGGTGCTCCACCAATGGTTTGCACGAGCGAGTAGAAGCCTTCCGGATCCTGGCCGTACAAATTGATGGAGTTTTGGTGCTCCGTTTCGGTGTGGAAACCGAGGGAAGGATTGGGGTCACCGATCTGAATACCGAGTGGGTACAGCATGTCGGGAATGGGTTCGCCGGTTACTTGCGGGTAAAACGCATTCAAGGCACGGCCCATCCATCCCGAGCGGATGTTAAAATTGTCGATCGTGCCATCGCCGCCGGTCATCCACAAATCGGTACCTTTGAAATGTGATTGGTTCAGGTTTTCATACCCCACGCCTTGCACGATGTTCATCCAGCCTTTATCATACAGGTATTTGAGGCTGGTCATAACGGGGTGCAAGCCCACCCGATCGGTATTGGGGAGGGAATTGTCGAGGTTGATGTATTTGTCTGGCCCGGTTTCCGGCACTTTGATAATGGGGCGCAGATTGGCATATTGATCGTAAAAAGGGATCGGAATGATGGTATTTAGGCCGTCATTGCCCCCTTTTAACTGAATCAGGACGAGGACGCGGTCTTCCACACCCTCGCAATCGGCCATGATGCGCGCCAGTTTGCTGTTGGCAAATGGGCGCATGGGAAAGCCGTTGACCGCAAAAGTGGTCGCACCGGCTGCCGGAAATATCTTTAGGAAGTTTCTTCTTTTCATGTGTTTGAATTTATCCGCCGAAGCGTAGCGTAGGAGGATTGTTTATTCATTGCGCTTCGTAAAAGGGCTTGCCCGCCGAAGCGCAGCGTAGGTGGGCTAGCCCACCTGATACTCAGGCGCATACAAAATCGCGGTGATCAACTTGCCCAACGGAATAGAAACTTCCGTAGCATCGCCGGTATTGAGGTAATTGTCCCATTCATACAGCCAATCGTTGGCAGGCAAGCCGTTCAGGAAAATGGTATCCAGAAAATAGGCTGTTCGGTCGGCATCTGGTGCTTCCGGCATCAAATATTGGGTGAGCTCGTTGACCAGGGTGGCCGCATCGGAGGCCTGGGTAATTACCCCGCTGTCCCGTACCCAGGTTGCGGCATCCAGTTTGGAGCCGAGGGGCTGGTTGGCGCCACCGCCCCAGGCGTAGGTGCCGGTCAGGAACATTTCGGGCATTTTGTACCTCGGAACAATGGTGGCCGAGTTAAAAAACTGCCGATTAAAGTCGGGTACCTGGTAATAACCGGAATAGCCGGCCACGTCGTACGGAAAGAACAAATTCATGCCGGCACGTCCGAGAATACGCTCCACAATACCAGCGGAATAGAACTTTTGGTAATGCAGGTCGTTTTCGGTCATCGGATCGGGTATGGGCATATCAAAAAACGTAAGCGTTTGCAAGGCCAATTCCAGGGGCGATTTGATGAGCGCTCCGATTATTTCATCGGCATTGTCCGAATCATCGGCATCGTAGAAATGTTCGCTGGCAAGCAATTGCTCGAGTACGGGTTTTATTTCAAAATTATTGGCAGTAAAGGTTTGGGCGAGGCCGCCGATGATGTCCGTTTCTACCTCCGTCGGGATGTTGCGGGTGACGAAATAATGGTACAATCGGCGGCAGATGTTGCGTGCAGTGGCTTCTTGCGCAAAAACCAGGTCTACAAACGCCTCGAATTCGAGCATCATTCCGGCGGCGTCATTGCTGGGCGGCGTGATGGTGGCGCCACCAAAGCGCGCGCTAAATGTTTTGGACTGAAAATCATGGCTTTGCGGATACGCTTTTCCTGCTGGAATATTCGTTTCCGGGTCGACATACTGGTGGCGGTTGGCATGGTTGTATCCGGTTAGAATCCGGGCAGCCTGTATAATATCGTCTTCGGTGTAAGTGGTGTAATCACCAGGGCCGGCAGGTAATCCGGTGCCAATGGTAAACAGTTCGAAAAATTCGCGGGCAAAGTTTTCGTTGGGATTGTTTACATAGTTTTGATCATTGTTGAGGTAGCGCAACATGCAATTGTCGACCGTCATTTTAATGATCAATTTTTTGAAATTTCCCAGGCTTCCCCAACGCAGGAGCGCGAGGTAATCAAAATAGGCCATACTGGTGCCGCTTTCTGTGTCGGTTGCCAGGTATTGATGGTGGAAAAAGGCCATTTTGTGGGTGATGCCCGGATCATGGAGCGCTTCATTGACCCACCAAGCGACGAGGTAGGGTTTGAGTTCGAAATCTTCGGCGGGTAAAAGGGCGTTTGGGGCCTGCGGCGGGTTAATCCAAGGCGCAGGGGTACCGGTGGCTGCGGCATATACAGGCTGTTCGAGTTGCAAGGGCGCTGCTACCAACAACGAGGCAATTGCCTCTGTAGCGGTTAACGCGGCCAATTCGTCTACCCGCTTACGGGTATAACGAAAACTCGTCCGGCGAAGCAAATGGGCTGCACGGCGGGTACCCAGGGCGCCTTGAAGTGGATTCAAAGATGCCATGGTTGAGATGGTTGATGAAAAAATCGGTTTATTAAACTTGGGCTTTCCGGGAAGGCGGGTAATTTGGAGGTGGGATGTCGATGCTTCAGTGAGCGCGAACTATGATGGAGGGGGATTAAAAAAGAGCAAAACGGCCTTATTTGAATTTTATTTGCACTTTAATGTTAAAATTTTTTAAAAAAATAGCGCCATCCCGAACAGTCGAGATGGCGCTTTCATTGCGAAGGTTTTATAGATAAAAATTATTTCGCAATTGTCAACTTCACAACACCGCTTTGCGCACCTGCATTCAGGCGTACGAAGTAGATACCGTTTTGCAAAGCAGTTGTATTCAGGTTGATGTTGTTGCTACCTGCAACGCCGTTACCGTTTTGTTCCATTACGCGTTGGCCAGCCATGTTGATTACCTGGATGCTCATTTCTGCGTTGTTAACCAGGTCAAAACGCAACAATGCGTTGTTTGCGGCTGGGTTAGGCAATACAGCGATGTCCTTGATTTTCAATTTCTGCTCGTTGGTACCAATGGTCAGGCGATCAACGGGGAAGCCGATGTAGCGAATTTCATTGTCTTCAGCAGGCTGTGTACCGGTGGTGCGCAAAGAAACGCCCAGGGTAAAGTCTTGCTGCCAAACGATGTGTGCTTTGTCGTCTACTTTAGGAGCGATTGCTGCATAGAAGTTTTCAGTAAACGCAGTAACGAGCGGATCTTCAATCAAGTCATCCTGCAATACAGGCTGTGGCTCAGAGAAAGTAGTCCAGTCCAAAGAACTTTGGGTAATAAATGGCTGCTTGTAGAAGAAATTGTCTGTAGTTAAATTCAACTCATGGTTAGAGATGTAAGAAACGTAAATTTTGCCCTCTGCATCAATACCCAAGGTAGCGCCAGTGCTCAAGCTCATACCGTAGTAGCCATCGTAGTAAATGTCTGAAGTAGCTGTACCCAAGGTACCATCTGCATTCAAGTCTGGGCAGTAGCCCGCAACGATACCAGCATTGTCATCCAACAGGTCGTTCCAGTAAACAATACCCAGGTTGGTACCAGGATACAGGTTGTAGGAATTATCTTGCGCTGTGTCTGCATCGCGGATAAAGAACGTACCGAATGCAACGTGTACGATGCCATTTTCGTCTACCAATACGTTACCGGTGTTGTCATTGGTCAAAAGTGCCAATGAGTCGATAACGCCACTTGGCGCTGGCCAAATGTCTGGGTTGAATTCAGAAGCGATATCATCAAAAGTATAACCGTCATCAAATCCCCATTTTGCCAATGGGAAGTTGTGTACTACACGGCCATTTGCCCAAGTAGAACCATTGTCTTCCGATTTGAACATCAAAACGTCGTTCAACAAGTGGAACACACCGATTGCAACGGTATTTCCGTTCGCGCTGATCGAGTAGCAGTTGGCAGAGAAACCAAGGTAGTTGTCGCCATTTACACCTGGCAAAGCAGCGTCAATGATATCCCAAGTTGCGCCATTGTCCAAAGAACGGCAATACTTGATGGTACCATCCATGCCGTCTACGGCAACACCACCACTTGCGATCGGCGTTGTGTAGTAAATAACGTGTACGGTTTTGCCGTCTGAGCCACCTGTTGCAACGCCTGTCCACAAACCGCCGTTTGGCGTTGTAGTTGGAATGTTGCCTTCAATCCAGGTAGTTGCACCTTGTGCACGGTGTGCAAAGTGAATCACATTACCTGCAGCGTGGGAAGTGATCCACTCTTCTCCATTTGGAGAAACCGTGTAGGCAGGGAAACCGGTACGTACCGCTTCTTGGCGAACAATAGTAGCAGGTGCACCGAACGCACCGCTTGCATTGGAGTTATAACCTGTGCCGCGGTCGGTATAAGGTGTACCTTCACCAGTTTTGGATACCATAAAAGTGCCCGAAACTTTACCATCGCCCCAATTGTGTACACGCTGTGGCATACAAGCATTGGTTTGAAGGTCGTACTGGGTGATACCAATAATGGTTTCAGCAGAGAAACGGCTATTTGCAGAAGCAGGAACCGAAACATTTTGGTTTCCGTCGGTTTCGAAGCCTGTGATGTTTTGGTCATGTACGCGCATTTTAACCGAAGGCAAATTTCTTCCGGTAACGTCGTGTTTAATCACTAAATTCGATTGAGCCCAGCCAAGCTGAGTTCCCATCACAAGCAGGCAAAGAAGTAGAATGGTTTGTTTCATGTGTAAACAAAAAGTTTGAGTTGATAAAATTCAGAAAGCGTTCGAAAAGGTCAAAGCAGGTTTTTCAATCCAGTTTTTAACATGGAAATTCACTATAAAGTTGGTCCAAGGTATAACTTTACTTGGTTTAAGACAAGCGTAAATTTGGCCATGGCTTGCAATCCTAGTTATTATTTTGGTCGTTCATTTTTGTAATTTGTTTTAAATCAAGTACTTAATATTAAATTAACATGAACGTTAAATAGAAAGATTTAGCTTAAAAAAATAAACTGAGTGCCTTTCAAAATAGCCCAGCAACCGTTCCAGGGATGGAAGCGGCCTTCAAGTAAGACACCCAATGCAGGCTTAGGATGGTCTATTGTCGAATAAATGGGTAGGCTTGTTTCATGCCGCCCACTTGCAGTTGAAGCAGATAATTGCCCACCGGATACGGGCTTAAATCTAACGGATAATCTTGATCTAGGGTAAGTGCCGGGATGCTCCAAGTGTTCAATAATCGCCCTTGCGTATCCCAAAGTTGAAGGAAAATAGGATCAGCATAGGCGGTTTTAGCGCGCAAATACAGGTGGTCGGTGGTTGGATTCGGAAAAAGCAGCATGCTTATTTCAGATGCAGCTCCAACGAGCTGGTGTGTACCACTCACTGATTTTTTTATTTTCCATTGAACATCGTAAAAATGAATCAAAGCATGATCGTCAACCCGTTGTAGTTTTGAAGTGTCTTCAATATAGCATGCTAAACGGTTGAAACCAAAGGGTTGTACAGCGGCTTCGGGCAATAAGGTGGATGTGGGCAACTGCAACTGGTCTCCTCCGCCCTGTATCAAGGTGTCATTCAAAAACCACTGTGTTTTTAAAGTATTAGGTTGGGGCAAAAGGAGTTGTACCGAAAACAAAAGGGTGTCTTCGGTGGCCTGAAATGAAACGGTAGTTGGGCTAAAGCCTTCTAACGGCCAAGCCGATGCGTGAATACGTTCCACAATGGCTTCGGTACATACCGGACAAAAATCGGGACCTAAATACCGCATTTTACAGTCTTGGTGCGGTCTGTACCAGTTTTCAGCATCGCCACCGCAGCAATGCTGGTAAATTCCTACCTCATTTGTCCCTATCCAGTTTTTCCATTTTACCAAACCTGGGTTGGTTTCTGCCGTTCGGTTGGCTTTTTCTCCACCTATGTACCAATATTCGTCGGCCAAATCGGCAAATGCATGCCCCAATTCATGCAAAGCAACCTCCGTGGCGCTTGCATCGGTAGATACTACTGCAAATGTGCCGCCGCTGCCCCCATATAACGGACTGTTTACCAGCACCACCACCTGATCGTACATGGGTAGGTTGTTGGTCAATACATTATATATTTTGGCATAATCGGTGGCTACCAATAGTCGGTGAATGCTCCCATAATCGAAGGTCGAACTAAAATACGTGTCTACATTGGCAATCGGGAAACTCGATTCATTCACATCGGTTGCGGTGCCCGGATGATCCGCACCGGCATCTACCGATGGAGTTCTTATTTTAAATACATTAAAATAGTTTTTATATTGCGAAAAGGGGATTTCCTGAAAAAAGGCCTGGGTAAAATTTAAAGCATCTGTTTGAAACTTATCCATATCAACATTGCGGTACCCATCGCCCAACAATACCAGGTTGATGCGTTTTTCCACCGGTCCGTTGTAAACTAGGGTGTCTACTGGAAATGTTTGTGCTTTCAACAAAGAAATCAAACATAAGCCTATGAAAATTAATCCAATACGCATGTTATTCAATTTTAAAAGTATTTAGTATTGATGCCTTTTGAGTGCTTGTTCCAGTTTCCAAGGTGATGCGCCTGGTTCCGGGCAAAAATTGAAGCCGAACGGTTACTGGCCATTGTGCCATTTGTATGGTTTTTCGGGCAAATTGGTTGTCTTCCCCCAAATATTCCAGGTTTTGCACAAGTGGGTTGTCGAGCGGGATGCGTTGTAACACCTGCCCCTTTGCATCCTTTAAGCATACCCAAAAACGCGCATCTTCCCCTGGTTGCACGGCAAGCGCTGGTTTTAACTTTCCTTGGGCGGTTGAATGGCTCAGCAAGTTTACCTGCACGCGCTTTTGAGGATTTAAAGTATCTTGTTTAAAAAGATAATTTAAAAACAAAATGGTCGGCGTGGTATCCTGTTGCATTACCCGTTCTGGCCTTGCGATTGCACTGGTTGGGCGACATGCTTCGGAAAGCAATAATGCCATCAGGAATAGCAAAACGGTCTTTAAAATGTTGTTTTTCAGGTAATTAAACAAATTGCCGCGCATGGTTGTATTGCAGAAAGTGTTTACCTTACCAACGAAATTTGTCCCGACAAACTGGCTTCTTTACCAGTCAGATAGCGCACTTCCGCTTTCCAAACATATACGTCTACCGGAGCGTCTTCCCCTTTAAATTTGCCATCCCAGGAAACGGTTTTTAAATTGCCACTTGCCTCAAACACCACCTGGCCCCAACGGTTAAAGATTTTGAAGGCTGTTACGGTCACCAGATCTTGCTCCCCGGCAGCCAGCAGTTTGAACACATCGTTGCGGGTGTCGCCATTGGGGGTGAACACGTTCGGTGCCCATACTTTTTCGGGTATTACCTTGATGTTGAAGGTAAATTCGTTGTTTGCGCAACCATATACATCGCTCACTTTTAATTTGAACAACAAAGAACTATCCTCGCTGGATACGACCGGCGGTCTCAAATTACCCGGATCAGGGGTCCACATGAAACTGAAATTCGGGTCGTAAGTAACCGGCAGGGTGACGGGTTGGCCTTGCGCAACGAGGGTGTCCAGGTTTTGTGCACCTGTAAATGCTTGTGGTACAAATACATACGCTGTATCTGTACCTTTACAACCTTGTACATCGGTTACATTGACTACAAATTGGGTAGACGATTGCGGCACGACTTGCACCAAGGGACCATTGGATGGCGACAAGATCAGGTTGGAAGGTGTCCAGGCATATGTATTTCCCGGCGACGGGAACAATAAGCCAATGGTTGCCGTATCACCCAAACAAATGGTATCGCCAAAGGTCAACAAATCAGGCAGTGCTTCAATGGCTACGTTGCGGGTGATGGTATCCTTGCATCCCAAGGGCAAATCGGTGATAATGAGGGTCACCGGGAAGTTGCCGATACTCGCGTAAGTGTGCGCGGGACTGTTATTGCCCGAACTGCTGCCATCTCCAAAGGTCCATTGGGATTGATCCGCAGCAGTAGAGTTATTCAGGAAAACATGCGATAAGCCCAGGCAAACCGATGAATCCTGCGGGATAAAATCAGCATTGACCAGCGAGAAATTGATCAGTTTTTCCACCACCGTGGTACAGGCTGCATCTTCGCCGGTTAAAATCAATTTGGCGGTGGTTTGTCCGCTCGGTGGCTGAAAATTGTAGGTATGGGTAGTAGGGCTGGTATTATCCAAGGTGGTACCATCTCCAAATGACCAGGAATAAGCACTGATATCCACCGTATCAATTAAGGTAAATGTAATATCGTCACCCTTGCAAATGAAGGATTTATCCAGGTTGAAATTACCTTCTGGTCCAACAATGGTAAAACTGCGCTGGGTGGTATCGGCGCAGCCAAAGGAGGTTGCGGTAATCATGTTCACCGTAAAGGTGCCTTTCGGGTACACGGTTGCAGCGGAATTTCCAGTTGCTGTTACGCCATTGCCCAGGTTCCAGATGGTTGCAAGCGGGTTGTTGCTCACACTGGTATTGGTAAATTGCATGTTTTGTGGATAGCAAATAATATTTTGTCCATCTACATTGGATGTGAAGGCCGCTTGCGGATACGCCTGCACCTGTACGGGCACGGTAGTTTCGCCTTTACAGCCGGTAGCAATTTCGGTAAATTTGAGGGTCACAATAAAGGTACCCGGATTGTTGAAGGCTTGTGAAACACTTTGGCCGGTTGCAGTGCCGCCATTGCCAAAATCCCAGGTCCAACTCAGGTTAGAACCTTCCACGGTAAAATCAGTAGCGCTAAAATTGACCGTTTTATCCTCACAAATCTGCGCCTGCTGGGGTGTGATGTAACTTATTGGTTGATAGAGACTTATCTCCTGCGTTGCCGCGCCATAACAGCCTTTATCGTCACGAATACCTAACTGGACGGTATAAATGGTCCCATTCGCAGGGGGCGTCGTATAGGTATGCATGGGGTTTTGTTGGTTGCTGGTATTGCCATCTCCAAAGTTCCATTCCCAGGATATGATGGGTGCATCGCCGGTACTGGTATCGGTAAAGTTTTCCTTTCCAGGCAAACAAATTGAAGGATCACTCAGGGTAAAAGATGGCTTTCGGTTGTACACCACAAAATCCTGGCGGCTGGTGTCTTTGCAACCGTTGATATCTTCTACTTCCAGCCAAATGGTTTGTGGACCAGATGGACCAAAGCCAAATTCGGTCACTGCCTCGCTGGTGCGGATAGGGCGCTGGAAAGAAAAATACCAGGTGTAGCCTTTGTAACACACCGCATTTACGTCCGTTGATTTGGAGCCGTCAAGGTCGTAGTTGGTATCGCCGCAAATGGTATCGGGTAAATTGAATAAAGATTTTACCTGGGTGGCATATACCGTTGCGGTATCGAACGAAATGGGGCAACCGGATGCGGGATTTTCGGCTTTTAACACTACTTGGTAAGTGCCTGGGTCATATAAATGGTTAAAACTGGACAACAAGGAGGAGTCGCCATCGCCCAAATACCAGGTGACCTTGGTTGCGTCGTGGCTTTCATCGGTAAAATCAAACAACAGGGTGTTGTCGCAGGTTGTTTTGTAATGAATTTGAGCAATCGGACCTTTTACTTTTACCCAATCAGATTTGGTCACTTTTTGCAAACAACCGTTATAATCGATGGTGAGCGAAACATCAAAATCGCCTGTTTCAGATTCGTACACCCAAAATGGGTTGCTGTTTTGGTAACAATGGAACAAACGGTCGTTGTCGGAGCTAAAATGCCAGCCATCGATGCGTGGATCGTTGGTCAGGTTTTTAAACTGGACCGTATCTCCCGGACATACCTCTTGTTTATCGACACTAAAATCGCCAAAAATCGGGGCGCCCACTTCAATTAAGATGGCATAGGAAGTGTCGATACAGCCACTTGCATTGCGGATGGCCAGGCGCACGTTGTATTCGCCCGGATTGGTAAAAGTGTGGTTTACATCCGCGCCCGTGGTACTTACGACCGGTGCAGTGCCATCATCAAATAACCAGATCCACTCTACGATAGGGGTTTGTGATTTACTGCTGTCGGCAAAAGTGACGGCCAAGGGTGCGCATCCGTGTTGCACATTGGGCATAAAGCGCGCATTGGGCAACCAAATAGAGTCAATTTTGATCCGTGTATCCACACAACCGGCTGGTGTTGTTACCGTTAGTCTGACCGTATCGAGTGCCAATCCGAGTTTGGTGTACCCGGTGGTATCTGGGAAATGATATATATAGGTGGGGTTTTGCAAATTAGAGGTCGTACCATCGCTAAATTCCCAAGTCCACTGATTGGGGGCAGCGGCGTTGGCACTAAAATTAAACGTACTCGGGTCGCTGCAGGTGTAACTCGGACTCACACTGAAGCTGGCATCCGGTTTCTCGACAAAAATGGTTTTGGTGAACGTGCTGCTGCAATTGCCTGCCGCAGTTACTTTCAGGCTAATGGTTTGTGGCCCGCCCTGGGTAAATACCACAATAGGTTCGAAGGTCGTGGAAGTGCTCGGGTTGGCATTTGGGCCAAAATTCCAGTTATATACGCCGGCGTCCGACAAATTATCGAGGGTCAGGGTATCCAGGTAACAAACGGTATCGGGCAGGAAAAAATCGGCTTCAGGATTGCCAATTTTGATGGTTTTGCTCACACTGTCTACACAGCCGAATGCATCGGTGGCCAACAAACGTACTTTGAATGAGCCCGTTGTAGTGTATGTTTGGGCAGGCGGATTGGCCAACACGGAGGTATTGCCATTGCCAAAATCCCATGCATAACTCAAATTGCCGCTGCCGCCAATGGTAGTATTGGTAAAACTGACTGCCAACGGTGGCACACAAGCAATGGCTGGGTTGGGGGTGGTCGTAAACCCGGCACTAGGTTTGCTTCCTGCCTTCACAAAATCGGGGAACACCGCGGTAACATTACAAGAAGGAAAATTGGTTACATATTCTACGGAAACGGTGAAAAAACCCGTTGTAAAATAAGTGTAATTCGGGTTGGCCACGTTGGGCAAACTATTTCCATCGCCAAAAACCCAATTTCTACTCAGAATCTGAATATTTGGATTGATTTGTGTAGTGTCGTTAAACTTAACCGCCAAAGGGCGGCAGCCAGCAGCAGGGTCGGCAGTGATGCCGATGACGGGTTTTGGAAAAACCGTGATGGTGGTAGAACCAACAATGGGGCCGCCGGGTGTATTTTTAAAATCGACCTGGTAAGTGCCCGGGGTTGTAAAAATATTGGTGGGTGCCGCTAAATTGCTGGAACCGCCGTCTTTAAAATCCCAAAAAAAGCCACTTGAGCCCGCTGGAGGGGTAAAACTTACTTGCAAAGGGGCACATCCCTGGGTTATATCGGCTGTTTGGGCAAATGAACGGAGGGAAACTAAAATTGCAATCAGGGTTAATGTGATCCGCATAAGGAGCATATTTGGGTGCTTGAACACGATTTTAAAGAAGCTGTTACAAAAGATAACGGTTGAATTGGGATTTCATTCCTATATTTGAGACCTGCAAATCAATTTTTTCAAAAGACCTAAATCAAAAATCGTTCCGCTATGGTTCGCATTGGAATTATTCTGTTTTTTCTTTGCTTGTTACACACAACAGGCCTCTATGCTCAAAGTTACGCCTTCCAGCAGGAATCGCTGCCTTGCCTGCAAAAAAAATTTACCATCGTAGCGCATATCTTTAAAGACCCCACTGGAAAATACGGTGTTACGGAACAATCTATCCTCGATGCAATCAAAGGCGTGAATACTTTTTTTGCCCCGATTTGTGTTTCGTACGAGGTTTGCGCCTTCCAATACCATGATAATTTTCAGCACGACAGTGTAAGTATTGATGATCCGGGCATTAGCAACGAAATTCGCAAGTTGTACCATGAGGACTTCCGAATCAACATGTATTTCGTGTCCTTTATCCCCGATTTTTGTGGATTTGCCGCTGGTACCCACAACGATGCCTTTACTTCGGGCATTTTTATCAAAAAAGAATGTATCACACCGCGTACTATTTCGCATGAGTTAGGGCATTTTTTCACCCTGGCCCATACTTTTGAAGGCAATGGCGCGGAATTGGTAAACGGCGCAAATTGTTTGATTGAAGGTGATCAAATATGCGATACCCCTGCCGATCCGTACAAAGCCCTCGACCCCTTGCCTGCCTATGTCGAAAATTGTAAGTTTATCTTCGGCGGCCAGGATGCCAACGGCGAGTATTACAACCCGGATTTGGGTAATATTATGTCGTATTATGAATGCGATACCTGTGGTTTTACCTGGGGCCAATTGAAAAAGATGGCCGATGCTTATTTGGCGGGTGCGGTGAAACTTTGGTAAAAAATGACGTTACAAACAAAAAAAATGAGCCATCCCGAATTTTGGTGAAAACTAAAATCCGGGGTGGCTTTTCTTTTTTGAGACCTACAAATGTGCGACTTCTCCGAAGTCGTGAGCGGGTTCGGACATTGTATCTTTTCTACAAATGTTCGACCTCTAGCGAGGTCGTCGCGTTGCCCAATAATTCATCGATTTAAAACCATCTTCTTAAAAAGATACGTGGAATCTCAAAGGCAATGCACTGACCTCCTTGGAGGTCAAATATTGGTAGCAACGCCAAATGTTATTTTTTCCGCACGACCTCGCTAGAGGTCGAATATCTTGCCCAAATGTTTCCGCTTTGCTGGGTGTTTGGTAAAATGGATAAAAAATCCCGAATTTTGGGTTCCACCAAAATTCGGGATGAATCATGTTTACATTGGACTTATGTGAACTATGTCTGTAAAACCATGAAAATCAACGCGTTTTAGCCAAATCAATCATCAGGCTCAGTTCGTCCACCAAGGCATCCGCGCTGCCGTTCCAGCCAACGCTTTTAAAACAGATGTTACCTTTGGGGTCGAGGATATATTTGGTAGGAATGCCCGTCACGCCAAAATCGGCCACCACCGCATCGTCTAAATCGAGCAGTACATTAAATGGATAGTTTTTGCCGGTAATAAAATCGCTGGCATTTTTCGTTTTTTGATCTGCCGGCATACGTTCCCAGGTGTTTAAAAAAACAAACGCCACGTTTGGGTCTTTTTCAAATTTTGCCTGCGCCATTTGCATCGCTGGAAAAGACGCTTTGCAGGGTCCGCACCAGGTTGCCCAAAAATCGACCACCACGATTTTCCCTTTCAGACTGGCTAGGCTGATGGTTTCTCCGTTTAAGTTACGCAGGCTAAATGCAGGCGCTGGCAGATCCATCATCTTGGCAGCCAGTGATTTGCGCAAATTTTCCTTCGCACTTTGCTCCAATTGGGTCAAATAGGCTTTTGCTCCGGCTTCCGATTTGTCTTCCGAAGTGTAAAGCCGTTTAAATTGGTCTTTCATGGCAGCCGTTGCGTGGCCTTGAATGATAAAACCTTCCAGTTGGTAGCGCAAATCGGGTGCTTTAGCCCGCTCGAGGTAACTGGTGTACCGCTCGTTCATTTCCTCGTTGCTGCGCTCCATAATTGCTACAACCTGTGCTTGCAAACTGGCTGCTTTGGCCGGTTCGTTGGTTTTATCGAGGGTAAATGCGTAGGTATCGGCGTAGGAGGCAAAGGTTTGGCGCCGTTGTAATTCCCAGTTTTTATGGTTTACCGGACCAGGTTTGGGGGTAGAAGGCGCTACGACCTCCATGCGTGCCCAGGAAAGGGCTTTTTCGCCCAATAAACGGGCCCATCCCAGGTCTTCGTTGTTTTCGGCGAGTTGCCAGGCCAGGTTGTTGAACAAATCGGCGCGGCTGGCAGGGTCCATTTTTTCGGCCAAATTGGTCAGTTTGTCCCAACTTTTTGCTTCGGCATAACGCATGGCCAGGCCTGCATACAGGCGGTAAAGATCCTTAAATTCGGCTTCGGTTTGCGGCGGGAAACTTTTAATATATTCGTCCAGCAAACGTTCGCGGCGCAGGGTATCGGGTTCGGCATTGATGCTTTGGCGGCGCTCTTGCTGTACAAAACTGCCTTTTGGGTAGGTCGTGCGCAGTTTTTCTTTTAGGTTTTTGGCTTTATCCATGGCCTGCAAAAATTCATACAACCGTACGGCGCTCATCCAATCTTTTTCGGTGATTTTCGGGGCGTTTTCCAGTTCATCCAAGAGGGCCAGGGCCTGTTCTTTCCCGGCATCGCCACGTTTCATATTCATCCAGTTGCGGATGTAGGTAGGCAAATATTTGGTGCGGATGGCAGGTTGGGCAGCAAATGCCGCATCGAGCCAGGTGTTGGCCAGTGCCGGTTTGGCATTGAGTTCCATATAGTTACCAAAATTGGTAAACAATACGGCTTTCGCGGCATGGCTTTCGGGTATGATTTTTCCGGTTTTATCGGCTAATTCGACAAAATAACCCAGCCCCTGGTTGTTGTCCCATTGTTCGCCTGCTTGAAAACCAATTATGGCGGTAAGTGCTGATTTGCTGGTGGTAAACGTGCCGACCAATTTATTTCCCGCGTGTTCGAGCGCCACTTCCCGTGCCTCGGGTGCTTTTTCGCTGTATTCGAGCACCAGGACATCAATGGATTCGGCATTTTTCAAAGGCCCATTGAGCCAATTGTATTCGATGCGCACCGTTTCGCCTGGTTGAGGGTGTTCGGGGGTGATTTTAAGGTTGTTCCAGGGTGTTTGGGTATGCAAAAACGCAGCAGTACCGCATAGGAGCAGTAGGGAAAGAAGATGTTTTCTCATGTATTAAAAGGTGTTTAAAACCTTGGGCAAACTACCCGTGCGCGTTTTTCGGCAGGTTGGAAGTACATCAAGGATACTTCAAAAGCGCCGCGGTTGTTGTTGGCAACGGCGAGTTTGGAAACGGTAATGTCGTAACTTAAACCAAGTGTCCAACGGTTCATTTCCAGCATACCGACCACCGTTAAGGCGTCAACATGCATGCTTTTGTCCAATTTATTGGCAACACGTGCAAACATGCCGGCGCGCACCGCCACTTCATTGTAATCGTTGTTGCTATACCGCACATTAACGCCTGGGGTGGCTTCCAGGGATGGGCCTTGTCGCATCACGAGCACGCTGGGCATCAGCGCCAGGTTGTGGCTTACCGGGAAAAGGCCACCTGCATGGCCTGTCCAACGGGAATACAAGGTTTCGCTGTTATTTTCTACGAGTGAAATGACGGGGGCGTTCAAATGATGCATGCCACCGCCTGCATAAAAATAGCCGTCGTTGTCGAACACCATATACCAGAGCAAACCGGCGTTAAAATCCAGGTAGGCGGCCGAATTCACGTTGGCGTTGGCTTCCCCATTGGCGGCGCTATAATCGGGCGTTTGGGTAGCCGGGTCAAATTGACGGCTGAACCACAATTGACTCCAGTCGATGGAATTTTGTCCCATGCCCAATTGTGCGCCGGCGCTGAGATAGTGAGAAGCCCTTCTGGGGCCGCCCGACAATTTTTTCAGGTAAGCACCACCCAAATGCACCTTATTTTGGACAAAACGGGCCGTACCCGCTTCGTCGTGCATGGCGCCAATACCAAAAGAGGCATAATCCTCATTGGCTACTTCCACGCGGTATTCGTAGGCAGCGGCATACGTGCGGAAAGGAACGGGCGAAAGCACGCTGTTCCATTGGTCGCGGTAATTGACGGTAGCTCGCCAGCGGCCGTTAAATACCCCGGTCAGTGCTGGATTGAGGTTCCAGGGGGAGGCATAATATTGTGAAAAGCGCGGATCCTGGGCTTTCAGGCTGCTAGCCAGCATAAAAAGAAAAATCGCGCAAAAAACCGGTTTGGAAAAATGTTTCATGCAAGTACTTGTTTTGATTAGCTAAATGAAAATCTTTCTTTACGTTTTCATGGATTATACTGGCCTGTTGCCAAACGGCACGGCAAAGCAAATCAATTTTCTTTAGTTATCCTAAAAACGTGCACCTTAATCGTTTGGATAGTAATAATTATCCTCTTGCGTAGACCGATAACGCATGCGGTTGGCAAAGCGCATTTCGCCCAGTTTTTTGCGAATATACTCGGCTTTATCCTTTTCCTGCACGTTGCTCAGGGTACGGATCTGCGGTTGATCCCAATAATAGCGCCCCATGGTCAGGAGTAGATCGTCGTTTTTTTTCTTTTCCAGTTTGGAAAAAAACTTCAGGCTTTGCTCTACGGTAAGTTGGGTCAGGATCCAGTTTTTACTGTCTTTTTCTTTCACTTCAAAAAAGTAAAGAAAAGCCGGGCGTTTAAATACTTTGAATGGGTGGCGGCTCAAAAAACGAATAGAATCAATGGAACTGACACTGCTATAACCCACTTCCTTTTGCGTGACAATGTAAGATTTGATCAAATTTATGGTGTCGGCAAACCAACCCGAGTAATCATTGAATTTATTCGAATATTTTAATTGTTGAAATAAAGGGAAATGCGTTTTTGGGTTTACATAAAAAGGTTCCAGCAAGGCGCGATCAACGGGGATGTCCTGTTGCAGATACAATCCGTACACTTTGACTTTCGTAAACGGATCGGCAATTTTGAGCAAACGTTCTGTCAACGATTTGATGGCCGGGTTCTTTTTCAAGCCGGGCGCTAACAATCGGAGGTTTCGCATGATATCCACCGCACTGTTGTCTTCATATGCATTATAATTGTTTGGGAAACTCTCTCTGCGCGCTTCTTCCATAAATTGATACCGTGAAATATCCCAGGAACTTTCACGCAGGAGGGTAGGCATCAAGCTGCGGTATGATTTACTTCTAATTAGTCCTTTGGTAACCATGCCTTCCAGCAAGTTGTACACGTTGTCACGGAAGGCATCCAATTCTGCGAGTTTCAATAATTGGGGTACAAACGTTGCCGTTAATTTGAGGGTATCAGTCATTTCCGCAAAGATGTGTTCCATTTCCTCACTCAAAAAAATGGGTTGCTCCAGCATCAGATCCAGCAGGGCTTCCATCGAGTTTTTGGTTTGCATGTGGGCGAGCGCACGCAGGATACTGGTCTGATACCGCAATGAATCGGCATGCGTTTTGTAAAACTGCAGGGTAAAATTAAGCGCTTCCTGGCTGTTGAAGGAGCCCAATGCATTGATGAGCACCCGCCGATCTCGAAAGCGCAATTTGTCAAAACCAGTGTGGACTAAAGCCCTTTTGAGTGCAGGGAAATCTTCCGGTTTGAATTCAAGGCGCCACTCCTCGTTCAAAGCATCCAGGCCGGAAGCCCGCTCGAGGCTATCCACCGAATAAATGGTTTGCAAAAAACGCAGGTTACGCTGCCCAAACAAGCTGGTACCATCCAACGAATCGGTGGGTTGAAAGCTGTTAAATACGGAACGAATAAACGCGCTTTCCGGCCCATTTTGATTTACCGTGGCCATCAAACGGTATGATTTTCGATTAATGACAAACAGTTTTACCCGAATTCCGCGTGTACTATTCGTATCCGCCAGCATCAGATTTCCGACCAAAACACCTTTTTGATCTTCCCACTGGACAGATTTTACCAATAAGTTATGCTGGTCGCTTAAATTTTGGAGCATGCTGCTTTTGAGCGAGTCCATGGACGGCGACGTCAAACCCTGGGGCGCATTGAACACCCGCAAAGAAATCAATTCATCGGTATAAGGCGATGCCAACACACTGTATTGTTCGGATTTATCGGCGTAATAGTATTCCTCCTCGTAGCTCTTTTCCTTCATTTTCTGTGCACTTTCCTCATACAACTTCCGCAAACGATCGAGGTAGGCCTTGCTTTTAGGTACTTTTTTAGGCAGGGTCGTTACCTTGTAATGGTACACCGTGTCAATGGTTTCAGAAAACTTTTCACTATACTTAAAGTCTTGAATTTCAAATGAATTAAAAAAGGCTGTCGGTTTATCAGCATCTTTTTTTCGACAGCCCAGGAGGTAATACAAAGGGCCATCAATGACCAGGCGCAGGAAAAAGTGGGTATTTCCATCTTGAGCAGTGAAGTTGATGTCCTGGCTAGGGTAGGGGGTGTCGGCAACCAGTTGCATGGTCGGCGCCTTTTTAGTGAATTGCTCGGCAATTGATTCGCCGATGATATTCAACTCAAAGGTATCTTCTTCAATATATTTAAAGTCGTGATAATTCGTTCGGTATAGAAAATAAACACTGCTGTCTTTGCCAATTTCAGAAACCGCCAGAAACTTTGCAGGATTTTCCTGTTCGGTGCTGTTGTAACTTAATGGTCTTGGAAAATTGATTTTAAATCCGCCATGGGTTGGTTCCAGGAGGGTTTTTTGTTCCTGTTTCGTTTCAAGGGTAATGCTGTTCAGGAAGCTGTCTACTTCCGGTCCTTGGGCGTAGTTTCCATTGCCACCAGCGCTAAAAACAACCACTTCCTGGGGGGTAACCATAATTTTAAAGCGCAATACATCGCCCCTGCGCGTGCGTGAACTGATCTCGTGACCCGAAAATGGGCTGGTGATGCGTTTGCGCTCGTAAATTTTACCGGGAATGTGTTCGTAAATCAGGCTGTCAATCCGCTCTGAAATATATTGGTCCGATTGACCTTGCCACCAACCATTTGTATTGAGGCGATTTACAGCATAAAATGCGCCATTACTCATGTCGGCACACAGGTATTGTTGTATGCCATCCTGGTTGATGGTTCGGTAAAACTGTCCGGGCGTTGCAGCCGACCATGAGGAATCGGTCAAAAAGTTGCGCGTAAGTGCCACGGGATAGCGCAGTTTATCAATGGCGTCTTTATCGGTGGTGCCTTTGCGGTCGGTAAATTGCACGGGGCGCAGTTGGTAACCCAATTTGCGCAATTGTTGGATGATGCCTGTTTCGCCCGGCAAATGGGCGGCACCCACAGCAGCAAAAATGGAAGTTCCTTTTTGCAAAATGGAGTCGATGCCACGGGTCATCAAGGTATTGCGTTCGTCGAGCATCCAGTGCTGGAAGTTTTTCCCCGGACTGGTCATGCGGTTGATGGAGTCGATAAGGGCCAGATCCTGTTCTCGATAAGCAACTTCGAGACTTAAATCGCCGCTTGGGTTGTAACTGCGGCGCTCTTTAGTAGCGTCCGGATCGGGCAGGCGTGCACGCATTACGGCTTCGTAACTCCCTTCGAGGGTTTCGAGCCCGATTACGTTTTTACCTAATTTTTTTCCTGCTTGAAATATAAAAAGGTCTAAATATGTATCTTCCTCGTAATCTTGTTGGTATTCATTCGATCGATACAGGAATTCATTGGTCATGCTGGGTTTGGCCGACAATAATCCGGCGAGCATTTCCCGGCTGGGTGGGGCAAACAGGAACGACCCGAAATACAGGTTTTGGTATTCGTTGCGGGTTCCGTAACTCCCTGCATAATCGAGGCCTTCCCGGCCCATACCCATCAACCCATTGGTAAAGCTTTGCCATTCGTCGTGGTTGGTTTCGAGTGCCACCACTTCTGCATGTTGCAAAGCCAGAAAAAAGGAATCGCTCAGGTTGAACACCAGTTTTTCTGATACGTGCATGGTGCCGTATAAATATCCGGTTTTGGCGATGCCGTTGCCCGAAATTTCCCACAGCAATCCTTTCTGTTTTTCGGGTTTATTTTGAGCAAGAAGGCCACAGATTGGCGTAAGTAGCAGGACAAGGACACAAATTCCGCGCATGGAGTGTAGTTAAATTGGAAAATGGGATATTTATCGAATCAGGGTCGCATTGCCCGTGGCTGTTTCCAGGTAACCGTCTAAAAATTCGGCTTCCACATACCACACAAACACAGCAGGATCACAAGCTTTGCCTCGGAAACGGCCGTCCCAACCGCGGCTGGCGTCATTTACCTTGAAATTTAGGTCTTCATACAGCAAGGTGCCCCAGCGATCGAACACCCTAAAAACGCGAATTTCCTTTATTTGTTCTGCATTGCCGTGTACCATCAACAAATCATTGGTGTTATTACCATCGGGGCTAAATCCGGTGGGTACGTAAATACCCCTGGTTTTCTGCACAGTTACTTTGATGCTGGATTGGCCATAACAGCCGTTTTCATCTTTTGCGGTAATGGTATAACGATTTGAAAAGGTAGGCGTGATTTTGATTTCTGTGCAAAACGGGGAATCCACACACACGAGTGCTTCTTGTAAACTACTGTTCCAACTCAGGTCGACCATGCCAAACCCATTGGATACATCGGCGCTCACATTCAGGCTTTGCCCCAATTGAATGGTGGTATCGGCAGGCAGCGTAATGGTGATGGGCAACGGTTGATTCAAGGTATCTTCCAGGGTGGCCGTGCAACCATTGGCATCTTTAATTTCCAGGGTGTAAACGCCAGCGGTAAGTCCAATAAAGGCACTAGCACCGCCAAAATCATCCTGGTTTAGGCGAAATTTATAGGGGCCTTTGCCACCCGTAACGCTCATTTTAATTCTTCCGTTGGCATCACCAAAGCATTTTGGCGCTACCACTTCAGCACGAATTACGATCGAATCGGGGCGGTTTATTTTTACCGAATCTGATAATACACAACCATTTTGGTCGCGTATGGTCAAGGCATATACGCCCGGTGGCAGGTTGTTCAAATTTGGTCCGCTTGCTCCATTGCTCCAGCCGAGGTTGTAGGGAGGTGTACCACCCGCTACGGTTGCTGCGATGCCAGCATTGCGTTCGTTGGTACATAATAATTGAGTAACATCAAATAGTACCTTTAGCGAATCGGGTTCTTGAACGGTTACCAGAATATCGGTTTTGCATCCAATACTGTCGGTTACCACGGCAGTATAGGTACCTGCTCCCAGGCCGGTAATGGTATCATTTTTTTCGCCATTGCTCCATAAAAGGTCAACGGGGCCTTTATTGAATTTAATATTTCCAATCATGGCGGTACCGTCCGATTGCCCGAAACAACGCACGTCGGTCGAATTGCCCGATGCGGTGATTTGTTGTGGTTGTACCAAGAAGAATTGAAACACGCCGGAACAGCCCTGCTGATCACTCACAGTCAAAAAGTAGGTTTGGTCGCCCGCTAAACCGGTAAGCACAGCGGCATCTGGTGCATTGGGCACGCTCCAGGCGTAATCATAATTGCCCAGTATGCCATTTCCGATACCCCCACTGACGAGGTTAACGGCTAAAACACCATTTTTTACCCCAAAACAAGTTGGCAATACAGGTGCGGCATTAATGAGAATGCTGTCAAGTTCTTCAATTACAATACTTTGCGTGCTGTTACACCCTTGTACATCGCTGGCGGTTACGGTGTGGGTTCCTACGGATAACATGCTGGCTGTGGCGGTTGTTTGGCCGTTATCCCAAAGGTAGGTGTAAGGAGCGCCATTGCTGCCCGATGCTTGTGCATTGGCGGCACCGTTATTTTGGCCGGCGCATGATTTTTTAACTTGGATTAAACTGATTTGCACCCCATCGTTCGGTTGCGTAACGGCTGGTGCCGTACTGACCAGGGTGCAGTTGTTTTTATCTGTAATGGTTACCGTGTACAGCCCTGCCGCCAGGTTGTTGATGTCGGGGGTGGATGCCGTAGTACTCCATAAATAAGTGTAAGGACCGGAACCGCCATTGGCTTGCCCGGTTAATTTACCATCTATGCCACCAAAACAATTTACGGGAGTCGTTGTAAACTGGGCCGTTAATTGATTGGATTGACCAACAGTCGTAGTTGCCGTAGTATTACAATTGTTATTATCGGTAATTGTTACCGTGTAATTACCCGCTGGCAAGCTGGTTGCTGTCGCGGTAGTTTGCCCTGTAGCATCGCTCCAGAGATAACTCAAATTGCCCGATCCACCCAAGGCCAGCACAGAAGCAGACCCGCTTGAACCGCCAAAACACAGCACTGGCTCGGATGAAGTGTTTATTACACTAATGACCGGTGGACAAATTAATTCGATGGTGTCAATTTTGGTGCAGGCATTGGCATCGGTGACAGTGAGCAGGTATAAGCCGCAAGTAAGGGATTGGATATTGGGTGTCGTTTCCGAATTGCTCCATTTATAGGTAAGTGGTAGTACGCCCCCAGTTACCGTACTGTTGGCGGATCCGTTCAACTGGCCAGCGCAAGTAGGTGCAACGCCCGTCAAATTAACCACAATTGGCGCAATACCTGGAATAGCGGCCATCACGGTTTTGGAACAACCTTTAGAATCTTGTACCGTAATAGAATATGCCCCGGCGCATAAATTATTGGCTGCAAAGGTACCCGGTGGTACCACAGGGGTGCTCCATTGTATATTGTATTGCGGGGTGCCACCTGTTGCTGTAATGGTTGCTGTTCCGGCACAAACACCGGCACATTTTTCACCGGTAAGGTTGCTTACAGACACCGTAAGGTCTGTCGGGGAAGGAATAACGGCCGAATTGACGATGCTACAACCATTAAAATCTGTGACGGTAACGGTATATAATCCAGCGGTTAGGTTTACTGCCTGCTTGGTGGTTTGTCCGGCTGGATCACTCCATTTATAAGTGAAAGGTTGGGTGCCCCCCGAAAGGTAAATGCCCGCGCGTCCGTTGTTTTCACCGAAGCAATTCACGGATTTTACCGTGACACTATCTATTTTTAAAATGCCGGGTTGTAGTACTTGTACGAACGTAAATGCCTGGCAATTTGCGGCGTCGGTGATCGCAACGGTGTGAAAATTCGCATTTAGGCCCATGGCGGTTTGTCCGGTGCTGCCATTGCTCCATAAATAGGTGTAAGGCTGGGAACCCCCGGATACAAAAATGGTTGCGATCCCGTTGGAGCCACCAAAACAGTCGACCGAATCCTGGGTGGAGGTAAAGGTAAAAGGCGGGGGTTCTGAAACGTTTACGGATTGCGAAACCATGCATCCATTGCCGTCGGTTGCTTTTACGTTGTAGCAACCTGCAAACAATGCACCTACATTGAGGCCGTTAAAAATGGGTCCGCCCGCACAACCTTGCCAGGTAACCGCAAGTGCACCCGTTCCGCCACTGACCGTTGCTGTACCCGTTCCGGTATCATCTCCGTTGCAAATGACGGGTGTTGTATTCACATTGAGTTGGATAGGCGGTGGCTCAGTGGTCGTAAAACTCACCGTATCCAAACAACCATTGGCATCCCGAATAACCACAATATGGTTTCCCGCTGCAAAAAGGTTGGCCAGGTTGCCGGAAGGGAAAATAGGACCGGTACCTTCCAGGATAAAATCGAGTGGCAGGGTCGCGTTGGTTACCCCAATGACCGCCGACCCAGTAGCAGTACCATTACATTGCGCTGGCGTGGTAGAGAGGAGGGTAGCATTGATGGCACAAGGTTGCGCGTACAACTTTAGCGGAAGGCCCAATATGCCAAATAACCCTAAAAAGGCAGAATAGATTATAAATTTTGTCATTGTATCGATTAGTGGTTGTAACAACGCGTGCCGTGTGTTGGCTTTTCATTGCAAAAAAAGACAAAAGACCGGATACTTCCACCAATCTTTTTGCTGCCTCGCACATTTAACATTGAAACATGCTGCTTTATTTCTTGTTATGTACTCCTTGCACCTAGATTTTCATCGTTTTTTACAATTTCTGCAATAAATGACTAAAAATCCATATACACCAGCGCTCGCCTATCAATTGTTGGAAATTCCCATTCAGTTGATCCAGCATTTAGCGCAAGAACGATACCAGGAAGCCCCAGAAACGCATCGTTTTGGCGATAATAAGCGGCAATATCTGCTATTTTGGCCAAAAGCCAATCCGCAATACCCCAGAAAAAGTGTGGTAATTTTTTATCATGGAGGTGCCTGGATCACGGGCGCTCCTGCATTATTACCTACCCTGGCCACTTTTTTCCTGCGTGCAGGTTTTCCAGTGATTAAACCGGCCTATCGATTGTCGCCCCGTTTTGCTTATCCGGACATGCGCGCCGATTTGAATTCGGCTATGAAAGAAATACTGCCCTTGCTGGACCAACATGGACTGGGCGATCGTCAATTGTTGTTGGGCGGCATGTCGGCAGGCGCGAATCTTGCAGCCCACTTAACGTTTGACGTTGAAGCCCTCGCAGCACTGGGCCTTTCGCAAGACCGAATTTCGGGATTTCTGTCCATTGGTGGCCCACTCGATTTACTGCAAATGCCCCATTTTAAACCCGTTCATTGGTTTGCAGGGGGCAAACACGGCTCCGAATCATTTCAAATGGCCAATCCCATCCGGCATCTCAGCGGTCAGGAAAAAATACCCGCCCTGTTTATGCACGGCACGGCCGATCGGATTGTGCCGATTAAAAGTGCGGCTTCTTTTGCTGGCCAGTATGCCGGACCGAGTACCTGGATTGAAATGCCGAAGCGAACCCATATTGGCTCGGTTGGTTTTTTGGCCGACAATTCACAGTACGCCGAGGATTTATTGCAATGGTTGTCAGACAAATAGCTGAATTAAATAGGCCTGTGCATGCTGAAGTGATTAAATGTTAAAAAACGCACAAATTTATTACCTTTGCCCGCCTTTTTCGTGGGGAATACAAAATCTTTTTAGTCATGCAGCAGGGTCAACCTTTTTTAAAGAAATATATCAACGTTTTCCTCGGTTTGGGCAGCAATGTTGGCAAGCGGGAAGTCAACATCCGCCTGGCATTGCAGTACATCAACCAGCAAATTGGCAAAGTTGCCAAGCAAAGCAGTTTGTACGAAACACAACCTTGGGGTAAAACCGACCAGGATCCTTTCTATAATATGGTCGTGATGGCCAATACGACCATGGATCCGCGTGATTTGTTGAAAGCCATCGACTCGATTGAAAAGGAAATGGGTCGAGAAAAAAAGGAAAAATGGGGTCCACGTATTATTGATATTGATATTTTGTTGTACGGCAAGCGTATTGTACGCGATAAAGGCCTGGAGGTGCCGCATCCTGAATTGCAGGACCGCATGTTTGTGTTGGTACCCCTCATGGAAATTGCCGGAGAACTGGAGCATCCGGTGTTGCATAAAACGATTGAGGATCTTTATGCAGATTGTAAAGACCCTTCCGACGTGGTGATGTTGGAACGATAAACCGATGAATACCCCCTTTCCGTATCAGTTTATTGCATTTGAAGGAAATATTGGTGTGGGCAAAACCACGCTTTGCAACCTGCTTGCCCAACGCCATGGGTGCGCTTTGGTATTGGAGCAATTTACGGACAATCCTTTTTTACCTTATTTTTACGAGCAACCCGATCGGTATGGGTTTCCGGTGGAGCTGTTTTTTATGACCGAACGGCATAAGCAACTGCAGGAGCATTTTGCCACCCCCGATTTGTTTCAATCGTGTACGGTAGCCGATTATTTTTTTGTAAAAACCTTGCTTTTTGCAAAAAATAACTTGAGCGAGGAGGAGTTTCGGCTGTTTCAGCGGCTGTTTTCGGTGTTAAATGCGGGTTTCCCCAAGCCGGATTTGCTGGTTTATTTGCACCGCCCGATTCCTGTCTTGATGGAACAAATTCAAAAACGCGGACGATCTATTGAGCAAAATATCAGCGCCCAATACCTGGAGGAATTGCAGCGCGCGTATTTTGAATACCTGAAAACGGAAACAGAAACACCCGTTATTGTGCTAGACCTTGAACGGGTTGATTTTCAGCAAGATGCATCGGCTTTCGATGAAATTATCGGTGTTTTGCAAGCGCAACATGCACCTGGCCTACATTTTCACCGGTTCTAGGCTGTCTTTAACGCCTTCGGCACCTTTCCACAGTACCCATACCGCAGCACACATAAATAGGTGTCCAATGTCAAAATGAGTGAACCATACGCTCGGACTGAATTTAAACACATGGGGTAAAACGGCCAATACCGCGACTGGAATTGCTGCGAGCAAAATTAAACTGCCCCGACACCGCGTTTTTTGATAAATATAGGTTTGCAGCATGCCCATGACGACCAAAAGCCCAATGGCTGCCTGCAATTCGACCCATTTAAAATTTTGCGTAAATCCGACCAGCAGCAAAAAAACAACAAACTCAATCAGGGTGCCCCACAAAAAAAAGCGGGTCCAAAACGGACGGAGCAGGGGTTTGGCTTGAAAAATGGCGGCCCGTTCGATGGCCGTAATACTTAGCATGCTGATAGTCCAACCTGGCAATTTCCAGTAATAAGGAAGCATATACAGAAAAGCATGTCCTACAATGCCACCAATTGCAGTGCCAATGGCCATCAACAGAAAGAACCAGCGTAAATGTACATTGATCGGATTTTGCGAAGCCGTTTGGCCTAAACGCCACCAGGCAAAAAAGCTAAAAAGCGCTACCAACAAACCCGTTAAGGTGGTTACAGGCTCAGCAATGCGCAAACCTCCAATGAATATATCCGGTTGGATCAACAGTGTTTTCGTTACTTCTTCCATATGGTGCAATTGCTTCAATAAAATATTTTTGTTTTTTCAAACAAAAAATTTCATATTTGCTGCAAAATACACCCATTTTTCAATCCACAAGAGCTTTTAGATGAGTAAATTGAATGCAGATGAGCCAAGTGGCGAAAAGGAAGTGGTGGAGAAGGCACTGCGTCCCAAACTTTTGGATGAGTTTAGTGGCCAACAAAAAATTGTAGACAACCTGCAGGTGTTTATTCAGGCGGCCAAACAACGGGGCGATGCCCTGGATCATGTGCTGCTGCACGGTCCACCAGGACTTGGTAAAACAACGCTTTCTCATATTGTTGCCAATGAACTGGATGCATCGCTCAAATTGACCTCCGGGCCGGTGATGGAAAAGCCAGGTGATCTGGCAGGTATCCTGACTAGCTTGGAGCCGGGTGATGTCTTGTTTATTGATGAAATACACCGTTTGAATACAGTTGTAGAGGAATACCTGTACTCGGCAATGGAAGATTATCGGATTGACATTATGATCGATTCGGGGCCGAATGCGCGCAGTATCCAGATTGCCCTAAATCCGTTTACCCTGGTTGGGGCCACAACCCGAATGGGGCTCTTGACGGCACCGTTGCGTGCGCGTTTTGGCATCAATTGTCACCTTGATTATTATGATGTGGCTACTTTGGAGCGGATCGTACATCGCTCGGCTACTATTTTGGAAATTCGCATTACCGACGATGGAGCCCATGAAATTGCCCGGAGGAGCCGGGGTACCCCGCGTATTGCCAATGCCTTGTTGCGGCGTATTCGAGATTTTGCCCAAATTAAAGGCACCGGGGAAGTGGATCAAGCAATCGCCCGTTATGGCTTGAATGCCCTGGACGTGGACGAAAATGGCCTGGATGAAATGGATAACCGCATTTTGGGGGCCATTATTCACAAATTTAAAGGCGGGCCGGTGGGCATTACAACCATTGGCACTGCAGTGGGCGAGGATGCCGGCACGATTGAAGAAGTGCACGAGCCTTTTTTAATTATGGAAGGCTATCTGCATCGAACGCCGCGCGGGCGGATGGCAACCGAAAAATCTTATTTACATTTAGGGGTGGTGCCGCCCAAGCAAATGGGGACACTGTTTTAATGGTTTTTTGCTTGATATTCGTGATAATAAATAAAAATCCCGAATTTTGGTGAAAGCCAAAATTCGGGATGAGGCACATATTTATCAAAACAATTAGAAACGCCAGGTAAATCCGAAGCGATAGTTAAACGGATTTTCAAAAGAGTTGATATCTCGTCCTACCGTAAAATTATAGTGGATGCTTATTTCGGAACCGACCCCACCTTGGCCGCGACCAAAATTATAACCCGCTCCCAGATATTGATTAAATCGACTGCGGGTATTTTTGCTGTACTCATTCCCGACGGCATCACCCGGCTCCTGAATCCATTCGTTGGATATTTCACCCTGCAGGAAAAATCCTTCGTACACATGCGCACGTATAAAACCGCCCGCTTCAAAGTTGAACAAATTAATTGATTTGTAACCTGGGATTTTTAAAGAACTGAATGCAGTAGAGATACGCGGACCGGCAGAAACCCAGTTATTCACTTTATATCCAACCATCGGCGAAACGGATATTCCAAACGAGTTGACTCCAAATGAGGAACTGAAGCCCAAACCAACGCCACCTCCGTACCACAAATGGTCGGTGAACGTAGTGGACGGTTTACTTTCTTCTTCTGCCTCTGCTGCTTTAGCCTTTTCTTTTTCTTTCTTTTTCTTAGCAGCGGCTTTCTTCTTTTTTTTCTTACTGAGGCTGGAACTTGATTTTTTACGGCTTTGCGCATACGTTGGTTCGGTGGCAAAGGCGAAAAAAACTAAAAGGGCGAGTACTTTAATGATGTGTTTTCGAAACATAGCGAAAAATGCTGGATCAGTGAAATTTGAGTGTTGGGCCAGGATTTACCCGATTTCCTGTACGTTGAGTGAAAGGAAATTGGAGGCAAAAATACGAACATTTAACACTTTTATGGGGCTTTCTGTTGTGTTGCAAAAAAAGTATTTGCCAGAAATATCCTAAAAAAGGAAGGAAGGGACCGCATGAAACTCAAATTTCACCACAAAAAATTCCAGTGCAATCCCCCTTTTTCCGTGTCAAACAGTGTTATCAAAACGATCTGTCTATTTTAAACTTACCCGGACAACGTTTTCCGTATCCGAATTTCCACCCACCGTTATTTCAAAGTCGCCGGGCTCGCTGCCAAACTTCATATTTTGCTTGAAAAAACTGAAATCCTTGTCCGATAAGGTAAATGTGAGCGTTTGGGTCTCCCCTTTGCGCAACATCACCTTTTGAAAGGCCTTGAGTTCGCGTACAGGACGGGTGACGGAGCCTACCAAATCGTGGATGTACAATTGTGCTACTTCCTCGCCGTCCACATTGCCGGTATTTGTCAATTCTACCGAAATGACGATGCTTTCGCCTTTTTTAAACGCGGTTTTGCTGGCCGTGGGTACGCCATATTTAAAAGAGGTATAACTCAAGCCATACCCAAAAGCATATAACGGTGCGTTGGCTTCATCAATGTACTTGGTGGTCCATTTTGAATTTGGATCAAAAGGCCGACCAGCGCTTTTATGGTTGTAATACACGGGTATTTGTCCGGTTGTACGGGGGAAACTCATGGTCAATTTGCCAGAAGGGTTGTAGGCACCACTCAATACATCAGCGATGGCATTGCCTGCTTCTGTGCCCGACCACCAGGTTTCGAGGATGGCATCGGCCTGCCGATCAATGTTGGGGATGGTCAATGGGCGGCCATTCATCAGCACCACAACCACGGGTTTGCCGGTTGCTTTTAGCGCGGTCAGCAAGGCCTCTTGGGCGCCTGGAACGGTAATATAGGCCCGTGACGCGGCTTCCCCCGACATATCCGCGCGTTCGCCAATGGCCAATACAACCACATCGGCTTGTGCCGCTGCATCGAGGGCGGCTTTAAATCCCGATTGGTCTTCACTGTCGATGGCACAACCTTTGGCCACGGCGACTGGTTTCATGCCAGCATTTTGCAGACCTTCCAGCAGGCTTACGCAATCGGCGCCACTGCCTGCGCCAGACCAGTTACCGATCAGGTCGTTTTTGGTTTCCGCCAAGGGGCCGATCAGTGCAATTTTTTGTTGTTTATTAAGCGGCAATACCTGATTGGCATTTTTTAACAAAACCATGCTCTTGCGGGCGACATCACGGGCTGCGGCGCGGTTTTCAGGGCTTAAAATGGTTGCCTGGGCACGTTGCGCATTACTAAATTTGTATGGATCTTCAAATAAGCCCAATTGGAATTTTAGCGCCAGGATACGTCGTACGGCTTCATCAATTTGAGCCATTTTTACCTTTCCTTCTTTTACAGATTGTGCTAAAAAATGTTGATATACAGCACCTTGCATATCCATATCAATGCCTGCCTTTACGGCGAGTTCGCCCGCAGCTTTATCATCTGCAACTACGCCGTGCTTCACCATTTCATTGATGCCCGTGTAATCGGTAACCACAAAACCTTTGAATGCCCATTCATCGCGCAAAATGTGTTGCAACAAGTATTTATTGCCCGTGGCAGGCACGCCATCATAATCATTGAAGGAAGCCATTACCGTCATAGCGCCTGCTTTAACCGCTGCTTTGTAGGGCGGCAGGTAGTATTCCCGGAAAAAGCGCTCGCTCATATCCACCGTGTTGTAATCGCGGCCACCGATGGGTGCACCGTAAGCGGCGTAGTGTTTTACGCAGGCGATCACCGCATCGGTATTGCCAATGCCTTTGCCCTGAAATCCGCGTACCCTTGCTTCCGCAATGCGACAACCGAGGTAGGTATCTTCACCAGCACCCTCCATTACTCGACCCCAGCGTGGGTCGCGGCCAATATCGACCATGGGCGCAAAAGTCCAGTGCAAACCCGAGGCTGCGGCCTCTGTAGCGGCGATCCGGGCACTGCGCTCTATCGCATCCAGATCCCAGCTGGCAGCCTCGCCCAAGGGTATTGGAAAAATGGTTTTATATCCGTGGATCACATCGTATCCAAACAAAAGTGGTATTTTCAGGCGGGTTTCTTCTACGGCAATGCGTTGTAATTCGCGGGTAAAAGGCACGGTGTGGCTGTTAAATAAGGCACCGCAATTGCCGCTGCGAATATCATTTTTGTATCCATCCCGAATGGTGGGGCCTGTTGATTCCCAGTCGGTGGTGTACAGGGTCATTTGACCTATTTTTTCTTCCAGGGTCATTTTAGCCAGCAGTTTTTCAATGCGGGGATCGCCTGTTGGTTTCGGTTTTGTTTTGGCGGGTTTGGTTTGCGCTTGTAGGCTCATCGACAGAAGCAGGCAAAGCACTACTGCAGTGGATTTTAGAAGATGTTGCATAAATGCTTGTATTTGAATCGGATATGAATGAAAAACGGACTGCGGGCTTATTTGTGTTGACGGAAAAGCCACGACAGCACTTCTGGGTTATAATAGGTTTCCTGCCAGATCGCATGGCCTAAGGTGGCAAACTCAGTGTATTTAACCTTTGATCCTGCATTTTTAAGGGCTGCGACCATTTGGCGGGTGTTTTCAACGGGCACCGTTTCGTCGCGCGTACCATGAAAATACCAGAGTGGAACATCCTTTATTTTTGGTGCAACTGCCGGGTCACCGCCCGAACACAAGGCAATGGCCGCTGCAAATAAATTGGGTCGACGACAAAGCACATCAAAGGTGCCAAAACCGCCCATCGACAAACCGGTGAGGTAAATGCGGGTAGGGTCAATGGCTGGATTTTCGGCTAAAACCTGATCAATCAGGGCCAATAACATGCGGGTTGCCTCCGTTGGGTTTTCCTGAAATGGTTTCGCCCGGTTTTTGGTCCATTGATCGTTGAGTGGACACTGAGGCGCTAGTATAAAACACGGGTTTTGTGCCCAATTATTGGGTTCGCAAAAGGCAAGTACCCCATTTCGAAGTTGTGCCTCATTTTCGCTGCCCCGTTCACCGGAGCCATGTAAAAACACCACCAAGGGGATTTTCTTTTCCTTGTATTTTGTTTCTGATGTGTTACCCGTTATATGTCCGTCTTTGTTAAAATAGAAATTTTCTATTTTGTTGGTTGCCAGCACATTGGATGGCTTTAGGAGCCGATACGGGAGTGCCAGACTTTCGCTTTCACGGTACACGGCGCGGTCGAAATAATAAAATGGGTTGGTGGGTACTTCTGGATTTGGAACGGTTTGTTCGCCATATTCCACTTGCACATCGGCGCGTTTTCCAAGCCAGCCTCCGTCAAATCCTGCTTTTTGTAGTCCTTTTCGGATATACGGGTTGCGTTTCATCAAATTCCACAAAAAACCACTGCGGTAATTTTCAATCATCAAGACAATCGGACCTTGGTCGATGCCTAGGTAATCATTGTCAAACCAGCCCTTAGGTAGTTGTCCGCAAGCCGTAAAACCTGGATTGAACGCATCTTTAAAACCATAAGGCCCCACGAGGCTATCCTGGTATTGATTCCACATGGCTTCGAGGGCAGGTAGGCAAATTTCAGGAGCAAAAGGCAGCGATCCGCCTGCTGCGGTAGGTGCAAGGGTACCATCGTCGGTGAGGTAATCGGTGGCGATGCCGCGTGCGCTGTAACCCATGTATTTTTTGCGATCCTCCGGGCATTGCTCCTTGGGATCGTGTTTGTAAAGCCAGTCGGCCGGACCATCACAAGCGGTGAGGCCCCATATTTTATCGGAATAATCTTTGAATTTACCCGGGTTTTGTTTGCAATAATTCCAGTTAGCCAAGGTTGCCCGCCGGGTGTTTTCGGCATAATCCATGCCTTTTTTGCGCATGTATTCATCCTGAATGCCCTTAAAATCGAGCCAGATATGGCTGTATTGGTGTCCGAAAAGTGGGCCAAAATTGATGTGTTCTTGTCCCATGAAATTATCCCAAACATAATTTTGGGTCCAGGCTTCCCAGGCATTGGAAGCGATGGGGTGGGTGGGTGATCCTAGTCCCAATACATACAGGATCATGGCTTCTGTGTATCCAAACCATTCGGCCTGAATAAAGCCTTTTTCTGGTTTCCAGCCCATACTCATGCGCTGGTTGGCATTCATCATCCAGTCCCATTCTACCCGGCGGTAAATAAAATCGGCGGTAGCCCGGATGGCTTTTTCGGTGGCATTTTCCTGATCAAAATAGGTTTGGCAGGACAAAACGCCTGCCATCAACAAGCCCGAATCGATGGAAGAAAGTTCTACATCACGGTAACGGCGTGCTTCTTGATGGTCGAGGAAATGGTAATAGAAGCCGCGATAGCCCGACATGCCGGATAGGGCAGGTCCTTGCGGCAAATTTTTGAGTATTTCGAGGGTTTTAAGTACCCTTTCGGCTGCTTGTGCGCGGGTAACATACTTGCGTTCAATCCCTACCAGGTAAGCACTGAGCCCAAAGCCGGTAGCGGCCACACTTGAAAACGCAAGGGTCGGCCAGCGGTCGGGTATTTGCAACTGACGGTCGGCCAATTGCCAGAAGTAGTTAAATGTTCGTTTTTCGAGGGTATCAATCGAAAAAGTCACCTTTTCAGCCGTGGGCTGCGTGATCTGCGCCGTGCGAGGTTGTGCTGAAACGGAATGGAAAGCAATGCTCCACAAAAGGAGCAAGGAGACTTGCAGGCTGCGTACCATAATGAAATGCTCGTAGAGCTGGTAGAGGTAAAACAAATAAAAATAGCGGGCAATACAAGCCAATAAGACGTTTTCATTGCCTTGTACGCCCGCTATTTTATTCAAAATCAGTGAGGTATAACCTGTTTACTGTTTTACAAACTTGGCGTTTCCAACCAATTGATTTTGGCTGTTAAAACCAGAAACGGTGTACATGCCTGCTGCGAAGCGTGTTACATCTAGTTCTACTTGCTGATCACCATTGGTATTGATGGAAGCGATCCGTTGGCCCAGGAGGTTGAACACTTCGAAACGATCGATGTTGCCCAGGTTTTGGATACGGAACAATGCTGTAGCAGGATTTGGCGATACCAACAGGTTTTCAATACGCGGGTTGTTGGTCGCGATAAGGCCACACTGACCGTTACCGATCACGATATCATCATAATACGTAACCCGATCAGTACCAGTACCTACGCTGGTGATGTCCGGGAACATCGTCAAACGGAAGTATTTGTCGCCATCCACGTATGCGCCAAAGTTGAAGGTGATTTCTTCCCATTCGTTCACTTTGGTGTTTGGAACCGTTACTTCAATTGGAGGAACTGGGTTGCCAAATACCTCAATTTTCATGGTAACGGTACCCAAGTGGTCCATGTGGAACTTGCCTTTGATTTCTTTTTTACCACCAAAGTCAATTTCTGAATCCAAATCAGCGAACATACCTGCATAAATAGTAGCATCTGCTGCTTGCACCATTTTACCTACTTTATCGCTGGTATTGATGCCTGATTTGTTCGGATTGTCTACAATTGCTGCAATCGTACCAGCTAGGGAGCCGTTGTTGAAATAAGTGAAATTGCTCAGGGAGGTCAATGCTGTTTCGTGGTCGCTTACGCAGCCAGTGTAGGCTTTGCGGCTCCATTTCACATTATCTACCCAATAAGTGCCACCATTGTCGCTTGCTACATCAAAGAAAAGGATCAGTTTTTTGTTGTCTGTACCGACCGAGCCACTGAAGTCGATGGTAAATTCATACCAGGTATTGGCCGTTTCCAGGGTGTCAAATTTTTCAACATTACCGGTTGTGCCACCTTCCAGTTTGAAGAGGAAAGGCACATTGGCTTTGGTTGAATACACAGACACTTTCAATTGGTTGTACACGCTCAAATCAGGTGCAGTTGGGAATTCGAAGCCGATGCCTGCGTATGGCTGACCAGCAGGATCTTTGTATTCACCTACTTTCAAAGAACCGTTTGATGGCAACAAATACGGGTTGTTTACCACTTTAACGTCGTCGGTGCCATAGAAAATAGCGGTGTAGTTGCGTTGGCATTCGAAGTCATCAATGATGTTTGGTTTTGGAACCACATCGGCACATGGATCAACAGTAGAAGCACCTTGGCGGAGGTTGTCTACACACCAGGTTTCGCCTGCTGCTGCAGTACCTGCATTGAAAATCATGCGTACTTCGTTGAAATCGGTGGTACTGGAGAACGTAGAAAAGTCGAAACTCAAGGTTTCCCAAACGCCAGGCGTGGTTACATTTGCTTCCACTTGTTGGTTGCCGGTTGGGCCACTAAGGATCATGGTTACTTTTCCACCTGCTGCCGGGCTCAAAACGTCAATATTGAACTGTGGGTAAATGCTCAAATCAAAGTTGGTCAGGGAAATTGCCTGCAACGTAGAGAAACCGGATGGACCTTTGCTGTAACAACCTGCTGTTGCTGAGTTGTTTACATCGTTTGGTTTGCTGTTTGGACCTACGGCGAAGGTGCCATGCACGGCTTCGTTTTGATCCAATGGTTGCCATCCAAGGCTTGGTGCGCCTTCAAAGTCTTCCAAAGGTGGTGCGATCGGTGGCGCTGTCAATTTGATATCGTCTACAAAATACACATCACCTGGTTCGCCATTGACAAATGCATTGATGAATACCACGATTTTTTTGTGGCCTTCACCTGCTTCTGCGCTAAAATCGGCTTTGTACTCTACCCATTTGTTGAGTTCGGTAACCTGCACTTCAATTTCTTTCGCAGATACGCCACCTTCAATTTTCAATAACAAGCGACCTGCTTTTGGTGCCCAAAGTTTCATGCTGAATTGATTGCGCACAGACAGGTCGATCGGGTTTTGGTAGTCCAACTGGAAGTTAGAAAACTCGGTACCGTTTCCGCTTGGATCTTCCCAACGGCCTACTTTAGACGAATTGTTGTCGCCGCTTGGTGCCGGGTTGTTTACCACCGAAAGGGCCGCCCAGTCGCCAGCATACGTTGCTTTGCGCTGACATTCAAAATCATCCAGGATATCAGGATTGGAAACAACGCCTGGACATGGATTTGGAACGGCGCAGATGTCATCGAAATAGTATACATTGCCGCTAGTCAAAACACCTGGATCGAAGAAAATGATCACTTTGGTCAGACCGGTAAAACCTGCTGCAGCACTAAAATCGAAAGTGTACTCTTGCCATGCACCCGCTACACCGATGTTTTGGATGCGCTCGATGCCTTGGCCGCCACCTTCCAATTTCAACAAAACCTGGGTTGGCGCTTCGGCCAATACCTTCATTTTGAATTGGTTATTAACAGAAAGGTCGAATGGTGTACCTTGATCCGCCAACAACAAACTGTATTCATGCATATTGCTTTTGGTGTACTTACCTACGGTTGCGCTGCTGTTGATTGAATTCGGCGTTGGGTTGGCAACAGCACCTTCGTACAAGCCATCGGCACCATTCCAAGGTAATGCTTGGCCACCTTCGAATGTTTCGTAACAAACACCTGCTTTTTCCGCTACCAAATCGTCGAAATAATAGGTGTTGTTGCTTGGGTCATTGCCCGGATCGAAGAAAATGATGATTTTCGTCAAGCCCGTTTTATCGGCGCCCGCGCTCATATCAAATTTCAAATCAACCCACTGTCCAGCAGCAGGCATGGTCACTAGTTTCTCAACTGCCTGACCGGGGCCTTCAAATTTGAGCAGGATTGGTGTTGCCGTTGAGCACCATACTTTCAGGTGAAATTGGTTATTCACCGAAAGATCGAGTGGCTGGGCCAAACTTGGTACCCAGAAAAGGCTGTAGCCGAAGCCAGCGGCTTTGGTATAGGAACCTACAAATCCACTGCCATTCACGGCATCAGGACCTGGGTTGGGAATTACGCCATTGTATACGCCATCGGCCGCAGCCCATGGAAGGTCGGATGTACCGCCTTCGAAGTCTTCATACACAACTTGTGCGTTGAGTCCGAAGAAACCTGCTGTGATAAACAGGAGTGCCAGGAGAATTTTTTTCATATTTGCTTCAATTAAAAAAGGTTGGTGAAAGTTAGTAAAATGGTGACGAGGCTGGGCCTCTTTGAGTTCAATTTCGGTTGGATTGAGTAGGTGCTGGGGTTACAAAACGATGATTTTTTTGTAGTTTTTACCTGTTTTGTGTGTTAGTACCAGGTAATAAACGCCGGCTGATAACCCAAGGGGCAGCTGAATTTCAACGTTTTGGGTGCTTGTGAGGTTTTTATCCTTCCATACCCTTTGAATAGTTCGGCCTGTCATATCCGCGATACTCGCCTGGCATGGCTCCAGTTTGTCACCCTGCCAATTAATCGTCAAGATACTACCTGCGGAAGCCGGAACCGGAAATACGGAAAGCAATTCTGTAGATTCCAATTCCTGGGCAGCAATCAGGTCGGGCTTAAATCCAACCGCAGTTAAGGCAGGCTGAATTTCAGGGTTTTGCATAAAATACCGCCACAACAGTCCGGTGCGGTAATTCTCGATCATATCCACAATTGGCCCCTGATCGATGGCTAAATAGGACGATGCAACCCAATTTTGATCCAGGTTGAACGCGTCGTAAAAACCATACGACCCCCACAATTTAGCGCCTTGTGTGCGATAAAAGTACTTCAAGGCCTCCATGCTTTCATTGGGTGTATAAGGCATGGAGGCAAGTGCTGCAGTGGGCGCAATGGTGCCATTATCATTGCTGGGGAACAAATCGTGGGCTGCATAACCCGATATCGGGTCATCGCTGGAAGTCAGGCCCCAACAAGCCGCTGAATACCCCTGATGGTTTTCCGGGTTCAGGATGGAATATCGTTGCTGGATTAGCGCATGGTTGCGGTTGCGTACAAAATAATTGCAGTAAGCATCTTTTATATTGCGCGGATCAAAACCTAGGTATGAATAATGCGCAAAAAACATGGGTCCACCGCCATAAGGGCCACAATAAATAGGGTAGCCATAATAGGAGGAAAAATTGGCGTAATTGCTGGATGTCCAGCCGCTTTGATACAAACTGCCCGGTACCGGATGGGTAGGCGATGCAACTGCAAGGATGTACACAATTTGTGCTTCATAAAATCCGCGCAAGGGGAAGTTCATTTGCCAGCCGTAATTGGGCGACCAATGCCAATACAGCACCGGACTATTATTTTTACGGTACCAGTCCCATTCCACTTCTTCCCATAAACTGGTCAGGATGGAACGCAGGCCATTTTCGAGGGGCGTGTTTTGGTCAAAATAAGCCCTTGCGGTGAGTAATCCCTGCATCAGAAAAGCGGTTTCCACCAAATCGCCTCCATTATCATATTGACTAAAAGGCTGCACTTTTCCTGTTCCGCCATGCATCCAATGCGGAAATACACCGTGAAAGCGGTCGGCAAACTGCAAAAAAGAAGCAATTTGCACTACTCTGTTCAGGGCTTCCGTACGCGTAATCCAGCCGCGCTCGCAGGCAACCAGGATCGACATTACCCCAAATCCGGTGCCGCCTGTTGTGACAGTATTGTTGTTGCCATTGCTGCGTTCGCGGGCCATACCACTGGTCGGATGGCCAAAGTCCCAAAAATATCGGAACGTTGCGCGCTGTACCATATCAAGCAAGGCGCTGTCGCCCATGGGTGCTGTGGTAGCGCTAACCATTTCGGAGGTGGCACTTTCTACCCCGGAACTGCTGATAGAACTTACTTTATAGTTGCGGGTAAGGGCGGGGCCTTCGTCGCAAATCCAATCGGTTATGGTGGTACTGGTGGTTTGCTTTAATAACGTGTAGGTATTATTAAATGCATCCGAACGGTACACTTTGTACCCGTTGGCGTTGGGCACGGTGCTCCACTGTACATCTATATGACATTCAAAGGCATTGGCCAGTACCCCTTGCGGTACTTGGGCCGGAAGCAAACTTATGCTTGCCCAACAGATCAGAATTGGTAGGATTGGTTTCAACATTGTTCGAATGGCTGCGTTGCTGCGCAATACATTGGTACGGCATTATACCCCTGCTTGCGTTTGCGTTGACTTTTAGTTTTTGTTCAATAATTCGGTAAACGCAATGAATCGCAGGATGAAATTACGACAAATACCTGTTTTAAAAGCAAAAATACACCTCACCAAAACTACGCCACGCGTAAATTTTAATAATTCATCATAAATTCGGTCAAATTCGCCTCTTCCGGCAGGCCTAACTTCTTGCGCAGGCGGTATCTTTTGTTTTCCACCCCCCGTACGGAGATATTGAGGAGCGGTGCAATTTCCTTTGAAGCCAGGTTCATTTTCAGGTAAGCGGCCAGGCGCAGGTCCCCGGGCGTTAGGTCCTGGTATTCAAGCATGAGTCGTTTGAAGAAGTCATCATGCACCTGATTAAACGATGCCTCAAAGATTTCCCAGTCGTGGTCACTTTCTACATGACTGTCTATGAGCCGCGATAATTTATCGATGGCACGGGGATCGCCCTTTGAAGCCAACAGGTCGTCTTTTATTTTCAGTAAAATTTCGTTTTTCCGAATTAATCCGAGCGCGGCATTCGAAAGTTCGCGGCTTTTATTGTCGAGTTCCAGGCTAAGCATTTCCCGCTCGGCGGCCGTGCGTTGTTGGGATAAATCGCGTGCTTTTTCGGCTTCTAACTGATTGCGTTGGATGGCCAATCGCCGCAAATTGATTTTTTCAAATAAATACAACAATCCCAACGCAAGGCAGGCGTAGATGATCCAGGCCCAGACGGTGCGGTACCAAGGTGGCTTTATGGTGAAATAAAACGGGCTTTCTACTTCAGAAAGGTCGGTGCGCAACCAAAATACATAATCGCCAGGCGGCAAATTGGTAAATTCTTTTTCCGGCACGGTTTGCCACTCCGACCAATGGTCAGAAAAACCTTCCAATTTCCAGCTAAATTTAGGAGCATATCCATAAATCGGGGCAGCAAACCGAAAGCGCAAATCATTCAGGCGGAAAGGAATTGGCCCTTTTGCCCGGTTCGAATCTAGTTGTATGGACACATCCCCTGCTTCCAGGCTGCGCACCATTGGTCGGGTTTTGTAAAAGGTTTGACCTGGCACCAGGCGGGTTTTATCCAGCAGTGCGAAACCGTTTTCCTGACAAAATAAATAGGTTTGGTCGTTCAGTCCCAAAATATTTTCATACCCCTCCACCAGCGCGATCGGAAACCAATATTGTTGCGCGTTGCTTTGGAGCATGATGCGCGCTTTGAATAATTTAAAATAATCGCCGTCTTTGCCAGGCAGCAATTTATGCGCTTGCAAAGTGTCGGGCAGCGTTTCAAACTGAACCTTTCCCGTATTGTAACGAACGGCCCTGGGGGCGCTTTCAGGGTTGACAATCAATTGATTATCCAGTAAAAGCAAGTCGGTTTTAAAATCGGAGGGCAATCCGTCGGCCGTGGTGTAGTTTTTTTGTTCGGATACTTTTTTTAAATCGTCCGACAAGCGCAAACGGTACACGCCGCGGTTGGGATGCGCGCCCCACAAATAGCCTTGTTCATCGAATACAATTTTGCGGAGTGGTTCCCCGAATCCTTCCAGGCGGTGGGCAAACGACCAGGTGCCATCGGGGCCTTTTTTGAGTACAATCAGTCCGGTGTATGTGCTTTGTAAGAGGGCATCCGAACGGCCAGGTACAGGCAGGGTACACCAACCGCCGGTGATCGATGATATTTTGCGCGCAAGATTGTCCTTGAGTAGAAATGTCCCGCTGTTATGTCCGCAAATTAATTGATTGCCAAATGCTTGCAATTGCCATACTTGCCCTTGTGTACCATTAATCAGGGTAAAAGACTGGCTTGCATTTTTTACAAATACACCTTGATTGCTCCCCACATACAAGCGGTTTTGAAACAATGCTGCCGAATACAAGGCCCCAATTTTGCCCGAATTATCACTGAAATATGTGATGGGCGAGTTAATTTCAACAAAATCAATCCCCCTGTCCAGCCCGAGCCACAGGTTGTGATCCCGGTCTTCATGCAAGGCCAGTACTGTATTATTCTGTAATCCGGACTCCCGGTTGAGGTGGTAGCGCAATTGCCCGTTGGGTTCAAGGAGGTATAGGCCGTTCAAAATAGTACCAATTGCAAGGCTGCCATCGTGCATCCGTTGTGCCTTATTTAGTTGGTACCGTTTGAAATCAGCATTGAGTGGATTTTTCCAAGGACTTATTTTTTTATCTTGATACGTCCAGATCCCTTCATTTGTTGCCCCGATCAATAACCCACCGGCACCATCCGACACAATAAACTGGATGATTTTATCAGCGATGACTTCGGTGCCTTCCAGCAGTTCGAAACGATCGTCGGGCAGCAATTCGAAAATCCCGCGTCCAATTACTTGAAAGAGTAAGCGCCCATCCACTTGTTGTAAAAACATGATCGCTCCTGGCGGATTGATTACCGTAATTTTTTGAAAATCATAGCGGTATATGGTAGAAAAAGACTGAAATAGTACTTGATTGGGCAAGGCGAGGATATGCCAGATTTCTTCTTTTAAAAGGTGGGTTGCCTGTACATGTTGACTCAAAGACTGGTACTGAAGATTACCTGTTGGATCTTTTTGCCACCAGCCAAATTCGGCAAAACCGCCCCCATAAATGCGTTGATCGGCCCCAACGGCGACCGCGCGCACGGTTTGTTTTTGCGGTAAAACATAGGATTGCCAACGTGCACCATCGAACTCCAACAGACCGCCATTGTTGGCAAAATACAACCAGCCGTCCTTCCCCGATTGACTAAGTGACCAGTTTTGGGCCTGGGCATTGTATTCGAACGGTGTAAAATTGCGCACACGTGGGAGCGCCTGCGCACGTAAAAAGTAGCCGCTGCAACAACCGTAAAGGCATATGAAGTAAAAAAGGAAGGCTTTTAACCGCACAACTAGGTTTAATTTGGGGATAAAGAACGGAAAAATCTGAGAATTGGCCGGAATGCTTATGCAGAAGTGACTTTTTTGTGCAAAACAACAAAAAAATAAAGTCGTTCGAAAGCGGTAGGGCGCGACAGTGAGACCCGGGCATCCGCAAAGTACCAACTGGTATTTTTATACCAATTTATATTTTTTACCTTTGTTCTGGCATGTTGTTTGTCGCATGCACGTCAGTCGCTTGTTTCATGTACATTGCTCCTTTGTAGTTTTGAGCCCAAACAAAACTTTGAGCAAGCGCGCTGCAATTCACTTTCATCCACTTTTTAACCGAATTATGAAAAAAACGATTCCATTTTTGTTTTGCTGCCTTTTTTTCGTCTTAGTTGGACAATTAAGTGCACAAAACCTTTTTTCCTGTGGTTCCCCAACACCTCCGGGAGCGATACGATGCACCCAGTCTTGCATCTATTGTGATTTAGATGGATTTACCGATACCAACGACCAGTTTTTGCCAAATGGCACGAATGTTTCGCTTTGTTTAGGATCGATTGTGCTTGAAAATCCACGTTGGTATGGCTTTATTGCAGGTACATCCACGGTGGTCATTGGAATTGAATACTTAAGTTGTCAAGGGGGCGATGGCTTGCAAGCTGCGGTCCTAACGGATTGTAATTTGCCGGTTGCATGCGCGGCGGGGCCAAATCCAGGCGGTGGTGGCGTGGGTGGTTTCAGTCTTACTTTAAATAATCTGACCGTTGGAGCACCTTATCAGCTGCTTTTAGATGGTTTGAATGGAGATATTTGTAATTATACGATCACGGTACCAGTTGGTTCTGTTACGCCATTGCCCCTGGGCCCTGTGGGTGTTTTGGTAGGATTATCGCAGGTTTGTCCAAATGGCACCACGCAGTACTCAATTCCGCCGGTTGCCAATGCTGTTTCTTATACCTGGACAGCCCCGTTTGGTGCAAAAATTAATGGCGCAGGCAATGTCTTGATTTTACCTGCTACCAATGGCAATGCAGTAGATATCACTTTTGCTACTGCAGGTGGAAATGTTTGTGTTACAGCATCCAATGCTTGTAGCGCACCGGTTACCCGCTGTTTGGCTGTTGCCAATACACCTTTAGCAATTAATGTATTGGAAGAAAGTGTGGTTTGTTTTTCGCAAGTGCCGTACGAATGGCCCGAAGAACCGCATCCGGTGTTGGCGGTGCCCGGCACCTATATATTAACGTCTTCGCCTTACCTTTCTTACCTGGGTTGTGATAGTATTGTGCGGCAAAAAGTACGGGTTTTGCCTTTAAATGTAAAAAACTTGCCGCCAGTTTACCTCTGCGAAGGAGAATGTTTTAGCATCAATGGGTTTGAATATTGCGAAAACGGCACCAACCAGGAAGTGCTCACCTCGTTTGAAGGTTGCGATAGTATTGTAAACTTTACGACGATTGTAATCCCGATTAAAGCCGTCGTACAACAACCGGACACCATTACTTGTGCTAAAGCAAGTGTAGTGCTTACCAGTGTGGGATCAACGGTTGGAAACGGGGTCTTGTACCAGTGGTTCAATAGCGCCGGACAAGTAATCAGTAACACCAATACGGCGGTTGCAACAGCTTCGGGCGAATATTCACTTGTACTCACACGTGCACAAGGCGGAAAAACTTGTTATGACACGGCCACGGTATTTGTACCATCCGATTTGAATGTACCCCAAGCAAGTGCTGGTCCGCCGCAAGTGCTTACCTGCACCAAACTTGAAGTGCAATTGCAAGGTTCCGGCTCTGTTGGTAGTCAATATTCGTATTTCTGGACTGCGACCAATGGCGGGAATATCGTTTCGGGCTCCACGACCTTGAAGCCCATCGTAAATGCACCCGGTACCTACCGATTACGGGTAACAAACAACATCAATGGCTGTACCACCAGTTCAACCACCAGTGTGATCGCATTAACTACACCACCTGCTGTTACAGTTGGTGGAGGCACTTATACGTGTACGGACCCACAGGTGGTTATTCAAACAACAACCAATGCAACTGCACCTGGATTTAGCTGGACCGGCCCCAATGGCTTTATTTCTACCTTGCAAAATCCAATTGTAAACCAGGAAGGAAGTTACTTCCTCACGGTAACGGACGGTGTAACGGGCTGTACTGCCACCCGCACAGCGGTGGTAATTGCCAACAATAACCCGCCTGGCGCAACTGCCACCAGTGGTTCCATCACATGTGTGGTGCAGTCTGTAACCTTAAATGGCGTGTCGCCAACCAATGGTTCGTCCTTTTTGTGGACAGGCCCGAACGGTTTCAATTCGGCCATCGCAAATCCAATTGCTGCTACACCAGGGGTTTACAACTTACTGGTAACCGGTACCAACGGTTGCACCAGCACTGCAACGACTACCTTAGCCCTCAATACCACGGCGCCAGGCGCGGTGCTTACTCCATCGGGTAACCTGAATTGCAACAACGCAACCATCAACCTGATTGCTGCGAGCACGGCCAACCCTGCAAACCTCAACCATGTGTTCATTCGTCCAAATGGTGTGCAAGACACTACGGGTACGGTTGGCTTGTTGGTGGTTAATGCAGCAGGTGCTTATATCGTACAAGTAACTAATACGGTAAATGGTTGTGTGAGCCAGGATACTGCGAGCGTTATTCAATACAGTGCCGTTTTGGCAACGTTATCCGGACAAACCAACAACGCTTGTTTTGGTGATAATACCGGTGGTATCACAGCCTCCGCAGCAGGCGGTAATGGCACTTATACCTATGCCTGGAGTAATAGCGGCAACACTGCTGTAATAAACAACCTGGCGGGCGGCACCTACACGGTGACCATTACGGATGGCGAAAATTGCACTTCCACTGCCGTGGCAACCATCACCGAACCTGCTATTTTGGTTTGTAATGCATCGGCTACGCCGCAAACCGCCAATGGCCTCGCCGATGGTACGGCAAGTGCTGCACCAAGCGGTGGTACGCCTGCCTATACCTATCAATGGAATACCCTCGCTACCACAGCAACCATAACCGGTTTATTGCCAGGCTTTTACACCGTTACCGTAACAGATGGCAATGGCTGTACGAAAGCACAAACCATTTCGGTAAGCCAATACGACTGCGCTGTTCAAGGCACCATTCAGCAAGCGAATGTACGCTGCTTTGGCAATGCGAATGGTTCTGCTTCGGTAACGCTGACAGGCGGAAATACACCCTACACATATGCCTGGAGTAACGGTGCAAGTACTTCGTTTGTGTCCAACCTGGGGCCAGATACCTACACCGTAACAGTTACAGATGCTAATAACTGTCCGGTTTTGCTAAGCTTTACGATTAGCGAACCGGATACCCTGGTTGCAAATGTGAGCGCAACCGGCGCCAGTGGTCCTAATACCAACAACGGAACTGCTACGGCCAATCCAAGCGGGGGATCGGGTGTGTACAGCTACCTGTGGAACAATGGCATTACCACTGCTGCACAGGATAGTTTGGCAGGTGGAATCTACACCGTGACCGTTTTTGACAGCAATGGCTGTTCGGATATTCAAACGGTAGAAGTTGAAGTAGGCAATTGTAATTTATTGACCAGCTTCCTTACGGTGAATCCCGCTTGTTTTGGCACGACAGAAGGTCAGGCCACCATTGTGTTGACGGGAGGTGCCAATCCGTTCAACTTTCAATGGAGTTCGGGTGATACAACGGCTACCGCGGATAATTTGGCTGCAGGAGATTATTTGATCTCTGTAACGGATAATAATGGTTGCCAAATTGTTGATTCTGTTACGATTGTACAACCTAATGAACTTTCCTTGTCGGTAGATACTGTCATTAATACGGTTTGTACCAACAGCCCCTTGGGCGTTGCTGGCGTGCAACCAAACGGCGGAACCGGCATCGTGACGATTCAATGGAGCAACAATCAAACCGGGTTGCTGGCGGTAAACCTCGTTGCAGGCACATACACGGCGGTTGCAACCGACGAAAATGGCTGTACCGCGGAAACATCGGCGGAAGTAATTGCTGTAGATACCCAGTCACCGGTTATTGTTGTGGATACAGTAGACGTTCCCCTCGGTCCATCCGGCAATGTAACCCTGACCATACAAAACCTGAATGCCAATGTAAGCGATAACTGCGCAGTTGGAAATGTTGCGATTTCACCCAATTCCTTCAATTGTACGCAATTGGGCCTGCACACCGTTTTCCTGGTTGCTACCGACAATTCGGGGAATACCTCCAGTGCCAGTGCTGTTGTGAACATTGTCGATAATTCTGCGCCGGTGTTGATTTGCCCACAAAGCATCATTCGTTGTTTTGGAAATACCCTTGTGCAATACAATGCACCTACCGCTACGGATAACTGCCTTGGATTTGGCGGTGGGTTTGCTTTGGTGCAAGGACTGCCGAGTGGCTCTATTTTCCCGCTCGGAACTACGCTGACTACTTATGCTTATACCGATGGACAAGGCAACGTGGGTTCTTGCAGTTTCGAAGTGACAATCCTGACACCATTGAGCGTAAGCATTGATTCGGTGTATAATGATATTGAAAACACTCAGGTAGGGCGTATCAATATGGATATTACCGGCAGTTTGTCACCCTACACCTACCAATGGTTTAAAAACGGCCAGCCCATTGCCTTGGATACAGAAGACTTGACTGGACTGGGCGTTGGCACTTATACGGTCATTGTAACGGATGCCAATGGTTGTTCTGCGACCAGTAACCCAGCAACGGTGATCAGTGTAGTAGGGACCGAAACACCAAGTTGGACACAGCAGGTGGGCGTTTATCCAAATCCAACAACGGGTTTGCTGACCATTGCATTGCCCGATAATTTGAGCGGCAAAGATCTGCAATTGGCGGTTTACGACCTGACTGGACGCAAATTGATGGCGGTACAATCGACCGTACAAAATCAATTCAATTTGGATCTACATAAATTGGCAGCCGGGATGTATTCGCTGCTGATCCAGGTGGACGGTGTGCAGATGATGCGGAAGGTAGTGTTGAGTAAATAGTTTTAAATTTAAGGTAAAAATAAAAAGAGTCATCCCGAATTTTGGTGAAAACTAAAATTTGGGATGGCTCTTTTCTTTAATATAAATATTATTGTGCCGGATCGGCCACATACCCCATAAACACCAGGGTATTGGTAGCAATATGCCGTAAGACCAGCACAAATGGCTGATTAAACATAAACGTAGGCGGGGCGGAATTGATGCCAAAACCAATGGAAGTGACCGCAGCACCCTCTACGCCTTTTTCATCCATTTCCAGTACTGCTTTGTGTTGTAACTGGTTGATGAAAATATTCAACGGAGCGGTTCCCATGCCGGTAAAATCGGCTTTCTGGTCCGAAAAAGCATCCAAAATTCCCAGACTTTGCAAACTTTGAATCAGGTCGTTTTCATAGGAAATTTTGAGTTTGGGTACAAAAACGGCTGCTCGGTTATACTGAATCCCGTCATACAAGCCTTTCCAAATGGGAGGGGTAATTTTTAAGTGCCAATCTGCGTCGTTGTTTTGGGTGCTCGGCTGGAGTAAGCTCAGGCTGTAGGTGGAATCCTTAAATGGAATATCCACGATGTTGTAATCGGCCGTCTGGGCAAATGAAAAATTACGATCGGCATGAATGAATTTAATGTTAGACTCAGTTCCATCTGTTTTTTTAAAAGGCAGGTTTAGGGAATAAGAGGGGGCAAATCCAGTTGCCCAGTCGCCTTTAAAATGCAGGGCATTGATTAAAAAAGCCACATCCAAGGGCCCTATTTTGTTTAGAATTTTATCAATTTTATCCTTGGTATTGGTTTTTACCCATCCGTTGATTGCGTCTAAACTCGGCTGTTCGGCATCAAAATTCAGGTTTTGCGTACCGGCATTGTAGTGATCGTTCAAGGTTTGGGCAAAAGGAGCCTGGAGGTTCATGCGTTTTGAATCGTAAAAAAAGCCGTTCGCAACCGTCAATTTTGGCTGCCCGCTTTGTTCCGTTAGTAAAGTATTCAAATCTGCGTGCAAATCATTCAGGTCGGAAACCGAGCAACCGGGACATTCCATGAAATTTAAAAACTCATCCAGGGTATTTCCTTTTGCCCCATTGATGGCCATTTGGAAAGCCGTTTGAATGCTGTAAGGCGAAATCAGCACATTTTCGTCGGGTTTAGCCAATTGTTCTGCCTTAAAGATTTTCCAACCAAGGGCTTGATTCATAGCCGCGACTTGGGCTACGGTTTCAACATTGATCGGGTCTTTGGGAAGATCGGGTGGGGTGGATGTTTTATTGCAGGAAATAATGTAAAAGGCCAGTAATAGCGTGGAAAAGCGCGCAATTTGTTGCATGGTTTGTTTCAATTTGATAAAAGATAAACTGGGTTTCAGGCATTTTGTGCCGGATTGTTTATACTACGAGAATTGGTAAATAAAGGTTGGGTGCTATAATACTGGACCATTTCGCGCATATGCTACACAGAAAAATGGCGCAGATGTTACACCGATTTTTCCGCGTGATCTCGAGTGCGGACATAAATTAAATTTTGTTCATGGTTTTCATCTATGCGTACCGGATCTATCAAAAATCCATTGCGTTCCACCAACCGTCTTGAAGCGATGTTATCTTGATGTATGTATGCATCAATTTGTTTAAGGTGTAAGGTGTTTTCCGCAAAATCAAGGATGTTCACCAAGGCTTCCTGCAAGATTCCCTGGCCATGGTGATCGGGATGTAATTCATACCCGATTTCCGCGCTGGCATTTTCTTCCACAAAGCGCCATAAACAAATCGTGCCAATAAGTTGATTATCAATGGGTAAGCGTATCGCCCAATAGTATAATTGCAGGTTTTGAAGTCCTTCGTGGATGCGCAGCACAAAAGCATGGACATCTTCCAAGCTGATCTGCTTTGGGCGATTGATGTACATATTGACGCGGTCATCCGAGCGTAATTTAACTAATGCTGGCTCATCCGATATTTCTATAGCATTGATAATCAAACGCTTGGTATGGAAATTGGGCATCGGTACTAACTGAATGGGCATGGTATCGTAAGGTGTTTTAAATCCAGAAATTATAATTCAATGAAGATGTGGCAGGTCACCAACCACCATGACTTTCATCAGGTACATTGCCCCGAATGTCCCGTAATTTTAAGGTATATTCCAATCAAAATAGATTTAAATTTTCTAAAAAATCATGAAAAAGCAAACTGGTATCTGGCTCGACGTGCGCAACGCGTGGATTATAAACTTGCCCCTCGAACAGGAAGGAACCATCACAACCCATCATATTGTTTCCAGTATGGAAGAAAATCCTGCGGTCACGGAAACGATCATGAGTACCGAATGGGGACCGCACGGTGGCAACAATCAAAAAACAATACAGGAACGACAGCACCACGAGGAAAAACGTTATTACGATCATATTCTAAGAAGCCTGGATCCTGGTATTGAAGAATTGGTCATTTTCGGTCCATCCGAAGCCAAATTTGGTATGGAAAACCTGCTACAGGTACAACACAAATCACCCAATATAAAAGGCGTAATTGCTGCCGAAAAAATGACAGAACCACAAATGGAGGCTTGGGTACGGGAATATTTTGAACGGCCTGCGCCGCGGTTGTTGCCTCGATGAGATTGGGATTACCACAGATTAAAGGGATTACCACAGATTAAAGAGGATACCACAGATTAAAGGGGATTTCCAAATACTCTTGTCAATCAAAAAAATCTGTGCAAATCTGAGTAATCTGTGGTAATACGCTGTAATAATTCTAAAATCTGCAGTAATTCCGTTTTCAATTTCCCCGCAGCATCCGAACCCCAATCACCACCAACCAAACCAGCCACAAGGTACTGCCGATCAACCCCGCCAGTTCCCAAACCGGAAAACCGGGTATCACTGTGGCAAATAACTCGTCCTGCGCCATCAAATAAATGGCAGAAGATCCGTATCCCAGCCAAATTACCCATTTTGGGAACATGCGCAGCCGATCAAAGGCCAGTGATAACAGGACAGTCCAGGTAATCGTAAACAACTGACCAACATGTTCGCCTAGCAAAACACCCCCAAATTGGTGAATAGCCTGAAATACTACTTTTGCAGCCGTGCGGGTCGCTTCATCGGGTGCCTGTACGTATACCTGCGCAAGCACGGGCACCACAAACACCCAACGCAACAAGCCGATCATCTGTGCAATCAGGCCGATTTTGCCAAAAGTAGTCACCCAACGCACAAAAGGCAAGGAGTTTTCTAATTTTTGACCGATCCGCTCATAGGCCACTAGCAAAGGCAAGCCGAGGATCGCAAATGCCCACCAGGTCCAGATCAGGGATGCGCCGCCCGTATGAAATTTTGATAAAATAGTGCCCGTTTCCTGCCGAAGCACCATCGGGTACTCAAAAGTGATACTAAGGATGATGTAAGGAGCCAATACGCCGAATGCGCCAGCAATTAAAAGTGCGCCTGTTGTTTTTTCCGATTTCATGTCATTTCTTTTTTGATGATTGAATGACACAAAGGTGGGGGTGCGGGCGGGCGGGAATGCTGGACAAATGTCCAAAAAATGGATTTCCGATATCCGATTACATGATTTCCGATTTACGATTGGATGTTAGATTTACGATTGGGTGTTGATTTGTGGGTTTTGAGTATTATCTTCAGTGCATATTACAATAGATGAATATTAAAACCATTCTTTAAAATACCCCAAAAATCAGGGTAACTTCCCAAAATCATAAATCTAAAATCCAATCGAAAATCGGAAATCGAACAAATCGGAAATCGGAAATCACTTTCCGCGTATCCGGCTCAAATGCCGGGGCGTAACCCCCAGAATCGACGCAAGGTATTGAAGTGGAATGCGTTGCAACAATTCCGGTTCCTCATTTAATAATTTCTGGTAACGTTGTTCGGCGTTCAAGGTGATCAAATCAAAGCGGCTGTTGTCGATGCACCCAATTTGCCATTCCATCAGCCCAATGTAAAAATCTTTCAAGGCTGGAATATCTTGCATCAATTGTTGCAATTGAATTCGGGTGATCGTCCATATACGTGCATCACTTAAGGCTCGAATGTTTTCCCGGCTCGGGACGCCCTTTAAAAAGGAAACCAGCGAGGTCACAAAATTGTTTTCTGTGGCAATATAGGTGGTGCGTTCCATCCCATCCGACAAAAGATAATATTGAAACAACCCGTTTTCCACAAAAGCGAGTTGTTTGCAATATTGATTTTCCTGGATAAAATGGTCGCCTTTTTCCAAAACTTTAGGTTGGAACGTGCTCAAAATGGCTTGTTTATCCGGTTCTGAAAGGCCCAGATCCTTAAAATAGGTGAACAGTGCTTCCATGAGAAAAAGGTTTAAATATTAATCCCACCACTCACCTCAATCCGCTGACCATTGATCCAGCCAGCGTCAGGACCACACAAAAATGCCACTACGCCACCTATATCGTCCGCCGCACCTACCCGTCCCAATGGACTCATCGTTGCCATAAATCCTTTCATTTGCGGATTGTTGCGAATGCTGGCATTGTTGAAATCGGTTTCCACCGGACCCGGCGCTACCACATTGGCCGTAAAGCCACGTGCACCCAGTTCTTTGGCCAAATACCGGGTGAAAATCTCAATTCCGCCTTTCATCGAGGCATAAATCGAATAACCTGGCACACAAAAACGCGTAGTTCCAGTCGAAATGTTGATGATCCGTCCACCATCGTTCATCATGGCAACCGACTTTTGGGTCAGGAAATACACCCCTTTGAAATGTACATTCATAAAACGGTCAAAATCAGCCTCCGTCGCTTGTGCAAATGGAATGGTTTGTCCCATACCTGCGTTGTTGATGAGACAATCGAAACGTTCAACGCCCCATTTACTTTGCAATCCTTTCGTAACTTCTTGTAAAAAAGCGTCATACGAAGATAAGTCCTCCATATTCAATTGAAGCGCGATGGCTGTTCCACCTGCTTGTTCAATGCTGGCTACTACTGCAGCGGCATCATCCTTTTGGGCATTATAAGTTAGGATAACCCCGAAGCCTTTTTCGCCCAGACGCAAAGCCATGTCTTTCCCCAAGCCGCGACTGCCGCCTGTAACCAAGGCAATTTTTTTTGTGTTCATGTTGTTGAAAATGAATAATATATGAATAGTGTTAAGTTTTTAACAGCGGTTTATTTTAAAACCTCCATTTGTTTTTTCAAACCTTCGTAATCGATTTTGGTATGATGCCGTGGGTCTAAGGGTAACTTTTCGAGCCAAATAATGCGATCGACCGGTTCGGGCATGACAGCCATCAAGTTCTCCTCCGATACTTTCGCAGTCCCCGGCTTTGCTTGAATTACCGCAACCAGTTGTCCCTTCCATTCCAGGATGGTGCCGCGTGCCACCAGGCCACTTTGCGCGAAAACAGATTCCCAAATAAAAGGCGAAATCCAGCACCCGTTTCGAAAGATCATTTGGTCGCAGCGACCGCACAAATACAGCAAACCATCGGCACCCACAAACCCTGCATCTCCCGTTCGATGCCATATAACCTCTTGATGGTCAATGATTTTATTGCGGGCAAAAGCAACGTCGTTTTTGTAATACGACTTCAACACGTGATCGCCTGCTACGATAATTTCACCGATGGATCCTTGCGGCAAACGTATCGTTTCCAGTTCTCTTCCCGTTACAATTGCTTTAATTATTTCAATAATTTCAAGTTGGATCTGTGCATCCGGCACCCCCACGCATAAGCCGCCCCGCTTTACTAAATCACTTTTATCCAACAATTGTTCAACCGAAACACCCGCAATCGGTTCGGCTTCCGTAGAGCCATACACTACCTGAATTGCCGCGCTCGGAAATGCATGTTGAAACAACGCGGCCTCTGGTGGAAAAACCGGTCCCCCGCCCGTAAATACTTTTTGCAGACTAGGTACGGGATGATCCGTAGCGGATTCGGCAAGTTTTTGAACAAAATAAGGCGATGCAATCAGCGTATGTACTTGATTTGCCGCCATTTCTTTCAAAATTATATCCGCTTTGAGGCGCTGTGCTTTCTTCGGACTAAAACGCGCCACCACCGAGCTAGCCCCTGTGCCAAAATTAATCAGCAATACAATGGGCAACGTCGTCATTACCACCGTGCCAGGTTTAGAGGCCATTTTAGCCGCCAAAACCCGAAATTGATGGCCTAAAAATGCATGGGTGCGCCGCGCTGCTTTGGGCGTGCCGGTGCTGCCAGTTGTAAACGTAATCAAGGCGGTATCATCTTCCCCACAATCAGCCAACGCCTCGGTTTGTTTTGATAGATCCACCCGTAAACGCGGCTTGATGTGTATTTTCCGTATTTCCGGGATAAAAAAACCGATCCAGCGAAACTTCCAGGGCGCGATAAAGGCTTTACAATCAGCCAGTTTGCAACAGAGCCGCAAGCGATCCAGCCCCACCCATTCATCCAGAAAAACCGCTGTGGCTCCAATCTGAAACAAAGCCATCACCACCCGGTATAAATCGAGTCCCATGGGTACAAAAACCAGCACCCGATCGTTCTTTTGAATGCCCAATTCGGTAAAATAGGCCGCAGTAGCTTTTACTTCGGCTGCAAATGCCCCGTACGTGCGTGTTTCAGCCCCATCGCGGATCGCCAAAACGTCCGGCTGCTCGGCTGCTCGTTGAAAAAACAAGGCACTGATATTCTTCGATTTGTGTTGCATGGCCTACAAAGTACGGTACATCAAAACATATTCCCGGAAAATACTGCCCCAAAAATGATCGGAAGTACGCATAGAGGCATTGTCGACCCGCATCAGCGCGTGGATCATTTGGTTAAAGCCCAAATCTATCGCCTGGTTGACCATAATCTGGCACAAAACTTCCCCCATACCTTTAAATTCCGGATTGGGTAAGCGCGCTAAAGTCTTGACAATCATTTTTTTGCGCTCCGGATCCCGCGGCTCGGGAATGCAAAATATCATACCCACAATACGGTTATGCTGTTCGGCCAGGATGACCAATTCTTCCTGCATCAATGGCAATATTTTTTTGTATTTTTCTACAAATTCGGTCTTGTCGATGGGCGTATACAAAAACGCCGCATCAAAGGCCGTGATGTTAAAATCGGCTAGTTTTTCCAGTTCTTCCTGGGCATTTGCGCTGTTAAAATTGCGAAAACGTACCCCAAGTGTTTCAAAATGCGCCAAATAAGCACCAATGTCCTTTCGGTTTTCCTCCGAAAAATGCGCCAAATTGGATTGATATTTCTTCAGCACCTCAAAACCCGCCGCCTCCCATTGCGCAGGGTACCAGGCCGGATTCACCGGCTCCAGGGTGTAAGGTTTTGTTGGACTGGGTAATACAAATCGATAATTTTCCCAGGTAGTACCCTCCATAGGGCCCACGATGGTTTTTATGTCCGGAAATCGGTTCCGAACATCCTGAAAAACGGCCTCCAACAAATACGCGCTCGTGTCCGCATCGTCCTTACACGCATACGCGCCCAAAGTCAACACCGGCTGCGCATCTAATTGTAAATCAGGGTGTTGGTACAGCGCAACCCGTACTTGGTAACTGTCCTCGTGTTCCAGCAAATAGCCCTTCAGAAAATGCTTTTTGCTGTATGTTGGATGCGCTTGGTCGGGACTTATTTGAGCCAGCGCCGCCTCAAATTGGGCGAATCCGGTGGTGTCTGGGGTTGTTTCTATGATTTTCATTAGAAAATGGTTTTTGATCGTTGGTGTCCGAGGTGTCATCTTCCCGAGGTGTCATCTTCCCGAGGTGTCATCTTCCCGAGGTGTCATCTTCCCGAGGTGTCATCTTCCC
>JAIYAP010000083.1 GCA_027488935.1 Saprospiraceae bacterium | reverse complement strand
TGGCACCGTCCAATTGGATAATATCCGACTGGTTCACTTTTAACGGTCCGTTTTTTCAACGCACAAAACGAACTTGCTTTGCCACGCCAACAACGACAACGGGATACGTTCATTTACGGTATTGCTGATTTTATCATGGCCATGCTGGCCTGGGCTTTCTTTTTTATTTATCGAAAAACGATTGAAGGGGTGCCGGTGAACGCTGCGGTGTTTCAAGATCCCAATTTTTACCTGGGCGTATTTATTGTGCCCACTGGTTGGGTGCTGTTGTACAGTATTTTTGACCATTATGTGGATATATATCGGCTTTCGCGCCTGCACACGCTGACGCGAAGTTTCTTTTTGTCCTTTTTAGGGGTAACTTTTTTGTTTTTTACCCTCATTTTGGATGATGTTGTGCGCGATTACCACACGTATTATCGCTCTTTTCTGGTCTTATTTGGGTTGCATTTTTTGCTTACGGCTTTCATGCGCATGCTCCTGCTCACGCGGGCGAGCCGGCGCCTGAAATCGGGGCTGGTAACCTTCAATACCTTGCTGATTGGCGGGAATCAGAATGCCCTCGACCTGTATTTGGAAATTGTAGGCCGCAAAAAGAGTCTGGGTTACAAATTTGTCGGATACATCGATACCAATGGCGGGCATGACCAGACCTTAGCGGATTACCTGCCCAAAATGGGTAAATTGAGCGACCTGGATCGAATTGTGCGTGAAAATGACATAGAGGAAGCCATTATTGCCATTGAAACCAGCGAACACAACCTGGTGCGCAATATTCTCAATGTTTTGTTTGATTATTCTGATCGGGTATTGGTAAAGATCATTCCCGATATGTATGATATTTTGCTGGGCACCGTAAAGATGAGCCATGTATTTGGCGCAGTATTGATTGAAATCAGGCAAGAATTGATGCCTAAGTGGCAACGAACGGTGAAACGCTTGTTGGATGTAACGGTAAGTAGTCTCGCGCTGTTGATTCTTTTTCCTCTGTTGCTTTATATTGCCTTGCGCGTGCGGCTCAGTTCAAAAGGGCCGATTTTGTTTACCCAGGAGCGGTTGGGTATTCATGGCAAGCCATTCACCATCTTCAAGTTTCGCTCGATGTACCTTGAATCGGAAAAACTGGGGCCGCAATTGTCGACCGATAATGACCCGCGTTGTACGCCTTGGGGTGGATTTATGCGCAAATATCGGTTGGATGAATTGCCTAATTTCTGGAATGTATTGCGTGGTGACATGTCGTTGGTAGGCCCTCGTCCAGAGCGCAAGTATTATATCGACCTTATTTTAGAGAAAAATCCGCATTACAAGCACTTGCTGAAAGTGCGTCCGGGCATTACTTCCTGGGGGCAGGTTAAGTACGGTTATGCATCTACGGTGCAGGAAATGCTGCAACGATTGCGTTTCGACTTACTTTATATTGAAAACATGTCCCTTGCACTGGATTTTAAAATCCTGTTTTACACGATATTAGTGTTGCTGCAAGGGCGTGGCAAATAAAAAATAACATGAGTCATCCAGAATTTTGGTGAAAACTAAATACGGGATGGCTCTTTTCTTTTTTTGAGATCTTTAGTTTGCGTTTCTTCTGGCAATATTCAAATCCCAATTTTGCGCCATATCAACCTACAAATATTCGACTTCTCCGAAGTCGTGCGTGGTTTCGGACATTGTATCTTTTCTACAAATGTTCGACCTCTCGCGAGGTCGTCGCGTTGCCCAAAGATTTATTGATTTAAAACCATCTCATTAAAAAGATACTTGGAATCTCAAAGGCAATGCACTGACCTCCTTGGAGGTCAAATATTTGTAGAAACGCCAAATGGTATTTTTTCCGCACGACCTCGCTAAAGGTCGAATATCTTACCCAAATGTTTCCACTTTGCTGGTTGTTCGGTAAAATGGATAAAAAATCCCGAATTTTGGGTTCCACCAAAATTCGGGATGACTCTTGTTACCACGTTTTAGGCCGCGAAAGAAGTGCCACAACCGCAGGTAGAAGTAGCATTCGGGTTATTGAAGGTAAATCCGCGATTATCCAGGCCGTTTACAAAATCCACTTCCATGCCAAGGAGGTAAATGGCGTGGGCTTTGTTCATCACCACAGGCAAACCGTTTATTTCAAAATGGTCGTCGTTGTCCTGTACCTGATCAAATCCAAGTACATAGGTGAATCCAGAACAGCCACCGCCTTTCACGCCTACGCGTAGGAAATAGTCGGCTGGAATGTTTTCCTGCACCCGAATTTGGTGCAGTTGTTCAACAGCGGAGTTGGTAATCGCAACGGGTGCGCTTACCGCAGTATTTTCGAGCACAGTATTCATAGTCATGCTTGTATTAATTCATTGCAAAAGTACGTTACTAAAACGAAATAGATGCACAAAATGTTCACCTAGGGTTATATCTTCGCACCCCCTAATTTAAAAAGATTACCTTACAGGATGGAAACTTTTTTTGAAATACTGAAATTTACGATTCCCGGGTTGGTTGTATTTGCAACGGCCTATTTTTTGCTCAAGATGTTTTTGGAGGATCGTCAGACGATGCACCAGCAGCAATTGCGTTCAGAATCGTTAAAAATCACGCTTCCGATTCGTTTACAGGCCTATGAGCGGCTTACCTTATTGTGTGAACGGGCTTCCATTCAAAATACCTTGTTGCGGATCCGTATGCCGGAGATGACCGTTGCTTCCTTGCGGGGGGCATTGTTGTTGGCCATTAGCCAGGAGTTCGAACACAATACTTCTCAGCAAGTATATGTGTCGAATACCCTTTGGCAAATCATTTCGATAGCGCGCGACGAGACCCTTGGAATTATTGCCCAGGCCTCTGATGGCTTGGATCCGCAGGATGTAGATGATCGGTTGGTCGAGAAACTCCTGTATGTGATCGATATACAGGGTAACACGGATCCTTTGCACCAGGCCTTGATCGCAATTCGCAAAGAGGCGGGCCAATTGTTTTAGGTCCGTTTTTGCAAAGTGCTGATAGCGATGCACTTGAATTTTGACACGCGTTCATTTCCCGTTTAATTGATGTAATAACAATGTAGCTACAAGTTACGCACCTTTTATAACAATACATTTGCATTTACCGTGTGCTTGTTTTTGTTGTTGTTACAAGTAAGATTGTTATGGTAGTGGTGTCAATTCATTGCGGCTTGATATTCAGTTATTTCCATCTGGATAAGGGCTTGGTGCCATGCTTACAACAGATAATAATTGTTGTGAAAGGTATCCATTTTCGATTTTTCATTAAGGATATTATCCGGTATTATATTTTTAAAAAGATGATTATCGGGGTTTATTATATCGATTTTAGTGTTTTTTTAAAATGAAATACTATATTTTTAATAAAATGCACAATGGCTGTTTTGGTAATGATTTCAGGAATAGTCAATAATTACTATTTTTTCAACTTCAAAAATATTTTGTCGAAAAAATGCCAAATCATTTCGAAAGACCAATTAAAAGCCGAAACTTTGTCGCCCTGCTCCGACTGAGGCAGGATCAACAACAGGAACAAAATTGGTTTTTTCCCAATTCCAAATGGACTATAAGGTATGACTAAAGACTGCCGGATGGTATGGGACGATTGTCTGCGTACCATTAAGAAAAATGTTAATCCACAGAGTTTTAAGACTTGGTTTGAACCGATCAAACCTGTTCAATTAGACAACGATGTCCTGACGATTCAGGTGCCGAACAAGTTCTTTTTTGAATGGTTAGAAGAGCACTATGTAGGATTATTGAAAAAGAGCATTCGCCAGGAGTTGGGCGAACGCGGTCGTTTATTGTACCATATTCCTGAACAAGGAGCGGTGGAGTCTAACGGTCATGCACCGGCTTCGTCAACCCGTCCATTGAGTATCAAGCCTTCTGCAGAAAAAGACAACGAGCCAGTTCCTGGGGTGTTTGATGCAGATATGATTAAAAATCCTTTTATTATACCGGGTATTCGGCGGGTCAAGATTGAGTCGCAGTTGAACCAAAATTATACATTTGATAATTTTATTGAAGGCGATTGTAACCGACTTGCGCGGAATGCAGGTTTGGCGATTGCAAAAAAGCCGGGCGGCACTGCCTTTAATCCCTTGGTGATTTTTGGCGATGTAGGGTTGGGCAAAACCCACTTGGCACAGGCCATTGGCAACGAAATTGCGGCTAAAATTGAATCTAAGGCGGTATTATATGTTTCTGCGGAGAAATTCACGAACCAGATCATTCAGGCGATTAAAAACAACTCGGTGAATGATTTTGTGAACTTCTACCAGATGGTGGATGTGCTAATCATTGATGATATTCAGTTTTTGTCGGGCAAACAAAAGACTCAGGAAATCTTTTTCCACATCTTTAATCAGTTGCACCAAAACGGCAAGCAAGTGATTTTGACATCTGACCGCGCACCGAAAGACCTTGAAGGGATTGAAGACCGGCTGATTTCCCGTTTCAAATGGGGCCTAAGCGCCGATCTGCAGGCGCCTGACCTGGAAACACGGATGGCCATCCTCGATTCTAAGATCAACGGTGAAGGGGTGGAGATTCCGCTGGATGTGTTGGAGTTTATCTGCTACAATATCAAAAATAATATCAGAGAGTTGGAAGGCGTGATGATCTCGCTGCTGGCGCAATCCACCTTGATTCGCCGCGATATTGATATGGACCTGGCGAAAGAGGTGATCCGCAATTTTGTGACGACCATCAACAAAGAAATAACGGTGGAATTTATTCAGCAACTGGTAGCGGAACACTTCAATGTGCCGGTAGATAAACTGCATCATGAAACCCGCAAACGCAATGTGGTGATTGCGCGGCAGTTATCGATGTTTTTGGCTAAGAAGATGACTAATAAGTCCCTCAAAACAATCGGGGAAAACTTTGGCGGCCGTGACCATAGCACGGTGATCTACTCTTGCAAAGCAGTGCAGGATATGATGGATACCGATATGATTTTTAAGGATACGGTGGCCGAGTTGGAAAAGAAGATCAAGATGAGTTTGAACGAGTAGCCTGCCTAAAGGCTTGCGTTTCGGAATGTTTGTTGGGTAATACTTGTTACCACTGCTGGTTTGTGCAATGCGCGATCTAGCGCAAAAGCCTGTTTGAGGGTTCTCAATTCCGTGCCCAAATATGCCACCATATTGTTGCCTACGAGCTTTTGGGATAATCCCTGAACAACGCTTCCATAATATCCGCTTAAAGAAATTATATTTACTTGAAACAAGCATCCCAAGGCCATCACTGGCTTAAGGTCTTGCATGTTTTTAAAAAACTTGTATTTCTCCGGATGGGCAATAACAGGTACATAGCCTTCCTGAACAAGCAATTTTAAGGTATTTAACTGTTTTTGGGTAAAATCCTCTGCGGGTAGTTTTATAAGTACCTGGTTTTCATGAAAGCATTGCAATGGAGCGTTTTGGGCATATGCTGCCAAATCTGCATCCAAATGGTATTTTGCTGACACCACTAACTCGATGTTTAGGTTTTGCTTTTCAACTTCTGCTTTCAAAAGGGCTGCATTATGATCGATCTGATCTTGTAAATGCGCATACGCGGAACAATAGATCAAAGGCGTTGTAATGGCTTTCTCAAAACCCAAACCGGAAAGATGCTTCAGCAGGTAGATGCTTCCTGCGACGTTTTCAGGGCCATTTTCGAGGCCCGGAATCAATTGCGAATTCAAATCTGTTTTTAGTTGATTGAATCCACTCAGTGAACCTGGAGTAGTTCTATACTTAAAAATATTGGACAACATAGACAGCGCAAAAAAACAGACAAACGTAGGGTTTGCCTGTTCCGAAAAAAGAATGATAAAACAACTTCAAACACAATCTATGCGGGGAGTCATAGTTGTTTTTGTGTCTGTAGATTCCTGTGTTAAATGCGTAATGGCTTGTTGTAGAATACGATTAGGCAATACATTAATAACCCACAAAGATGATATCTAAATGGCCTGATATCAAAATATGAGCATATCAAAAAAGTGCCAATAGAATACAGCTAAATTGCGGTTTAGGCGTTTTTACAGTGCTTTTCCCAAAATAAATCGCGTATTTTAGTTTATTGCATGATAATCGTCTTTTGTAATGCATTATTATCTGCTATTTTTTAAATAATGTATTTCATTACATTTCTTCCCTTCTTATTTACATTTCTGTAGGCCCATAGTTTGTTTTCCCTTTTCACCTTTGTCGTACGTAAAACAACATACACTCTCATAGAATTATGTTGAATGGGTTTGGACTTATATTAGTTCTTAATCCAATGCGTTAGTTCTTCATTGTTTGTGATTTAATCTAATAATAATACATACACATTTCATTTATGCTTTCATCTTTACGAGCGCGCTTCCGCTTTTTCGTCCTCTTGCTTCTTTTGAGCAGCGATTTGATTGGTCAGAATTGTATGCCCATCGTTGATGTTCATGTTTCGCCCGTGTCACCTTGCCAAAATTCGGCAGTGGCATTGCAAGTGGTGGGAGGAGAAGCAAGCGCCTCGTTTAGTTGGTGGAATGCCCCGGCAGGGGGAGACTTATTGTTCACGGGCAATACCTGGCTTATACCTGGGCTGGATGTTACCGCAACCTTTTATGTGCAACAAACAAGCATGCAAAGTCAAGCGCAATCAGACACCTTATATTATACCGGTTATGAGCAGTTTTGGACTGTTCCGGACGGTGTTGTATCGGTGCATCTGAAGGCTTGGGGTGCACAAGGCGGGAATGGCGGGGTACTTCAAAGCGGCGGCGGCAATGGCGGATTTTCCGAGGGTGATTTGTCGGTAATACCGGGTCAGGTGTTGAGCATTTATGTAGGACAAAAAGGCGGGTTAGGAAATAGTTACACCAGTGGTTATGGCGGTTACAATGGCGGCGGCCCGGGTGGTGGATATCAACAAGGAAATGGGAATTACAGTGGTGGTGGCGGTGGCGCTACAGATGTGCGCATCAATGAGAATCAGTTGGCCGATCGTGTTTTGGTTGCGGGCGGTGGCGGCGGTGCCGGGTCGGGTCCCATTGGGGTATCGGGTGGCGCAGGTGGTGCGTTAATGGGTAACAATGGTTCGGCAGCGGCGGGTATTTTGGGCGGAACGGGCGGTAACCAGGTGGAGGCCGGAATTGGTGGCAGCGGCCAGGAATATGGGGCATCGGGCGATATTTTGCTCGGTGGTACCGGTGCGGCATTTGGAAATGGTTTTGGCGGCGGTGGCGGCGGCGGATATTTCGGTGGCGGCGGCGGTGGTGCTGGTACCACCGTTGGCGGCGGCGGTGGCGGTGGTAGCGCTTACATCGGCCTGGTGGCAAATGGTCAAACACAGGGTAATGTCAAAACCGGCGACGGATTGGTCATAATCAGCTACGAAGCTGTGTGTATTTACGATCCTGTCGTGGTGGAAGTACCGGTTCAATTGTTGCCCGCTTCCTTTGAAGTGCAGGGTGGCGGTGTATATTGCAAACAAGTTCAGGATGGGGTAGGGGTTGCATTAAGTGGTTCTGAACCAGGCATTGCGTATCAATTATGGTGCAACCAGGTACCGCTTGACTCCATTATAATAGGTACTGGCAGCACAATCTCCTTTGGCGAACAAGGGATTACGGGGCAGTACACCGTACGGGCTAAAAACCCAATAAGTGGTTGTGAAACTAGCATGACAGGGAGTGCTTCCATTTCAACCTTTGATTGTAGCATTCAAAGGGCCGTTGCATGCGCCTGTAAAAACAATGCAATCGCCACCAATTTGGGGCAATTTGAGGAACTCGTTGTGGTACAGTCTTCCTTAGACCAGGTTTGGGTTGTAGACAGTGTGGAAGGTTTCTATCAATTGGATACCCTACAGGGTTTTTCCAATGTTTTGATTTCGAAGGGAACACCGCTCATGTTCGTTGGTAATGGCATGTATCAGATAAAAGGTGTTCATACCGATGGCATTGGGTTTAAGTTGTGGATAACCAATGGTTTGGGTGCTTATTTGCAGGTTGCGGATACTTGTACCTATCCTAAGGTCGCCTTTCCAGCCAGTTTGATGCAGGCATTTTGTTTGTATTCAGACACGGTTGCACTGTCCATAACGACCAATGATCAGCAAATTTTATGGGAAAAATTTACAATAAACGGCGAAGAAAATACGGTTTTTGATCCAGGAGCAGGTGTTGGACAGTATCAAATTGGGTGTACCGTGCATGGAGGGCAGGCCAATCAGTTCAGTGATCAGGATCCGGGTTGTGTACAGTCTATTACATCCGTGGTTACGGTGCTTGCAACACCAGGTCAGTTGATTTGCAATGATGTAATCCATGTTTCGCTCGATACTACTTGTACGTTTCAACTAACGCCGTTGTTTTTATTAACCACGGATCCGGTTTGCCAGGATGATTATGCAGTCGCCTTGTTTAATGCGGCAGGGAATCCGATTCCGGGGAACACCCTGAGCGCAATATTTACCGGACAAACCATTACCGCCCAGACGACGCATTTGGTGGATGGCAACCAGTGTACCACGAGCGTCCTTTTAGAAGATTACCTCGCGCCCAAAATTACGTGTAAAGATTTGTCGGTTCCTTGTAATGTCCCCAGTGTGGATCCAGTGTATCTGGGTCAAGTGTTGGGCTTGGCAGATGCAGTACCAACAACGGGTGATTGCAATAGTGTTGTTTTGTCGCATTCCGATGCTTTTACTGCGGTCAGCTGCGGCGATACATTTATGAATTTGGCTGATTTGAGTGGGGCGATTACGCGAACATGGAAAATCGCGGATGTTTGGAATAACCAGGCGAGTTGTGTTCAGCATATTTTTCTGCAGCGGGTGCATTTGGAGGATATTCAATTGCCTGCGAATGTTGATTTGGTTTGCGCACCGGATGTAAATACTACACCCTCCATAACAGGACTACCAAGTGTGTCTTTTTTAGGGAATTTATTGCCTCTAATGCCGGATGACGCGGCTTGTTCGGTGCATTTTACCTTTCGGGATGTGGTTTTTCCGCTGTGTGGAAATTCGGAAGGTGTTTTTCGCAAATGGACCCTGGTAGATGATTGTCCGCCAAGTACATTGCCTTCAGGACTATCGAATCCTTTGGAATACAATCAGTTGATTCGAGTATCAGACTCCATTGGACCTGTTTTGAATTGTCCGCAGAAGATCCGGGTATCCACCGATCCATTTACCTGTTGTGCCGTTTTGGATCTGCCGGATATTTTTCTTTCCGACGCATGTTCTGCTATTGAAAAAATTACCGCTCAAGTACAAACGCTGGCAGTGGGTACGGGCGAAATTTTATCGGAATTTACGTTGGAGGGTACGTTGTCGCCGCAGTTGGGTGATTTGGTTTCTGCCACCATGGGCAGTACGCCTTGCTTGGGGATTAGCCAGCATCAAGTGACTTATACCGCCCAGGATGCCTGTGGAAATTTGGGCAGTTGTACTTTCTCCATATTTGTAGATGACTGTACGCCGCCGGTAGCGGTTTGTGATGGTTTGACTGTTGTAAACCTGGGCATCGACGACTTGAACGATTGTTATGTTCCTTCGGTCACAAATCCTTGTAAAAGTACTGGCGTGGCATGGGTAAAAGCGTCGATTTTTGACGATGGAAGTTATGATAATTGCAGCAGTTTGCGGTTTACAGCGCGCAGGTTGGATGTAAATTCCCCTTGTATTAACAGCCTCAATGCTTGTGAGCGGGTTGTTGCAAAGACCGAAGCCGATTCGATCAAGTTTTATGCCTGCGAAGTTGGTACCATTCAAACCATCCAGGTGCGTGTTTATCAGGCCAATTTTAACCCAAATGCCTGTGGAGGAGAGGTGTTGTACAATGATTGCAGTGTACAAGTGGAGGTGCGGGACAAATTGAAGCCGGTTTGTCAGGCGCCAGCGGATGTTACCGTTGCCTGTTCGAACTTTGATGCTACGCTCACGGCTTATGGAAACGCCGTGGCTTTTGATAATGTTTGTCTGGATCAGGGCATGTCGTATTTAGGACAATGCGGTTTGCAATGTACGACCAACACTGATTTGTATGATTTAGCATGTAAACGAGGGGTGATTCAGCGCAACTTTCTCGTGTCTGATTGTAGTGGCAATACCAGTACGTGCGCTCAGCGGATTACCGTAGAAAACGATCCAAAATGGTCCATCAAATTTCCGGATGATCAAACGGTGTCTGCTTGCACCACAGATGGGCAATACGGGCTTCCTGCTTTTAATTTGATTGGATGCGGGCAAGTAGCCTTTTCTTATCAGGATGTGCTTTTACCTGCTGGTGGACAAGGCTGTTTTATGCTGGAGCGGCAGTGGACAATCTGGAATGAGTGCGCATCCGATGCCAATCAGGTACCCATTGAAATACCCAATCCGAATGCATTTAATGCACTTGCCGGGGCTACCGGGCCAATCGTATCGGCACCGGGAACCGCCTTTCCCTGGACTGCCACACAGGTTAAATTGCATCCAAGTGATTCATTAATAACAGATTATGCTGCGTTTTGGTCAGCAGATAACAGGTATTCTTACAAGCAGTACATTACGATCAAGGATACGATCGATCCCGTTTTTCTTAGTGGACAAAATACAGAAGTGCTCAAGCAGGATCTTTCTAGCAATGATCCTGCATTTTGGAATGGGAATGGCTGGCTGGATCCCAAAACCGGAGCGCATGATTTGGGCGAAGCGCCGGTGGATTTGTTGATTTCGGCAACCGATGATTGTGCCGGTGCGCAGATTTCCGTTCATTATTTGTTGATGCTCGACTTGGATCAGGATAGTGTCTTAGAGACCGTTATTGATAGTAAAAAGTTGGGTTATCAGGGTTTGGGCTGGAACCAGATCCCTTTTGGTAACGCTTTGAATCCGGCATTTAGTGGCGGCGAAATGCGTTCAATGGATCAGCGCGCGGTTTCAAACGACCAGCAATATGGTTTTGCGCTGGAAATCAAGGTTGTAAATGGCGAAAAATATGCTGCTGTCCGTTGGAATACGGAAAGTAAGCCTGCTGATTATACCTTGCCCCATTTGCCGTATGGAAAACATTTGATAAAGTGGTACCTGGAGGATTTGTGCGGCAATCAGCAGGTGCTGGAGCAAACCATTTTGATTGGAGACAAAAAGGCACCTGAATTAACCTGTAAGGCAGGTTTTAATGCGTATATCAATCCTGATCAAACATTTAGGGTAGCCGTTGACGCGCTGATTAAGCAGGTTTCGGATAATTATACGCCTGTTTCCCTGTTGGAGTCCTACGGTGCCAATGCAAATTCGGATATTGAATATGTGGTTGATAGTTTGGGAATGAGCAAGCCATATTTAAAGTTTGATTGTCAGGATTTGGGGTTACAAACGATTGTTGTTTGGGCCGTTGATTTGGATGGAAATTCGCGCAGTTGTACCACGTTTGTGACGATTAAAGACCACTACAACTATTGTCAGGATGCTTCCAAGGTATTTGTGGGCGGGCAACTGCGTACGGCTGACGACAAGCCGGTAGCAGATGCACTGGTTGAAATTTCAAGTCAATTAGACAATTTCCCTGCAATTGGCCACAGTGTTTATTCCGATTGGGAAGGCTGGTATAGTTACGATGCGCTGCCGTTGGCCGCTAATATTTTGGTGCACCCCATGCTGGACCAAAACCCTTTGAATGGTGTGACGACGTATGATTTACTTCAAATCAATAAACATATTTTGGCGATCCAGCCATTCGTTTCGCCTTTTCAGGTCATTGCTGCCGATGCAAACCATTCGAATACGGTAACAACCTTTGACATTGTTGAGTTAAGGAAATTAATTCTGGGTGTGTACCCGCAGTTTTTGAATAATACAAGTTGGCGTTTTATCGATAAATCCCATGTTTTTTCGATTCCGGGTAATCCATTTCAGGAAAGTTTTCCAGAATCAATTGCTTTGAATCAGCAGGCGACGGATGTAATGACTGCCGATTTTGTTGGGGTGAAAACAGGGGATGTGAATGGCAGTGCGGTGGGCAGTGCCAACGGGCCATCCGAAGCGCGCGATCTTGCATCCCTGTGGTTGGAAATGGAAGACCGAATGGTAAAACGAGGCGACTTGATTACCCTATATGTTCGTGCCGACCAACCTGTGGCGAGTTGTCAGTTTACGCTTGAATTAAATGGATTGGCCTTGTTGGACGTACAAGCTTCCGGGCAAACGTCATCGGATCAATTTGGTGTATGGGAAGATGCAATTACCCTTGCTTACACTGCCGATCCGTTAAAACCACTTGCCTTGGATGGCTTTGCATTTACCGTAATGTTGAAGGCGCAAAAAGATGCGGCACTGCACACAATGGTACAGTTGTCGGATCGGATCACGGTGCGCGAGGCCTATTGTGCGCCAAGTTTGGTTGAAAAACCGGTAAAAATGATGCCTGATTTGCGCTTTTCAAGTGCTTGGTCAGATGCTACGTTGGCACTTCCATTTGAATTATATCAAAACTATCCGAATCCATTCCATACAACGACCAGCATCGGGTTTCAGTTGCCAGGTGCAGGACCGGTCGTATTGAGTTTGTTTAATGCAAACGGAAGTTTGATCCAGCAGCAACAAGGTCAGTTTTCAGCGGGTTATCATGTTTTTGATCTAAACATGCGCGATTCGCCACATTACGGCCTGTTTTACTACAAAATTGAAACACCATTTGGAACGCTTTATCGCAAACTCATGCGCAATTAAGGAATTCCTTTTTTATTAAATTTTAAAATTCTATAATCATGCAGCATTTGAAATTTGAAAAGCCATTAAACATTATTATGGCAGATCGGCACCCTTTGATCTTGGAAGGTATCAAGACCTTATTTGCCAGCAAGGGCAAGAAAAAACCATGGAACTTGTTTACGTCCAATCAGGTTGATCAGGGCTTGATTGACTTGGTCATTACCCAAAAACCAGCATTGCTGATGATCGGATTGGCCTTCACTGACAATAATCTAATCGCCTTAATTAATGCCCTTAAAAATGGTGCGCCAGAAACGCGTATTTTAATATTAGGCTCTATTACCGATGCGCGATTTATGCGTATGGCATTTAAAGCGGGTGTCGATGGGTATATTTTAAAATCAGAAACCCCTTTAGAACTGTTGAATGCAATCCAGTGCATTTTAGATGGCGAGGTTTATATTGGCAAGGGCTTGAATTTGTTTGAGGAGGCACCAGGCTCTGCTAAAGCGCAGGCTGCCGCAAGGACAACCGAGGTGTCTAATTTTGGGCTAACGAATCGGGAAAAAGAAGTTTTTCATTGTATTGGAGAAGCATTAAATCCAACTCAAATTGGTGAAAAACTGGGGATTAGCCCGCTTACAGTGAATATTCACCGTAAAAATATCATGAATAAAATGAAAGTAAAAAATGTGGCGGAATTGGTCAAAATCTTTTACGAAAATCAACTTTTTGTAACAGGTTAATGATTCCAACAATTCTATGGAACATGTAATACTGTAATTTTTTGATATTTTTCGGATAAATTACATGGGGCATGTTCATTTTATAGATTGTTCGCCCTTTTTCGTATACATTTTAATGTCTAAATTTGTGTTGCGATTTTTGTCATTGCAGTGTGTTATTAAAATGATTTTTGGCCTAAATGGTCAAAAATGATTTAATTGTTTCCATTGTGCGTATCAAAACGTTGATGCGCGCAATGGAATGCTTGAATTGTATAAAATTGATTTCAAGTGGATTTTTTGAATAACAATAGGCTGTTGTAAGAATTGCCATTTGTACAACTTTTCTTAGAGTCTGTAAAAAATTACATTTTTTACAGACTCTTACATTGAGTAATTATTGTGGAACAATGAAGGTCGTCTCAAGATGTTGAGGCGGCTTCTTTTTTTTATAGATGCTTTTAATTTGGGCATGAATCTTGCCTTACAAACAATTCTTTCTCTATCCAGACAGGTTGCTTTTTTTACGAATAAGATGAAAATATCTACACGATCTAACTGGACGAAAATATTTGAAAGTCCGAGATTAAGGCGCAATTTATTGCCGCTTTTTTTAGGTATTTTTATTCCTTATTCCAATATTATTGTACACGGGAATTTTCACAACGAAGCCATGTGGGAAACCAAAATGTTATTTGCTCGTCGTGCCGCGTTGATTTTAATTATTTTATGTCTGTTTAATGATAGCATACTTCAGTGGATTGGACCTCAGCGCATCAAACATCAAATTGTCAGGTGGTTTTTGTTGCAAATGGTAGGCATCATGCTTTTAATGCTGCTAATAGCCAAAAGCATTCCACCATTTAATTCCCCAAATTTTAAATTTGCTCCTTTTTATGCACTCTATTACAGGATGTGTTTTGCAGGCTGTAGTATTTTATTGATTCAATATTTCGGGATATTTTATGTGGAACATGAACGGGAAAAAATACAATCCATCCAGTTGCAGCGCGACCGACTCCAGCTGCAGGTTGAATTGGTACGCCGGCAGGTAAATCCGCATTTTTTATTCAATTCGCTGAGTATTCTGCAATTGATGATCCGGGAAAAGGACGAACAGGCAGAGGCTTATTTATTGGGAATGGCCAATGTGTACAAACAGGCATTTTATTTAAAAGATAAGGATTTAATTTCCTTTCAGGAGGAAATAGATGGGTTGAATTTGTATTTAACCATGCTGCGATCGCGGTTTTCAGAAGGCTTAATCGTCATGATGGATCTTGCTCCTGTTGAACCCATCACAAAATATCGGATTCCTGCCATGAGTTTGCAGATTCTGGTGGAAAACTGCATTAAACATAATATTGCGACACCGGAATACCCCTTGCATATTCAAATTTCGCAAAAAACGGCTACCAGTATTACGGTTTCGAATAATCTTCAACACATACCATATCATCAAGATTCAGCGAATATCGGTCATCAGTACCTGGAAACGCAGTATCAGGCAGTTGGTATACAAGATGGGATGTTTATAGAAGTGCGCAACCTCGTATATACCGTTACCTTAAAACTAATACCATGAATATTGTGATTGTTGAAAATGAGCCTAAAATTGCTCGATTGTTGGTGGATTGTATCGAAAAAAGTAATCAGCAATTTCGGGTACTGGCGATTTGTACATCTATTCAAAGCACCATTCAATTTATCCAGGAATGCCCTGAGCAGATTGATATGTATTTTATGGATGTACATTTGAACGATGGGTTGTGTTTTGAAATTTTCAAACAAATAAAAATCGAAGTCCCTGTTGTTTTTTGTACCAGTTTCGATCTTTATATGTTGGAAGCCTTTAAAAGTAATGGCATTGATTATATTTTGAAACCATTTAGCCAGGAAGACATTGAATTGGCCTTCAAAAAAGTGCAAATGCTTGCTGGTCATACACAGGAAGTCCCAATACCCCTTCCCCCGACCAGTGCTGAATCGCAATCCCAGCCGAACGACACCTTTTTATTGGTACAAATGCGCGGAAAAACTTATCCTGTTCCTATTCGGGATATTGCCATCGTTAGCCTGGAAAATGATATTGTACAATTGTATACGCAGAAAAAAGAAAAATATGCGTTGTTTAAACCGTTGGATGACATAGAAAAAGTACTAGATGCCAACTGTTTTTTTAGAATAAATCGCCAAATGATTGTAAATCGGGCATCCGTTGTCTCCATTCAACCCTGTTTAAACCGAAAAGTTACGGTGAATTTATCTGTTCCATTTGCGAGCCAGATTATTGTAAGCAGACTAAAAGTTAGCGCTTTTGTTAAGTGGCTTGAAAACAGACCTGTTGCGGTTGAATACAGATAAAATGAAGATGCTTACACGATCCATCTGGACGAAAACATTTCGAAATCCGAGATTAAGGCGCAATATCTTGCCTCTTTTATTATGTGTTTTTTTCCCTTATACCAATATTATCGTCAATGGGAATTTTGACGACGCCACCATTTGGGAAATAAAAATGCTATTTGCTAATCGTGGCGCAGTACTTTTATGTGGGTTATGTTTGCTAAATGACAGCATAATTCAGTGGATTAGTCCTCAACGCATCAAACATCAAATTGTCAGGTGGTATTTGTTGCAGATGGTAGGCGCTATGTTTTTAATACTGCTATTAATCACAAACGTTCCACCGTTTAATTCCCCTCATTTGAAATTTGCACCATTTCATGTACTCTATTACAGAATGTGTGTTGCAGGGTGCACGGTTTTATTGTTTCAATACATCGGGATATTCTATGTGGAACATGAACGCGAAAAAATACAATCCATCCAGTTGCAGCGCGACCGACTCCAAATGCAGGTTGAATTGGTGCGCCAGCAGGTAAATCCACATTTTTTATTCAATTCGCTTAGTATTCTGCAAATGATGATCCGGGAAAAGGACGAACAGGCAGAGTCTTATTTATTAGGAATGGCCAATGTGTACAAACAGGCACTTTATTTCCAAGACAAAGACTTAATTTCATTTCAGGAGGAGTTAGATGGGTTAAATTTGTATTTAATTATGTTGCGATCGCGGTTTTCAGAAGGATTAATGGTCACGATGGATCTTAGTCCAGTTGAAGTCATCGCAAAATATCGGATTCCTGCCATGGGTTTGCAGATTCTGGTGGAAAACTGTATCAAACACAACATTGCAACCCCGGAGTACCCCTTGCATATTCGAATTTCACAAGAAACGGCCACCAGTGTTACGGTATCCAATAATCTTCAACGCATATTATATCATCAAGATTCAGCCAATATCGGCCATCAGTACCTTGAAACACAGTATCAGTCAGTTGGAATACCAGATGGGATGCTTAAAGCGGTGAGTAACCTCGCATATGCAGTTACCTTAAAACTAGTACCATGAATATAAGACTTGTTGCGATGCGATCTATCTGGACGATACTATTTCAAAATCCGAGATTAAAACGCAATCTTTTGCCCCTTTCTATAAGTATCCTATCCCCTTTTGTTAATGTTATTATTGTGAGGTACTCAGATAACTTAATCACTTGGGGTACAAAAATGCTTTTTGCAAGTCGTATGGCGGTAGTTTTTTCTGCTTTGTGTCTGATCAATGACGGCCTCCTTCAATGGATTGGTCCTCAGCGCATCAAACAAAAAATTGTCTTGTGGTATTTGTTTCAGATGGTGGTTGTTATGCTTTTAATGCTGCTGTTCATCAGAATCATTCAACCGCATAATTTACCTAATTTGAAAATTGTGTCCAGTCATGTATTCTATTACAGGATGTGTGTGGGATGTTTCATTTTTTTGGCGTTTCAATACATTGGGATATTCTACACGGAACATGAACGAGAAAAGATACAATCCATCCAGTTGGAGCGTGACCGACTTAAGATGCAGGTAGAATTGGTACGCCAGCAGGTAAATCCACATTTTTTATTCAATTCGCTTAGTATCCTGCAAATGATGATCCGGGAAAAGGACAAACAGGCAGAGTCTTATTTATTAGGAATGGCCAATGTGTACAAGCGGGCACTTTATTTCCAAGACAAAGACTTAATTCCTTTTCAAGAGGAGTTAGATGGATTAAATTTGTATTTGACGATGTTGCGATCGCGATTTTCGGAAGGATTAATGGTCACGATGGATCTGAGTCCAGTTGAAGTCATCGCAAAATATCGGATTCCTGCCATGGGTTTGCAGATTCTGGTGGAAAACTGTATCAAACACAACATTGTAACCCCGGAGTCCCCCTTGCATATTCAAATTACACAAAAAACGCCCACATGTATTACGGTGTCCAATAATCTTCAACGCATATCATATCATCAAGATTCATCCAATATCGGCCATCAGTACCTGGAAACGCAGTATCAGTCAGCTGGTATACAAAACGGAATGCGCAAAGAAGTGAATGCGCGCGAATATGCTGTTACTTTAATTTTATTGTAGTGATAATTTAAATAATCTAAACGCCGCCTGAAAGGCAGTATTCATTGTCATGCTGAGCGCTGATTGTCAATGATTTAGGCCGAGGGTCATGCACAAAACAATACGGCGTGAAGTATACACACTAATCTTGTTCAATTTAACCACTAATTTGTTCAATTGGGCCAATTCCTAATTAAATCATCCAGGTATGGCCTTAAATTTGTACTATGATTGTGAAGATGCTTGAGATGAAAGATATTTTGTCTCCTGGATTTTATAAATGTGTTGTAGGTACTGTTAAGGCAATAGGTTGTAAGAATCAGATTGCCTTTCAAGACTTTGAAATTTTATCAAGGGCTTATTAATGACGAGGATTTATTGACGTTCCATGAAGTTGGAGCGTCAATTTTTTTTATGTAATACCCATCATTTCCACATTTATTTATTTGTTTTTATTTGAGAAATTATATTTGGGATATAACCCATGATTTGTTACATGAATAAACCGCTCTTTAAATAGCGCCTACCATTATCTTTGATTCACAGACTTTTCTTAAGGAGATTGCAAGCCTTTATGATTTTCAGCTTAGAAGTCTGCGCGCACCAAAAGTGTGTGCGCGTAGACTTCTTTTTACGTTACACCCAGATTTAAATGGATTTAAAGGATGGATAAAAAATTGATTTTCAATTGATTAGAAGCCATCTATTCTCATAGCCAATTTGCGTTGACTATAATAATGCGTATGCTGGATCATATACTTCGCGCTGTATTGTTTTGTGCATGGCCTTCGGCCTAAATCATTGACAATCATCGCTCAGTATGACAATATATAAGGACCTTTTTAGGAAAAAATAGGCTCCCCATCCTAATAGCCTGTAAAAAATTATATTTTTAATAGGCTCTATGTCTAAACACATGATCAGAAGGTTCGTCCGTGTGGATGTAATATTTTACGCGGGCACATTAAATCTGTAGTTTGAGTAAGTTGAACTATGGTCGGTTATTAAGTTTCAGCACCCCGAAAAGTCGGGGTGCATTCTTTTGCAGGTGTTTACATTGAAAGACTATAAAATTTTGAATTCATCTAATTGTACATGTTATTTGCATTGAACATACATGAAATTTTAGATTTTTATTTTTCATAATGCGTGCTTCAGTTAAGATCTTTGCATTACAATTAACAAACGGACGTTGTCCAACACGCTTTAATCTCTTAGCCCCCTGCCGTGTTAAAATAAATAGTTCTCCCTTTGGCAAGTGTACTGTTACAGTACCTTGCCTTTTTTTTACAGGCTCTTAAGCCAAATGCCCTTCTAAAACAATACAAATATGGGTACCTTGCTCGGTTTTTGTTTTAATGAACGCATACCCATCCATGCGTTCCAGAAAGTAATGGATCGCCGCTCCGTCTTTATAGTCCAGGTGCTTGATGGTATTTAAATCATCCAGTTTGGCATTGATTCTTTTTTGGATGGTTTCATCCAGTTCTAAATCGGGGAGGTCAATAATAATTTGCAATTCTTGAAATTCGTATTGTGCCGAAATATGGATCGTGCCATTATTGGGTGCAAATTGAATAAGTAGTGATAATATTTGTTCGATAACCAGGGTTAAAATTTCAGGATTGGCCCTGGTTTGAATATGCTCGTAGTTGTTATCATAAACCCAATGCAGGTTTTTCCGTTGGGCATAAATATGCAGGTGTTTTAATGCGGCCTGCATTAAGGGCGCTAATGGTACACTGTTCATGGTTGCAAAATGGCTAAAGTCATTCCTTACAATTGCCGCAATATGCTGGTTTGTACAAATTTGCAAGTGTCCGAGTTCTAGCGGTTTTTGACGATCACCAAGTGCTGTAGCAGGAGTATATTCAATATAATTCAACAATTCGAAGACGGTTCGATTCGCCCGATTCAGTAACAGATGGATGAGGTTTTGCTTGAATAAGGCTTTTTCCACCCTGATAGAATACGCTGCTTTCAAGTGTTGCAATTCCGAATCTTCTTTTGATTTTGCTTGATGGAACTTTTCAACCGTTTGTTTAAATCGGAGTTTGTCGATGGGTTTGTGCAGAAAATCTAAAGCCCCGATTTCAAAAGCGGTGAAGGCCATTTTTTTTTCGCTGCTCATTAGGATGAGTTCTGATTTTCCTGGCAATTGGGCCAATTCGGCTAAATCTTGAGGCGCATGTGTATCTTGTCCTAAAAAGATCAGGTCAATTTTGGTGTTTAATGGTTTAATGCGCGCTACCGCATGTTCGGTGGAATCATATAATCCATATAATTCAAGCGATGGGTCGTGGTTACAAAAAGCATGTAAGCCCTTGCGCGCAGCGGCGCTTTTATCAATGATGATGTATTTGAAGGTATCCGAGCCTTTGTTCATAAGCTTAGAAAAGTGATTAGACTTGTTGCTTCTCACCGCAACAAGTTGATTGATTAAGAATTGCATTTTGGTATTTTCAAATAAACGGTAGTCCCTTGCATGGTAGAGTTTTCTACCCCCATTTCGATGTGCATAAGGTCGGCAAATTTCTTGCTGAGGCTCAAGCCAATGCCGATTCCTTGTTCGAGTGAATGGATGTTTAATTTTTTCTTTTCAAAAAGACCGGCCATTTTTTGTGAAGCAATACCGGGACCACTGTCTTTAATCCGGACCATGAGGGTATGGTCAAGGTTATCAGAAATAATTACATCGATGATGCCATATTCAGGGGAGAATTTAATGGCATTCGACAGGATGTTTTCAAAAATGTGCTCCAGCAGGGTGGGTTCAGCCAAAATACTGGCATTGTTTGCGAGTTCTTTAAAATTGATGCGCACCTTTTTGGAGTTTGCAATCAATTGGAGGTGTTTTAGTACATTATTGATGAGTGGGGCTAAGGCAAAAGGCACCATTATTTTATGCAAATCCATGCTTTCATCTTCCTCTAATTTCAGAATCAGGTTGGTTAATTGCTGAATCCGATGTACGGCGATCTCAATATCGGTTGCCATTTTATTGAGGGACTGATGCAGTTTGAGGTTGGCGGCCTTCATTTGCAAGGAAAACAAAGGATTGCGCAGGTCATGCGCCAGTATGCTAATCATGCTTCTTTTTTCCTCATTCAATTTGCGAATAGAAGCAATCACCATATTGGTTCTGTTTTCGCCCAGTTCATTTTTGGGGTTAAGCAGGATGGCTTTTTCTACCGCTTGCTCAAAACGGGCCTTCGAAATCGGTTTTTTAAGAAAATCAATGGCTTTATATTCAAAAGCGTCATAAGCGTGCATCGGGTTGGTGGTGGTAAAAATGACCATTGGGGTGGTCAACATACGATCCAGAAACTGCAAGCCATTCATTTCCGGCATTTCAATATCCAGGAATAACAAGTCTACCTGGTCAAGATGATCAGTTAGAAATGCCAACGCCACATCCGGGTTCAGGAAGCTTTCTACCAGTGTCAAAGACGGGTTTTTATTGCACAAATAGCGCAAATTCGTTGATGCCACCGGGCAGTCATCCACAATGATACATCTTAACATGATTTTTCGTTTTGAGTGCCTACTAACCGTTCAATTTCCGGGCATGAGCCTGGAAATTGAAATTTAACAAAGCACTTCTGTGTTTCGTATTCAATGATTGCTAAATGGTAACAACTAATGTGGCGTGCAGATATAACGGGCATTTCAAAAGTAGAAATGCATGCCATTTATAGCAGCGCCCCATCACAATGGGCTAAATTGAGGTTGGGATTCGCAAGGGGCCCAAAATCGATTACTGGACGAGGAGGATTAAGTCTTTGTTTTTTGAATGGTTGCGGGCTTAAATACAAGGGATAAATAGGGTATTATCGTATCTTCAATATTAAACTTGTTGCGGTGGGGGAGCAACAAGTCTATTTATCAGGAAAGCGTTTTGGTTTTTTTGATGAGTTCTTTTCGGTTATTCACATTCGTTTTTCGATACAGCGAGAGGACGTAGTGCCGCACGGTGTTGATGCTTACATGGTAGCGTTCGGCAATTTCCTTGTAGCGCATTCCATCCGAAAGTCCGGTAAGTATTTCCATTTCGCGCTTGTTCAGCTCAAAATTTTGCGCCATGTAGTTCAACTCAGGAGACGCAGTGGGCTGTTCTGGTACATTGGTTTTGTAGCGCTTAATGAGTGTTTTGGTGAGGGTTGGGTCAACATAAGCACTATGTTCAAGGACATTTTGGATGGCCCCCAGCAACACCTGCAGGTCGGCTCCTTTCAGGTAGTACCCTTCCGCACCTTCTGCCAGCGCTTTCAGTAAAAAAGCCTCCGAGTTGCTTCCCGTAACAATCAGCACCTTAGCATTCGGCACCAAACGTTTGATTTTGAAAAGGTGGTTCAATGAGTTTTGACCATGTAACATCACATCCAGCAACATCAAATCTACTTTGGTTTCCATGGTAAAATAATCAACAAATGAACCAATTGACTCAAAGGATGATACGCGAAAATTGTCTTGCGCCTGCAAAAAATCGGTCATATCGGCTCTTAGCGTAGGGTCATCTTCGATGATTACAATATCCATGTGGTTTTTTTTGCAAAAGTGAGGCAATGCATCGAAATCTCATAATGTTCTGTTTTTTTTTACATGCTATCTGTATTTTCAGGTTTTCGCAATTTGTTACATGTTCGCTGTATTAAATTGCATTAAATTGCATTAAATTGCATTAAATTGGCACAGTACGGCTCTTTTTTACAATTTTATGAATATTTATTTTGAAATATTCATATCAAAATGGCCTGTTTCAACGCTGTAAAATAACTGCCAGGGCCAAAACCTGAAGTGTGGGCAAACACATTAAGCGTTCTTTTGTTCATTTTTTGTAAAAGAATACAAATTTAAGTGTATTTTAATGCAATAGATACATGGAAATGTATTTTTTTTAATTAATATGTGAAAATAGGCTTAATTGAGGTAGTGTTCCAGGTTGTTCATTTCGACCGTTAAATAGTTCAATTCGGTCATTTCGGTTTGATATGCTGCCATATTCTCGAATACCTTTGGTGTTCAATCCTTGCGTGTGTTCAAGGAGATTTTTCACATTCATTAAAAGTATTATGAGAAAATTACTTTTTTTAGTGTCCATGCTGGGGGCATTTCAGCTGCAGGCGCAGGCGCGCTATGAAGATCCAGTCCCACAAAAAACGTATTGTTGGTGGACAGAGACGTTGAAGAACGCTGATTATTATAGCGACAAACAAGGCCACCTTAAGGTAGTAAAAAGTGGATCAGAAGTGTGTGTGCTGATCCAAAAGCCCCAACTGCCAGCCTATTTCGCTTGCGGTTATGAAGTAATTGCGGTAGATACCACGGAACTATACAACGTGGGGCTATGGCGCGATGGCCTGGTTGCTTTTTCGCTGAATACGGAAAAAGGAATCTTTGCGGAATAGACTTTTTACTCCCTAACGCAACAAGTCTAATAAGGCCACATGCGGTGTTTGGTGTTCGAAATAATGTATTCGTTTTCCGGCACTGAACACCGTTATGATGGCAAAGGATATGAATTAAATTTCTTTATCAGTGCTTTGCGGCTGTTTACGCCGGTTTTTCGGTAAAGAGAAAGCACATAGTGCCGCACGGTATTGATGCTTACATAATATTTGGTAGACATTTCTTTGTAGCCCAATCCACTGAGTAGCCCTTGTTTCATTTCAATTTCCCGGCGATTGAGGTTATATTGGGCTGTATTTATAAGTTCGTAATGTAATAAGGAGGGCGCAATGTCATGTTGCTCTATCAGAAACTTTACAACCTCCGGCGCAATAAATCCATTGTTGGATAAAAGGCTTTTGATTGCAGTAGATAACAGATTCCAACCACTCTCTTTTACATAGTATCCATCCGATCCGGCCTGAATCGCTTGCAACAACATGAATTTGGTGGTACTGTCCGTCATAACAAGGATCTTGGCCATCGGGGCCAGTTTTTTAATCTTGTAAAGGTGCTTCAGTGCATTTTGACCATGTTCTGTCACTTCTAACAAAACTAGGTCAATGTGGCTATCCTGGCGAAGCGATTCAATAAAACTAGCGATACTATCAAAACTGGCCATCTGATAGTCAGCTGTGCTTGAAAGCTGTTCGATGATTTGTGCCTGAATTAAAATATTTTCATCAATGACAATAATTTGTTGTTGATTCATCTTTTTACCGGACCCAATTTTTGGGAAAGTGGTTTTCTGCTTGTATCCTCTTTAAGTAATTGAATATCAATTATTTAAAGTCGCGTTCGCTTGCCTGCTTCGATCTGATGACGCAAAGGTGCATGAATAAATGAAACTTAACGATGATGTTGTACTTAATTGGATTTTTTAACAATCACACCAGATTTACAGTAGAAGTACATAAGTATGTATTTTTTTGATTTTACAATTCAAATACATGGATAAACCGTTTTTTACATAAATTCCAGTTTTTTATTGCATCTTTAGTATTAGTCTAAGTATAAATATTTTTAAAATCTTGCAGGGTGTAAATTGTTGACTTGAATAAAGCCTGTATAGGTAATTACAAGTTAATACATGTTTATTATTTTTAATACCCGCTTCAATGAATCTTGCTTTTTATTGTGACGCTCCCTACGTAGCGGTGCATCCTGGAATAAAAGACCTATTGTCTAAGCAAACGAATTTTTTGTCCCCATCAGCGCTTGCGCTCCGTTTTCCTGATCGATCAAATATACAAGGGTTGGTCCGCGCCTTAGCACCATGCTTAACCGATGAACGGGTTGATTTACAGCAGCTTACTGGTCGGGTTGAATTTCAGTTGTTGCAAAAATCTTTGGCTTTAAAATCGGATTTGCAAGCCAATGGTCTGATCGTTTCATTTGATACCGTTATGGTATATCCACTCTCGCTCGATTGGGAAAAGCGTGCATACCACGATTTTATGCTTGCTTTTGATTTCAACCATTTATTGGTGTCGATACCGGAAGCAATACAAGACCCAGTCACAATTATGAGACAAATATGGCGTTTTGCGGGTAAAGGCTATGTCCCGGTGATCATGCAGGTTGAACAACTGTTCCACCGGTTTCCTGATACTTTCCTGGAGCAAATGAAATCGATGGGTTGTAAATTCCAAATGGATTTGCGCGCATTGAGCACTTTTTACGGCAAGGATGTGCAGGCGCAGGCTAAAAAAATGCTACAAGCCAGGATGATCAATTATATTACGACCAATTTTGAGGAGGAAGATTATACGGCCCGGTTGGAAAGGGCGCTGAAGCATCCTTTGCTGATCGAATATATGCGGGATGCCGATTTATGCAGCCATTATTACAAGAAAACGGTTTTAGTATACACGGGGGAAGGCGCAATAAAAAAGCCGTCCCTCCTAAGTTTCCTGTAGGAGGGACGGCCTGTTGTGCCAAACACATTTTTTTCTATAACCCAATCGCCGCCACAAAATCAGCATTATCCGGTTTCACCGCAGAGGCAAAGAAATTCACCAATTTGCCGTTTTCGTCGATCAAATATTTGCAGAAATTCCAGCTAGGCTCTTGTTTGTTCCAGCCATTGAGGGCCGGATCGGTCAGCCATTGATATACCGGGGCTTTGCTGGCGCCTTTTACTGCTACTTTTTCGAACATCGGGAACGTTACGCCGTAGTTTTTTTGGCAAAATCCGGCAATTGATTTGGCTTCGCCGGGTTCCTGGCCACCAAAGTCATTGCAAGGGAAGCCTAAAACGACCACTTTATCTTTGTGCGCCTCGTAAAATGCCTGCCAGTTGGCATATTGTGGCGTATAACCACACTCAGAAGCGACATTCAGGACAATGATTTTTTTGCCTTTATACTGTTCCAAAGAAACGGGTTGGCCATCGAGGCTGTTCACCGTGTAGGAAAAAAAGGAAGTTGGTTCGGTTGTGATGGTGTCAGTTTGCATAGGGCGGGAAAGAATTTTACTGGTGAAATCATAGTATGTATAACCACATACGATGGAACATACGATGGCGATTATTCCAATTTTTAAACTCATTTTTTCTTTTTTGAGATGCTGGTTTGATGCATAGGCAAACACGCAATGTAGATAAATGTTTAAAATGCATCGGTGAAACTTGTCAGAATTTGTCCTGCAAATTGTTAAGAAACCAAGCTCCAGTATAATGGAATACCAATCGTTATATTTAATGGAAAGGTAATGCCCAGTGCCATTGGAATATATAACCCTGGATCGGCTTTGGGTACAGCCAAACGCAGGGCCGCTGGTACGGCAATATAAGAAGCACTGGCAGCAAGAATACATAGCAACAGTCGATTGCCAGGCTCCATAGGAAGAAAACGGGTGACCAATGCAGCAATCATCCCGTTTACCAATGGGGCAAATAAGGCAAATAAGATGGCCGTTAAGCCATATGATCGGAATGCTTTGAAGCGTGAGGCTGCTAAAATCCCCATTTCCAAGAGAAAAACGGACAAAAAGCCTTTAAAAATATCGCTGGTAAACGGTTTGATTCCTTCTGCTTGTTTACTATCAGCAAGAATCCCGATCAACAGGCTGCCAAGTATCATTAAAACAGAGCCATTCGTTAAGGCCTCCTGAATAATATGACCTAAACTTTGCTTTTGATCCGATGCTTTATCATATCGTCGAATGAGCATCACGCCAATAATGATGGCTGGCGCTTCCATCATGGCCATTGCGGCCACCATGTGACCACCAAAGTGGACGTTTGTTTGTTCCAAAAACGAACTTGCCGCAACAAATGTTACGGCACTCACACTGCCATAGGTTGCGGCAATAGCACCGGCATCGTATATATTCAACCGACGTTTTAAAATGAAAAAAGTGTAAACAGGTACCAAAGCGGCGAATAATATGGCAATTATAAGGGTATAAATAACTTCCGGCGTCAAACCACTATGTTGTAATTCCTGCCCGCCTTTAAAACCAATCGACAATAATAGGTACAAGGATATAAACTTTGAAGTCGACTCGGGAATACGCAAATCACTTTTTACCAATACTGCGACCACACCCAGGAGAAAAAACAGCAGGGTAGGGTTGGTCATATTTGAGATCAGGATCTCTGTATTCATATCTTTTCCGATGTAAAGTGAAACGCAATTTTTGGGAAATTCTCTTGCACCGTTTGTAAAGTCCAGGCGGTTTCAGCCAAAAACACCCAGTTGCCGTCTTTGTCTTTGGCGACATCACGTTTGCGGCGGTCCAAAAACTCGGCGATGGCTTTCGGGTCTTCGGAAGTTATCCAGCAGGCTTTGAACAAACTCACCGGTTCGTAGCGGCATTTGGAGTTATATTCCGATTCCAGGCGGTGCTGGATGACCTCAAATTGTAGTTGACCCACCGTGCCGATGATACGCCGTCCGTCGGTTTGGCGGGTAAACATTTGGGCCACGCCTTCATCCATCAATTGATCCAGGCCTTTGGCAAATTGCTTTTGCTTGAGCGGATCGGCATTTTCCACATAACGGAATTGTTCGGGCGAAAAGGCGGGCAAACCCTTGAAATGCAGGATTTCGCCTTCTGTTAAAGTGTCACCGATTTTAAAATTGCCGGAATCGTATAAACCTACCACATCGCCGGGATATGCTTCATCGAGCAGGGTTTTTTTGCTGGCCATAAACATGGTAGGGTTGGGGAAACGCATGTCGCGCTCCAGCCGAATATGGCGGTAGGGTTTGTTGCGTTCAAAACGGCCCGAGCATATCCGCAAAAACGCAATGCGGTCGCGGTGGCGCGGGTCCATATTGGCAAATATTTTGAACACGAAACCGGTCATTTTTTCTTCGGTCGGCTTGATTTCGCGTTCTTCGGAGTCGCGGGCGAGGGGCGTTGGGGCGATTTCCACAAAACAATCGAGCAATTCTTTTACGCCGAAGTTATTCACCGCCGAGCCAAAAAACACGGGACAAATTTTGCCGTCGAGGTAGTCTTGTTGCTCAAATACCGGATACACAGCGCTCACCATTTCTACTTCATGGCGCAATTCGCGGGCCGGGCCCTCTCCAATATGACGCTCCAGTTCGGGATTGTTGAGGTCTTCAAAAATGATGATTTCCTCGTCTTCCTGTTTGCCGTGCGGGTTGAAGAGTACAAGTTTTTTTTCATACATATTGTACACACCCTTAAATCGTTGTCCCATACCAATGGGCCATGAAAGCGGGCACACTTTTACATCCAGTTTTTGCTCCAATTCATCGAGCAGGTCGAGGGCGTCTTTGCCTTCGCGGTCGAGTTTATTAACGAAAAAGATGATGGGTGTTTTGCGCATGCGGCACACCTTGGTCAGCTTTTCGGTTTGTTTTTCGACCCCGTTGGCCACGTCGATCACCACAATGGCCGAATCGACCGCAGTGAGGGTGCGGTAGGTATCTTCGGCGAAGTCTTCGTGGCCGGGGGTATCGAGGATGTTGATTTGCAGGTCGCGGTATTCAAAACCCATCACCGAAGTACTAACGGAGATACCCCGTTGCCGTTCGATCTCCATAAAGTCGGAGACGGTGCTTTTTTTGATTTTATTGCTTTTTACGGCGCCAGCGGTTTGAATCGCGCCCCCAAAGAGCAATAATTTTTCGGTGAGGGTGGTTTTGCCGGCATCCGGGTGGGCAATAATCCCGAACGTACGGCGTCGGGCGAGTTCTTGCAAATATGTTGACACTGCTGGAAGTTGAGTATTTGACAATAATTTTCGACTTTAAACAGTCGAAAGCGGGCGCAAAGGTAGGTTCTTCAAGCCAGTCTGCCAATGAAAGCAGCAACGCGGGCTCATTTTTTCACAAAAGGGGAATCGGTGATCCAAAAGCGCCAGGGTTTTTCGGCCCATTCTTCGGCATAATCGATGCCGATGCGTTTGCCTGCCGAAATGGAAACGGTATCAGGATTCGATTCAATCCAAACCGGCGTGTTGGTTTCCAGCATATTCACGCCGGTAAAAACGGTGCTGATGCCCATCGCGCGTGCGAGGGCGCCCGGGCCGGTTGTGAGCGTGATGCGATTGCGTTGGGTGCGGGGTTTGCCTGCCAAATTGCGGCGTTCCCACATAATCGCTTCTCCTTCAAGGGGTTCGGCAGCGCGGATCAGGATGGCGTGGGCGGTATCTGCGGGGCCGGTTACGACATTAAACAGGTGGTGGATGCCGTAGCACAAGTACACGTATGCGTGGCCGCCCGACCAAAACATGATTTCGGTGCGCGGGGTGCGGCGGTGGTTATAGGCATGGGAGGCTTTGTCCTCGGGGGCCTGATAGGCTTCCACTTCGGTGATGCGCGCACTGGTACGGATACCGTCGAGGTTTGTGACGAGGGTTTGGCCCAACAAATCCTGGGCAATTTGCACCACATCGGTGCGTAAAAAGAAGGTTTCGGGTAAACGCATGGGTTTTGGCCAACAAATTTTGAAAGCAAAAATAGGGGATTGGGTACTTGCATTCCCTACCTTGCAGCGTTTATATACCGCGCGCTGAAGAATGCCCATCTTGCTTTCCCAACATCCTTACCCTAATGCCACCTTTGGTATTTGGCAAATCACAGAAGAAGAGGCCTTTTTTCGTCAGGATTTGCCCTTTTCTGAGCAAGAAGCACAGGAATTTGCCCCGTTAAAGGGTATTCGACGGCTTGAGTGGTTGGCTGCACGCTGGTTGTTGCACAAATTTACGGGCGAAAGTATTCGTTTGCCCCTGGCCAAAGATGCCTTTTCCAAGCCTTTTTTTCCCGATCACCAGCATTTAAATTGTTCCCTGAGTCATTCGCATGGCATTGTGGGCGCTTTTTTGGTCGGTACAGACACAACGCAACCGGAAGATTTGCGCCCGATGGGTTGTGATATTCAGGTGATGGTAGAAAAAATGGGCAGGCTGGCACCCAAATTTATGTGCGCGGAAGAGCAGGATTTTGTGGTCAAACAAGACGCCATTTTCCATGCTGATTTGCACCATATTTTTTGGACAGCCAAGGAAAGTTTGTATAAGGCATACGGAATCAAGGCTTTAGATTTTCGGGATCACATGCATTTGGAGCCTTTTTCCTGGGATGGACAACAAGGCACTACGACCGGCTGGATTGAAAAAGACGCGTATCGGCAGGCCTTTCAACTTTGGTTTGAAAAATTGGAATTACCTACAGATCAGTCGATGATTTGGACCATTTGCCAGGCCTTATGAGCTTTTGCGCGCAATTAAAGTAGAAGGTGACACTCCCAAATCATCCTGAAATTGAATTTCCGGAAAATAACAGCGAAGCCCAATTTTGATGATCGCCAAATGGTGAATTGCATGGTCATATGCAAAAAGCAGTTCGCGGCCAACGGTGCTTTGGTAAGCAGGGCGTTCGCCGTGGCCGAATTCGGCGCGTACCTGTATGGGCAGATGGAGGTTTAATGCTGCAACTTTTTGCTGAAAAAGATCAAACGCTTCAGCGGCTAACTGTGGATTGGTTTCGTACAAAAGATTGCGTTGGCGGGTGGCGTAATCGACCAAACCGGCACTGACGCCTGCTTCCAGGCATTGAAAAAACTCCAGAATATGCCGAACATGTTGACCAATCGAACTGCCATCGTAGGCGGGAAGGGGTTTTTGATAGTCTGATGGTTCAAATTGCGCCAGTAGGCCATTGACTTGCTGTACAATGGCATGAATTGCAATATTTACTTGCATGGAATGCTTCGTGTGTTACAAAAGTGGGTTTCGACTGTTAATTTTCAGTCATTGCGGTAAAATTAGACACATTTTTACGGTTCTTGCAGGAAGTTCTGATTTTTGCCCTGCTAAAGTCTGTTGCAAGACATCTACTACGAAATGTTACCTGCTCCTTTTGTACATCAAATGAAATTGCTGCTTGGGGCGGAATATGCGGATTTTGCCGCTGCCTTAAATACGCCCCCCCCGGTAAGCGTCCGGTTTCAAAAAGGTTTAGATGCCGGTTTGTTACAGGCGGGGTTTGCACCATTGACATTAACACCTATACCGTGGCATCCACAGGGGTATTATTTGTCGGAACGACCGCAATTTACCCTCGACCCGCGTTTGCATGCCGGGGCGTATTATGTGCAGGAAGCCTCCTCCATGTTTTTATACCAGGCCTTGGTACAACACGCCGATTTTTCCAAGTCTTTGAAAGTGTTGGATATGTGTGCGGCGCCAGGTGGAAAAAGCACTTTAATTGCTGATTTACTCAATCACGATAGTTTGTTGGTGGCCAACGAGGTGATTCGTGCGCGTGTGGGTGTGTTGCGTGAGAACCTGGAAAAATGGGGCGTGCCGAATATTGCTTTTACTTGCGCAGAATCAGAGGTTTTTGCCGAAAACTTGCCCGAATTCTTTGATATTGTCGTGACCGATGCGCCTTGCAGCGGGGAAGGTTTGTTTCGTAAAGACCCGGATGCTACCAAAGAATGGTCGACCGAAAATGTATATATGTGTGCTGGCCGGCAACAGCGTATTCTTTCGACTGCGGTGGAAACCCTGGCGCCGGGCGGTTTGTTGGTTTACAGTACTTGTACTTACAATCATTTAGAAAACGAAGACAATACCCGATGGTTACAGGCAGAACATGACTTGGAATTACTGTCCATCCGAATTGACCCAGCCTGGGGCATGGTAGAAAACCAGGGTGGTTACCATTGTTATCCGCATAAGGTAATGGGAGAAGGGCTTTATTTGGCGGCTTTTCGAAAAAAAGTCGGACCGATTTCCAAGCGTCATATTCCAAGTGGATTTATCAGTTTAAAGCCCTTACCTAAAGCGGGTTTGCCGGCGGTACAGGGGTGGTTGAACCCGGAATGGCCGGTCAAGTTGTTCCAAATCCCTTCCGGAGAAATACTGGCGTTACCTGCAGCCCTCGAAAATGCGTTTTTATGTATTGATAAGGCGATCAAAAGCAAATGGTTTGGCGTATTTGTGGGAGAAATAAAGGGTAAAGATTTGATTCCTGCACATCCATTTGCCTTGAGTCCACTGCTTCAGCCCGGTCTGGTGTTGGAGGTTAGCCGGGATCAAGCCTTACTTTTCCTCAAAAAAGAGGTGTTTGATTTGCCAGCGGGAACGCCCAATGGCTGGACCTTGGTGGTTTACCAGGGGCATCGCTTGGGCTGGATCAAGGTGTTGCCGAACCGAATGAACAATTATTTGCCCCCGGATCGGCGGATACGGATGGATTTATAGGATCTCTAAGCGTGCAATCAGAACTAAATCAATGGTTTCGCTGCCATTTCCATCCGGGTACACCTTGCGTTGAATATCCAGGATGTTAAATCCGTTTTCTTCCAATGCGGGCACCAAATAGGCGGCCTCATGAAAATGGATAAACATCTCATCGCCCGTACTGGCGCGTTGGATGGCCGATTTGTCGTAATCATTTTCCATGGTGCTGAGGTAGCAAACGCCGCCGGGCAGCAATAGGTGGGCGGCGTCCCGGATGAGTTGAAGCGCCTCTGTTTTGTTTAAATAAGGCAAACAAAACCCGCACATAATGGCGTGGTACTTTTGGGGTAATTGTCCGATGGTTTTGGCGTCCATAACCTCAAAATGGGCGCCAGGGTTGTTTAATTTGGCCAATTCAACCATGTTTGGCGCCAAGTCAATACCGAATATTTGTAAATCCGGGCGCACTTTGAGCAAATACTGGGTAATGTTGCCTGGGCCACAGGCAATTTCCAGCACCTGGGGGTTTTCAGGGCGGATATTTTTGCAAAAGAAATCAAAGGTGTCGTGGAACAGGCTTTGATCCATGTACTTGTTTTGATAGACATCTGCCAGTCTGTTAAAAATGGCGACTGCGGCTTGGGTTTTGTCTTGCATTTTTCTAGATTTAGGGTAGGTTTAGTATCGTTATACATCTATTTTAACCACCACATTTCCAACCTTTTGGCCTAAAGCAACATATTGATAGGCCGCGGCAATCTCTTCCAAGGCATAAGTGCGGTCTATCAGCGGTGTAAACTGCCCTTTTTCAATCAAATCCTTGATAAAAAGCATGCTTGCCTTGATGTCGGTAGGGAGTGGGAAAATTACTTTTTTGCCGCCAAATAAGGGTGTAATCAAGGCTAAAAATGGGTTTTGTGCGTTCGGGCCTAATTCGGAGGAGATGTAAATGCCTTTTTCTTTCAACAAGGGTTTGCATTTTGAAAAGGTGCTTTTTCCCACAGCATCAAACACATAATCGTATTGGGCCGCTTCCTGGGTAAAGTCGGCAGTTTTATAGTCGATTACCCGGTCGGCGCCCAAGGCTTTAATGCGTGCGATGTTTTCAGTGCCACAAACAGCAGTAACGGTTAGTTGATGATATTTTAAAAACTGTACCAGTGCCGAACCAATGGCCCCGGAAGCGCCATTTACCAAAACCTGTTGGCCCGCCTGAAGCGTTACTTTGTTAATGAAGTTGCGGGCATAATGCGCACCCTCTAAACTCGCGGCGGCCTGTTCAAAGGATAGGTTTGCGGGCATTAATCCGATATTTCCACGTTCCGAAAAACGCATGTAAGTAGCCTGGGAGGCCAAGCCTTCATCGTTAAATCCCCACACCTTGTCGCCAATTTTAAATGCCTGGACTTTATCGCCCACCGCTTCAATTACGCCGGCAAAATCAGTGCCGGGCGTTGGCATTTTCGGTTTTGAAAGCCCGGTAAAAAGCCGCATAATGAAAGGTTTACCGCTTAAAATAGCTAAATCCGTTCTGTTGACCGTTGTTGCATGTACCCGAATGCGTACTTCCTGGTCTTTTAAAACCGGCACGGGGACTAATTCGACTTTCAGATCTTTGGGGGAACAATACTGTCGGCGTGTGGCTGCTTTCATCATGGTTTTTAATGAGTTTTTACGATTTTTCCAGATGTTTTGGCCTTATTTTTTCAACAATAAATACTGATAAGGCTGCAAACTGATTGCCGTTCCCAAAGCAACACTCGAATTATCCAGTGCATTTTTCCAGTTTGTATTGGCAATACCACCGGATAACGTGTAGTTGGTTGTACTGTTTTTGGTATTTACCAGCACCAGTACTTCTTCCGATTGATATACGCGTTTGAACGCGACCACATTGCTGGCATCGCTGAGTACCTGAACAGTGCCCTGTTTCAAGGCATTGCTCGATTGTCGAAAGGCCATAATGCGTTTGTAAGCAGCATAGGTTCCGGGATTCAGGTTCCAGTTGATAGGACTTTTGCTGAAAAACGGCGTTTTATCGGGTCTTCCGACCTCCTGGCCATTGTAAATCAATGGAACGCCACCGATGGTTGCCGACAATACAAAAGCATTGATTGCTCCAGCCTGGCCGTTGTACAATACTACTGGCGAATCGTCCCAAGCCGATTGGTCGTGGTTGGTGGAATACCGCAATTTGGCGACACCGCTGGGAACAGCCGCATAATCATTGGTATTTACGGTAAACAAGCCTGAAGTAGCCAGGTTGTTTCTGTAAATATTTCTGAGTTGATCGTAAAAACTCCAGCTGTAGTTCATTTCAAAACCGGCCGTAAACTGCGTATTCATGCTGCCTTCAGCCAGCAAAATATACTTCCGATTAGGGATGGTTTTGAGCGAGTCAATGGCCTGTTTCCAAAAATCAGCGGGCACGCCATCGGCATAATCGCAGCGAAAACCATCAATATTGGCCTTTAAAACCCAATATTTCATAGCATTGATCATGAATTTCCGCAGGAGGGCATTGCTAAAATCCAAATCAGCCACATCGGCCCAATTGGTTCCAGCGGGAATGATAATATTGCCATTGGCGTCTTTCGTGTACCAATCAGGGTGCGCCGTGATCCAGGGATTATCCCAGGCGGTGTGGTTGGCCACCCAGTCGATGATAACCGCCATATTGCGGTTGTGGGCAGCTGTTACCAGACTTTGTAAATCCTCCAGCGCGCCGTATTCAGTATTTACTTCTTTGTAATTTTTTACCGAATAAGGCGAGCCTAATTGTCCGGCATTTTTAACCACGCCAATCGGATGAATGGGCATGAGCCATAAAACATTGATGCCCAATGCTTTGATAGAATCCAAACGCGCTTCAACGCCCTTGAAAGTGCCGCTTAAACTAAACGCACGTAAATTAACTTCATACATGGCCACGTCGGAGGTGGCGGGTACGCCCGCGAAAGGCGTCCCAAAAGCGACCGGATCGGGATCGGGTGTATTGGGATTGGAAGTTGGTGGGGTAGGGGTGTCCTGGGGTGTTTTGGCGCAGCTGATGGCACAAAACAGACAAATGGTGAAGATTGGTAATAATTTCATGGTGTGAAGATATTCATCTCCCCAATTAATTCTTCTACTAAAATATCCACGTCCGTCCAAGGGTTACAATCTGTAACATGCTTAACTGGCTCAGTTAATTGTGATCTTAGCCATTTAGCATTGGTCATTGCTTCCGGCAGACGATTTTTAAGGAAGGAATAATCATTTTGCTTGGCCTTCTGATAAGTTGGATAATGTAGTTTATACTCTTTCGTTAAATGATCGGCACTTTGAAAAGGTTTTCCAACTTGTTTAAAATGCAGCAAGTACCATGTTTCAATCGCGATTGACGAAAAGGCAATGCTAAATCCCTCTTTTTCTGCCGATTTGTAGGCATTTGTACGATGCGGGTGGTTGTCGTGATCGAAGACAACCCATATTTTATCATAAGAATTGCCCTCTGCTTTTGCCTTCCGCGCAATATCAATTGCTTGATTTACCAGCAAATCTGGCGAAGGATACTTTCCAACCATAACTTGTGGGTGAACGGCCAAAAGTTGTTGCTTAAATTCTGGATCTTCTTTAATAGCCTGGAAATAATTTTTTTCGGTTTGTCCTTCACAAAGTATCAAAATACGACGACGGACAGCCTTCATCAGATGTCTACTGCGCTTCATGGGCTTCAAAGTTCAATTGAAAATCAAGGCTTTGGATAGCAGGGATTCCTCCCATTCTCCCGGAAAGATACCATTTTTCATACGGAGCATCCTTCAGGATTCCATTTACATCGGCAAGACTGAACAATTCAGAGGCGCCTGTTTGGTCTTTTTCAACGATCCATATTTGATCGCGGCGAAATGCATTGCTGCTGAGCAAATTGGTATCATGCGTTGCGATAATTAGTTGGGCACCTTTGCGGTTTATGTTTGGATCGTGAAACAAACTAATCAGGTAACTGCTTATTAATGGATGTAAGCTGCGCTCAAATTCGTCGATCACAATAACGCCACCTTGCATTAAAGTTTGAAGCAACAGGCCACCGAGTACAAAAAGTTGCTGTGTTCCTTTTGATTCTGATTCAAACTCAAGGTTAATAGTACCTTCCTGCACTCCCAATCCATTCAATATGGAGTGTTCAGTTAAAACATCAAATTCTTGATCTTCTCGTTCAAAATTACGAAATGTAGATTCTTTAACCTTGAAATCTAAAATGCCAGTATCTAAACTTTTAAACAATAATTTAAAATTTCGAAAGAATTCATCATCTTTAGAAGCATTAAATAATCTTTCTGCAACCATATTGTAATAATAGGTATATTCACTTGGCTTCTCTTCTAAGGGTTTAAACAATAAGGATTCTTCAAAATATTTAATGACTGGAATCAATTGACTAATATTATTATAGGCTCCTTTTGCGAGAAACAATTGGTCAGGTCTTGTTAATTCTGCTACAACATGCCTTTGTCCTTTCAGGTAATCTCCAAACTCAAACACTTGACCTTTTCTGACAAATAGCTTTGCTTCGCGACCTTGCGGATAAAAGAAAAGACTCTCTGCTACAATCTGCGCCCTTAAAAAGGTTAAGGAATAAGTGTATCGGATTTTATTGAGCAGGAAATCCAATGTATAAGTAGTTGGTGCATTTGCAGTCTCCACATTAAACAAAAATGGATTGTATTCAGGCCTAGAACCAGGTGGGGACTTCCATTTAAAGTTATCAAACATTAAAAGTGATTGAAGCGACTGCAAAGCCTTAATAAAATTACTTTTACCAGAAGCATTGGCTCCATATATCAGTGCGGCAGGTAACCGCTTGTGCTTGGCTATAATTTCAAGAAGATGTTCCGTTCCATCGTGTCGCCCTTCATCCGGGATCATCGAAAAGGTCTGCCGCTCGCGGAAAGACCGGAAGTTTTCAACACTAAATTCCAGTATCATGCCGTTTTAAGATTAAAATTTGGAAATTTTATTCAAATATAGTGCCTTAAAAGGTTTTGTATGTGTTTTAGGTGCTGTTTTTTTAAAATAAGTCAAATTATTTATTGGGGCATTGTTTACACACCACAAAAAAGGCTCAAAACCCGCCTCAAGCGGGTTTCAAGCCTTTTTTTATTACCTAAAATATCGTTTAAAACCTACCGACGTCCACCGCCGCCGCCGCCTTTGCGGTCGTCGCGGCCACCGCCCCGGCGATCGTCACGTCCACCACCGCTTCTGCGGTCGCCGCCACCTGCGCCACCCGTGCCGCCACCGCGTTGTGCGCGGGCTGCATTCTCTTCGTCGGTGGGCATGGTGCCGTCTGGTTTTGCCAGGATTGCACGCTGCGAAAGTTTCATTTTGCCTGTTTTCGGATCAATATCCAACAGTTTGAAGGTGATCTTGTCGCCCACTTTCAATACGTCTTCTACTTTTTCCACACGGGTATGCTGAATTTCAGATACGTGCATCAAACCGGTTTTGCCTTTGAATTTGATGAACGCGCCGTATTCTGCCAGTTCTTCTACTTCACCGTCAAAAATATCGCCTACTGCAGGGATAAATACGATGTCTTGTACCCGTTTGTATGCCATATCCAAGGCGTCTTTGCCCGGACCAAAGATGGCCACGATACCGCCAATTTCATCTTCGTCGATGCTGATGGTGGTACCAGATACTGCCTGAATTTCCTGGATAATTTTACCGCCCGGTCCGATTACTGCACCAATCAGCGTTTTCGGAATGCGGAACTCAATCACACGCGGTGCATGCGGTTTGAGGTCTGGACGCGGCGCCTCCAGCGCTTTGGCCATTTCATTGAGGATGTGGATCCGGCCTGCGCGGGCTTGCAACAAGGCTTTTTCCAGCAATTCGTACGGCATACCGTCGATCTTGATGTCCATCTGGGTGCCGGTGATACCTTTGGCAGTACCGGTCACTTTGAAGTCCATATCACCCAAGGCGTCTTCGTCGCCCAAAATATCGGACAAAATTGCAATACGGCCTTTTTCATCCGCAATCGCGCCCATCGCAATACCTGCTACCGGTGCTTTAATCGGAACACCGCCATCAAACAAAGCCAAGGAGCCCGCACAAACGGTCGCCATGGAAGACGAACCATTGGATTCCAAAATATCGGATACCAAACGCACGGTGTACGCAAAATCGTCGGGCATTACTTTTTTGATCGAACGTGCAGCCAGGTTGGCATGGCCAATCTCGCGACGACCTGGGCCGCGCAACGGTTTTACTTCACCTACCGAGAATGGCGGGAAGTTGTACGCCAGGATGAATTTTTCATCATGGTAGTCCAACGCGTTGTCGATCAACATTTGATCTTGCTTGGTACCCAGCGTCAGGGAAGTGAGGGATTGGGTTTCGCCGCGGTTGAAGATCGAAGAACCATGCGCAGATGGCAGGTAATCCACTTCCGACCAGATCGGACGTACTTCATCGCTGGCACGGCCGTCGAGGCGTTTGCCGTCCGACAAAACCACGTCGCGGATGATGTATTTTTTGATTTTTTCGAAATAGCGATCAGCTGTGGATGCCCATTCTGCCCAAAATTCGTCGCCAAATTCCTCTTTTACCTGCTTCAATGTTTTTTCCTTGATGCCATCGATCACCGATTTACGGGTCGATTTGTCGCTGGAACTGCGTGCAAGCGCATAAACATCGGCGCTAATAAGGTCTTCAATGTGCTTTTTCAGGACATCGTGCTCCGGCAATGAAACAACTGGACGTTTTACGGTGGCTGCCTCGCCCACCATTTCTGCCAGGCGTTCCTGTGCAGCGATCATCACTTTGATGTATTCGTGCGCAGTTTTCAGCACTTCAATCAGTTCGTGTTCCTGGCATTCGTCGGCCTCACCTTCTACCATGGTGATGTCGTTTTTAGTTGCTGCAACGATAAAGTCCAGATCAGCGCGTTTCAGGGCTTCACGGCCCGGATTTACTATCAATTGGCCATCAATGCGTGCAACGCGGCATTCTGCGAACAAGGCTTCTACCGGAATATTCGATACGGCAACGGCGGTAGAGGCTACCAAACCAGCCAAAGCATCGGGCATTACGTCTTTATCGGCAGAAATCAGGGTGATGATCAACTGCGTTTCGTTCATGTACCCGTCTGGGAACAAAGGACGCAACGCGCGGTCGACCAAACGGCTTACCAATACTTCATAATCCGAAATACGGCCTTCACGACGGAAGAAGTTGCCCGGAATACGACCTACAGCGGCGAATTTTTCCTGGTAATCGACAGAAAGTGGGAAGAAAGGTTGGTCAGGTTTGGCTTTTTTAGCGCTCACGATGGTGGCGAGCAGCATGGTGTTGCCCATGCGCAACACACAGGAGCCATCGGCCTGGGTGGCAAGTTTGCCAGTTTCAAGTGTAATTTCCCGTCCATCCGGCAATTGAATGGAGGTACTCAACGGGATTTGCTTTCCCATAGTAATAAACAGGTTAATGCCACGTCTATTCCACTCGATTCAAGTCAAAAAAACGGTCGTATTCGAATAATTGGCCTAAATAAGCCCTGAATACCTTTGTTTCAGCGGGAGTGACATTCAAAAACCGATACTACACACAAAGATGCAGCGATGCGTTTCGAAGAAAAGCCGGGCTTTTCCAACTGCGTCTTTGTGTGGGGGAATAGCAGTTCCCCATTTTTGAATATAATGTCCTCTCCTTGAAAGCCGTTTTGTTCGATCCTGATTGGAGCTAGAACAGCCGGAGCGTGTGAAAATTCAATTTATAAAAAAAAATCCGGCGGTCAGGCATTTTTCCCAACCACCGGATTTGAACGTGTTTACTTACGAAGTCCAAGTTTTTCGATCAGTGCGCGGTACGCGAAGATGTCTTTCTTCATGTAGTACGACAGCAAACTTTTTCGTTGACCAACCATCGAAAGCAAAGCGCGACGCGTGGAATGGTCTTTTTTGTTGATGCGCAAGTGGGCGGAAAGGCATTCGATGCGGTACGTCAACAATGCGATCTGTGCCTCTACGTTTCCGGTGTTTTTCGAATCGCCACCATATTGTGCTACGATGGATTCGATTTTTTCTTTGTTGTAATAAACTGCCATTTTTTTTGAATTGCAACAACCCTTTGGCTGTTGTAGGTGAATAGGTAAAGAATTACACCAAATTCGAATTTCTAAGGGTCAAACGGCAGTTATTGCCTATCCATCCGAGTTTAGCGGGGACAAAAGTACGTCAATTCTTTGATGTTGCCAAAAATATGTGGGATTTATACGCCTTATTATCAATACTTTTAAGCAAATGCAACTTTTCCAAGGCACTTACACATATCCTTTGGCTTGCAAACGGAACAACTCCGCATATTTACCGCCCTTTTCCAGCAATTCTTCGTGGCTTCCGAGTTCCAGTAGTTCACCATTTTCCAAAAATAAGATGCGATCGGCCATGCGCACCGTTGAAAAACGATGGGAAATCAACACGGCCGCTTTACCTTTAAGCAGTGCCGCAAACCGCAGGAACACTTCATGTTCTGCCCGTGCATCCAGGGAAGCAGTCGGTTCGTCGAGGATAATCAGTTGGGCATCGCGCATGTACGCCCGTGCGAGGGCCACTTTTTGCCATTGTCCGCCGGATAATTCTACGCCGCCTAGGAAACGTTTGCCCAGCATTTGGTCGTATTGTTTGGGCAAATTGGCGACTACACTGTCGGCCAGGCTTTTATGCGCAGCGTCTTCAATGCGCGGCTGATTGGTTTTTTCTGAAATATTACCCACCGCAATGTTTTCGGAAGCAGTAAACATAAACCGCACATAATCCTGAAAAATAATGCCGATTTGCTGGCGTAAATCATCCGGATCGTACGTGGCCAGGTCGATGCCATCCAATAAAATGCGGCCTTCGGTGGGTTCGTACAGGTGGGCGAGCAGTTTGACCAAAGTGGTTTTACCCGCACCGTTTTCACCTACAAGAGCCAGTTTTTCGCCAGGTTGTAAGGTAAATGTTAAATGCCGGATGGCCCATTTTTCACTTTCGGGATATTTAAAACCTACATTTTCAAAGCGAAAACCTTCCTGTATGGGGCGGGGAAGTTTCTTTTTACCCGGATTGGTGGCAGAAAAGGGCTTTAATTCTAAAAAGTCAAACAAATCCTGGAGGTACAACGCCGTTTCTGCGATCCTGGAAAAACGCGCCACAATGCCTTGCAACAATCCTTGCAATTGCCGGAAGGAGCCCGCCAAAAAGGTAAGCGCGCCAATGGTGATTTGGGCGCGTACGGTTTGCCAGATCACAAAAATATAAGCGGCATAATACGAGGCTGAACCCACGGTACTGAAAAAACTGCCCCAGGTAGCCCGTTTGATCGCCAGTTTTTGATTGGCCAAAAAGTATTTATCGGAAATGCGTTTAAAACGATCGGCAATGAACCCCTCCAGCCCGAAAATCTTGATTTCTTTAGCCGTTTCATTGCTGGCACCGATGTATCGCAGGTAATCGAGTTCGCGGCGTTCAGGCGTCCAGGAGCGGGTGAGGGAATAAGATTCCTGATTAAAACGGGTTTCTCCAATAAACGAAGGAATGACGGCCAACACCAAAATCAGCAGCAACCAGGGATTGAACGCGACCAAACCGCCCGCCAAAAACAACACGGTGATCAAGTCCTGGGCCTGCGATAATACCATGCTCATCAAGGCGCTGCGCCCGGAGGTTTGAGTGCGTGCGCGCTCTAATTTATCGTAAAAAGTGGCGTCTTCAAATTGAAACAAATCCAGGGTGGCTGCATGGCGAATAATCCGCACCGAGGAATCATTGCTCACCATGTCGCCCAGCAAACTGTCGGTTAAGGTGATCGCGCGGTTCAAAATGCTGGATAAAATGGACAGTCCAAATTCCAGCCCGACCCAAATCCACAAGGCGCGGGAAAGGCCCAGAAAAACGGCCTCATACCCAGGTTGGTTGATGCTATGGATCACTTCATCTACAATTTCTTTGCCCACATACAGAATCGCAAGCGGCATGGAAGCCTGCACCAATCGGAACGCAATGTTCCAAAGGGCTAATTTGGGTGAAACACCCCAGATCATGCGGAAAAATCGGGGGACATTGCGCAAGGCACTGAATTGATCAGAAAATTTCTTTTTTTCGGGTTTTACGGACATGTAAAAATGGTATGATGTTGACTTTTAATGTGTTGAAAAATTTGAATGGAAATGCCTTTGGCACGAGCGTTATTTGCCCTGCTTCAAAACAGCCTGTTTCCAAAAGGGTTGTTTAAATGCCTAAAATGCTGCGAAAAACAAACACTGCCAAGCCTAAAATAATCAGGACACCCAATAAGATGCCCATGCTTTTCCAAATGCTGCCCATTTCGGAGTGTTCGTCGCCCTGGGGCAATTCGGTTAAAAGCAGGGTTTTGGCGCGGTCCATGTCTTCCGGGCGCACATGCAAGCGCATCATCACCATCGTAGACGTTAAAATACTGGATGCGTTGGTATTGGCTAAAAAACAAGGAATGCCTTCTGCACGCAGACGCGCGGCCGCCACTTCGGCTTCCATCGACGAATAAAATTTGCCAACTACCTCACTGTCGCCTTCTTCGGGGAAAAAGTCTTGCTCATTAAAATCAAAATCGTCGAGGATGTTTTGTTTGGCCATTCGGATTGGGTGGGTGGGTAAAAATGCAAAAATAATGGAATTAAGGTATCATTAATCAATATGAAGGTATTTTGATATATTATTAAAGCCAATTACTTGTGTTTGTTCATTGAGGGGATAATCTCTTTCCTTTTCTGCTTTTCGTTGAAGGTACATAATTTGATTTTACCATGCAAATCTGCAAATTATTTGCAGATTTGCATGGTAAAACTCCTGAAAAAATTAAAAAGAAATTTTTTTTCTTGGCTTGATTCAAAAAATGAGCCTATGCTCCAACGGTTGTTCACCCATCATTCCCCGCCTTTTGCCTAAAATCCCCTATTTTAAACGGCTTTTTCGTAATTATGCGCACTTTTTTTATCGAAATAACGAAACCTATGCAAATCAAATCAACACTTTTAGCGCTTTGTTGCCTTTTGCCACTCGCAATATGGGCACAAAAGGACAAAAAATGGGATGTAAATAACCCGGAAGGCAGCATTTACACGGATATTTCCTTCACCGCCACGGAAGGAACCTGGATGAACTTAGATGTTAGTCCCGACGGCAAAACCCTCGCTTTCGACCTGTTGGGCGATATTTATACCTTGCCCATTGGCGGCGGACAGGCTACCTGCGTACGCGCGGGCATCGCCTGGGAGGTGCAGCCGCGTTTTTCGCCCGATGGCAAACAAATTTTATTTACTTCTGATGCTGGCGGCGGCGATAATATTTGGCTGATGAACATCGACGGCAGTAAAGCCAAACAGGTCACCAAGGAAAGTTTCCGGCTGCTGAACAATCCAACCTGGATGCCAGATGGCCAATATTTTGTAGCCCGCAAACATTTTACCAGCAGTCGCTCGCTCGGCGCTGGTGAAATGTGGATGTACCATATTTCCGGTGGCGATGGCCTTCAATTGACCAAACGCAAAAATGACCAGCAAGACGTCAATGAGCCTTCCGTCAGCGCCGATGGACGGTACTTGTACTTTAGCGAAGATATGTATGGTGGCGGTTTTTTTCAATATAACAAAGACCCGTTGAAACAGATTTTTGTGATTCGGCGCTATGATTTTAAAGAAGGTAAAATAGACAATATTACGGGCGGTTCCGGCGGCGCTTGTCGGCCACAAATCAGTCCGGATGGAAAATGGCTGGCTTTTGTGCGCCGCGTAGATACTAAATCGGTACTTTTTGTGCAAAATCTTGCCAATGGGCTGGAATACCCAGTATATCGGAACCTGGACAAAGACCAGCAAGAGGCATGGACCATTTTTGGCATTTACCCGGGCTTTTCCTGGATGCCAGCACCGCGCGATAACAAATATGGCATCGTTATTTGGGCGGGTGGAAAAATCAATAAACTGGATATCAATCTGAGCAACCCAAGCGCGTTTGAGACTACTGCCGATGCTGTTAAACTTTCCAATATCCCGTTTTCCTGCACGGTAAATACCAAAGTGGCCGAAACCCTGCGTTTTGAAAATAAGGTGTTTGAAAAAGAATTCACGGTGCGCGCAGTGCGGCATGCTGTTACGTCGCCTGACGGCAAAACCCTGTTGTTCAATGCAGCGGGCAAATTATACCGCAAATCCCTGCCCGATGGCAAACCGGAATTGTTGGTGAACGCAAATTATGGCGCTTGTCGGTTTGTAGGCGCCTCGGCAACCGATCCGGACATGCTCGAATTTGAGCCTTGTTTTTCACCCGATGGCAAAGAAGCTATTTTTGTAAGCTGGAACGACCAATATGGCGGCGCTTTATGGAAAATTAACCTCCAAACCCGCGCATTGAAGCAATTGCCGGTATTGGGTGGCATTTTCCGCACACCGCAATATGCACCGGATGGCCAGTCGATTGTGTTTCGGATGCAGGAAGGCGACGATGAAACCGGCCCAGCCCGCACCGTCAAAACCGGTATTTTCCGCTTAGACCTCACGCGTACACCCGCAGGAGGTTTTTATGAAAGCCTGGATCCGATTTTTGAGGAAGGTGAAAACCCGCGTTTTTCGGCCGATGGCAAACGGATATACGTCAACACCGGAGGTTATTTGTTTGGCGCATTGGATAAAGCGTTTGTTTCTTTTGATTTGAACGGTCAGGATCGCAAAGTGCTGTTTAAAAGCAAATATGCCAACCAATGGGCACCCTCGCCGGATGGTAACTGGATGGCATTCACTGAATTGCACAAGGCTTATATCTGCGCCATGCCGAAAACTGGCCAGACGATTGATTTGAGCGCCGATATGAAATCCGTACCAGCCACCCAGGTTTCCAAAGATGCGGGCTACAACCTGCATTGGAGTAGTGATAGCAAAAAACTATATTATACCTTAGGTGAGGCGTATTTCAACATCGATTTGAACAACCGTTTTGCCTTTTTACCCGGTGCGCCAGATAGTTTGCCGGGCTTACCCGAAACCGGTCTGAAAATCGGTTTGACCCTTGCTGCCGACCAGCCAGCAGGAGTGTTGGTGTTTGACAACGCCCGCATTATCACGTGCGAGGGCGATCAGGTAATTGAAAATGGCGTACTGGAAGTGACCAATAACCTGATCACATTTGTCGGTAAAAAATCTGATTACAAAAACCGCAAAAGTGAATCAAAAGGCTACAAAATCATCGATTGTAAGGGCAAAACCATTATGCCCGGCATCGTGGATGTACACAGCCATTCGGGCAACTTCCGCTATGGCCTCAATCCGCAAAAGCAATGGGAATATTACGCGAACTTAGCTTTCGGGGTAACCACCATGCACGATCCGTCGGTTAATTCCGAATCGGCGTTTTCCAATGCGGAAATGTTGAAATCAGGGCGTATGCTCGGACCGCGTTTATTCAGCACAGGTACTATATTATATGGTGCGGAAGGCGATTTTAAAGCCACCATCAATAACCTGGAGGATGCGCGCAGTACTTTGCGTCGTACCCAGGCCTGGGGCGCTTTTTCGGTAAAAAGTTACAACCAGCCGCGCCGTGAACAACGCCAGCAGGTCATTGCCGCCGCCCGCGAACTGAAAATGGAAGTTGTGCCAGAGGGCGGTTCTTTCTTTTACCACAACCTCACGCAAGTGATGGACGGTCATACCGGCATCGAGCACAACATACCGGTTGCGCCTTTGTATGAAGATGTGATGCAATTTTGGAAACGCACCCGCAGCCACAATACCCCTACTTTGATTGTTTGTTATGGTGCGGTAAACGGTGAATATTATTGGTATCAAAAAGAGGATATCTGGAAAAAACAACGCTTGTTGTCGTTTACCCCCCGTCATATACTAGATGGTCGCAGCCGCCACCGCGAAATGATTCCGGAAGAAGAATACGAAAATGGCCATATCTTAGTGAGCAAGAGCCTGAAACGCATGGCGGATAATGGCATTAAGATCAACTTAGGATCGCATGGCCAAATCCAGGGCATTGGTGCGCATTGGGAACTTTGGATGTTGCAGCAGGGTGGCATGAGCAATTTGCAGGCTTTGCAATGTGCGACTATAAACGGAGCCGTTTACCTTGGCCTTGACAAAGAAATTGGCTCCCTGAAAACGGGCAAATTAGCAGATTTGGTGGTGCTGGATAAAAATCCGTTGGAGAACATCCGCAACACCGAAAGCATCCGGTATGTGTCGGTAAATGGCCGTTTGTTTGATGCTAATCAATTGAATGAAATCGGAAATTATGATCGGAAGCGGTCAAAGTTCTGGTTTGAATTGCCAGGTTCTCAGTTGAATGGTGCAGCGGGTATGACGCATTCTTGTACGGAAACGCGTTGTGTTTGTGGGCATTAAATAAAAAAACTCCACCGGGAAACCGGTGGAGTTACGCATTTTATCACTCAAGCGTTACAACGCACTTACGCGCGCTGAACGTTAACTGCATTCATGCCTTTTTTGCCACGAGCTGTTTCATACGTAACAACGTCGCCTTCGCGAATATTGTCGATGAGACCAGAGACATGTACGAATATCTCTTGGCCAGTGGCGCTGTCAACGATAAAACCAAAACCTTTGGCTTCGTTGAAGAACTTTACGGTTCCTTTGTACATTGTAAAAAAAATTTAAAAAATTTAAAAAAGGGCTTAATGCCAATGCAAAAATATGCAGCTTTTTGATAGGTCGCCAATTTTTGATATAACATTAACATATTGAATGAATCACATACATATCTTATCTATTATTTTCGCCTGTTTTTTCATTCTGGCAGTCAATTCAACCCATTTCTATGAAGCAATTATTACTTCCTATTTTGTTTTTTATTACCCTTGTTGGTGCATCTGGACAAAGTAATTTTAAGGTTATTGGCTATTTACCCTATTACCGCTTTAGCTGGCTGAACGACATTGAATTCGAGCGATTAACCCATGTAAATATTGCATTTGCCAATCCCGATTCTTTGGGTAATTTTTCTGTAGGCGGGGTGAGCGTTACCAACGCGGTAAATAAGGCGCACGCCAAGGGATGCAAGGTGTTTATTTCGCTTGCAGGCGGCTACCTTACCCCCAAGCAAGACGACACTTGGGATTACCTCACCTTGCCAGCAAACCGGGCTTTTTTTATCCAAAAAATCATTCAATATGTCCAGTCAAAAGGCTTTGACGGGGTCGATATGGATTTAGAATGGCAATTTGTAAAATCCTGGTACAGTCCGTTCATTTTGGAACTCAAAGCAGCCATGGCGCCCCTGGGTTTGCCCCTGACGGCTGCATTGCCTGGTGAATATCGTTATCCTCAAATCAGCAATGCTGCATTGGCTGCTTTTGATTGGATCAATATGATGATTTACGATCGTACTGGTCCTTTTAATCCTGCCAATCCGGGACAACACGCGCCCTATTGGTGGACCGAAGATTGTGTGCAATATTGGCTGGATCAAAATGTGCCTGCGCTAAAATTGACCCTGGGCGTGCCTTTTTATGGCTACGATTTCGGCGTTAGTCCTGTGGAAGCCCTGACGTATCGTTATATCGTCAGCCTCAATACGGCCAATGCGCAACTGGATCAGGTGAATGACACCTACTATAATGGGATTCCGACCATCAAAGCCAAAACACAATTGGCATTGGATCAGGTTGCGGGCGTAATGATTTGGGAAATTGGGCAGGATGCTTTTGGGACCAATCAAACCTATTCCTTATTACGCGCCATTGATGAACTGGTCAACCCAATCACGGCAACCCAGGAAGTGGCGCAATCCTCCCTGCGTTTATTCCCAAATCCGGTTGGAGATGTCCTCACCGTGGCGATGGAGTCAGGAATAGCAGGAACGATTTTAATAAGAGATATACAGGGCAAGTTGGTGCAACGTGTGGAAACGAACGGTGAAACCCAAGTACAAATCCCAACAGCTGCCCTTCCTGCAGGATTTTATGTCCTGGTTTTTAATAATTTAGAAAAGATACAAAGTACTAAATTCATTAAGCAATGAGGTAAAACGGTTGTTTAAGAGTAAATTCATTGCGTTTTGTACGTTTTTAGCCAAAAACGCTGTGCCTTTTCGCTGGATGCTTTAGAAATGGACAAAAGCATGTCGTTGTAAGGCTTTACCTTTGCACTCGAATAATAAAAATCTGAATATGGAATATATCGGCGAGCACCTTTTGCCTGGAAAATTAGGCCACTTATTTGTGGTGCTTTCATTTGTGGCTACTTTATTGGCCGCTGGTGCCTATTATATGGCTACACTGCGGCGCAATACCTTGGAGGGCGACCAGTGGCGCAACATTGGGCGTTTTTCTTTTATATTGCATGGATTGACCACGCTGGGTATCATTGGTACCCTTTTTTATATTTTGGTCGGTAAGATGTACGAATATCAGTACGCTTGGTCGAATATTTCGGATGATTTGCCCACGCAGTATGTTTTTTCTGCGTTTTGGAAAGAGCAGCAGGGCAGTTTTTTGCTTTGGAGTTTTTGGCATATTGGATTGGGGTTGGTCTTGATGATGCGCGCTGGTAAATGGGAGGCGCCTGTATTGGCGGTGATTGCACTTGCGGAGGCATTTATTGGGTCGATGTTGCTGGGCTTATATTTTGGAGATTCCCGTTTGGGGGCGAGTCCTTTTGATTTGCTGCGCGATACGATGAATGCGCCTATTTTTGAAACGGCCAATTATTTAGAGAAAATTAAAGGCAATGGATTAAATCCGTTGTTGCAGAATTACTGGATGACCATTCATCCGCCCACCTTGTTTTTAGGATTTGCTTCTACGATTGTGCCTTTTGCTTATGCGATTTCGGGGTTGTGGTTGCGGGATCACAAAGATTGGTTGAAACCGGCTTTGCAGTGGGCCTTGTTTTCGGGCGTGATTTTGGGTACCGGCATCTTGATGGGTGGTGCCTGGGCGTACGAGGCTTTATCATTTGCGGGTTATTGGGCCTGGGATCCGGTGGAAAACACTTCTTTAGTGCCGTGGCTGGTATTGGTTGCGGGTATTCACACCAATTTGGTCGCACGCGCCACGGGTTATTCGACCCGCAGTACGTATGCCTTTTATTTGTTGAGTTTTATCCTGGTGCTGTACTCAACTTACCTGACCCGAAGCGGGATTTTAGGTGATACTTCGGCGCATGCCTTTACGGAAATGGGTTTGGGCTTGCAATTGGTGTTGTTTATCACCAGTTTTTCAATTTTGGGCGCCTGGTTGTGGGGATCGCGGTATAAAGGCGTTCCAGAAGCCAAGCCAGAGGAGTCGATTGTTTCGCGGGAGTTTTGGATGTTTATTGGATCCTTGGTGCTGTTTTTTTCCGCAACCTTGATTACGGGTGCAACCTCTTTGCCCGTGTACAATAAAATCATGCAATATTTCAATCCGAAGTTTATCGGTGCGGCCTTGGAAGATCCGATAGCGCACCATAATCGGTATCAATTGTGGATTGCGGTATTTATGGGCACTTTGACGGCCTTTGCGCAGTTTTTGCGGTACAGCGAGCGTAATTGGAAGGTATATCGCAAAAAAGTAGCCATACACTTGGGTATTTCGGCAGCGATTGCGGTGGGTTTAACCCTTTTGAACGCGCAGTGGATTGATATGAGTGCCTGGCAGTTATACACCTTGTTATTTACGGCCATGTTTACGGTGGTCGCCAACGTGGATTACCTGATCAGCATTTTGAAAGGCAATATAAAACTAGCGGGATCGGCGGTTTCGCATGTTGGTTTTGGTGTGCTGATTTTGGGCATTATGAGCACTGGATTGAATAAAGCCTGGATTTCGTCCAATGCATTTGCGATGGAGGGCCTCATTGAAGGCATGGGGGATGAGCAGGAAGACAAGAACATCTTGTTGCTCAAAGAAGTGCCGATGCCGATCAAAGATGGTTACGAGGCCATGTATTTGAAAGATACGGTGGTGCGTCAGACCCGCACGTTTACGGTGCAGTTTAAACGCAGGGACAAAAATGGCAATTACAATGGGGAGCAATTTACCTTGCATCCTAATGTAATGTACGACCGGCAATTTACCAAGGTAGTTGCCTCCAACCCGTCGACCCAGCACTATTGGGATCATGATATCTTTACCCACGTTTCCTCATTGCCCAAAGCCGAATTAGATCCGGAATTTGCCAAGCAACAGGAAGACAGCCTTCGTTTTGAAGCGTACACTGCAAAGGTTGGAGATACTTTATTTACCAAAAAACACTATCTGATTGTAGAAGATTTTACGAAAGCCCCGGTACATCCGGAATATCAACCGGAAGACGGTGATTTAGCATTTGGCTTGAAAGTCTCTGTACATACACTCAATGATCCGAAGTCGTACGACGCCGCACCGATGATGTACCTGCGCCCAGGCAAAGGCGTATTTGCACTCAACGGCAATGTTGGGCAAGCGGCCATCAAAATACGGCTGACCAAAGAAACAATGGACCATGTTTTTGAAACAGAGGAGGCTTTAAAATATACATCATATCCCTTGGCGGTGGGTCAAACCATCCAATTTAATAACAATACGGTTCAACTAGAGAAAATCGAACGCAAGGTGAATCATCCTGGTTATAACCCCCAGCCGCAAGATATAGCAGTCGCTGCCCAGTTGAATGTCTCGGGACCCAAAGGGCTTGTCGGTACAACACGTCCTGTCTACCTGATTCGGGGCAATCAGCCCTTCAGTTTGCAGGATGAACTGCCTGTTATTGGGCTTCACACCCGTTTTGAGAACATAGATCCTAAAACAGGGGTAATCACGGTAGGCATTGCTCAAGCTACCGAGGCGCAGCAAAAGTTGCCGCTTGAAATTGCTGAAAATGCTTCCCGCTCGGATTATATCGTCTTGGAGGCCATCGTTTTTCCGGGCATCAACTTTGTTTGGTTGGGGTCGATTATGATGCTTATTGGATTGGCGATCAGTTTTTGGCGCAGGACGCTTGAAAAAAAACGCCAGACATCGCTGGATGTTCAGGAAAGTTAAAATATCAAATTTGCCAGCATCGTTGGTAAACGGAAGTAAAAGGCTAGGATTACTTTAATCTTGACGATAAGATTAAAGTAATCTTTTATTTATTTTTTGAAAACAATATAATTCCTGTAATTTTACGGCAGTTTCCCTACCCAGGCTCATGATTGGCCTAATCCTTGCGCGTCCTCCTCAAACACGCTGTTTCGACGCATAATAATTTCCCATCTTCGTAGTGTAGCCCATTTTGGGTACTGTAAATTATCAAAGCACGTCGGGCTTCAATCCTTGGTACGTTCTTTGCTGTACCTGACTTGAAAAATGTAATTCCTTGGTAATCTACGGATTGGGAAAGCCTATCCAGCGTGAACAACACATTCCAAATACTAAACAAGGCGCTTGTGAACAATTTATTACAATTGCGTGCAATTATTTATATCTCTATGCTTTGCTTGGCAGGACAGGTTAAGGCACAGGATATACACTACACCCAGTTTCAGAATTCGCCCCTCAACTTAAGTGCTGGTTTGGCCGGTGTCTTTGGTGGAGATGGGCGTGCGGTGTTTAACTACCGCAAACAATGGCGTTCTGTGCCCGTTCCCTATACTACATACTCAGGTAGTATCGAGGGGAAACTTTATTTAAACAAAGGGGTATATAGTCGCTTTCTGACGGGTGGCTTATTGATCAACCAGGACGATCAAGGCACCCTGCATTTGAAATCAACTTTAGTAGGTATTCCGATCGCATTGACCCTGCCCGTTGGGAAGGCCAACTACTTAACGGTAGGCGTGATGCCTGCGTTTGGGCAACGGAAATTTGATACCAAGGATATCACTTTTGATGAGCAGTGGGTCAATCGCATGTACAGTTCGAGCAATAATCCGTTTGAGGATCAGCTGCTTGCCAATACCAACCTGAAATATTTTGATCTCGGCGCGGGAGTGAATTACCGGATGCAGTCGACCAAGCGACGCGACCGGCTTGATTTGGGTGTTGGTATGCAACACATCAATCGACCTAACCACGATTTTTGGTCCTCCAGCCTGAGCAATCCGGGCACCACGCGTTTGCGCAGCAAGTCTACCTTTTACGTGTTAGGTTTGGTGCAATTGCAAAATAATTTTGATTTGATCGGCAGTATGATGTGGCAAAAACAAGGTGGCGCACGGGAGTTGGTTTACGGAGTGAGTGCGCGTTTTCACCTGGTACAAAAGGAATACAAAGAACTCGCCATGCAAGTTGGGATCAATAGACGGCATTACTACAGCGATGCCATCGTGCCGCATATTGAGTTTTTATGGAAAACAATTACGGTAGGGTTGACGTATGACGTGAACTGGTTGCCCAAAAGTAGTTTGTTGAATACCGAACCACCTGCTAGTAAGGTGATTACGCGTGGTCGAGGCGGACCAGAATTGGCCATCATTTACCGGTTCTATACCGTAAAACAATTGCCCAAGTTCAAGTCTTGCCCGATTATCTAGTTTTCCTATTTTTAATCCTTGCTTGCCTTTCTCTTAGGTCCCAGATGCTCATCAAACGTACCTGATTCGAATCTTATGTCAACATCAAAGTCGATACTTTTAATTTCCCTTTGTTTGCTTTTTGCAAACATGATTTGGGGCCAAGGCGGATTTTCTGAACAGATTTCCCGCGATCCGAACCGCGCAAACTCCGTAAAGTCTTTGCAAGAGGGCGCGGATAAAGCGTTGAAAAACGGCGATTATTACAATGCCATGCATCGTTATGGGTTGGTTATAAAAAATGATAGCACCAATGTGGCGGCATGGTATGGATTTGCCGAGGCTGCAACCGAAAACTCCTTGTTTCAACAAGCCGCGAAAGCATATCAGCATCTGTTAGATGCCAATTTAAATTTGCCCAAAAAAGAAAATCCGCGCTTGTTACTGGCTAATGTTCAGTACCGATTGGGCCATTATGCCGATGCTAAAAACAGTTATCAAGCGTATCTCGCAACCGAAAAAACGGTGAGTGCAGGAAAGATCGATTCTGTCCAAACTTTTATGGATAATTGCGATTGGGCGATCGGCAATGTGGTAAACCCTAATGTTTTACTGCAATCCCCCTTGATGTTGATTGATACGCCGCCGATTTATGATTCTGCCTATGTGGCGATCGATATGAAGCATGTCAATTCCATGTATTCTGAATATGCGCCAATATTGAAAGGTGATACCTTGTATTTTTCTTCCAAGCGCTTTTTAAATGAAAAGGACCGGAACTTCCCGAAACGGCATTTAACCAAGTTGCTCAAAACGGATTTTTGCGCAGACGAGTATGCGTTGGTAGAGAGTGAAATAAATGAACCGGATGTGCATACTGCTTTTGTTACCTTCAATGAAAAGGAAGACCGGATGTACTTCTGTAAATGCAAGTATGTCAACACCTTTGACATACGTTGTGATGTATATCGGAAAAAACTTAATGAAGCGACAAAGCAATGGGGCGTTGCAGAAAAATTATCTGCCAACGTAAATATACCCGATTATACGACTACCGAACCAGCCATCGGACGCGGTGCAGGGCAAGAAGAAATCCTGTATTTTATGAGTGATCGGCCGAATGGGGTTGGTAAAAAAGACCTTTGGTATAGCAGAATTTTGGGCGATAGTTTGACGCCTGCCATCAATTTGAAAGCGTTAAATACCCCGGAGGACGATGTAACGCCTTTTTACCATAATGGAACGGGGTATTTGTATTTTAGTACCGATGGCCGCCAAACCATGGGTGGATTGGATGTGTACCGCAGCAAAGGCATCGGTGGTAGCAATTGGACAGAACCAGACCATTTATTGGGTCCGGCGCAATATAACACGCCGATCAATACAGGCTACAATGATGTATTCTTTTCTGTTAGTGCGAGTGGTTCGACCATTTTGATGGCTTCCAACCGCCGCGGTTCGGAGAATACTTCAGAGGATGCTTGTTGCTATGATCTGTATAAGGCTGCTTTGTTGAAGCCGAGTTTGATGGCAGTAACGTTTAATAAAAAGACCGGAGACTCCTTGTTTTATACCCGCATGCGCCTGTTGGAATACACCGCTTCAGGTAGTATTGTGCGAGCGGATCGATACGATGTAGCAGGTGCTTATCGTAGTTTCAATTTAGCGCCGGATAAAAAATATGCCATTATTGCAGAAAAAGATCGTTTCCGGAGCGATACAGTCTATTTTGAGACACCTAAAATAAATTGCCCACAAGAGCAGGTGTTGAAATTGTATTTGACTCCCTGTGAAGTTGATTTGATTGTATCAGTGTTTGATAAGAATTCGAAGGCTAAATTGATCGATTGTAAATCCAAGTTTTACGATTTTGGCATGGATCAAACGGGGCTAAATAAAACGATTACGCCTCAACTTTCGGCCGCACCCAAGGATAACCTTTTCCCATACAAACTAGAATTTGACAAAAACTATAAAGTAGTCATTTCCAAAGAGGGGTATACCACTGATTCAACCAGTATGATTTCGACCACAAGGTTGTTCCGAGATACTACCCTGCGTGATACGGTTTATTTGGAGCGCGGATTAATGTTTTATGCGCACACCCTCAACGCTTTGAACCGAGATACCCTCTATGGGGTGAACTATTATTTGACGGATTTGGCGACGGGTAAAATTTTAGACACGTTTGTAAGTCCCGCCAAGGTGAATTATCGCCATATGGTGACTTATGATAATCGATACCGAATTACAGCCACCAAAGAAGGTTATAACCGGGATTCTGTAGATTTTACAACCTTGAATTTGCCCCCGGTTGCATTTCAGTCCATTACACGGGAATTGAAATTGCGCCCGATCACAATCGATTCTTATTTGCCCATTCGCTTGTACTTTGACAATGCAATTCCAAGTTCAGTGAATTTTGATAAAAGTCCACAACGGGAGTACCGTGCTACTTATGTAGATTATATCCGTCGGAAGGAAGACTTCATGAAAATGTACACGGATGGTCTTACGGGCATGGAGTTAAAAAATGGTCAGGATTCGATCGATTATTTCTTTGAAAAGGAAGTCCGTGCAGGTTGGGATCATTTGATGGCTTTTTCAGAGGTGCTGTATGAGATGATGTCAAGAGGCGATACCATCGAAATTACCTTAAAGGGGTATGCGTCAAAGTTGGGCAGTGCTGCTTATAACCAGGCGTTAACTGACCGACGGGTTTCTTCGGTTTTTAATCACTTTGAGTTGTTTGATGGTGGTATTTACAAAAAATTTGTAAATAAGCAATTGTTTTTCAAGCGCGAAGCCAATGGTGAAGCCGATTGGCCCAAAAACGTGAGTGATAATGTGAAGGATAAAAAACGATCTGTTTACGACCAAAATGCTTCCAGGCAGCGTCGTCTTGAAATTATTGGGGTAAAAACCAATGGTAAACGACAAACGATTGGTGTTGAGGTAAAAGTGCCGAGTACCACCCCACGCTAAATTAAAATAAGCATTCCATAAATTGCTCTATATGAAATACGGCCTTTACCTGGCGATTTTTCTGATAACGATGCTCCAATTCCAAACGGGTTTTGGACAAGGATTGACGTTGTCTGTCTCTGCTGTTTCTCCAAGCTGTTTCGGTGCCGCCAATGGCAGCGCAACGGTACAGGCTTCCGGCGGTGCTACTCCTTTTACCTACAAATGGAGCAACAGCCAAACTACCCAAACTGCCATCAACCTTGCCGCTGGCATTTACACGGTAACGGTAACGACGGCAACGGGCCTTACCGCTTCGGCCACTACGACCCTGAGCCAACCGGCATTGCTGGTTGCCAAAGTGAAAACAACGGATCTGCTTTGTAACACTGGACCGGAAAATGGTACCGCTGTCGCATCTGCGCAGGGAGGAAAACCGCCTTACACTTACTTGTGGAATACAGGCGCAACCACCAAATCGATTCAAAATCTTGGACAAGACACCTACACGGTTACGGTTACGGATGCAAATGGTTGTACCAGTTCGGATTTTGGTTTGGTTGCAAAGCCTAGCCCCATTTTGGTAACCATCACCATCAACAGCCCCTCCTGTAACGGCTCCAATGGCAGTGCTACTTTAAGTGCTACCGGAGGAACAGCGCCTTATACCTATGTTTGGAAAAGTCTGGAAGGCGCCACCGGTGCAACACAGAATAATTTAGCGCCCGGTGCTTACCTGGTTTCTGTGTTTGATGCAAATGGTTGCGAAAAAGAACTTACCGTAAAAATTGCGGGCCAGGGCGGATTAGTCGTGCAATTGGCCTTGTCAAAAGCGGAATGTACTGGGATCAACAATGGTACGGCTGCAGCGATTATTACCCCTTTTGGCTCGTATAATTATAGCTGGAATGTTCAGCCCAATGTGAATGCTCCTCAAATAACAGGTTTAGCGGCAAATACCCAGGTTTCGGTGACAGTAACCAATCCTGCTACCGGTTGTACTGGTTCGGCTACAGGTGTTATTGGTGTAAAAAATGAGGTAAAATTAGCCGTTACGGATACCGATATTGCTTGTGGACAGGATAAAAATGGAACAGCCACTGCGCTTGCTTCCCTGGGTGTTGCGCCTTATTCCTACACCTGGAATTATAACAACGCTTTTTTTGCAAACGGCCCCAGCATTAATAACCTGGGTGCAGGCACCTATCCGGTGACTGCCACCGATGCAAGAGGTTGTATTGCAACAAGTGCTGCCAATATTACGGCACAATCTAACCCAATAGTTGCATTCCAATTGAGTACGATTGAATGTACCAGCAATCAAATTAACGTTCAATTCCTGGATCAATCTACCGATCTGTTAAGCCCGCTGGTGAGCTGGGTCTGGACGGTAACTCCGGATGGAGGAACGCCCTTTGTTTTGAATGGTAAAAATCCGCCGAATATGCAATTCCCGGAAGGTCAAACCGGGACCGTTAGCTTAACCATTACTTCCGAGAAAGGATGTACGGCTACTTTAACCAAGCCTTATAAAATTGAAAGTGCACCTACTTTTGATGTGCTGGTGCAGGCACCAAGTTTCACTTGTGACGGTAAGCCTGTAAACATCAAAGTAATTGGCAATCCGATTTACACGTACACCTGGACGCCTGTGCAAGGGCTTAATTTGACCAATGCACCTTTTGAGGTGGTGGCAGATCCGGATGTGACGACACAATATATATTAACGGTGCAATCCGGTCAATGTTTGGGGAAAGATACGGTTGTCATCAAGCGTTCTGTTCCGCTGAATTTACAAGTTGCTTCAGATAGTGTAGTCACTTGTAGCCCCGTTGTTACCTTAAGTGCTACTGTTAATCCTGCTGCAAATGCTACGATTCAATGGTTTAATGGCACGACACTGGTTGGAAACGGGGCGAATGTCAACGTTTCAACGGCAGGTGGTACCATTAAATATACTGTTGTTGCGACGGATGAAAATGGTTGTTCTGCATCGAAGAAGGTTTCCGTGACCGGCCTTGGTATCTCCAATGTCAATATTCAATTGGAGGCGGCTGGAAATATTTGTGCGCAACTTCCGGTAACGATCAAAGTAACTGGTCCAGCAAATTACACCTACACGTGGACACCCGCTGCGACCTTGAATTTGGCCAATGCGCCATTTACGGTAATTGCCAACCCAAGTGTAACGACAACGTACACCTTAACCGTCAACAACGGCATTTGCGACAGCATTTTCAAGGTAATCGTTGCGCGTTCTAATACACCGATTGGCTTGCAAGTAAGCACCAATAATTTGGAAACTTGCGATGCGATCAGTAATATCATCGCATCCGTAACCACCACCAATGCGGTTACCTACCAATGGTTCAACAACAACGGGGTAGTGGTAGACAACGATGCAATTTTGAATATCGCCACAGCGGGTATCAACACCTATACTGTAGTAGCCACGGATATCAATGGTTGCACGGATTCCGAAAACGTAACCATCAAAGGTTCCGCGATTGAAAATGTAAGCATTAATGTGTTAAATGGAGGCGCAAATGCATGCGCACCGGGTGTGGACACGATTAAAGTAACGGGCCCAGCAAACTACATATACACGTGGACGCCTGCTTCGACGCTGAATTTGGCAAATGCGCCATTTACCGTGTTAGCCAACCCAAGTGTAACAACAACATACACCTTAACCGTCAACAACGGTATTTGCGATAGCATTTTCAAGGTAACGATTGTTCGTACTAATTCACCGATTGGCTTGCAAGTAAGCACCAATAATTTGGAAACTTGTGATACCATCAGCAACATCATCGCCACGGTTACGACCACCAATGCGGTAACGTATCAGTGGTTTAATAGCAACGGGGTAGTGGTGGATGCGGATGCGGTATTGAATATCGCGACAGCGGGTACCAATACGTACACGGTTGTTGCTACCGACATCAATGGTTGCACGGATTCAGAAACCGTAACCATCACCGGATATGCCATTGAAAATGTGAGCATTAGCGTACTCAACGGCGGTGCAAATGCATGTGCTCCTGGTGTGGACACGATCAAAGTAACCGGTCCAGCAAACTACACGTACACGTGGACACCTGCTTCGACCTTGAACTTAGCGAATGCGCCATTTACCGTATTAGCCAACCCAAGTGTAACCACTACGTACACTTTAACGGTCAACAACGGCATTTGCGATAGCATTTTCAAGGTAACGATTGTTCGTACTGATTCTCCGATTGGCTTAGAAGTAAGCACCGATTCTCTGATAACTTGCGATGCAATCAGCAACATCATCGCATCTGTTACGACTACCAATGCGGTAACGTACCAATGGTTCAACAGCAACGGAGTGGTGGTAGACAATGATGCAGTATTGAATATCGCCACAGCGGGCATCAATACTTATACCGTTGTAGCAACGGACATCAATGGTTGCACGGAATCTAAACCCGTATTTATCAAAGGAGATGCGATTGAAAATGTGAGCATTAATGTGTTAAATGGCGGCTCCAATTTATGCGCCGCTGGTGTGGACACAATTAAAGTTGCAGGTCCAGCCAACTACATTTACACCTGGACGCCTAATGCGACCTTGAATTTGGCAAATGCGCCATTTACCGTATTAGCCAATCCAAGTGTAACTACGACGTACACTTTGACGGTCAACAACGGCATTTGTGACAGCATCTTCACGGTAACGATTCAGCGTTCGAACACGCCAACGATTGGCTTGGAAGTGAGCACTGATTCTCTGATAACTTGCGATATAATCAGCAACATCATCGCCACCGTAACCACCACGAATGCGGTTACTTACCAGTGGTTGAATAGCAATGGGGTTGTGGTAGACAATGATGCAGTATTGAATATCGCCACAGCGGGCATCAATACTTATACCGTTGTAGCAACGGACATCAATGGTTG
>JAIYAP010000072.1 GCA_027488935.1 Saprospiraceae bacterium | reverse complement strand
TGACACCTCGGGGAGATGACACCTCGGGGAGATGTCACCTCGGGGAGATGTCACCTCGGGGAGGTGACACCTCGGGGAGATGTCACCTCCAGTTTAGTTAAATCCGTAAGCATAAGCCGGTTTTTCACCGGTACGATCCACAATTGCCCAATAAATATGGTCGGACAAATCGGGCAAAGAAAGCACAAAAATCCAGTTGTCTTCTACTAATTCGTTGCCTTCGGGGATGCTGTAGGGCAAGTTTTCCCAGGATTCCGGGTCATTCAGGTCGTATTCGGGCAACAAACCCAGGCGACCGGTATTGAAAAAAATCCGTACTTGATCCATGACCTGGTCTTCGCGATCGGGTGCTTCGGCGGGGATATTGCTAAAAAGTTCGTTTACTAAGTTATAAGGTGTTTCTGCGTCATTTTTAGATGCCAGCAGGGTAGCCAGGGCTTTTGCGAGTGCTTCTTCAAAAACCAGTTTGTTGTTGCCGAAATTGGTTTGGCGAAAGCGTTCTTTTTGATCAAATTCGATGGTCAGGCCGGGTACGCGTTGACGGGTTTTGATCAAAAAAATACGTTGTTGGAGGTTGTCGCTGATTTTGATGTTTTCATCCCACCATTTAGCCGCTTTTGCGCTGAGTGGGTAATTGCTGCGGATGTATTCCAGCGTGTTTTTCTCAATTTGAGTAACCTGGTGGCTGTCTTTGATGGCTTCACCAATGGCACGCACTTCGGCTTCCGACAAGGCGTTGCCGCTGGCGCTGGAAATGTAGGTGTCGACCTGATTCAGCAGGGCCAGGTCGAAGCGTTTGCCGTCAATAATTTTGTAATATGGACGGCTTTTTTTGTTGGGTGTTGCAGATGTTTGCTCCATTTGTTTTTTGGGAGCAAGTTATAATGGATTGAGCAGGCCGATTTTTAAGTTTGGGTAAAGTTTAAAAAGACTGAATGTATTCATCCAGGTTTATGGCTTCCGACAAGCCTAATTTTTTACGCAAACGGTGTCTGCCGCGCCAAACAGATTCTTGCGAAATGCCCGTTGCATCCGATATTTCCCGGCTATCAAAATAGAGTTTGACCAATAAAAACAAGCGGGTTTCGGCCAGGGTTAAGGTGGGAAAAGCAGCCTTTAAACGAAAAACAAAGCCTGGCGTGATTTGCTCAAAACGTTCCAAAAAATGCTGCCAGTCCGCATCCGTCAAAATGCGCATACGCCGCAGGTCCTTTTCAGGCATGCCCGTTGTTTCCATCGCATCAGCGGCATTTGATAATCGGGATTCTAATTCGTCAATCAATTGGTTTTTCAATTCCAGCAGCAAGGTAGAGTGATGGAGTTGCGCTTGTTGCGCCATCAATTCCTGCTGCGATTGTTCCAGCGCACGTTGTTGCAGTTTTTCGCGCATTTCAAATAACTCTCGCTCTTGTTTGTAGATAAATTGTTTTCTACGCTGGCTAATCAATAAAAGAAATGCAACCCCTGTAGCCAAAACCAATCCGGTTAATGTTAGGAAAGAAATGAGTAAGGTTTGTTTGCGCTGTTTTTCAATACTGGCAATTTGCAACTCTTTTTGAGCCAAAGCAATCCGCACATTTTGGTAAGCGAGAAGTTTGGATTTTTCAACATTAAAACTGGCATCGTGGAATTGCCGACTGAGCGTCATCTCCTTCAAAGCGAGGGCCAAATCCCCCTGCTTCATAGCAATGTTGCCCAATTGTTCATGTACGGAAGCCAACAAACCAGTATCACGGCTTGTCAAACATTTTTTTAGAAAATATTGGGACGAATCCAACTGCCCTAAACACAGATAACTTTCTCCTAAGGCGCTATAAATTTTAATTTTTTTAATCATGTTCCCTTTTTGCACATTGGCTTGCTCCGCTTTTCTAAGGTGTACCAAGGATAAATTACAATCCCCCTTTTCTAAATAAATTCTAGAAAATAATAATTCTGAGGCAGTCTGGTCGTACGTAATATTATACTGATTACGAGTTAATAAAGATTGATTCGCAAAATAAAGTGCCGAATCTGGCATGTTTAGATCTAGATAATCTTCGGCAATCTTTTCCGTGGTGATGGTATGGAATCCGGTGAATTGGAAGTGTTTTGTTCCCCTAGTTTTTGAAATCAACTGCAATGCTTGCTCATGCCATTTCAGTGCTTCTCTGAAGTCTTTTGCGGCCCGATAAGCATTCCCTAAATCTATTCGAACATTGAAGCGCTGATCGAGATCACGCCCCGGAAATTGCTGGTACACATCAAAAACTTCTAACAATAATTGAATTGCTTGCGGATAACCACCCTGAAGTAAGATGGCCCTCGCCTTAAACCGCTTGGCATCTGCCGCTTGTACAGGATGTTGTATCTTATAACTCAAGGCAGTGCAAGTATCCAAACATTGCAAAGCCTCCTCAAAACGCGCCATTTCAATAAACAATTCTCCCCGAACCATTTGCACAAATGCCGCTAGACTATCGTTTTTTATGTATTGATCAAACAAATCAAGGTGCTGTAAGCGCAAATCGATACTGGCTTCCTCGTTAAGATTGTAATAAAGGCGTTGACAAGCCAAGGTTTGAAATGGAGCAGGAACTAATTTTTTGATAAGAATTACTGCCGAATCTATGTTATCAGATGGTAAATACTTGATAAAGTCACCTCTGAATTGGGGTGATTTAAAAAAATTAATCGAAGTTTGTACAGTAGTCTTCCTGCATTGGCTGAAATAAAGTGCCAAGACAAGCAACACTAACAGGCAACTCAAAATGACCCGCAATATAAAGGAGGAAGTATATTTCATCGCATAACGCCGTTTACTCGGCAAATCTACAATAAAATCGTTTTTAAGGCCCTATCGGTAATTGTCCGAGCTAATGTCCGAGCTGTAAATTTGACAATAACCCCCTATAGTCGTCTATTTGCACTCGAATTTATAACGATTCATTTTGTTGTCAGCAAATGCTGCTGGCGACTTGTTCAAGTGTCAATGTTATTGGCAAGGCAAGTCGGTTGGGTTTACCATATGGAAGAAGGCCAGTCTGGGGAGAATTTGGTCTTTTACCGAAAGGGATGCTCCTCCGGCTTGTTTGTTTTTAGGCCTATTAAAAATCATAACATTTTATACGCATACGTTGCCAAACGTTCGGGCCATACCGGCTTTTTTTAGTGTATTTAGGTAGTTTTATACCCAACTTGCTCCATTTAACCTTAAAGCCATTGATTTTTAGCCCTATATAAAAATCAGTTCCCGTCAATTTAGCCTGCCCTGTAAAACTCAACAGATTGTCTGTCCCAAGTGTCAGATAACCTAAGCGTGCCGCAAAACCTGCCCGTAAAAATTGCCCGTCACTCCAACTGATCGGCATCGAGGCCGAAAACCATGTATGCTCAAAACGTGGAATCAAGGCGACGGTATTGGGCCGACGTACACTGTTGCCCATCAAAGGCATGCGTTGTATCCATACAGCGCCAAGATAGACTCCTTGCATCAGGCGCAGATCTGCCTGAAAGGACAGGGCGGTAGGTAAGCCGATCGAAAAAGCCGGTCCTTGCAGGGAGGCCAAGGTATCTCCTAAAAAAGCCTTACTCGCATCCTTCATCATTTGATCCAGGTTGGTACGATTCGGAAAATCGGAAGGGACTACCACCACGGTTTGATCAAATTCTATTAAATGTTTGACCGCATTTTGTTTAAAGCGCACCTGGCCTGCATCCAATAATGCAACGCCCAATCGCCAAAAATAGTCCGTCAAGCCTGTTTCTAAGGGCGCTGCAATGCTAAATCCAAGATCTACCCCAAATCCATGCCCATTTACCTGCGGACGGATGGCTGAAGGCTCCGCAGTTAACTGATCAGTTGTTAAACCGTATTCCCAGCGGGCGCGGGCAAACGCGAGGGTATCGCCCCGGCGTTGGGTGTAATCAAACGCCGTATTCGCCCGAACAAAGAAACCCTCATACCCCCATAATAACTTGGGCGTAACACCAAAAGCCAGCAGATAGTCGCCCTCGTCGTTGCTGTAACTATAATGCAGCCCGGCTTCACTCCAGACCATGCCTGCTACCCTCAATTTGGGAATTACATTGACTTCTCCACGGGGTAAATTGCTGACGACCGGGTAATTCAAGATCTCTGGCAACCGGTAAGCACCACCGCCAGCCCGAATGCCACTCACAACACCGACCGTATGGTGTGCACCTACGCGAAAACTAAAAGCGATACCGCTGATCTGCGCCTGAAACACCCCAAAAAACGATTGTCGGCTTCCAAAAAAGTCTTGTACCAAAGCATCTGGCGGCAATTGACCACCTTTCGTCGTATCTAATACCGAAACAAGCGCTTCAGGCGTGCGCAGCAGTTGTATAACCCCTGCATTTCGAACAAATCCATAATTATTTTGAAAAAAAACATCCGCTCCAGCCAGGCGAAGATCCCAGGAGCACGGATTGAAACGGGTATTGGCGGGATTCAGTGCAGCACTTTGGATACCCGCAAAGCGCTCTAAACGCATTCCAAGTTGCGCTTGTCCGTATCCTGGAAAATAACACAAACAAAACAACAGGAAAAGTGGATAAAATAGATTTTTAGCCACATAGGGTAAAAATCCAACTATAAAATTATTAAAATGAAGCATCAAAAAGGATTTACGTTGGAACGTAAATCAGGGTTGCCGAATTGTTTGGCTGAAAGAGCGTTTGGGCGGTTTGGTGCAATTGCTCGGGGGTAACCGCCAAATAAGTGGCCGTTTCGTCGTTCATCAACTCTGCACGGTCCAATACTTCATAAAACGCCAGATTTTGGGCCTTATTTAGCACACTGGTTTCCGAAAACACAACCGTACTTTCAAAACGGTGTTGAATTTTTTGCAATTCCCGGGTTTCAATCGGAGCTGCGCGCAAAATTTCCAGTTCTTCCCATATTGCCGCGAGGGCTTGATCAGGTGTAATGCCATCTACCGGACGGCCTTCAATCACCAGCAAGCCCGGGTCGGTATTGCCGGTAACATAACAATCAATTTGAGAAAACAATTGCTTTTCGCGCAACAAACGCCGGTAAAGCCGCGATGACTGCCCCTGCGCCAATACATCCGACAATAAATCGACCGGGTAAAATGCAGGATCCAAGCGGGCAGGCATACGAAATGCCAGGTAAACCGCAGGAACGGGCACATTGGCCTTTACTTCGAGCCGAAGTGGTGCCTGGGAAGGCTGCTCCACGGGTAAATTACGAGGCGGTACCACGCGTGCTGGAATATTGCCAAACCATTTTTCGGCAAGTCCCTCTGCAGTGGGTACATCAATATTTCCTGCAATGCACAAAACAGCATTGTTGGGGCAATACCAACTTTGATAAAAAGCACGCACATCTTCAATGGTGGCATTTTCCACGTGCTCCGGCGAAAGACCAATCACGGGCCAACGGTACGGATGCACTTTATACAACAAATCGGAAAGATGATGCCAGGCATCGCCATACGGTTCGTTCAGACAGGTTTCTTTAAATTCTTCCACCACAACCTTGCGTTGCACCGCTAAGGCCTTCTGGGTGATACTCAGCGCCATCATGCGGTCACTTTCGAGCCATAGGGCTGTTTCTATATTTTCAGCGGGCAAAATTTCGTAAAAAGTGGTGTAATCGTTGGTGGTATAGGCATTGTTTTCGCCACCTGCACGCTGCAAGGGATCATCAAAATCCTTTACGTTTTTGCTGCCTGCAAACATTAAATGCTCAAATAAATGGGCAAAACCCGTTTTATCGGCCATTTCATCGCGCGAACCAACATCGTAAGTAATATTTACAGCCACCAAGGGCGTAGAACGGTCCTCGTGTACGAGCACACGCAACCCATTCGACAAAATTTTTCTAGAAAAATGTACCATGCAACCAACTAACGTTTTCCCGGCCAGCCAAACATCCTGGTGGTTATGATTGGAATAAAAAAGAAGGAGGCGGTCATGATAGACACCAGCAAATCGGCGGTCTCACTTTCTATGAAATCGGCCCAGGGATGCCCCTTCCAAAAATGACATACCACGGATAAGGACAATTTAATCCCCAAAATCGCGATCACTAGAAAAGCGCTGGTTTCCAAAAACGGGAATCGTTCCAGCAATTTTACAAACCAGTTGGCCACAAAACGCATGGCCAAAATGCCAATAAATACCCCAATACAAATCAAATAGATGTTGTCGGTAAAGGCAACCGCAGCAAAGACATTGTCGATCGAAAAAGCAAGGTCCATCACCTCTACGGCTATGACGGTAGCCCAAAACTTGTTCATCCAGCCTCTGGTAAAGCGATAAAACCACTTTTCTTCTTTGTTCAACAAATCGTCATCCGTTGTTGGCGTCGCTTTGGTGAAAAAATAGCTGTACGCGAGATACAACAGGTAAAAACCACCCAAAGGCTTGAGCCACCAGATTTTGATCAGCCAGGAAGCAAAAATAAGGGAAAGCCCTCTGAATACATAGGCTCCAATAATGCCATAACGCAATGCGCGTGGCCGTTCGGATGGCGGAAGATCCAGTACCATGGTAGCCAGTACCGCAGCATTGTCTACCGATAACAAACTCTCAATCAGAATCAGATTCAAAATGATGAACAGTCCGCCGTTCCAATCCTCTCCCAAAATATGTTGAAAAATTTCAGTCATGTACGTTGATTAATAATAACTCGGGAATGCAAAACAGCATAGCTTCTGCAAGGTTGTAGGCTTTTCGATGAATCGCGTAATGAAAAAGACAAATATGGCTTGCGGCTGACAATTATTGCGCCTGTGCGTCTTGAATCAGCCGATCCGAATCGCGCAACAATTTTTCCATTTCTTTTTGTAATTGATCTTTTTGTCGCTGCAGATCAGCTGCTTTACCGGCCATTTGTTCTTCCGTTTTGGGATTCGCCTTGATGCCTTTTTTGGGTTGAACAGGCTGCTCTTGCTGCTGAATTTCGTCCAAATCCTCCTGCAAGCGCTGTTTTCGTTGTTCCAGGTTTTCCAGTTCCTGTACCACTTTGGTATCCAGAAACTTGGCATTGTCCCGAATCGCTTTGTAAGCATCGCCCAATTGATCCATGACCTGATCGTATTTCCCGGCATCAAATTTTTGTTTTTCGCCTTTCAGAACATTGGCGCCCGCTACGACTAATTCACGCGCTTTTCCAAAAACCAACTGTGATTGGGCTTTTTCTTCGGTGGTGCCGAAAAAATAATTGTAAACCAGTATACAAACGAGCAAAACAAGCCCAAGTTTGACCAAAGAACGGATCATAAGCCTCAATTTTAGGTGAAGTGCGTAAAAAAGGGTGCAATTTTACCGCAAAGATGCAAAAGGTATACCGAAATTAAATAAAAAAGGCGTTTCAAAAGACCTTGCAGTCTTTCGAAACACCTTTTTGACGTATTTGTCTTAAAAAGTAATTATAGTCAATTAGCGCACTACCACAAATTTGCGGGATTGTACACCTGCATCAGAGCGAATTTCCAGTTGGTACACGCCGGAATTCAAATTACCCACTTGAATTTTTTGGGCAAATGTTCCATTTTGTACAGTACCAAAATCACCTTCGAGGATCAATTGGCCCAAATTATCGCGTACACCATAACGCAAAGCTTCCGCTTCTTTCAGCTCAAACTGAATGTTTAAGTCATCTGAAGTTGGGTTAGGCGACAATTGCAAGCTTTCCAGTTTGCTGGTCAATTCGTTGGTAGCCGATACTTCTGGCAATGGGAAGGTTGTGCCATCTGCAAATGCGGCCCACACTTCAAATTTTGGCTGATCCGTCAAATACCCGGAAGCATACAAAATTGCTGCTTCTCCTGCAAAGGTCGTTGCATCTGCGATGTAGGTCTTCACCACCGTGTTATTGTCGTTAGCAGGTGTAATTTGAATGGTATATTGCGCAGCAGGCACACTCAAATAATCCGTAAACTCACCAAAAGCAATGTTATCGTATATCACGATACCGCCTGGCAAAGTAACGTCTACCTCTGGCGCATCGGGTGAACCATGGAATACCGCCAAATCAGTGTTGCCCGCCGCTGTTGCACGGTAACGACCATTTTCATTGATATACAACTGGAAAGGTTTGGCAGCGTTGCCAACTACACCCGCAGCCATGATCACATAAAACTTGCTGCGATCTAAACCATTTGCTACAGGCAAATTGTAAATAGCATCGTTTTCAGATGTGCTGTTACCTGGTGCTACACCCAAATTAAATGGTACACCCGCTGGGAGCAATGCTACACCGGTTGCATCATGGTAGTTGAAATCATCCAATATTCTTTCATCATCCAGGTACACGTCAACGGTTGGTGACGGGCTGTTGTGGATCACTTGTGCGCGCGCAAAAGAAGGCAACGGTGTGGTGAATCCATCCGGCAAAGCAACCCAAAGGTCAAACGCAGGATCGCCTGTTACCAAACCACTGGCAAATACAACACCTACCAAACCTGCTGCATCGGTGAAATCAGCACCCCATACACCCAAAGACTGATTTGGGGCAGCGGTTGGTGCCAAATCCAGCAACACAACATCCGTTGGGAACGTCACATAACCAGTAAATTCGCCGTAAGAAAAGTCTGTTAATAACGCTGCACCATCTGCATAATTGGAAACATTAATCGCTGGCGCATCGGGTGCTCCATGTAATACAGCCAATTCTACTGCATTTTGGTCTACTGCCCGCTCGCGACCAGCATCGTTTATGATCAAATTGAAGGCCGGTGCTCCACCAACCAAACCACTTGCAACCACTACATAGGTTTTACCATTTGTAAAAGTTGCTGGGAATGAAGCAATTACATCGTTCACTGATTGACTGCTTGCTGGAGCAACACCTAAGGTTAGGGCTGTTTCTGCAGGAACATAGAAGAATGGTGTAGCCGTGCGGAACTCAAAATCGTCCAGAATTTTTGTACTTCCTACGTATACATCCACCACTGGCTCTGGGCTGTTGTGAATAATTTGCACCCGCGCTGCAGGAGCGAAAGGCAATTCTACCACCTGACCGGTGCTCAAAGCAGCAAACAGGCCAAAACCAGGCGTGCCACCCAACAAACCACTTGCAAACACGCGAATCGCCGCACCGTCCAAACCAGAAAGATCGGCCAGGAAGGTTCCTACAATGGTGCTGGTACCCGGCAAATTCACATCAATGAAATACAGATCGGGTGTCAAATTTTGGTACGGACGAATTTGTCCATAACTGATGTTGGATTCTAAAGTACCCAACAAACGCTCCGCTACATCAACTGCTGGGGCATCTGGCGAACCGTGGGCTACACTTACAGCAACAAAACCTGGTGCTGCATTCAATTGTGCCTGGTCATTCACCAATAAGGTAAATGGCGTGGTTGCATTACCCACAATACCGGAAGCAAAAACCGTGTAGTTTTTACCTGTCTGGAAATTAACCGGGAACGAAGCAATTGCATTGGCTACCGATGTGCTATTGGCTGGCGCTACTGCCACCGCGAAGTTGCGGTTGGCTGGAATATCAACATACGGCGTTGCAGTACGGAAAGCAAAGTTGTTGAGCAACAAGGTATTGCCTGCATATACGTCTACCGTTGGGTTTGGACTGTTGTGAATAATTTGCACCTTGGTGGTTGGTGTAATTGGCAGTTCAAGTACGGTGCCGTTTGGCAAAGCAGCAAACAAACCAAAACCAGGATTAGCACCCAACAAGCCACTCGCAAATACATACGCTGCGCCACCTGCCAAACCGCTCAAATCGGCGCGATAAGTAGCCACCACTACAGGTGAACCAGCAGGACGTACTGCAAAATCATAAAGGTCCGGAGCAAGATTCAAATAAGGCGTAAACTGACCATAAGACAGGTTGCTTACCACGTTGTTTGCCAAAAACACAGCATCTACATCTACTGCAGGCGCATTGGTAGCACCGTGCAATACCGCTACATCCACTTGGGCAGCGTTGCCAGCTGCCTCACGGGCTGCATTGTTCAGAATCAGGGTAAATGGTGTTGTAGCATTTCCTACAATACCTGATGCAGTTGCGATGTATTTTTTGCCAACTTCCAGGGTTACTGGAAAAGTGACCAATACTTCATTCGCAGACTGGCTATTGCCCAAAGCTACCCCAATTTTAATTTCGATGTCCGCAGGCACATCAATGAAAGGGGTTGCAGTACGATATTTAAAGTCATTGATTAACAAGGTATTCCCAGCATATACGTCTACCGTCGGACTTGGGCTGTTGTGAATTACCTGCAAGCGCGCTGTTTGCGTCAGAGGTAATTGCAAAACGGTTCCATTCGGCAAAGCAGCGAACAAACCAAAAGAAGGATCGCCACCCAGCAAGCCACTCGCAAATACATACGCTGCGCCACCTGCCAAACTGCTCAGATCGGCGCGATAAGTAGCCACAACTGCAGGCGAACCAGCAGCACGAACTGCCAAATCATATTTGCCCGGGGCAAGATTCAAATAAGGCGTAAACTGACCATAAGCCAGGTTGCTTACTATATTGTTTGCCACAAATACGGCGTCTACATCTACTGCAGGTGCGTTGGTAGCACCGTGTAAAACGGCTACATCCACTTGGGCAGCATTGCCAGCAGCCTCACGGCCGGCATCGTTCAGAATCAGGGTAAAGGGTGTTGTAGCATTTCCTACAATACCTGAAGCAGTAGCAATGTATGTTTTGCCTTCTTCAAAAGTGACCGGGAAATTAGCAATTACATCATTAACAGAGGTACTGGTGCCGAGTGCTACACCGATGTTTAACACTTGACCTGCAGGTACATCAATAAATGAGGTCGCTTTCCGATATTCAAAATTATCAAGCAACAAATCGTTGTTGACATATACGTCTACAGTTGGAGAAGGGCTGTTGTGAATAACCTGCAAGCGGGCAGTTGGAGCAGGAACATTTGCTGGCGGGAACTCAATCACCGTACCATCAGGTAAAGCAGCAAACAAACCAAAAGCAGGGCTGCCACCTACCAAACCACTCGCAAATACACGGGCAGCACCACCTGTCAAGCCGCTCAAATCGGCAGTGTAGGTAGCAACTACAGTACTAGTACCTGCTACTTTTACCTGTAAATCGTAACTGGCAGGATCTACTGCGAGGTAAGGTGAAAATTCACCATAAGCCAAATTATTAATGATGTTACCAACACCTACAACGGCTACGTCCACTGCGGGCGCATTGGTTGCACCGTGCAATGTTGCAAACTCCACTTTAGTTGGGTCGATCGCTGCGGTACGTGCTGCATCTGCCAACAAGACAAACGGGGTTGTTGGGTCGCCAACAATACCGCTGGCAAACGCTACAAAGGTACCATTTATGCTTAAGTTGATATTCTGCGTGTAAATCACGTCATTCGCAGAAGCGCTGGAAGCCAAAGCAACGCCCACCGGAATATCAATATCGGCTGGAACAGTTACAAAACCAGTAGCGGTGCGATATGCAAAATCATTCAACAACAAGGTATTGCCAGCGTACACATCTACGGTTGGACTTGGGCTGTTGTGAATTACCTGTAATTGCGCGGTAGGTGTTGCAGGAAGTGCCAAAACGGTACCATCCGCCAACACCGCAAACAAGCCAAAAGCAGGTGTTCCTGCCAACAAGCCGCTTGCAAAAACGGTCGCAGATTTTCCTTTTAATCCACTCAAATTAGCACGGAATGAAGCCACCACAGGCGTAGTGCCTGCAGCGCGTACTGCCAGGTCATATTTTGCAGGTGGCAAAGACAAATAGCCTGAAAAATTGCCATAAGCAAGGTTGGCTACTACGTTATTTGCAACAAAAACGGCATCTACATCTACTGCTGGAGCATCGGTTGAGCCGTGTAAAACATTCACTTCTACATTGTTCGTATCTACAGAAACCAGGCGCGCCTCATTGGCGAGCAGGGTAAATGGCGTTGTCGCATTACCAACAATACCTGAAGCAAATACACCGTATGATTTACCAGTAGCAAAATTTACGTTTTGGTTGTAAATAGCCGAAGCAACAGAAGTACTGGAATCCAAAGCAACGCTTACCGTCAAATTGCGGTTGGCTGGAACGGTCACATAAGGCGTCGCGGTGCGGTAAGCAAAATTATTGAGCAAAAGGGTGTTACCCACATATACATCCACGGTTGGAGCCGGGCTGTTGTGTACAATCTGAACATTCGCTGTTGGCGTGATCGGTAAAGCGATTACGGTACCATTTGGCAAAGCCGCGAACAAACCAAAAGCAGGGCTACCACCCAAAATGCCGCTGGCAAAAACCGTAGCAGCGCCACCACCGAGGGTACACAAATCAGCGCGGTAAGAAGCAACGGTTGTAGGAGAACCAGCAGCACGCACTGCCAAATCATACACTGCGGTATCTAAGGACAGATAAGACGTAAACTGACCATAAGCCAGGTTGGAAATCACATTGTTGGCCACAAAAACGGCATCTACATCTACATTTGGAGCACCTGGTGCGCCATGTAGTACGGCTACATCTACCTGATTGGCATTGGTTGCAGCCGTCTTTGCTGCATCATTTACCTGCAAGGTGAACGGTGTTGTAGCATTCCCTACAATACCTGCGGCAGCAACTACATAAGATTTACCCGATTCGAAGGTAACATCAAAGGTGGCGATTGCTTCTGCTACCGAGGCACTGGTGCCAGGCGCTACTGCGATGGAAAGTTGAATGCCGGCTGGCAAATCCAAAAAAGGCGTTGCGGAGCGGAACGTGAAATCATTGATTGCAAGGCTGCCATTCACATACACATCCACCGTGGGTTCGGGGGAATTGTGAATGATCTGAACCTTGGCCGTTTGCGAAAACGCCGTAATTGCCGAGCACAAAAGCACAAGCAATAGGAAGGAGAGTTGTTTCATTCTTTAAAGTTAACTGGTTAGAATAGTTGATTAACAGTTTTACTTAACAGGTTTTGTGTAAGATGGTTGTGCTTAAAATATCTAAATGCTAAACAAAAACATATGAAATGCCTAAATTAGGCAAAAGTGGGGGGAGGGAGGGAGAGGGGAAGGGGTTCCACGGAGAAGCTTGGAGGTATGGAGTTACACGGAGAAAAAAAGGCGGCACCCTCTTAACTCCGTGTAACTCCATACCTCCAAGCTTCTCCGTGGAACCCTTTAAAAATGGGTCAAAGCGTTTTTTTATTGTTTGATAAAGCTAGTCACCGCCCGACCCAACGGCCCCTCCAGCACCAACGTATAAACCCCTTTGGGTTGGCGCGTAAGATCTATCGTGATGGCGGATGCGCCCTGTGTTACGTTTTGTTGATGCACCAACTGTCCCGTGCTGGCATAAATAAAGAGTTTATTAAAGGGCCATTCCGGGTTGAGCAATACCTGTGCTTGATCCTTTAAAGGCTGTGGCACAATACGCACCTCGGCAGCATCTTTCAAATTATTGGTCCCCAGCAGGATATTCACATCGACCACAATCGTGCTGTCACAACCAAATTGATTGGTCAAAACGAAGGTGTAATCGCCCGCCGAATCCAGTTCCATGCCATTGAACGTAAAAGTTTCACCCGATTGCAAAATCACCACCAAGGTATCCTGTGTGCTGGGATATTCCTGAAACTGCACAAAAACCGTTGAATCAGCCCCGCTTGGCAACTGGTAAGTAAACGTATCGGCTGGATGGCTGGCATTGAAGTCTACGCCTTGATAAGTCACTGAATTTCCTGGACAAGCATACAATGGCACCTGACTATAAACCCCAAACGGAAGCACCAAAAAAGTCTTTTCTAAAACCGATACCTGGTTTTCAATTTTCACTTTATAGGTACCCGGTTGGGCCACTTTGAGGTAAGGGGTGGTATCGCCGGTGCTCCATAAATAGGTATAATTGCCCAACAAGGCACCTTTGATGCTGATCGACCAGTTGAGCAAAGTGCCTTGTTGCGATTCTTTATCATCCATCATGGAAAGTTTCCAGGTGCCATTTACGGGCGCACCTTTCAAATCTGACCACAACCCTTCCGGCTGAAATGCACCAGTAAACGGTGCTGCACTGGCTGGAGCAAATACCTGCCCGCCCGTAATCGATGCAGTAGCCGTTGGTTTGAAACAGGTATTGGTATAATTGTCACCATTGGAACCATTATCGGTGCTCAATTCCAAAAATTTCCCGCCGGGTGCCAACAGGTAAATATCCAGGTCATCATCCCAACCGTGTTCTATATTGATCAACACCGATTCCACGACATTTTTATCCGAAATCAGGTCGATCGGAATACCGCTGATGGTGATGTCGGAAGTAACCTGGGTAAATGCAGGCGCAATGGCTTTTGCGGCATTATTGGCAAACGTCCAGGTTTTTCCCGATAAATAGGTCGGCGCAGCCAGCAAAAGCACCGAATCACCTGCAAAGCCTGGATACACAACGATCAAGGAATCATTGGTCAGACTATCCGGATCGGCGAGGTACAAAGTGAAGGTCTTTTCGAAGCAAAATTGCCCTTTTACGGTTACTTCGATGGTTTCTAAGCCTTCCGTAAGTGAATCGGGAATGGGTTGAAAACTTAGGGCAAGGGTGGTATCCGGGTTATAAATAAGTCCAAGCGGCACATCGGCGATATAATCAAGGCCGTTGGTGGCGGTACCGTTCAAGATAATTTCAAGGGGCAGCAACGCAGCGGGCAACTGATTTAATTGGATGGTGGTCGCCTTTGCCGTTGCCGACTCCGGAATGATGTTCAAGCCCGATTCAAAACCGTTGGTGAGCAGTGGCCGACTGAAAAAGCTGTTGGCCTCTAAAAACACACCAGAATCGTAAATACCGTCGCTCACATCTCCAATCGCGATGTACATTTCATATTCTGCACAGGGTGTAACGGCCGCTTCTGCAATAAATACATCGGTAAAGCCATCATATACCGGCTGGCGCGCCTTCTGGTTGTTATCATGGTAATACTGAACGTTTAAAGGCGGGCAATTCCCATTTAAAGCATTGAATGGATGGAGGTTGTTAATGGAAACTGGCAAATTGGTTCCCGGAATCAATGCAATGTTAAAATTCGAATATAGCGCTCCGTTAGGATTTGGTCCGGAAAGAAAAAAGCCAAATACATCGTTGAATTGAGAACAGGCATACTCTGGATATTCTTCTGAAGCAAAAACGTATCGAAAGCGTATCGAATCACTGAGCGGTTTGAAGCGAATTTTAAAAACGGTACGATCGAAAAGCGGTCCAGAAGCGATTTGTGACAACACCGTATCCGGGGTGCCGGAAGTATTTTGATAGGTAGCAAAATTTTCACCCAAGCCATTGGCCCCAAAAGTAGTCCCATTGGAAGCGGCGCGTCCGGTTGTCAGGATCAAACCGCGTGATAATTGGATGGCACTATCCCCTTCTGTAAAAAAACCAGTCGCACTCGATTCGCCAATATACAACACCTCCAGCAGTTCAATGCCATCGCCGGTAAGGTTGTTTTTTATTAGATTTTGCAAATTATCATACGGCGCGGTCGTGGCATCCGTGACGCTCATTTGCGCCTGTGCGCACAAAGTCAATAAGCAAAAGAAAACGAGGAAGGTGGAAGGTTTTAACATCGCGGTTGGTTTGATGATTGGCAAAATAACAACGGAATTTGACAACTTAGCAAATGTGCAGCGTTCAAATGCATGCAAACTTAACGAAAAATGCGCATGCCGAAACACTGTGTGACCAGTTATTTCGACATGCGCATATAAAGCGACAATAATTACAGACTAAAGAATTGCGCGCAGGATGAAAAACAAGCCACCTGCCAACAAGAAAGACACCGGTAAAGTGAGCAACCAGGCCAGGGCAATGTTCATGATGGTTTTGCGCTGCAGGTTTTGTACCCCGCCTTGTGCTACCATCGTACCCGCAATACCCGACGATAATACGTGGGTAGTACTAACAGGCAAGCCCAATCCAGTGCTCACGCCAATGGTAGCCGCTGCGCACAACTCCGCGCTCGCGCCTTGCGCATACGTGAGGTGGCTCTTGCCAATTTTTTCACCAATGGTCACCACAATACGTTTCCAACCGATCATTGTACCAACACCCAAACAAATTGAAATCAATACGATCAACCAAGTTGGGGCAAACTCATACGATTCGCTCAATTTTTTGATTTCGGCTTTTACAATCTTACGGGTTTCTTTATCCTGAATCACGTTTCCTTCGACTGCGCCTTTCAAGGCTTTGTTCAAATCCTGAACGTTTTTGCGCACCGCCAAAATTTCATCTTTGTTATTGCGATCCAGGGTATCTAATTGCGTTGCCACTTTGCCCGCTTGCGCGGCAAAAGCCTGCAATACTTCCGGATGGTCTTCCGGTTTGGTTGTACTGGCTTCGCGGTTCAGTTGCGCCTCCATTTTCAAAGTGTATTCTTTTAAAACTTGCTGATCCAGCGACGGATTGAAAGCAAACTGTAAAGGCATAAAGGCCATCATCACCACCAGCAACAAACCAACGCCTTTTTGACCGTCATTGGAACCGTGGAAAAAACTTACCAAAGTACAAGTAAGGATCAATACCAACCGAATCCAGAACGGCGGTGGCTTTTTGGTGTCAGGCTCTTTAAAAATAGCCTTGTTTTTCACGAAAGACCGCAACAAAAACATCAACAAAATGGCCAAACTAAAGCCAAAAAGCGGAGAAATCAACAAGGAAGAACCAATTTCACCCGCTTTGCTCCAGTTTACTTTCGCATCTTTGTAAATAGTGGAAAAGGCAAAACCAGCACCCAACAAGGCACCAATCAGCGTGTGCGAGCTTGAACAAGGAATCCCGTAATACCAAGTGCCCAGGTTCCAAATGATGGCAGACAATAAAACAGCCAGCACCAAGGCGATGGTTGCATTCATTTCACTGGCCATCATTTCATTCAAAGGCATCAATTTTACAATGCCCATGGCAACCGCAATACCGCCATCGCCACCACTGCCTCCGAAAACGGACAAAATGGAGGCCATTACCATACCACCAAAAAACACCCCGAGAAAATTCATGATACCTGACCATACAACCGCAACATTGGGCGTGAGGGTTTTGGTATAAATTACGGTGGCAACGGCATTAGCCGTATCATGGAACCCGTTAATTGCCTCAAATAAACACACAGCAACAAGGCAAATGATCAGTAAAACTGATGCGTAAGCGGGTAAATCGCTAATAAAGGCTAATACCATTCGTTTTCGGATTTGAAAGTGTTTAAAAATCGGGCAAAATTACATTGCAGGCCTAAGGTGAATGCACCTCAATATAAAGTAATTGTTAAGTTTAGGTCAAACAGGGTCGGTAACCGGCAGCAGCACCTCCACCCGGGTGCCCGATTGCGCCCCATTGCTCTCCACCCCAAGGTCTATGATTGCAATAAATTGCGTGGCGCCGGTCTTTTGCATTTGATGAATCAAACTCAGGCGCTCCCGGGTAATTTCCATTCCGCGCGAGCGATGTTTCTGAAAAATATGCTGCCCCGATTGCTTTTCCCGGCCTTTGTTGTACCCCACCCCATCATCCGTAATGGTACAAAGCAAGGTATTTTCATCTTTTCCCAGCGTAAAACTGATCTGCAAATTGCCCTCCTGCCGCGGCCGCAAGCCGTGTTCGATTGCATTTTCAACAAAAGGCTGTAAAATCATGGTCGGCACATGCAAATCATCCAAATCAACCCCGACGGGTGGAATAATTTGAAAATTCAATCGATCCCGGAAACGCAACTTCCGGTTAATATCCAAGTACCGCTCTAAAAACTCGATCTCTTGCTCTAAGGTCACGACCTCCAAATCGGAATAATCGAGGGTGTGCCGCATCATTTTTGCAAATTTGGCCAAATACGACTCTGCATCGCTGTTGCGGTTGGAGGTAATTAATCCCTGAATCGCATTAAGCGCATTGAACATAAAATGCGGATTCATTTGTGCCCGCAACGCCCGCAATTGCAGCCCTGCTACCCGCAAACGCGCCATTTGTGCATCCTGGCGGCTCCGCTCCAACTGGTAGCGTGCTTCTAATTCGCGCCGCTCATAATCGCGCAATGCATCAAAATATTCGTGGTTGAGTTGGGTTGCACGTTGTTGCCATTCGTACGCCGCCTGAAAAGCCGACCTTCCCGCATTCAACGCGGCTATTTGTTGGGCAACTTGTGCCAAATGGTATTTATCCTGCCCCTCCTGCCCTATTTTCCAGGCTTCCAACAGGTGTTGCTCCGCTTCCGCCAGTTCGCCCGATTGCCGAAAAATACCCGAACGCCAGATTTCTATTTTGGACAAATTGGTAAAATCCGATTGTTTGGCGGGTGGTTCGTATTGTGCCGCCGCCTGGTCGAACATGGTGGAAGCCTTTTGTGCATTGTTTTCCATCAAAGCCAGGATGCCCAAATTGCCCAAAGCATGGGTTTTTGCCTCTGCATCGCCCTCTCCAGCGTATTCCAGTACTTTTTCGAACCAAAATCCGGCCTGATCCGCATCTTTACCCGCCAAAGCCGAACGACCTGCATTTAAATAATGCCAGGCCAAACGCGGCCGCAATCCATGTGCCTCTACAATGGGCAGCACCCGTCGATACGCATCCAAACTTTTTTCCTTTTCATCCAAACGCTCATATAAATCCCCTAATCCGCTCAAAACCAGGGTCAATAGGTAAAAATCCTTTAAACCCGAACTTTCATCCAGCATCGGAAACAAATTGCGCTCGGCTTCCATGAGACAAACCAAGGCCTGGCGCTGGTTGCCCGTGTGCAGGTGCATAAAGCCCTCGCGGCAGGCGATGTGCGCGCGTAAAGACGGCAATGTTTGTTCATCGACGTAATGTCGGGCACGGTCCAAACTCTCCTGCGAGGCTGCCCAATCCCGGCTATTGAGTTGAATTGCAGCCAAATCCGACCATAATTCAATCAAAGCAGCCGTGTCCGATACTGATTCACTGATGCTGATGGCCCGGCGCGCATGCGCCAGCGCCGACTCCAGCCGATGCCATTGGTTTTCTAAAAAAGAAGCACTGCGTTGGTAACTTAATTGAACATCATGCGGGGTTTTGGTGGTAATGGTCTTTTCTAACTGGTCCAGCGCAAGTTTGGCCTGCTCAAAATCGGTAAAGATCCAACGGGATAATTTTTTACATAAAATGCGCTGCTGGATAACCGGCCCAGTGCTTTCACTAACGGCCGGTTTTGCTTTGGGTTTGCGCACACCGGGTGCGATCAAACCGTTACTTTTTGGTCTACTTGCTGATTTTTTCACGGTTTTTTGTTCAGTTCTTGTTCAATTGCGGTGCCCGGCGCTTGGTGCAATACGCCTTTTTCTACCCACCAGTTTTCCCAAAAACCGGCAATTCCCTGGGTCGTTTTCCAATCGCGGAGAAAAAACCGCGTGGATCCATTCGGCGTGGCAGGTGCTTTCCATACCTTCAAAGCCGCGTGGTTTTGCGACCATTCCAATGGCTTTTTAGAGACGCAGCGCTGGGGCTTGTTGCCCGCAATTTCACCATTTACCTGAATAAAATAGGCAAAATCCTGTTTTTCGGGATAATTGCCATACACCCGCGCCCAGCCCGCTGTATCGATACAAACGGCTGTATATTCTTCGCAGGCGATACCTTTCGGAACCATTTGAAAATCCTGCATCAAACGGGCCATAAAGGCAACATGACGGCCTTTCCGATCGGGGTGATCGTAGTGGGTATCTGTAATAACTGATTTCAAATCAGCATGTTGTAAAAAATCGTTGTAGCCAATCGTCGCATTTTTATCATACGGATTGGCCAAAGCGGCGGCCGACAAAATGGTTTTGTGGTAGGCCGCAAAATAGGCCTGCCCCTGGATGGCCATACCCGCACTGGTACCACCGACGGGCGCTTTTTTTTCTGAAATTAAATATTGGATGGCTGCTTCGACCGGCCCATCTTTCCAAAAATTGAGGTAATTACTTTGGTCGCCGCCTGCAATCCACAAGCCTTCCGCGTTGCGAATTTGTTGGGCAACATAAGCCTCGTTCGCTGCATTGCGGGAAGTTGTCAGGATGGTTTCGACCGAATTGACAAAAACGCCCAGTTCCGAAAACAGGTAATTGTTGTAGCCATCCCCGCCGCTGGCGCGCAACACGACGATATCGCCGCCGCCCGTTTGTTGTAAAAACCAGCGCATGGCGGCATCATTTTCGGTCGCGCCGCCCATCAACACGATACCACCCGATGTGGGGGGCGTCACATCCGTCGAATCGCCGATAATAAAACGCTGGTAAGTTTGCGCATCACTGGCCAAAGCAGCGCTCAGCAGAAAAAAAACTATAAAACGTATCTGGTTCATCGTGCCGCTTGGTATATCAGCAAAGATAATACGGCTTGGGCAATTTGGCAAGGTCCGACGGATGGCTATTTTTCGCGCCGCAACACGACCCTTTGCAAGTTGTTGGTGGAATAATTCGTGACTTCCTCGTTGGTTGCTTCTAATTTTTCGCCAGAAGTCACCTCAAAAATGAGTTCAGACCCGCGTAATTCGTACGACGATGTAAGCAAAATGCCCCCGGTTTCGAAAACGGAATACATTTTATTGCCGAAAACGTATTCTGCGAGTTCAATGCCCTCGCCCTCGTCGGTTACATAACGGCCCTTGGCAGCATCCTTCACCCGGAGCACATAATCTTTTACCATGGGCAGTTTTTCAGAAATATACTCCGTTTTCCAGGTCCAGGCGTCCGGTTGGGCGGTAGGCGCTGCGGTAAAACGCACTAAAACACTGTCTACCAGTTTGCTGCGACTATAAATATACATCATGCCTTTCCATTGGCCCAGGCATTGATCTGGGAAGGTTTTTTGGGCACAGCTATATTGAATACCACCCAACACAAGGACGGCCAAAAACAGAAGGCGTAATTTCATTTTCAAGCATTAAAATTTTGAAAATTAAGATTGGATTAAATCAAGATGAGCCGTTTACCCCAACCCATACTGCTTCAACACATCCGCTGGCGGACCGTCCCATTGATTCGGTACATTGCCTTGATAACCAAGATCTTGAATACCTATTTTGCTCGTCCAGAACCCGGAAGCTGTCAAATTGCGCATCAGGTTGAAAAACACAACACCCTGGCTCATGCCTGGTTTTTTCCGATTCGGATAGGCGATATCTTCCACAATTTCAATGCGTTGCGCATCGCTGATTTCAATAAATGTCTTTTCGAAACGGCGTTTAGCTTGGTTATCCAGCCAACTTAAGCCACCACGCAAAGGGGTTTGAAACTCTTCCGGACGGTCCTTTGCCATAAATTCAATAAATGCAGGCACCCCCGCCTCCGAGGCACTGCCCGAATGTGTGTCTTTCGGGATAATAATGTCCACCAAGACGGTGATCGTTTGCATTTCATGTTTGGTAAAAAACTGCTCGGCAAAGATTTTGGCATCGCGCGCTTTTTCATGTTCGGTACGCCCAAATTGCTCAAACACCGGGTCTTTTTTCTCTACTTCTGGTGTGGGCGTAATGGCTGGATAGAGCAGTTCAGCGGCCTTTGCAGGCACATTCAAACCCACCAGGCTCAAGGAGCCTAATCCAATGCCTTTCAATAAGTTACGACGTTTCATCGCGGTATAATTTTGAATCGTTGAATTAAAGTTTACCGGCTTTGCGTTCTTCCACAATATGGCGGGAAGCACGCATCGACAAGGCGAGAATGGTCCAGGTGCAGTTTTTATCCCCTTGCGAAACAAAAGGCGCAGCATCTACCACAAACAGGTTTTTCACGTCGTGTGCCTGCTGCCATTTGTTGAGCGCCGAACGTTTGGGATCGTCGCCCATCCGAATGGTGCCTACCTCGTGGATGATTTCACCTGGTAGATTTAACCCATAATCCTGCTCCGCAGTGGGCTTTTTACCCAAAGGCACCGCCCCCATTTCGTGCATGATTTGCTCAAACGTATCGTGCATGTGTTTAGCCTGCAAACGCTCATAATCCGACCATTTGTAATGGAAACGCAACACCGGAATGCCAAATTTATCCACTTTTTCCGGATCAATTTCGCAATAATTATCTTCTCGGGCGACCGCTTCTCCCCTACCGGCCATGCCAATATAGGCCCCGTAAAAACGGCGGTAATCATCTTTCAAACCTGCGCCGTAACCACCGGCCTCTTTCGGTTGACCATCGCGGCCTGGAAACAAGCCGTTTTCTTCCTCAATGCCCCAGCCAAAACCATAAGCGGGCATATCCATACCGCCCCAATATTCGATGTGATAACCACGCGGGAAATCGAGTTTTTTATTGTCGAGCCACCAGGGCGAATACACGTGCATACCACCGGTTCCATCTTCGTTGTAGCGCTTCCGGTCAAACAACATCGGCACAATGCCGCCCCGCGATGCACCCGTCGAATCGTGCAAATATTTGCCGACAACACCCGATGAATTGGCCAATCCTTCCGGAAAACGCGCCGATTTGGAATTGAGTAGCAAGCGCGCCGATTCGCAGGCAGAGGCCGCCAACACCACGATCTTGCCTTTTACGGTTTTTTCTTCCATTGTGAGGGTATCCACATATGAAATGCCGGTCGCAAGGCCCGTTTTGGCATCCGTCAGTACTTCGCGGGCCATGGCGAAATAGACCACATCCACATTATTGGTTTTCATTGCTGGCTTGCACAGGCAGGACGACGACGAAAAATCGGCATAAGCCATACAAGCCCGACCGCATTGGCTGCAATAAAAACAAGCGCCCCGGTCGTTGTTGATCGCTTTGGTGAGGATACTGAGGCGCGAAGGAATGGTGGTGATGCCCAGTTTTTTATTGTTTTTTTGGAGCATCATTTCATGCAAACGCGGCTTCGGAGGCGGTAAAAAAATCGAATCCGGGTCATTCGGCAGGTTCTCATTGGTGCCAAACACGCCAATGAGTCGGTCTACTTCGTCATAAAACGGCGCTACATCCTGGTAAGAAATTGGCCAGTCTTCCCCAAGGCCATCGATGCTTTTGCGTTTGAAATCCTGTGGACCAAAGCGCAAACTAATGCGGCCCCAGTGGTTGGTCCGTCCGCCCAACATGCGCGAGCGAAACCAACGGAATTTTGTATCGTCTTTGGTTGTGTAAGGTTCGCCCTCAATATCCCAGCCGCCATACGCCGCGTCGAAATCGCCAAAAGGCCGGTAGCGCGTGCTCGCACCCCTGCGTGGCGATTGATAGGGCCATTTCATTTGGGTAATGTACTTGGGATCGGCTGGATCAAAATTTTGGCCGGCCTCCAGCAAACACACTTTGGCGCCTGCTTTGGTGAGTTCGTATGCAGCCATGCCCCCGCCGGCACCAGAGCCAACGATGATGACATCATATACGGTGGGGGTCGTTTTTATTTGAAAATCGGACATAACGCAATTTCGTGAAATGATTGCGCTAAGGAACGTTTTACGGTTTTAAAAAACAAATAATGTGGGGAAAATTATCGCGATTCCAAAATCGATTCATAACACCCCACCCAATCCTCCACGGTCATTTTGGACATTAACATGCCAATCAATTCATATGGAATGATCTCCGGTTTTTTAAACCGGATACAACTTTTACCCATGTCTAATTTGGTTTTTACGTAGTTGGGATATTCGCTTACGAACCAGTCATGCATGGACGTATCGGCATAAATACCCATGTGATACACCGCGATAAAGTTCTTTTGGGAGGCAATGTTTACAAATGGCAATGCCTGCTTCGGATCGCAGTGGTAGCCATTTGGGTACAAGCTGTGCGGAACCACATAACCGATCATGCCATAACTGACGGTTTCAGCAAATCCGGGGGGTAAATTTTCCAAAATAACCTTGCGCAAGGCCTGCATGGGCGCTTTGCGGTCTTCTGGCAGGGCATTGATATAATCGTCGGCGGTGGCTACTTGGTATTGCATTTGGAGGGATGGGTTTGGATAAAAAGGATTAGGCAAAGGAACAAAAATGATTCCAAATGTAGGGACAGGTCGCGTAGGGACAGGTCGAGACCTGTCCCTACATTCCAATTAATTCAATTCGGACAGATTGCGGCCTGATTTATGGATAGATCGCGGTCTGGTGTAGGGACAGGTCTCGACCTGTCCCTACGCCATCCCACAACCCAATCCGTGCCTGCAACGCCCCGATCACATACTGGGTGGCTTCTTCCCATTTGGCCGCATCATCCCCGCACAATTCTTCCGTCATAGCGTACGCCAAATGTGCATGGTGATCGCCATCTACCTCAATGTGCCGCTCAATATAATATTGGAAAATATCTACTTTATCGGGAAACTGTTTTTTCAGTTCCTGGATAAAACTGATAAACATATCCGGAATCAAATCCTCGCGCCCGAAGGTGAACACGGCCGCCTGTACATGCGCTTTACCCGTGTGGATAGTTTCAAATGTGTTGTTTACAAATGCCGCAACCGATTCAGGTACAGCCGCTTGTGTCAAAGCATCCGGAATAGAAACACCTGCGCGAATGGCCTTGATAAACTGATGGATCACGGTCGTATCGCAACCCGCCTGCTCCATCGATTCCAGGTATAACTCAAAGTGGCTCAAACGTTTACCATGCTGATCCACATCACTTTCTTCGCCTGTTACAATTTCATTGATCAAATAACGGGTAGAAGCAGTACCCACGGGCACCCAGGGCAAATCGACACAGGTCAGATTACGTTGCAGCGATTTTAATAAAGACATAAAATCCCAAACCGCAAAAACGTGGTGCTGCATAAACAATTGAAGATCTTCTAAATCTTCTATTTGCTGATAAACAGGATGGGAAACAATTTGTGCACGGTAAGGCGCTATGGCGGACTGAAGTTGAATTATATGTTTGTTCATGCTAAAATTTTCGACTCAAACACGCCCTTTCCATAAAGGTTTACTACTTTTTAACACATTTTCGTGGCAATACTTTAAGGCTTGCGCCGATATAAGCCGCCTTGCGAATATGAATGTATCAAAAAATACTTAGATGAAATTTGACTTTCAAATTCTTTTAAAACATAAATATAATCAAAATCATGCTCCATAAACCATTGAACGTCATTGTGACCATGGTCGTATAAGACGGGCTCAAAATACTGCACTTGCCGTGTTGGCTGATAAAACTGTTGATAAAACTGGGTAGCAGGTGCGTTTTTCCAGCCCACCCCGTAATTTATTTTTTTGTACCGGGTGTCAAAGCGGCCCAACTCCTCTATGGCCGCTTTGACATTGGCATCATACCGCCATTCCCGACTAAAAAACAAGTTTGCACTGGCGCAAAAATTGACCAAGGCAAAGATCGAAAACGCCCAAAGTCCTGTTTTTTTGCCTGTTTTTTGCGTCCATTCCAATAGAAACAATACCAGTAAAACAAACAACAGCGGGTAAAACAATAAGGCCGTACGACCAATCAAGTAATTGGCACCCAACAAGATATGTTGCAAAATGGTGACGAGCATCGTCCCTACCGTAAGTACAACCGCATAGAATAACGCAGCATAATGTTGCACCCCTGCTTTACGGAACCATTTAATCATCAAGCGCATCATCCCCAAAAAACCGACCGTACCCAATACCGCAATCAATACTTTGCCGATCATCGCTGGTCGGAAAGGATTGAAAAAATAGTGTTCCAACAAAACGCGCCAGGTTTCCCAAAAGGAAACGGGGCCCCATTCGAATTCGCCATTTGCACGAATCCATCGCATGGGCTGGAAAATCAGGGCCGCCGTAACAACCACCGGGATCATGGGTATCACCAGCAAGCGCAAGGCCTTAAACAGCGAAAACGCAGCAGGATTGGATAGATAATAGGCGAATACCACGGCGAACAACCACACGGCCAGCACATCCAGCAGGGTAAAATTTGCTAAAATGCCCACACTCAATGCAAGCGACCCACGCAACAGATCCCAGGCGCTTTGTTCTTTTATCCAACGAAAAAAGTAAAAAAGGGCCGCCATTTCCAGTCCAATACACAATCCATACCCCCGCGCCAACGAAAAAAACTCCAGTAAAAAGGGTTGTAAACTCAGCAGTGCAAAAGCGGCTAAAAAATCGGGCGTATTCGGAGCACGATACAAGGCCGACCAGCGCCAGGCATACCGCAAAAACAAAAAACCGCCCAACAAACTCCCCCATCGCAAGGCCCATTCCTGCGGACCAAATAAATACATGCCCAACTGCATGCATAAGGTATTGAGCAGGTGGTTATTGGCCGTACCCCAGTTGTTTTTATCGAAAAACAAGTCATACATGGGCACATGAATCAAGCCCAAAAAAGAGGCGCTCTCGTCGTGGGTAAAACCGATCAGGTTTGCCCGCAGGAGCATGTACACGAACAGCGCACACGCGAGGATACGGGCACTGACAAGGTACATGCGAATGGACGGGCGGGTAAACATGGGGGTAAAGATAGGTGCTCGGGGCTAGAATAAAAATCCGCTCTTAATCCAGCCGTAACGTTTGATCTGCTGTTTTTAACAAATCAATTGGTACTGCCTCGGAGGAGCGAACGATCAATCCTGCTACTTCTTTTATGCTAAATGTGCCTTTTTTGCCAAATAAACCAGCAATACCGGGCTTATCATAAAGGATCCGGGCTGCCTGTACGCCAAAAACCAACGGAACATCGCCTTCGTAATTGATACCGCGTTTTTCATTTTTATTCCGATCAAGGGTAAGGTCCGATTCAAGCAAGCCTTTAATATTGGGTAAATCAATTCCCCCTGTGTGGACGCTGGTATCTACAATGCCGACCGAAAACTTTTTACTTTTTAGCGTGGCAGTTATCACATAAAAATCGTCGGACTTCAGCAAATCACCAAAATTGCCATCCACCACAACCGAAGAGTTCATAAAACGATCCAGTTCGCCAAAAGAGGTAATCTCATCCATGGTGGGCGATTCGAAAGCAAACACCAACTGATCATCGTTTTTATATTCAAATTTGAGCGCCAGGTTGATCCCAATTAGATTTTTTAATGCCTCCAAAAAGCTCAAACTGGTATTGATATCCATGGTCAAGGTAAAGGTTCCGTTGATACTGGCAACCGGAATATCCTTTTTAACGGGTGGTGGCGCGGCTTGGGAACTTTCAAATAGAAAATTAATGCGGTCATTGAGCCTTTTAAGACCATGATCGCTTTTTTGCAAAATTTGAAGTGGGCTGATTTCCGCATTTGGAAGCGCGACGCTTAAAAAGCCCTGGGCTTCCAGCATTTCTTTAATGGACATGAGGCAAGTAAGGTTAGGTTGAAAAATGGGTTGTTAACTAAATAATTGGAATCGTTTTTCATAGAGGATTCCGCCATCGGTTTCCTCGATATTGTTCGCAGCTTTCCATTCCATGATGGCATCTTGCCCCGCTGCAAACGCTTTTTTCTCATCCCAACCATCGAACAAGGAGCCGTAAAATCCTTTCGAAAAAGCAATCGATGCATCATCCGGAATGAAATCGTTGACACCTACACTAAACTTCACAAAACGCTTTAAATCTTCCGCGAATACTAAAGAATGGCAAACGTTGAAGATTAAACCTTCCACTTTTACATCAAAACCGTTCACCACCGTATCAAATAATTGTAAAAAGTATTCTGCCGATTGAAAGGCTTCTCCTCCTTTGGTATCCGAAAATACCAAGCCATTGTTTTTATCGCCGTGCATGGAAAAATGAATGATAAATGGAGGCGTTGCTCCGGGCGTGCCGGTCACTACTTGCCGCAAATTTCCGGGCTTAATGGCTAATTTGGGTAGAAAATCAAACTCATTCCTGTTTTGCCCGGTTAAGAGTCGGTCTTCAATTTCTCCAATTTCATCAATAAACCGCAGCACATTGGCGTCTTTTGGAAGCGAGCACAAAAACAAAATACGCTTTTTATCAGCCATGGGTGGGGTCGTCTTTAACTGAAAATTTCACGGGAATTTCCGACAAGGGTGTAGGCAAACCGGCATCCAAACGTTGGGCTAAAATCTTCAATTGGATCACTCCCGACTTGTGTGCATCATCGAAGCCTTCCCCTGCATTAATATATTCGTAAAAACCCTTCGCATAAGCCACCGAAGCATCATCGGGCATAAAATCTTTCATACCAATGGCACAGCGTACAAATCGGGAAACGGAAGAAGCGTGTTGTACGGAGTTGCAAGAATTGAGAATAACGCACTCAATAACACACTCTTTCGCATTAATTAATTCAATAAAACTCGAAAAAATATCGGTAGAAATAGGATATTCATTGCCATTTACATCTTCAAAAACTAATCCGTCTTTTTTATCATTGTGCAAAGACAAATGTAAAATCGTTGGCTGGTGGCGGCGCAATAGTTTCAATATTTCATCCGGCTGAACCGCTTGCTCATCTATAAATTCGTAGGTATTTTCCCGCAATTGATCGGCTAATGCTTCTTTGATTTCCCTGATTTCCTTTCCAAAGCGCAACACCGCCTGGCTTTTGGGATTGGCCGAAATAAACAAAATGCGCTTGACTTTTGATGCAGGTTCCTGGTTGGCGGCATAGGGTTGACGGTCATTTCCATAATTCAACTGGCTTTCAACCACCTTGTTTGTGATCACCGTTTCTGCCGTCTTACTTAAATGCTCATCTCGACCGATGGAGGAAATCAATTCCAACAGCGCATAATTCACCCGGCTTTGAATACGGCCCCAATCTTCAAAATCAATCAAACCCATGTTGAATTGACGTTTACCGTCCGACCATCTTCCGCGCAACAAGATCACTTGATCGCCTAAATCGGGATTACCACTTAATATTTTGGAAAGTTCTTCTAGTGCGACATCCGTTTTATTAGCGCTAATCAGTACACGAAGATTTGACTGCAACTCATTTGAATACATCTTAAAATTGGGTTGATTTCTGGCAAAGATATTTTATTTTAATTACATGGTTACCTGCTTTTTTTAATAGATTTTATGCGTACGTACCCAAAACCTTCGTTCAATAGACTTGTTCTAATCATTCTACATCTATTCTTTACCCATGCCGACTAAATTGCGCCTCTTGTTTTGCTTACTTGTCGGAAACTACACCGGTTCCGCTCAAACGGTCTTTTTATACCAAATTCCGGATGCCAACATTACAGCGGATAAAGTAACCAAAGGCGATGGAGACACGTATGGGCTGGGAGACTGGCGCTGCAACGTTAAAGCAATGTTGGAGGGTACGGTGTTAAAAGTATCTGGCGATATCGTTTTTACCGAAAAAGCGAACGATTTTAGTACGATTGTGGGTCATTTTGAACAAAATTATCCTGTACAGGCGCTCGAGCAATGCAAACAATGCACCATCTTAATAGATGAACCAGTGGGCAGCGTATCCGGCCCCAACGTAGGCGCCCGGGGTTACAAATGGTACCGCGGACAAGGATTGATCCGAAAAGCAAAGATCCAGACCGATGTTTTCGGCGCCGATGAAGGCCATATTGGCGGAATGATCCGTTTTGCACCCATTAGATTGGTTGTTCATTGCGATTATGCTTTTGATAACGCTACTTTAAAGGAACCTTAACCGCGTACTTGAAATTTGGGGCATTATGTTTGCGTTTATTCGCAAACACAATCAGAATATGAAGATCAAACCCAGTTATGTTGCCCTGTTTTTTTTATTGTTGCTTGGAGTAAGTGCCCATGCACAACGTCGTACCAACTACAACAACACCGACGATGATTATAAGCGCTTCGCGGTAGGTATTGCCCCGATCAGTTTGCTGACCCGATTTGGAAAATTCAATGTGCGCGGTGAATGGGCCTATGCCAACAACAAATCCCTGTCTTTATTGGCCAGCGTTCCGCTTACTACCCGGGTTCCGAATGTGGTTGCCGACAATGTGGATGTTTCGGAGGGCACTACGATCAATAATGAATTTACGAACCTCAATTTCGTTCTGGAAAACCGCTTTTATATCGGTCGCGACAAACCGCGCGGTTTTTACCTGGCTCCTTATGCGCGCTACACCCGTTATGATTTGAGCAGAAACCTCGAAAAAGCCAGCAACAACAGCACAACTACCATTCGCGGCACCCTGGGCGGCGTGGGCATCGGCGGATCCGCAGGTGTACAGTTTAACATGGGGCCTTATATGACCATGGACATCACCTTTGCCGCGGTGGATGTGAAATGGATGCGCGGCACCTTGCGCTACAAAACCAACGATCCTGAAAACGACATCAGCATGTTCCGCGACCAGGTGCAGGAAGTGATCAACGATATTCCGATCATTGGCAACAACCTGGCGGCCGTGATTGATGGGGACGAGGTAAAAGCCCGCGTGGGTGGTATTATCGTACCTGGTTACCGCTTTAATATGACCGTCAACTTTGCGTTCTAAGCAGCCAATATTACCATTAAACTAGCATACGGGAAATCCGTATCTTTGGCGTCAAATTAAGCGCCAAATGCAAAAAACGTACTCCTTTTACAAAATTGCCAGATACGCGCTCACAGGAGTATGTACCCTGGCAATTTTGTATTTTGCGTGGGTTATGCTGGGCAAAGTACTCCCCTATTTCAGTTTTGAACATGCCATTCATTTTTTGGGCACCAAACCCGATGTGGTATTGGATAAACCGCATTTCATCAACGCCTTTTACATACACATTACCAGCAGTATGGTGGTGCTGGTGGGCGGATTGTTTCAGTTTTTCCCAGCATTGGTGCGGCATTATCCTGCGGCACACCGTGTTTTAGGGAAAATATACATCGCAACCATTCTTTTGTTTGCCGCTCCCTCCGGACTCATCCTGGCCTTTTATGCCAATGGAGGGTTGCCCGCCAAGGTGGGATTTACCTTGCAATGTATTGTTTGGTGGGCCTTAACCTTTGTTGCCTGGCGGGAAATTAGCAAACGGCGTTATCAGTCGCATGCCGATATGATGATCCGTAGTTTTGCCGTCACGCTCGCGGCCATGAGTTTGCGTACCGAAAGTTATTTCATGTATTACTGGTTCGAAACCAAACCCATCGAAACCTATGTGACCGTCACCTGGCTTTCCTGGGTGGGCAATTTAGCGCTGGCTGAATGTTTAATTTATGGAGGATTGGGCAGATGGTGGATTCAAACCGTTTTTGCCAAGCCGCTACCACACGCTACATAAACGCAATTTTGATCAAAACTTAATATGATGAAACCAATTCGCATCTTTTTACCCATCGGCATCGCACTGATCTGCTGCGCCGCCCTTTGTTGGCAGTGTAAACCCAACAATAGCAAACAAAACGTAGCCCCCGAAGCCTTCACCGCGACGGCAGTTCCCTTGCTTACCCACAAAGAAGCAGCCGACACCTTGCGCAGCGACACCACGGCCCCCATTAAGCCCAGTATTTTCAGGATCCTAACCGACACTGAACGGAATACGCTGCTTGCAAGCCTGCGCCTGGACTCTTTGTTTATCCTGGATTATCCAGACAATGGTTTTTACGGCAATGACCGTTACCGCATCGAGTTTGTTTTCACAGAAGCAATTCGGGACGCCAAAGACCCTTCCATGTACCATGTAAAAGGCAAAAATCGCTTCAAAAAGACGATCAGCACGTTTGCAGGCACCATCCAATTCAACAAATTAGAGCAGTTTTTTGACCCCAACATTGATCCTGAAAACATACAGGACATGGAAATTAAAAAAATGTACGCTGCTTCCGGCCGTTTCGACTTGAAAGAGGACAGCATCTTAGCGACCAGCGGTTCGTTTGTAGGCGATTTTACCATGGATTATGGCCTAATGGCCAACAACCAGACCCAATTGTGGTTTTTCACCAACGACACCCCCGCCAAAGGCAGCGGCTACCGCTTTGATGGCAAATGGATTTCGTATAAAAAAGCGGATCTGCAAAAGCCCGTTTTGTGGTCGCGCGATCTGTTCCGGTTTGCCAATGATATCCTTCAGGACTTCTCATACGGCGAACGCGAAATCGAAATCAATCCAAAATACCGCAATTTAGGATGGGATAATTTCTGGGATGGGGAAGAATGGTGGCATGATAGCCCTAAAGAGAAACTCTAGGAGATATATATTTTGGTTTCTGAGCACGAAATTTAGACTTTGGCACGGTATTTGTCTTTAATATGACAGTTGACGCCTTTCCCAGTCGGCTTATAATCTCGTGAAAATTTCTAATAATCGATTCAGAAATCACGACCTGTCCCTTCGGCCAGGTCTTTTTTTTGCCCCTACCCCAACTTAGTTCGGGTAGGGGCAAAAAAAAACGCCCACTTTACAGCGGGCGTGTATTGACATCCTTCTAAAAACCTTCTTGCTGTGTCTTGATCGATAAGGCAAATCGTATAATGCTTTATCGCCAGAACAAAAGTAATGCTATTGTTTGGATTTTAAAAGTATTGCTATCATTTTTTTTAAAAAAAATTTCATGGTGGGGTGTATATGTATGCAGCCCGATCATTGGTCGTAGATTAATTTAAATAAAACATATACATTTCTATTACATTGTCAACCAGTTTCCTTTATATCCATTTAAAAATTCTCGGACATTCATCTGGCGTTTTCCTTCCATTTTCAACTCCAGTATTTTGATAAATCCATCCAAGGTGCTGATTTTCAAATAAGTTTTACCATCTGAATAATATTGTCCGGGTTGCACAGCGGCTGTTTCGTTGCTGCGTTCGGTACGCACAATTTTCACCGTTTTATCATCCAACACGGTCCAGGCACCGGGATAAGGACTGAGGCCGCGTACGAGGTTATGCACTGTTTCTGTGGTTTGGTGGAAATCGATCTTACCCGTTTCGTGGAATAATTTGGGCGCATGCGTGGCTTCCAAATCGGGTTGCGGAATCGGGTGTACATCGCCGCGTTCGAGGGTTTGTACTGATTTTAGGACCAATTTTGCCCCAATTTGCATCATTTGATCGTGTAACTCGCCGGCGGTTTGGTCCGGACCAATGGGAATCCGTTCTTGAAACAGCAAATCGCCCGTATCAATTTCGTGTTTCAATAAAAAAGTGGTCACGCCCGTTTCTTTTTCGCCCCGAATAACGGCCCAATTGATGGGGGCTGCGCCGCGGTATTTGGGCAGCAAAGAGCCATGCAGGTTCATCGTTCCCATGGGGGGCATGTTCCAAACCACTTCCGGCAGCATGCGAAAGGCGACCACCACTTGCAGATCGGCATTTAAGGCACGCAAAGTGTCCAAAAACTCCGGATTTTTCAATTTTTCGGGTTGCAATACGTTTAATCCACGCGACACCGCAAATTTCTTCACCGCCGACTCCATGATGCCTTGCCGGCCGCCGGGTTTGTCGGTAGCCGTGACCACCCCGCATACGTCGTAACCGTGGTCCAATAAAATTTCGAGGGAAGGCACGGCGAAATCGGGCGTCCCCATATAGATAATGCGCATGGTGGTCTTGTTTTGGAAATAAACGAATTGCAAAAAGCCGCACTTTTTATTTCGCACAGATGTTACGCAGAAAAAAAGCACAGATGTTACGCAGAAAAATCTGTGTAACATCTGCGAAACCAATCTGCGCAACATCTGCGGGAAACCAATCTACGCGAAACCAATCTACGCAACATCTGCGCGAAATAACTCCCATAGTGCGGCGCAAAATTCTAAAAAATGAACGAAATTCAGCAACAGATCGGCATTCATATTGGATTATCTTTGCACAACAAAAAATGGAAACCTATGACGATGTATCGTTTCAATGTAACCACATTACTGTTAATCTGGAGTTTATTCGCCCTGTCTGCCCAAGCCCAATCTACTTTGGAAGGATATGTATTTGAAAAAAACAACCGCGGCTTCCTGCAACAAGCCAAAGTCAGCGTTTATGCATTTCCCGAAAACAGTGTAAAAGCCGAATTAACCACTGATTCGCTCGGACATTTCAGCGTTGCACTCGAACCCGGCATGTACCGCATTTCCACCCGAAAGGATGTTTTTTTCGATCGTCAGGACACCATTGAACTGAAAAAAGAGAAAAAATACCTCAAAATAGAACTTTCCCGCAAGCCGGGCTATCTGTTTGATGTTTCCATCGCCGAATCGCGCGACAACCCCGATCAAATTGTAGATGCCATCCTGGGTGCAACCATCGAAATTTTTAACCGCACCACAGGCCAACCCGAATTGGTACTCAAAAATCATCCGGAAGCATTTTTTCAGCACACCTTTGAGCCGGGCAACCATTATACCATGCTGATTCGCAAACCCGGATACCTTGCCAAACGTATAGAAACATACGTCAACATCAAAGGTTGTATTTTGTGCGTGGATGGCGTGAAATCCATGACGCCAGGCGTGACCGATAATTTGACGGCCAACAATACCATGGGCACCCTCGTCACCAACATCGAATTAGACAAAGCCAAAATCAATAAACGCATCAAAATCAACAATATTTACTACGATTTTGACAAATGGGACATCCGCGCAGACGCCGTAGAACAATTGGATAAAGTGGTGACCCTGATGAAAGACAATCCGGGTTTGAGTGTCGAACTCGGTTCGCATACCGATACGCGGGGTAACGATGCCTACAACCTGCAATTGTCGGAGCGCCGGGCCGCTGCTGCTGTGGCCTATATTGTAAGCGAAGGCGTAGACAGTGCGCGCATTAGCTCCAAAGGTTATGGTGAAACAGAATTGGTGAACCGCTGCAAAAACGGCGTGGAATGCAGCGAAGAAGCCCACCAGCAAAATCGGCGGACCGAGTTGAAAATCACCGGGGTGTCGGGCGAGGCGCTGGAATCCATGACCTGGCCTTCCCTGGAGCAAATTGTGTTGGCCGAAGAACAGGCAAAAAAAGAAAAAGAGCGGGCAAAAAAGGAAAAAATGGATCAAAAAGTGAATAAACCCGAGCCCAAAATCGGGGGCATAGAGGGAAAAGGCGCGCCCGTTGATCCTGTTTTATACGGCGAAACCCAGTTAAAAGCCCTGCCTAAAATCAGTGCGCTACCCACTACTTACAGTGGATATGCCATTGAAATGCTGCGTTCGGAAAAAGAAGCCCCGGCCGACCATCCGGCTTTGCGGGGCAATCAAAATATTTTTTGGCAAAAAGACACCGACGGCAAATTCTGTTATTTTCTTTGCAACCTCGGGGCTGCGCAAAAAGCGAGCGCTTATTTCACCGAAAAAGTAAAACCGACGCACAAAGATGCGCGGATGGTGCTTTTTTCACGCAAAGGCAAAACTTATCTACCCTAACATGCAAGACTTACACTGGAAAAACGCCGAAGGATTACAAATTTTTGCCCGCAACTGGCCGGTAGACCTGCCCAAAGCCGTGATCGCACTCGTACACGGGCAAGGCGAGCACCTAGGCCGCTACGATCATGTTGCGCACTGGTTCAATGCCCACGGATTTGCGGTAACCTTGTATGACCAGCAGGGACACGGACAAAGCGAAGGCACCCGCGGCCATGCGGCGAGCATCGAGGTGCTGATGGACGATTTGGGGCAGTTTTTAGAAAAAACAAAAGATTTATACCCCGGTTTGCCTGTTTTTCTATACGGACATTCGATGGGCGGCAATGTAGCCTTGAATTATGTATTGCGCCGGAAACCCGATTTGAAAGGCATTGTTACGACCGGTCCCTGGATCCGCTTAGCCTTCGAAGCGCCCGCCTTGAAAGTTGCGGCCGGGTACTTGCTCAAGCGTTTTATGCCTAATTTGACCTTACCCAATGGGGTACACGCCAAATTTGTATCCCGCGACCCGGAAGTCGTAAAAAAATATGTAAACGATCCCCTCGTACACTCCCGGGTGAGCGCGGCAGGCGGCATTGCCCTGTTGGAAGGCGCTGGCTGGCTCAATAAATACAGCGGCCCCATGCCCATCCCTGCCCTGTTGATGCATGGTGGCGCGGATCGGCTTACTTCTGCGCCGGCTACCCGTGAATTTTCGACTCGGGTGACGGGGGATGTTACTTTTCAGGAATGGCCGGGCTTGTACCATGAGATACACAATGAAAAAGAGCAGGAACAGGTGTTTGAGTCGGGATTGGGGTGGATGTTGGCGCGGGTTTGAGGACAAAAAGAGGCCGTCTCAAGCAATTTTCTTGTGAGACGGCCTCTTTTATAATAATACAAGATTACATACCCCTTTTATTTTAAATGTTATTTCACCAAAACTATACGTTTAATTTCCTTAAGATCTACAGATACGAATGACACAAAATAAACGCCATTCGGAAGGTTCGTTCCATTGAACGTCACTTGATGCGCCCCCGCGTGCTGGATGGTCCCAGGCTGCAACAATTGCTCAACGACCTTGCCGTCCATGTTGAAAATTTTGAGATCAACAGATTGATCAAGGGGTAGATTGAATGCGATCGTTGTTGCACCATTAAATGGATTTGGGAAAATGTTCAGATTAGAAGTTTCCGTAGTTGTAGTTTCATCGGCAGGAATATCGCTACGATCCTCTGCACCGTCATCGGTAAAGCTCCCATTGCATCCTTCAATCCATGCTCGAAAAGTGCTACCTTGAGAAATTGTTGCACCTGGAGTGAGTGTGATGCTGTTAAATGCACTAAAGTTTACTGTAGCCGATGGATATACTGTCCCCCAATATTGGATGTAATTTCCCACTTCCACGCTTGCGGGAAACACAAAAGCAGTGTTTGATTTATGAAACGGCAGGCAACCTTGCACGCGCAGATTATGGACCGCTTGTTGACCGTTTGTGTAATTTTTATTTGATGGATTCAGGCTGTTAAGCAAGAAATAGCCGTCCGCTTGACCACCCCAACCCCAGTTCATGTGGAATAAATATTCACCAAAATATCCATCACAAACCCATGCATGCGCTCCACCATCATAAAGAACTGGACCTTCTGCATCCAACCAGGTTCTGAGCTTACTGGCCCAATCTTTTTCACTATAACTATCTTTTTTATCCAATTTTACCCCGGGAAGAAATCCGAAATATTTTTCTAAAGCGTAGGCATAATCTTTAGTAAAAGCGCCACTTCCGCTTACACCATAATCCATTTTTACAGCCACACCACAGTGGTACATCAAATTGGCAACAGAGTTATTCTGAATATTGCTCGTTGAACCATCCAACTTATTGGGCATATCTTTCCAATTATAAACATAACCACCGATTGGGGCACCGAAAATGCCGGAGATACTGTCACTTGGATCATTATCCTCATAAGCAACATACCCTCCTTTTCCAACCACCGGATAGTTCCAAAATTTTAGGACCTGCGCCAATGCAGTAGCAACACATCCAGTGAGCCCTCGGGGTCCGTAAATACTCAATGGGCAAAACGTATTATAAAGATCCCCTTGCCCCCATTCGGTTTTCAGGTAATACTCGGGAAGTACGGTTTGGGTCGTGCTGGCCGATTGATTTGAAGTTAGCATACTCCAAGCTTGCTTGATTTCAGGATCAGCAACAAAATTATTTGCCCTGATTTCATCAATTTGAGCACGATATTCATTTAAAATGTATTCCACGGCTGGCGGTAAATCATCTGTCGGGAATGTGCTTTTGTCAGAAATCGCCAAAATTGGATAAGTAGATTCGGTGGCAGACACAATTACAAAACCAGGTTTATCCTGCGGAACAAATACATAAAAGGCCGGCTGTGCGCTCCGAAAAGCGGTGCTCGTTGAATTATTCATATTCACGGCCTTTAAGTCAATTTTTCCAGTACTGGTTACCTGATTGAAATAATTGGTAGCAACCTGCTTGGCGATTGCTTCGCTTACGGTCTGCGCAAAGGATTGCATCCCGATTCCAACAAAAAGAAGGAATGCTAATGATATGTTTTTCATGATCAAATTCAGTTAAAAGTGAAAAAACAACGATCAAGCAGGATGTTTTTCTTCCTGCTGTGCAGTTATTTACTTTTGTTTTAAAATCTCAATTTCTTGGCGAAGTGTCGTGTTTTCTTTCTTAAGGTCGATCAGGTATAAGGTCAATTCCTCAATCTTTTCCATCATTTTGGTTTGCATCGCTCCAACACTGATGCCGTCTGTTTCCAATGCACATGCCGAAGGAATACCCGGTAAGTGTTTGTTGGTTTTTATATGTTGTTCCACTTCTTCCAAACTTGGGAGTACATAATCACTTTCGAATACGTAATCGGGCCAGGCGTTTTGCAACTGAACTTTTACTTCTTCACAGATGACCTTGCCGCCTACAGCGAGTTTATAGCCAACTGGTGTTTTTAAAGTACCAATCATTACAATGCCGTTGTCCTTAATGACCATCTGAGGGATATAGTTGTTCCAGCCCTGGCCACTGGGAACGCCTTTAAAGAAGTTGATGTCGCCATGCGCAGCTTGAATCCGTGCAGATTTGCCGCTGTTGTCATCAATTATTGTTATAAATGGTTCATACCCACGCGAACAAATACCGTCTTGACCGACCACCTCTAATTTGCTTTTGGGGACAGTTGATCCGATGCCGACATTCCCATTATCTGCCACCGTCATCTGGTAGCTCACATTGCCATTTGCAAGAATTTTGTGGAAGTTCCATGCGCCGCCTACAAACTGAATACGTCCTGTTTGGCCGCAATTTTCATCCCGTAGATTTAAAAAGGGCTCATAACCGCGCATCATCAGGGCGTTTTGGCCCGCAATTTCGAGTCTGCTGATTGGGGCAACCGTGCCAATACCAACATTGCCGTTTGTCGCCACGGTCATCTGGGCGACGCCATTATTGATGTAAAAGTGCAATGGGTGGTTGCTGATGGTGCCGACATAGGCGCCATTGGCTTGGCCGCCGATGTACGTCGAAAATTTAATGTTTCCGTCTGTTTGGGAGATGCCATAACTGTTTGGCGGTGTAAAGACCGTCAGTTTTTGCATGGGCGAGGAGGTGCCAATACCAACGTTGGCCGTAGTTATGGCGTTAAAAACAGTATTTGTAGAAATGCTTTTTGTAACGTTGTTTTGGGTAAACTGTGCAGACGCTGAAAAAGCAAGAAAAAGGCAGCAAAACAGCGTACCGGAAGCAATTGAAGCAAAACGAATATTGGTCATGATTTTTAAAATTGAAAGGTTGAAAAAAATGTGTTGTGTTGATTTTAGTGAAGGTGGGGATGTATTTCAATCCGCACATTTTGTGAAAAGCCTGTTATGATGGTGGCTGAAGATTGATTTGTTAAGTGCTCAACATGTTACATGCACTTTCAAAAAAACACATTACTCTTGCACAAAAAGCGTAACCTTTCTATCTGTCCAAACACCCCTCTGAGTTTCAAAAGAAAAGATATGGTCCTCTTTCCCCGCCACATTGCGCGCCAGTACGGACCAATTATAATCATATTTATTGCGATCCCCGCCTTCAAGCGTCTGGTAAAGATCAATCTGATCCACATAAATAGTCGGGTCGTTGTCATACTTGATCATATAGCGCAATGCATTAAGTTGATCGTCTTCATCTCCTTTTTTTGCCGTTAATTGGAAAGGAAATCTTTCTCCTTTTTTCAAATACACAAATAGATCCTCGTTTTTTGAATTGATTAAAACTTCTGCGCCTTTGGGTTCTTTGTAGCAGCTGATGAAAAAGACCGGAAGCGCGATGCATAACAGCAGGTATGCCAGCGTTTTGAATTGGGAAGTGATTAAGCGATTGTTTGTCATGATTGTAAAAATGTTTAAATGTTTAAAATGATGTTAATGTGCCTGCCATGTAAAAAAATTAACATGCTTTAGCACTTGTTTTAGGATGTATCTGAAGCAGATATGGCCGTGACATATGTATATTTGCTAAGGACGAATAATGTTACACCGCGGCACTTTCTATCAGCAGTACATCTCCCTAAAGATTTAATAAAATGAAGACCATTTTCCTTTTTCTACTTGTGCTCGCTCCAATTTGGGCAATGGGCCAGCAAACCCCTTCGAGCGCCCAGGATACACTTGCCATTCGATTGGTAGATAGTCTGTTAGCCGTTTGTACAGATCGAATAAATCAAAAGGACTATGAGCAGGCCGCTGCGGTAAATTCAATTGCCAAGCAAATTGTGGAAGAAAAACTGGGGCAAACAACTGCCTGGTATGCCGCAATCTGTCACAATGAAGGTTATCTTTTGGAGAGAAAAAAAGACTATTCAGGTGCAGAAAAGGCCTACTTCGAATCTTTAGAGATTCGGGAAAAAGTATCTGGGAAAGATCATCCAGGCTATGCAAAAACCTTGTTTAATCTGGGCGACTTGTATTTAGGATTGGGAAATCTTACACAGGCATTGGCCTATCACCTTAATGCATTAGAAATCAGGGAAAGGATACTTGAAAAAACAGATCCAATTTATATGTTAAGCATGAGATTAGTGGCACATGTATATCTTATGAAAAAGAACTTTGAACAGGCTGAGCAGATCTCTATGCAAGCATTATCGGTGCTGGACAAATCAAATAGAAATACAGACGGAGATCGTATATTTTTCTTAAACACATTGGGAAATATTCATTTTTCTGGCTTTGGAAATTATGAAAAAGCAGAAGATTTTCATCAGGAATGCCTTGCACTTAGGGGTAAAGTATACGGGAAAAATAGTATTCAATACGCATATTCGTTAGGGAACCTTGCCAGTTTATACAAAAGAATGAGCCTTTATGAAAAAGCAGTACAGTACATAGAATTATCACAAACAATCATGAAGCAGGAATTGGGAACAAATCACCCCGATTACGCCAGAAGCCTCACAACCCAGGCAGGTATTTGTTATTCAATGGGTAACTTTAACAAGGCTGAGTCCCAATATATTGAATCAATTAGAGTTTGGCAAACAAGGCAAAATTATGAAGATCAACCAAATTATTGGTCCAATAAATTAAACCTAGCTTTAGTATATACAGATATTGGCAAGTATGAACAGGCAGAAAACTTGTTTACTGAAACCCAAAATTATTTTGAAAATAAAAAATCAGATAATCCTCCCGACATATATCCTCTAAGTATCAATGGACGTGCAGGGTTATATGCCAGTTTAGGGAAATTTGAAAAAGCCGAACCACTTTTTTTAGAAGGTAAGGCCATTGCAGCAAAAATCTTGGGCAAGGACCACCCAGTCTACGCGAATATTTTGTTGACAAATGCTCGGTATTATTTGAAAAAAGGAGATTTAAATGCCATTCTGCCGCTTTGTCAAGAAGCGAAAGACATTTTTGAAAAATCGGTTGGGACGCAACATCCTTTTTACATTGAAAGCCAGAAGGGGATTGCATTATATTATGAACTCACAAATAATTTTTCAGCATCTGAGCTACTTTGGGAGGAAATTTTGAACACCGACCAACATCGGCTTTCGCAAAGTACATCCTTTCTTTCGGAAAGCGAATTAAGCAATTACACCGTTTATTTTCAATCTAACGGGAACTCGATTTTATCTTTTCTGCAAGAACGTACGGTAGGGAATAAACAAGCTGCTATTTTGCCAGCACTTTGTTATGACCATACCTTATTTCAAAAAGGCTTTTTGCTCAATAATGCACAACGCGTAAACAAACTCGCAAAGAGCAGTTCAGAAGGAGCCGATTTACAAAACAAGCTAAACGCCTTGCGTCGCCGTCTTTCCGCAGAATACACCAAACCAAGCTTGGAACGAGACAGTTTACAACTGGCTATTTTGGAAGATAACGCCAACTCAATTGAAAAAGAATTGATCCAAAAGGTGAAGGGTTATGGAGATGCCATCCGGCAAGTAAAATGGCAGGACGTACAGCAGGCGCTTAAACCTGGAGAAGCCGCTATTGAATTTGTACATTACAAATATCAACTGACTGAGCCAACCGACAGTACTTTATATGGCGCACTGATTCTGAAGGCAGATGATGCACCTGTTTTTATCTCACTTTTTAACGAAAAGGAATTGATTCCGCTTTTAAAGGGTGCCACTGGCGGCAATAATTTCCTTAAAATCAATGCCCTATACGCTCAAAAAACAACAACAAACAAACAAAAATCCCTCTATGAACGCATTTGGCAGCCGCTCGAAACCGCGCTCAAAGACAGCAAAACCATCTATTTTGCCCCCTCTGGCCTGTTACACCGCATCAATTTGGCCGCCATCTCAAATACCAACGGCAAAACCTTCGGCGATAACCACAGTCTCGTATTGCTGGGTAGCACCCGCCAATTAGTGCTGCCAAATACGAGCACCACCACCGCTCATGATGCTTACCTCGCGGGCGGCATCCGTTATGACGCTGATAGCATGACCCTCGCCCTGGCCAACCGGGACATCAATTCAAGCGGCATTCAAGAAGCCAATATCCTGCCTTTCCATCCTGATAGCGCCAGCACCAGCCGCGGTGGCGTCCTCGATTATTTGCCCGCCACCGCCGCAGAAGTGCGCGAGATTGCTCAAATGCTTTCACGCGCAGGTATACACGCGCAAGTCGACACTGGTTTTTATGCTACCGAAGCCTCCTTCCGGCAACTGGGCCTCGGCGCACCCGCTCCGCGCATCATACACCTTGCCACACACGGGTATTTTTTCCCCGATCCGGTCAAAAAAGATCAAAAATCATTCGGGGGTTTGGGTCAGGCACCTGCGTTCAAAATGTCCGAACACCCCATGATCCGCTCGGGGCTTATGATGGCTGGGGCCAAACAAACCTGGCTCACCGGCAAACACCCGGAAGGACAGGAAGATGGCATCCTCACGGCCTACGAAATCAGCCAAATGAACCTTTCCGGCACGGAACTCGTGGTATTGAGCGCCTGCGAAACGGGCTTAGGCGATATCGTTGGCAAGGAAGGGGTGTTTGGCTTGCAACGCGCTTTCAAAATTGCCGGCGCTAAATACCTCATTATGTCTTTGTGGAAGGTAGACGATCAAAGCACGAAAGATTTCATGACTACCTTTTACAAGCATTGGCTGTCCGATCAACAGACGGTGCCGGATGCGTTTCAAACCACCCAACGCACCATGCGGGAAAAAAGGCCGGGGGCTTTTGATTGGGCCGGGTTTGTGTTGATTGAATAATAAACTCCTATTTTTGCCCAGAGAAAATCCCGCCAACAACACCGACCATTTTGGAAGACAAACACTATTTATCCGCTATTCTTTCGGGCGACCGGATCGTGCTGACCCGGATGTACGCCAAGCTGTTTCCGATGATCCGACGGCTCATCCTCGACCACGGTGGTACCGAAGACGACGCCAAAGACATATTCCAGGACGCCGTGGTGGTGATCTATGAAAAAGCCCAAAAGCCTGGTTTCGAACTCACCAGCAAGTTCAGCACCTTTCTGCATGGCGTGTGCCGCAACCTCTGGATGTCGCGGCGGCAAAAAAAATCGGCACAAGCGGTAACAATTCCCGAACAAGCCAAATACATACGCGACGAATCTGCAGAAGTGGACCTGCTCCAACTTGAGCGGGGTAATCTTTTTTACAAATCCTTGCACTTATTGGGTGCCGACTGTCAGAAAGTACTCGTACTCTTCTTTCAAAAAAGGAGCATGGAGGAAATTGCCGAGGAAATGGGATTTGCCAGCGAAGGGTATGCGCGTCGCCGCAAATCGCAATGCAAAGACCGGCTGGTCGAACTGATTAAAAACGACGCAGCATTTGAAGAACTTCAAAAATCTTGATGAATCATGGAAAATTTCGATATACAAGAACGTATAGAACAATACCTCAGCGGCGCGCTCTCCAAAGTGGAAAAGGAGGCGGTGGAAGCCCAAATGGCCACCGATCCGGCCTTTCGGGCCGAAGTGGAATTGCACCGCCAGTTGCAAGCGGAATTTGAAGATCCGAAAAAGCTGCAACTCCGCGACCTGATGCGCGAAATCACACAAACGGCCCCTAAACCGAATCTTTTCGAACGATTTAAATGGCCGCTTGTCGTTTTATTGATTTTACTGTTTGGTTGGGCCGGCTGGACTTGGTTTACCCTTACGTCTGAACCAGTGCCCAATACGCCTAAACAAGAAATAATACCCCCCCAAACTCCTGCCAGTGAGCCGGTTGCCACGCAGGACACGCCAACTATCGCGACTGAACAGCAGGAACGCCCCATTGCCATGGCCAATCCAGCCGATTTTGCCATCAACCGTGCGTTTGAAGATCATGTCGGCGGCAATCTACGGGCTACAAATGGTGCGGCGGAGTTGGCAACCCCTCGTATTGGCGCAGATTTAAAACTTTATAACGGCAAGGTTACGCTGTTTTTCAAGGGGACTGTCGGCGCAAGTTCGGATACCCAACGATTCCCCTTGTTGCTTAAAATTTACACCAACCAGCCCAATGCTGAGCCTGTGTTCACCCTGAATCCTAATATTAGTAGCGAAAGTCGGGCCACCAGCCAATGGGCGTTTGTTTTATCCGCCAAACTTAGTATGAAGCCCGGCCTTTATTATTTTACCATCGAACGCCAGGAAGATGGCTATTTGGTGTATACGGGAAAATTTACGGTTGGGGCGAAATAAAATGGGTGTAGGGATTCGGCAATAGATGCATTGTCGAGCAAATAAACCCAAAAAATTAGTTTTTAATTTTGACTAATTTTCCTGATTTAAGCATCTCAGTCGGCGATCTTACCTCCCAAAAATAAATTCCAGGCGGTAGCATATCTGTTTCAATCTCTGAAATACCAAATGATATGCGCTTTTCAAGTACAATTCGACCTGTTTGATCAAAAAGGCGGAAGATAGGTAAGTGAAGATTTAAGTTTAGAGCTACATCTAAATGGGTGTTAAAAGGGTTGGGTGAAATTTCTATTTGTTTTTGAAGTACCGGGTTTTCTGTTGCAGACACACCTAAATAGATCGTTTTACAATGGGTATTGCTTGCGTTAGGGTTACTTACGGTGAGGCATACTTGGTAAATCCCGGCACTGTCAAATTGATGTACAGGGTACCGTTCATCATCAACGGTTAAGCCATCACCAAAATCCCAAGACCAGGTGGTAGGTTCATAATAAGATAGGTCGAAAAAGTTTACTTTCAAAAAATCTAGTGTATCTTGTTCGTAGCGATACCAAGCGACCGGAAGATTGTTCATTCCTAAGGTATCACAAGGAGTGTTGTCAAGGGGGCCTAGTCGAAAGTATGGGCTATAGCTTACAGAGGTATAATTATAGGTAGGTAATAATATACCTCTTTGTTGGAATTGGCACTCCATGCCATAATTATCAGGATTGTGAATTACATGTAAATAATTAATTGCATTAGTGGCGCACATATAAATTTTATTATCCGGAGCCAATTGCATCGTAAAAAAAGTTGTCGGAAGGCCACTTGATGGAGGCTCATATACACCAACAACTACTTTAGAAGAGTCTAGGTTATTTGAGTTTAAATCATACTGATATATTTCTGTTAAAAAACTTACATATAGAAACCTAGAGTTAGGAGAAAATGCCAATCCTCCAACAGAAGAGCCATCTTTGTTTATTTGATATTGATTGCTTAGGTAGCCAGAACAACGGTCAAAACTAAAAATATCAAAAAAGTTGCCAATATTTGCCCCCACAGAACTTTTTATTGCATAGAAGTTTCCATCAGGTGAGAATGCAGATTGGCCCAGTCCATCAATGACCGGTAGTGAAACGATCTGAGAATCTAACTTATGAACACCATAAGGATCAAGTAGTAGACGATAAAATCTATTGCTATTTCGTTCATTAATAAGTATCCACCAATCTCTTCCATTCGCATGCTGTACAGCACTTAATCGACCATATTGTATGGTGTCATTAAGAACTGTATGTCTTTTTTCTAATACTGCCCCTTTCCCATTATTAGCGGATTTCCCTACTGTTGCAAAGAAAAGATTTAGACTTGCAAGATCGACTGATGCAGGCCAGGCAGCATTACCTTGGCTCGTATAAAATAATAAAATGCTGTCAGGGTGGTTTGGCCAAGGTAAAAACATACCACCTTGTGGGATGTCATCATCTGAATATCCATATAAATAAGGGAGCGTTTCATACCAGATAGAATCACCATTTGACATTAATTTCCCAGAGCTATCATTAATCCAAAATCCATTAAATGAGGCTTTATATTTTCCATCATTATCCGAGATAATTGTATTGTTGCTGTCATCAATTCCTCTGTAAAAGCTTGTATCCTTTTTTATATAAAAAGAGCCATCGTCAAAAGTAACTTTACTTGGCCCAAATATTTCTCCATTTCCTGGGTATCCTAAATACCAAGTATTATCATTGCGCTGAGCTTTTAACTCTTGGAATATTAGGCAAAATGTTAGGTAAAATGCGAATGGAAATTTCATAGGAATAAATTAATATGCACCTTTGCTATTTAAATAACAAAGGTGCATAGTGGTTATTAATTAATCCTGGTGGCGCGTAGTAGGCGCGCAGGCTTCTTGCGGCACAAAACAAAGCTAATCCCCCTTTTGTATCACACACTTTTCCACTTGAGAAAACCCGTTTCCTTTGATGGACAAAAAATAAACCCCGTTTTGAAGGCCTGATGGTAAATCTATGCTATTGATACCTGTTTGCATCATTATTTGTTTATTTATTAGGATGCGTCCTTGTAAATCCGTCAATAAGATAGACATCTCTTCAGATACAGTACTGTTCCATTCTAAAAAAAACGCTGCTCCTGTAATAGGATTTGGGAAAAAATGGATATTATCAAAACTGTCGCCAGGCTGTTGCGTAAACGAAATGGCATTACGAATATTTACTTTACTTATGAACATATTATCCTGACTTAAAAAGCTATAATACCCAGTTAGATATATACTGTTTGAATCAATCGTATGAATTTCATTCATATAATATAAAGGAAGTGGGAGCCAAAATAAATTAGAAAAAATACCATTGATACCAAATAAGGAATCAATGACCCCCATTTCTTTGAACCGAATTATTCCAAAAAAAACGTGATCTCCGTTGGCTTCATCTACAAATCCACAATAATACTTTTCCTTTATCTTAATAATTTCAAAAATTTCTGTCGAACTTGAAACGCCCAAAATATATTTTACAAAATATCCACCATCAGCAAAAGAAATATCAGGTGAACCATTAGGAAGTAATCGGACTAATAACGTATAAACAGGTTGTGATAACAAAAAATTGGTAACCATACCAGCAACCAATATTCGATCATCATTTTCAATAAAAATGGAGGTAGCACGGCCTTGTTTAAAGGTCAACTCCACTTGCCCTTGGTTGCCAAAAGAGGCATCAGGCTGGCCATTATTCAGGTAACGGTGCACATAGATATAGCTTGTGCAACCATTTTCATTGCCTATTACGCCTGGATATGGGCTATATGAACCGCCACTTAAAATGATGCGCCCCTTATGGTCTACAGCAATGTCGCCCAACAACGAAGATTTGCAAGTGTATTCATATCGACAATATAAAAAACCATGCTTACCAAAGGTGCTATCCACCTGACCATTGGGCAATAAACGTCCTACAAAAACAGCAGTTGAATCAGGAAAATCAAGGGACGTACCATAAAATGCATTACCGGCAATCAAGATTTGGCCATCATGGAGTCCAATCATTTTAGTAATCATTTCATTGTTGGCTGGTAAATCAATTTCCATCTTGCCATTGTTGCCAAAGGTGAAATCAATTTGACCATTTGTATCCACGCGGGTAAGCAGGTTTATATACCCTTTTCCCCCAGGCAAACTTACACACCCTCCCATTACAATCTGTTCTTGATCATACAAAATTGCGGCAAGGCAACTATCGTGTTGATACCCTAAATCGATCCTGATTTGCCCTTGGTATCCGGCAAGTGAATCAAAAGTACCGTCCTGCAACAGGTGCACCAAAGCAAAATCAAGCTCATTATTTCCTTGTGATAGGCCTGCTTGAATGATTTTCCCGCTTGGTAAATACATGGTGGAAAAACAACGATCCTCTCTTCCGCCAAAATCACTGCCTGTTACAGCAGGCCAAGACGTACCTGGGCCTTCAAAGGAATTCGGCACTCCAAAAGTGGAATCTGGAACTTGAGCATACAAGGTTGCTGTAAAAAGAATAGGGATTAATAACAAAAAAATAAGGTGCTTCATGAGATTGAAATTTAAAATAGGCAGTGTATTTACACAGATTAAATAAACGTTTTGGATTGGGAAGAAAAGCGACAAAGACTTTTGATGTTTTTGTCGCTTTTCTTCTCCAGTTATTCCCCTTTCTTAATAAACGCAAAAGGAAAAGTTTTTCCATCTGCACCCAGCAGCATGCCCCAATAACTACCTGGCAATAAGCGCGCAATATCCACCGTCAACAAACCGCCGGATGTGGCCATTTTGGGGGTTAATATACAGGCGCCCAGCGTGTTGTAAATTCGTAGTTGATAGGCCGATTCTGCGACTAAAGCAGGAATATCGATGTAAAGGCGTTCGTCGGCCGGATTCGGATAGACGGAAATACGGGTATGATTGTCAGGGAGGGTGGTTGCGGTGAGGTCACAGCTTTCTCCTGGCTTCATGTATACAATTTGGCCATTCACTGAAAAACACACGATATAATCAGATGGGCCGTCAAGCGGATTAATACAATGGAAGGGCGCGTGGAAAAAATCTTCAAGATCCCCCATGCCTTCCACAATGGTAATCGGGTCTGCGATCTGAAAGTCCGGAGTGTTCGGGCATTCCACCTTTTGGGTTTTTCGTGGCTGACTGTCGTTAAAAACCACCGTTCCTACCGCTGTGACCGTTCGCGTGTACTGGTTAGGGTAATAATAATACAGCATCGTATCCAGTGTGCCGAGGTTCAGATCGTATACCACCTCCCCATTGCTGGTATAAACGATGCCGTTTTCCTCGCGGTAAAATCGGTTTGTGGAATGTGCGCCGAAGAAACTATCCTCGTATTTCAATTCATAACAGTATTTTCCATTGACCAACACCGAATCGGGTGCAAAGCGGTATTTCCGGCGGGAAGTTTTGAACAACTCGGCATGTTCTACGGTCCATTCGTTGGCGGGGGTTACGATGGGTAGATAGTTTGTTTTTTGAACCGCATCCTGAATATACCCGCAGGCAGGCGATATGCAGCCATTACTATCTGCGCGCAGCAGCCATGCCTCGTTGCTCGGAGGCGTTTCAGGCGATAAAACTTGATCATATACTTGTACTCCGCCTCCTGCCACGATGTTTCCATCAGGTTGCTCTAGCACCTGAATAAATCCGGATGCATAGCCATAGTTCTGGAAGGAAAACAGATTGTTGGCACGGAATATTTTCGTCCATTTTATTTTCCCATCCGGCCGCAACCGTGCCAAAAATGATGACAAACCAATATTATATTTAGTGTCGGTAGCACTCCCCGTTAACAAAACATCACCATTTGAGGCAACAATCATATCCTGAATTGAAAAACTCCTGGCTGTGAGCCATAATGTAGTCGGGCCAACAACGATGAATGAATCAAGGGGCGTTTTCCAAATTTCCTGGCCGGTTGGATCGATGGCAATGATATTATCGAAACTATCATAAGTAAAAAAACTATACAAGGTACCCGTTGGAGAAAATGCGATCGGTGCCGCTTCAGCATATCCCCCATAATACGCCTCTGAATCCCAGAAATCATTGATTTGAAAACTTGAATCAAGTGATACGACTTTTTGATATTGGGGCGCAGGTACAGACGTTGAGTCTTGTTTGTCAAAATTGTCATAAACCAACGATAAGTACAAGCGTCCATCCACCGGATTAATCGCCAAATCCCGTGGTTTGATTAACTGCCGCACTGGTTCTATTACCCGGGTATCAAAGAGGGTTAAATCCTTATTGAGAATAAAAATAACGGTTCGCCCAATAGCATAACCGGTTGAATTTTGAGCGATCCCGGTAACTATGTATTTGTCATTATATAGAATGGTTTTACCAAGGTAATAATAATAAGCACTACCGGCAATCTTTAAGTGTACAGAATCAATAAAAGAAAAATTGTTGCTTAGACGATTCAAAATAATAAATTTTAAGCTATCCCTATCCTCACTAGGCAAAAGGTAAAAACCTTCGTCTTTCACCATGGAATTCCCTGCTTCAATATTCGGCAAATAAGTGTCCTCGTTGAATTGACTGGAATGGATATTCATGGTAGCCATTCTGGTTTCTATCGTGCTTGGATCAGCATCAAAAGAATTCATACGGAACAATAAGGAATCGCCTGACAATTGGATGCACTGAATGACATTTCCCAATCCGTCAGGGAATTTATAATATCGTGCGAAATATGGTTGTGCCGAGACAAATTGGGCGGATAGTAAAAGGATGAAAAGAAGGTAGGGTGTACGCATGGATAGATTTATTTTAATAAGATAAGGGTCGTTGTTTTGCGCATTATCTCAGGGTGATTAATCCTATTTAATTAGCAATTACGATTAGACTTGTGTGCTATTTTAGCAGTTAAATACGCAGTAAGGGGGCTAAATGGCACGGGGATTAATTGTGTCTCAAATATAATGGTATTAGCGAAACCGCAATGTTAAATTATCAGCAAATGTAAAATTTTAACAAAACTGGATGTTTGGCTTCGGACGCGCTTGTACCTGTACGCACGTGAAGACCACCCGCAGCATAATGCAACCACGGATTACCCGGATTTTCACCCATTTTTTATAAACGATTAGCATGGGGAAGTGCAGCGACTAAAGATGGCGTTGTTTTTATCGCTTTATACCAAGATTTAAATGGATTAACATCCAGGTTGTTTTCTTAACCACTTTGCGTTGACCATAAACGGCATGGATGCCTTTCCCAAAACTTAACCATTCTTTGTTTTTACATATAGCCTATACCGGTACCTTTGCGAAACACACCTTTATCTTAAAGATCATGTCGCTTCGCTCTCGTTTGCTGCCGTTTGCACTCTTTTTCCTTCCTTATGCGGTCTTCGCGCAAGTCGACGCCGATGATTTACCCCAGGCCGCCGCTGGCAAACCCATCACCATGCCCTACAACCGCGGGGTGCATTCCGCCGGGAAAGTGGTTACCTATGGCGACCCGCGCCTGGAAAACCATACGCTGGATGTAGCGCTGATGCCCGATGCCCGTTATTTGGTGCTCGAAGACCGTTACGGGATCGCCATCCTGGATCGCACGAACAACAAGTTGATTGCCCGCTGGACCTTTGGGGACGTACCCGCTTACCAGGATTGTATGAGCACTTTTTCCGGGATCAAATCCTTTGTGGAGCAAGGCAAAACTTATGTCGTGTGGGGCGCTGCCTGCCGCGAGCGCGACCCCTCGGGCGTGATGATTGCCCGATGGAATGCCGGCAAAATTGAAAAAGTGGAAATGCTGAACATCCCGGCGAAAGCGCCAGCGCCCAATTCCTTGCCCAATGAAGTGGAAGTACAGACCGAAAACGGGGTGGTATACCTGTATGTGGTGCTCAACGGCAACGACCAATTGACGAAAATCCGCTTTTCCGACCGAAAGGTGATGTGGACGGTCGATACCGGCGTTGCACCCTTCGGCGTAAAAATTGCCCAAAACAAAGTGTATGTAAGCAACTGGGGCGGACCCAAACCCACCGATCCAGCCCTGGAAACCGCCGGGGTGCCCTGGGGATCTGCCTATACCGTTCCGCGTACGGGCGCAATTGCGGAAGGCACGGTATCGGTTTTTGACGTGAGCACCGGCAATTCCATCACCGAAATTCAGGTGGGCTTGCACCCCAATGCGTTAGTTGTCAGCCCCGACCAACAAAAAATATATGTCGCCAATGGCAACAGCGATTATATTTCAGAAATCATTGTAGCGAACGATAAAGTGCTGCATACCATTCCCGTCGGACTGCTCCAGGCGCAAGGCGGCTGGAGCGGCAGCAGCCCGAATGGTCTGGCGCTGGATAGTCTGGGTGAAACCTTGTATGTATCCAATGGCCTCGACCATGCCGTGGCGGTCGTACAGCTGGGCGATACGCCTTTGTTGTTGGGTTTTATTCCGACCGAAGCCTATCCTTCCGGCCTGTTGTGCAAAAACAACACCTTGTATGTAGCCAATTTAGAGGCACGTGGCGCGGGCACGCACAACCGAACCGCCAGCATCCGCAAAGAATTTCCTTTGCTGGGCAAAAAGTTCAAAGGCGCCCACAATGCCCATGAGCAATACGCCTCTTTGTCGATTATCAAAGTGCCGAATGCCAAACGATTGGCTAAATATACGCGCCAGGTAAAAAAACTGGGTCAGGTAGTGCGGGCCGAACTCAGCACCCAGGCGCCCCGCCCCAATGTTGCCCCGCGTCCGGTGCCCGAGCGTATTGGCGAGCCCTCGGTGTTCCAACACGTCTTGTACATCATCAAAGAAAACCGCACCTACGACCAGGTGTATGGCGATTTGCCGGTTGGACGTGGCCTGAAATCCATGTGTGTTTTTGGCGATTCCGTGACGCCCAACCAGCATAGATTGGCCTTGCAGTACAATTTGCTCGACAATTACCAGGTTTCCGGCAAATCCTCCGCCGAAGGGCACCAGTGGACCGACGCGGGCATTGTATCCGATTATGTGCAAAAAAACGTGCGCGCCTGGTTCCGCAGTTATCCGCACCGCCAGTACGATGCGATGGTGTACACCCAGGAAGGCTTTATCTGGAACCACGCGTTGGACCATGGCAAAAGCGCGCGCATCTATGGCGAGGCCTGTTATACCGAATTTGATGAAAAACTGAGTTGGAGCGATATTTACCACTTGTACCGCAAAAACGAGCCCTTTGTGTTTAAAAACACCTCCACCATCTCCCGAGTGCGGCCCATTTTATCGCAAAACTTTCCGGGCTACGACAATCCGCGCATCAACGACCAGTTGCGGGCCGACGCATTTATTGCCGAATTAAAAGCCTGGGAAGCCCAGCTCGGCGACAGTATGCCGGCCCTCCTGCTGATGTCGCTGCCCAACGACCACACGGCAGGTACCAGTCCGGGCTTCCCCACCACCCGCGCCATGGTGGCGGATAACGACTTAGCCTTAGGCCGCATCATCGAAGCCGTAACGAAAAGCCGTTTTTGGGCCAACACGGTCATTTTCATCACCGAAGACGATTCCCAGGGCGGCTGGGACCACCTTTCGGCCTACCGCAGCGGCGCGATGGTGGTGAGCGCGTACAGCCAGGGCGTGGGGATGGTACACACCGCCTACAACCAAACCTCCATGCTGCGCACCATTGAACAAATCCTGGGCCTGCCCCCCATGACCACCATCGACGCGACCGCCTTGCCGATGTTCGATTGTTTTAAAAACGAACCACAAGCGGGGAACTATCAATTCCTGCCCAACCTCATCAAATTGGATGAAATGAACCCGAGTTTGTCGGGTTTGGAAGGAAAGGCTTTGTATTACGCCCAAAAATCGGCCGAAAACACCGCGCAAGGGATTGACACGGGCAATGATGATTTGATGAACCGGGTGATTTGGTTTTCGGTGAAGGGGGAGGTGGGGTATCCTGGGAGGTAGGGGGTGGGGGGGTGTCCACTAAAAAGTCCGTTAGCAATTCCACTTTTTATCCTTAAATTTGCAAGATGACCAAGTCAACTATATATTTGGATACATCGGCTATCAACTTTCTTTTTGCAGATGATGCACCTGAAAAGAAAGAAATTACTGTGGATTTTTTCGACAATTTCATCAAATTAGGACTCTATGATACCTATGTGACGGAATACGTAATTGCTGAGATTAACCAGACCAGTAACGAGGAAGAACGGAATAAACTGTTGAAAGTGGTCGAGGACTATCCTATTGAAGTTTTACCGGTTGAAAAAATAGATGAGATTGGTTTTCTGGCACAGATGTACCTCGATACAGGAATCATGCCTCCCAAGAAATTGTTTGATGCATTACATGTTGCTTTTTGCGTAGTAGCTAAGATCGATTATTTGGTAAGCTGGAATTTCAAACACTTGGCTAATATCAACAGGGAGCGTCGGATATTGGCTAAAAATTACGAACTTGGTTATATTCACCCGCTCCGTATCATCACACCAACAGAATTAACAGGCTATGGAAATTAAAGTATCAAAAGCACAAATTTCCGTTTGGGAATGGAAAGACAAGGCATACGAGGAAATAAAGCACCTGCCTATCCTCGAACAAATGCTCATTATTCAAGAGCGCACTAAGCAGACTATCGCTCAGATAAATGTGAACAAAGCAAAGAACAAGGCATCCTTGCCCAATGCCCGTTAAACACAGGGCGGTTTGGCATGGATGTTACACGATAGCACCAACAAGAGAGGCAGCCCGGGATCGATAAATATTGATTGGCACCATAAAAGACCATTTATCTGGTAGCTATGAGCCATATAACAAATTTGACCTATGCCTAAACCCTCCTACCCCCGCAGCGCATTCTTTCAAAAACTTCGTGGCACCCACCCACAGGTTACTTTGGTGCCCCCTTCTGAAGCAGATGATGCACTTACGGATTTTCCGGAAACGGAATTTACCTTGTCCGGTGGATTGACGCCGTACGCAGGTCCATGGACCAAGGCGCACGCGGCCCATTTATTGCGACGCGCTACTTTTGGCATAAAAAAGGAGCACCTTGATCAATTTACCGCTTTCAGCAACGCAGCGGAAGCCGTGGATGCCATCCTCACGCCGCCCGCGCTGCCCGACCCGCCTGTAAACAATTACAACAACCCTGATTTTACAGACCCCTTTATTCCTTTGGGAGCGACCTGGGTAGACGCAAAACCCCTGCCCGACAACGAAGGATACCGCATAGAATCGTGGCGTGGCTGGTGGCTGAAACAGGCCGTTGAGTCCGGTGCCGACATCCGCGAGAAAATGACCCTGTTTTGGTACAACCACTTCCCGATTCAAGCGGATATTGTGTTTGAAGGAAGGGCTTTGTATCGCTACAACCACCTGCTTCGATCGAATGCATTGGGCAATTTTAAGGAATTGGTCAAGTTGGTGGCGATTGATCCGGCCATGCTCTATTTCCTGAATGGCTATTTGAATGAAGTAGACGCGCCCGACGAAAACTTTGCCCGTGAATTACAAGAGTTGTTTACCATCGGCAAAGAATCCGCCAATACCTATACCGAAGATGACGTGCGCGCAGCAGCCAGGGTGCTCACCGGTTGGAAGGTCAATTCGTTGATCGGCGCCTCTTTTTTCGATGAACCCAGCCACGACAAAGCAGACAAACCGTTTTCTTCCTTTTACAACAACACCGTGATCGCAGGGCAGGGGGACGGGGCAGCAGAATTGGATGCCATGCTGGACATGATCTTCCAAAAAGAAGAAATTGCGACCTATATTTGTAGAAAAATTTATCGTTTTTTTGTATATTATAAAATAGACCAAACGGTTGAAGATGAAATCATTGCGCCGCTTGCTCAACTATTCCGGGATAATAACTACGACATCCAACCGGTGATGCGGACCCTCTTGCTCAGCGAACATTTTTTCGACGCCTACAACAAAGGATGTTACATCAAAACACCGCTCGACCTCACAATGGGCCTGATGCGGAATTTTGTCATGGACGAGCTATATCCTGAACCCTACGACGAATGGGTGATTATGTTGTACCTGAATTATTACAACAACGAACTTCAAATGTTGCTCGGACAACCGCCCAATGTAGCGGGATGGCCGCCTTTCCGCCAGGCACCGGCGTACCATCGAAACTGGATTTCTGGGGCGACCATGCGCAACCGGAATGTATTCACCGATATCATGTCCTTGTATGCCTATAACGGAAACAATGCCTCCATCAAAATAAACCACATCGCCACGGCTGCCCAATTTTCAGATCCTGGCGAACCCGATGTTTTGATTGACGAACTGCTGAGCATCCTGTTACCGATGGACATACCGGTACAAAAAAAATTAATCATGAAAGGTATTCTGCTTTCCGGGCAGGCCGAAGACCATTACTGGACGGATGCCTGGAACGCCTACCTGGCCAATCCAAACGATCCAATGGCGATGGAAACCGTGCAGTCCAGGCTTATGTTCCTGCACAAATACATCATGAACCTCGCCGAATATCAACTCATTTAAGCGCACCCGATGCAACACGATCGATCATGAAAAGAAGACATTTTCTCCAGTATGCGGGTGCTGCTGCGGCCTGGTCTGGATTCAAATACAAGGGATTTGCGCTGAATCCCATCTCGCACGCGCCCATGTTCAAATCGTTGGCGGGATGTACCAATGAACATAACCGCGTCCTGGTGTTGATCCAGTTAACCGGCGGAAATGATGGGCTCAATACCCTGATTCCGATGGATCAATATGATAAACTGGCGACCGTGCGCCAAAATATCCTTATACCTGAAAGCAAGGTGTTAGGCCTGGATGGCACCAGCCTAAATGCGGTTCATCCTGCTTTTAGTGACGTCAAAAACCTTTATAATGAAGGCAAAGTAAGCATTGTACAAAACGTAGGATACCCCAATCAGGACTATTCGCATTTCCGTTCGACCGATATATGGATGTCCGGTTCGGATGCAAATGAATATTTAGGTACCGGATGGGCTGGCCGATATTTGCAAAATTTGCATCCAGACTTCCCGGACGGTTATCCCAACCTTGACCATCCCGATCCCTTAGCGGTTCAAATTGGTTCCGTCGTTTCTTTGGCTTTGATGGGCAATCGGCTTCCCATGGGGGTCGCTATTTCCGACCCGCAGTACTATTATCAATTTGTCAATGATCAAACAGAGCCGACACCCAATACGCCTTACGGACAAGAACTCTCCTTCTTAAGGTTGGTCTCCCAACAGGCACAGACGTATTACGCATCCATCAAAAATGCCGCCGACCTTGGCAAAAACCTGTCTACCCAATACCCTGTGCTGGGCGAAAACAATTTGGCCGATCAATTGCGGATCGTAGCCCAATTGATCAGTGGTGGCTTGCGCACACCCATTTATGTGGTATCGCTCGATGGTTTTGATACCCACAGCGCGCAGGTAAATGAAACGGAAGGAACGATTTATGGTAAACACGCAGACCTTTTGCGCAAGGTTTCGGAGGCGATCGGCGCTTTTCAGGATGATCTCCAACTGTTGGATATAGATGATCGGGTAGCTGGCATGACGTTTTCCGAGTTTGGACGCACCATCGCTTCCAATGGCAGCATTGGTACGGACCATGGTGCAGGTGCGCCCATGTTTGTCTTTGGCAAAAATGTAATACCCGGCATCATCGGGAACAATCCAATGATTCCAGATGAAGTTGGCCCCTCGGAAGACATACCCATGGAACATGATTTCAGGTCTGTTTACGCCAGTGCCTTAAAAGATTGGTTTGGGTTGCCTGATCCTGAGACGGCATTAGGTAATGACTACCCGATCTTGCCCATTTTCAAGGCGCCGATGGTAGGCGTCGAACTGCCCGAGCGTTCAAAAATTGCCATCCAGAACGATCCAAATCCGTTTGTTGAGGAGACCACGTTCACGTTCACTTCAGAGGGAGGCGCTATATTGATCCAGATTACCGATATAAATGGCAAGGTAAGGCACACGATTTTGGAAGGGAACTATCCTGCGGGTACACACGCGGTGACTTACCGTAAGAAAGACCTGCCGGCGGGTACTTATTTTTATAGTATTCGGGTGAATGGGGCGGTTATTTCTAAGAAGTTGCTTGTGATTTAGGGGGTTGCTTCGCTGGCACCCTCCCAGCCAGCTACCATAGAGAAACGCTAAAAAGGGTTCGGATTAAGAAAAAAGCCGTATTTTTGGTAAAAATTTATCATAATGCTATCAAAAAAGCACATAAAAGATGAAATTTTATTGAACAGCTTGCTTATTCGTCAACATGGGATTAGCAAAATTGGATTGTTTGGCTCGTTTGCAAGACAAGAGCAAACGAGCGGAAGTGATATAGACATCCTCATTGACTTTCAACAGGATAAAGAGACATTTGATAATTTTATGGCCATTTGCGACCTGTTGGATACTATTTTCAAAGGGTATAAAGTGGAGGTAGTTACAATGGGTGGCTTAAGCCCGTATATAGGCCCACATATTTTAAATAGCGTTGAGTATGTCCAAATTGCCAATTGAATACCTCCGGCATATTTATCAGGTAAGATTAACCACACCAACAGAATTAACAGATTATGGAAATTAAAGTATCAAAAGCACAAATTTCCGTTTGGGAATGGAAAGACAAGGCATACGAGGAAATAAAGCACCTGCCTATCCTCGAACAAATGCATCTTATCCAAGAGCGGACTAAGCAGACCATCGCTCAGATAAATATGAATAAAGCAAAGAATAAGGCATTATTGCCAACCGACCGCTAAATACATGGCAGTTTGGTATGCCCCATTGGCCACTCAATCCCGCCTGGCCAGATCCTTCCATCCGTTTCTTTCCCCTTTATACATCGAGTGAAACCAAAATCCGAACGGGAAATTCCGCCACGCGTGGTGTTCCACGTTCAATCCCACCGCCATTAGTCAACAACTGATGCCCAGGCGCGGCGGCTGAGATCCGTGCTGAAGCAAAAGACGGGAACACCAAGCATGGCTAAAAACTTCGACTAATAAGCCGAATAATGCGAAAACAAACTAAAAGTCAATGAGCGTGTGTTTAAAAATGTAACTTTGCGGAACAATCAATTCACCATACTGGCGCATTTAAAACGCGCGCCAGCAATAGCAGGTTAACTTTATATGAACAATGTCTTTTCTATTTTGCTTGTGCCCGGTACTGATGGCAAAACCCTGTTATCCGCTGAAACTATTCAGGACACAAATGCGCAGGTTCTGACCTATACGGAAGCGAGGGCTTTTAGTTTTGAAGAGTTGCTCGAACTGGACGCGCGCGAAAATGTCATCTTTATTGTTGTGGATGAAAAAAATGCAACCTGGATAAATCGTTCGCTGGAGGGGAATGAAAATGTTGTTAGTTATAAAATAGATGAAGTAGACAGTAGACACATAAGGATTTAATTGACGTGTAGAGCGAGAACAAAGCATTTTTGCCTCGCGTGGTCTTCACTTTTACAATGCATAATATTTCACAACGCTCCATCTTTGTTTTTTTACAACCAACACTCTGCAGGGGGATTAAGCGTGGGTAGCACGAAGATCACGCTCCACGATGAACCATCGAGCACTTCAGGCGTACAGACCAACGCGCGGCGGAAACAGGCCATGCCCCTTATTGGATAGGGGGTGTAGCTTATTTTTTGGGGAGCAACAGCGCCTCTAATTTCTCTGCCACCCAATACTTTTCGGCAATTGTAGGCGGTGTTTCAAGTTCTTCTTTCAGTTTTAAAAGCCGTTGGGGGCTAACAGCCGTTTGGGGCCGGATCAAGCGGCGCATAAAATCGGCAAAACCGCAGTATTGGGCTTTTCTTTGTTCGTTCAGGCTTTTTTCCCTATAAAAAAAGATTTTTGCCGCATCAATTCTGGCGGGCAGAACATCGGATTCTGTTTCGTACAAAATTTTGATCTCCAATATTTTAGCCGATATTTTATAAGTAAGTTCGTCGTAGTCGGCAATAAGTAATATTTTCAATGCCTGGTCGTATTCTTTTGTATAAAAAAGGTAGTTGGCCAGGTTGTAGCGGTATAGTTCTTCGGGGTTATCGCTCCCGGTGATTTTGTCGCGATTTTCTTCTATGAATGCGCGCACCCATTCAAAATCGCGGCACACGAGCCCTGTTTTTACGATGTTTTGAAATTCGCTTGCTGCAATACGTCCCTGATAAAAGGTGCGTTTGCTTTCCACCCGCTGTTTAAGCAGGCGGTATAAGAGTGGTAAAAAACGGGGGTCTTTTGCATTATGATTTACACAATAATTTATCGCATAAACTTCCAGATGGTTAAAATGTACCGGATTTAAGGCGGCAACTTCACGATGAAGCATTTGAATAAACGCAGAGACCTTTTCGACATCAACATCTTGAGTCGTAATCAGATAGTTGGCTTGTTGGAAAAGTTGACCTACCGCGGTAGATCTGTAAGGGGCATCTTTGGGATATTGCAGTGCATCAAGCAGTCGATGCTGGTGGTCGATTGGAATAGAAGGGGTTATGCGATTAAAATTCAAAATATTTACGGTATAAAAGTAACGCTCACTGAGGTATAGGTCTTCCAATGCTTGCAAGGAATCCAGTAAATAGCTACAATCTTTTTTTTGAAAAAACTCACTTTGATAAGCACGATGGGTTTCTTCTATCAGCCAGTTAACGCAATATTCCCAATGTCCCCACTGTTTTTTTTGATTTTTCCACGATTTTAATTTCGCATAAACGTGCTCAAAAGGTGCTTGCATTGCTTTTTCCTGGTAAAAAGCGGCCAATAAGTAATGATCAAAAGGTTCGGTTCTCAACTTTTCAAGCGCCTCTAATTGGGCAAATTTACGCGCAGTTTTTAAGGCGGTAGACGCATGTTTTTCTAATTTATTAAAAACGGGAGGCTCACCTGGAAAAACCTTTTCATAGAGCTGTTCTCTATGCAAATCTTCTGAATTTTCCGATTCTAACGCTTTAAAGATATGCTCCGTTAACCGCAATGCGGCGGGCGATGGGTAGTATGGATTGCTGTATGGCGAATTGAAAAAATCCCGCAATCGTTTTTGTTCAAGGGGGGTAAAAACAGATAATATTTCTACAAGGTCGGATTTCAGCATACTTTAAAAAGGAAAAAAGGTGACGTTTGCTCCGGTAAAAATGGGAAATTTTGTAACAACATTGTTCGTACGGATGTATTCATCTTTGTCCCAGCATTTAACAAAAAAATCAAACAATGAAATCAGGTTCAAAATTTTTGCTGCTTTTGCTGGCATTATTGCTGGCACTCATGCTTTATTTAAAATTGTGTCAACACCCGGAACCCCCAAATTGCGATTGTACGCCCCCTGTGCCAACGTTTACGGTGGTTCCGGGCGGTATTTACATTCAGGCAGACACTTTAGGTGGAAATGCTGCAATCAAATTAAGGGTATCAAGTGTACCCGGAAATGTAACAATTTTAACGGATACTATCCAGGCTGGACAAACCATTTTTGTTGCAATTCCAGGAAATAACGAACAGGTCCGTATTCAAATGGATTATTTGAATCCTTCGCTCCAAGTTTGCCCCGTGGATGTTATCATCCATTCATTTATTGTAATGGATGTTTTGGTCGAATTAGTTCCAAATACTGATTCTAGTAGTAAAGACTGCATCCGTTGTACCAATCAACAAGTAGTTACCGCTTCAAATCCGACATTCACAGTACCTATTCCAACCGTGGATAAGAACATTTTAAATTTGAAAATTGATGGGAATTGGGTATCGATCAACTACGAAATTGGCGGCAAAGGAAATCTAAAGGTCCATGTCTGCGGGAAAGATTTAACGGCCTCCGATAGTGGCACAACCATCACTTTTAAACGCGGCACAGTAACGCAGTATGACATGATCATTAGCGTAAATAACAGCGCCCAGACCATTTCGTTTTCAATCATCAAAGGGACAGGAAACATCAACCCGGACACTAAAATAATGCAGTGTTCGAACAGTGATACCAAGCCAAACTAATAGGCTAATATTCCCCACAATAAACTTGCGCCAAAAAACCATAACACCCCATCCTACCCCAATCAACCTTCTTTGACTTTGTTAATGCTAGTGGGCATCGATCGGCAGATTTCAGGATTTGCCGGTCATGCTCCTGGCAGATTTTCCGTGAACGACCCTATGTAAACATTAAAAAATCTTTAAATAAGGCGGAACCCGAAAAGCCTTTCAGAGAGTAGGGAACTCAAAAAAAATCATATTTATGAAACTCAAACTTTTTTTGTCGACTTTATCCATAGTAGCAGTCTCAATGACTGGTGCTGTGGCACAAATTTCTGGTCCAGGAACTACAATTCCTAATGCGCCAGTTTCAAACCTTATCGGCATTGGCACAACAAATCCTACCAATGCTGCCTTACACCTGTTTACGGGTACTAACCCCGGTCAGCTGCCTCCTCAATTTAAACTTGAAAGAAACGATGGTACCAACCAGGCCGGTGTATTGAGTGTAGGGATTTCGAGCAATGGTTTTCCAACGGATCTTTTGGGTGGTGGTAGTGTTTATTTTAAATTGGAAGACCCTTTTGGAAATTCAGCCAATTCAGATATGGGATTTTCG
>JAIYAP010000005.1 GCA_027488935.1 Saprospiraceae bacterium | reverse complement strand
GAGAGCAAGGTGATTTGATCCCCGATACAAACAATATTCGACGATCCTGTAAGTGTAACCGTTGGCGCTGGATGCACAACCACACTGGCCACGCCGGTACATTGGGCCACATTGGTAACCGTGACGGTGTACACCCCGGCAAGGGTAACACCGATGCTCGCCGTGGTTTGGCTTGTATTCCAAAGATATGTTCCGCCGCCAGTGGTGGAAAGCACGACCGCCCCCGACAAACACACCGTACTCCCGCCATTGATGGTGGGGGTAAATGTTTCTACCGGGTTATCGGTCACGGTTACCTCGAGGGTGATTTCGTTGGTCAGGTTGTTGGTGTTGGTGACCCGAATGGTGACCAGGTATTTATTGTCTAGGTTTGCATCTGCCGGGGTTTCAAAATTGGGGACAAAATTGTTCCAGCTCAATTTACCCGTTGTAGCGTTGATGCTAAATTTCGTTTGATCGGCACCACCGACCAGCGCATACGTCAAACCGCTGCCTTCCGAAAAGTTCGGATCGTAGGTTTGGGCATCGTACAATTCCAGGCAAGTATTTTCCTGAAAGTTGGCCCCCGAAGAAGAGATAATCGTTGGGTTGGGGTTGTTAAACCGCGTGTAACTGCCCGTTGCCGTATCCCGGCGCGCTGCCAGGTTGGGAAAAGGACAATCCCACACCATATAGTTTACAGGCAAGGTACCAAACCAATTGGTGTCGTTGATGCCCATGCTCACCACCCCTGAAGGAGCAATACTGGGCGTAAGCGGGCAATATTGGATCAAATAAGGCGCGCCCGCCGAGCCAGCCGAGCCGCCAGGCACAAAGGCCAGGTTGGTAGCCAGGGTGTAGAGGTATTGGCGGCTGGCATCGTATAACTTAAAGGTAAGGTTACCCGTCCCCAAATTGGCGAGGGTGAGGTTGTAGGTAATATTGGGCGCTGTGCCGGTCGGGCCAGCCTTGCCCACGAGGGTATTTCCGCGGAAGGCAGCGAGTTCAGTGCCCGCACCCGCCATTTGAATTTTATCAAACAAAGGACGCGCAATCACCGTCATCGGGTTGGCGCCCGGTGCAACCGTTGCCCAGCCTGGATTGGCCATGGAGCCGCTGAATGGGGTTACAAAATAATCAAATGCCCTGCAAGCCCCCGTAAATACCAGGGCATTGTCGAGGTCGTAATCCGTGAAAGTTTGTCCGACATTGATGCTTTGAGCAGGAATTGCGTTCAGCACCGGTGCCGCATAAAAGGGATTTACCGTAAATTTAGGGGTGGTCGACCCGCTTTTCATGTTGGCTGTTTGCTCGGTCGCAACCACGCGCACCGTATCGGTACCCGTCCAGTTGCCCGAAATTGGACTGACGGTCAGGATGGTACCGTTGATGGTTGCACTTAAATTTGCACCCGGCACCACCGAATACGTCACCGGATCGCCGTCGTCGCTGATCAGGTAATTGGCCAGGTTGACGGTTTCAAACGGAATTCCCACCAGGGTGGTATCGTTGGGGATGGTGTTAAAATGCGGCGGAAGATCCGTCACATTATCTACAAAAATCCAATACGGTGCAGGTACGGTGCCTTCCAAAGCATTGGTAATAAATGGCAGCGATTGCAGGGAAGTATATACCGCATCGTTGGGTTGGTAATACACCTTGAAGCTCAGGTTTTCACCGCTGGCCATGTTGGAATACACCGTGATGAAATAATACATGCTGCCGGAAATATCAACCGGCGTGGCAACCCCGCGCAATTCACTGCCCACAAATACGCCCACGATATTGCCTGCCGCATTGGTAGGCAATCCGAGGTAATTGACCCGGGCAATGATGCTCATGTTGAACTGGTAAGCGCCTGGATCTACCGTCCAATTGGGGGGCAGAACCGGCTGATTGGCACGAAGTGTTCCAATCATCAGCGTGAAAGCCAGGCTGAAAAGTAACACCCCAAGCGGCCGGTGGGCCGCTTGGGTGTGTGTACTTTGGTATGAAGTAGGAAGTTTAAATTCCATGGTTTTGATGTTACGAAATGAAGAAACGGATTAAACTATCGCTGAAGCATCACTTTGCGGATGCCCATGCCGGTTTCGGTTTTCAATTTAACAAAATACACGCCCGACTGCAAAGACGTTCCGCTGTCGGAGGTGCCCTGCCATTCGAGTGTATTGATCCCCGATAGTCCTGCTCCCGTAAAATGTGCTACGGTGCGACCATTCAGATCGGTCACCGTTACATCCACCGACGTAGCCTGCTTTAACGCGAAACGGATTTCGGTCGACTGGCTGAACGGATTAGGCCGTACTTCAAAACTCAGGTTGCTCCATACTTCCTCCGTGCCCGTCAAACCATTATAGGTAAATGGCATAGGTGCATCAATACTGCCCTGATGGTTGTCGGCATTGAAAAACATGGATTCGTTCAGCGTATTTATCTGCCCATTGTCGTTGTTAAACAATTTGAACTGCACCAAATCACCGTTGTTATTGGCGTAATAGGTCAGGAAGAATTGGTAGCTGTTCAGCGGCTCAATGAACATCGCCTGCGCAACGCCCCGCACCTCATTGCCCACAAAAGCGCCCAGTTCCATGTTGGGTCCGGTGGCATTTACACCATCGGCGCTCAACATCCCGATCAGGGTTGCACTGCTTTCGTACTGGGATGGATCGATCGTCCAGAAAGCAGGTGTCGGGCCACCCCTGCCGGCTACTTGACTATTGTCCCCTTTAAACGATTGGGGCGGATAGGTCAACTTGGCGTTGTTAACACCCGGTTTGGTCAGTTTTAATTGGTAACCATAGGGCGGCATCAGGTATTCGAGGTTACCCAACCAGCCCGTGTACACCGGATTGATAATGTATTGGGCAAAACCCGTTCTACTCTTGATCAGGTCGCCCGCCTGAATTTTACCATCATTTTTGAGCGTGGACAATGCGCTGTTGACCGACAAGGAATGGGCAGGCAGGTAGCCGATCCAGTTCCAGCCGGTTTTGACATACACCGACATGGTATCCGGCAGGCAAAGTCCCAGCAATTGCAGGGTATCGGCTTTATCAGCCCGATACTGGTACATTTTGCGGTTGTCGAGTGTCGTCAAACTACCTACCCAGGAAGTGCCATAATAATTGGCAAACTGGGTTTGACTCTTCATCAGGTCGTTGGCCGGGTATTTCAGGCTGCTCAAAGCAGGCGTAATCGCAGGATTTGGGAAAGCGAGGTTGAACGACAACCAGTTCCAGCCCGGCGTAATCGGAATCTGGCGCAACACCATGCTGTTGGTGGTGGCGGTAACGGGGGTGTTCGCATCACCTGCAATACCATCCGGGATAAATCCGTAATTTTCAACCACAGTACCGTACAACAAACAAGCCGAAGCATCCCAAATTTGCAGGTTGATCGGTTTGTTCAAATCGGCGGCTGAACCAAATACCGTCAGGTAAGCCAAATACACTTTATTGTTGGTGGTACTTACCTGCGGCACATATTGCACATTCGAACGTCCGCGCAATTGTCCGCCGATAAAGGCACCCAAAATGTCTTCCACATCGGTAGAAATGGTGCCCTGCACATTCAGTTTTACCACCAGGTTCATGCTGTTTTCAAACTGTGCAGGATCCAGGTCCCAATCGGGCGGACTGCATACCACGCGTACACCCAGGGGAATACGTTCGTCACCGCCCATAAAGGCCAGGGGTGGTGCAACGCCACTCAACGTACGCAGTGTGATGGAGTCTTTCCAGTACCCGAAGGCCAGGGAAGAGTCGGCCGTGAACGTGATGGGGCGGATCTCATTGGGCGCCAAAGTCCCTGCATTCGGTACAACGCGCACCCAGGAAGGATAGTCCCTGATTTCGAACGGCGTTGGCGCAGTACCGCGATTTTCAATATTCACCTCGATGGATTTGGTGAATTCCACCCGTTTTGTCATTCCTACGGAATCGGTAAGCCAGCCTAGTTCGTTGCGGTTTACATAAAACTCAGGCGTTTTGCCCAGCCATTTCATGGGCACATTGCCGGTGCTATTTCCAACCAGATCCTCCAGGTTTTTGAGTTCAAGGCGTAAGATTTTATTTTCAATGAACTTGTTTAGTACATTGGGAACAATGTAAATTTTGTTTTCGTACGCCGTAACTGTTGCGTCAATCAGTCCAGTGCCAGCCAAAGGGGCAGTATCAAACAGGTCAATTTTACCAAAAGGATTGCCGGTAGGTGGCGCAAACACGGAAGTATTGAGCGGTTTGTCGAAGGTCACCGAAATTACATCCCCGATGTTGTACACCCCATCGGCAGGTTCAAATGCCACAATTTTTGGTGCATCGCGGTCAATTCGGATCGGAATATAATAGGAAGAACCTTCCATGCCCGCAGCGGTTCCAGTGCATACAGAGATTGCCCGCAATTCGTAGCTACCATCTACCAAACCGGCTGTTTCCCATTTGAAGGTGGTTGAAATCGGTTGGAGTGTATCCGGTTTTGGGCTACCCGTCCAGGCGATATAGTCTGGATTTTGGGTATTCCAGCGTTCGTGCGGGTTCGTTCCCAACACGGTCGCGGGCGCCAGGATGTTGGTCCAGATGCCGTTTCCATCTGCACGTCGGTATTGCACCCGAATGGCCTGGAAGTTGGGATCAATCAAATTGTAATTATTGACAATAATATCGCGTACTGTTGAATTGACGGGCGTAAGAGCCGGGTCTTCGCGCAACACCACATAATTGTTGCGAGGATAATCAATGTCGAGCTCACTGCAAGGACGTACAAAGGTCACACTGATGTTTTGGCTTGAATAGGCCAAGGTATCTACAGTTGTAAAGTCGGGCATGGCCGCTGGGTCCAGGGCGAGGGCGCCCGCGCGCTCGGCTTCACAACCGGAAGCAAATTCCAGTACCAGGTCGTTGTATTCATATTCAACAGGACCGCGTTCTACGGTAATGGTGATCGGCACCGAACCATTTGAAGGCACCTCATACCCGGCATCGCCGTTGAGCACTGCGCCGTTGAGTTTAATCACCGCACCATTTGGATTGTCTTCTCCGGTTGCGGTAAAGTTGTAAGAGCGTGTTTCGAAGGTTTGGCTGTTGTTGCCCAAATTAAATCTAAAAATGGCCGCTTCTTTGGATGGGATATTGATGGCCTGCAGCGGATAGCCCGCAACAGGTTCAAGCACCGGTTTGTCGCGCGAGGCCGTGCCTGCTTCATGCGGACAAGAGGACTGGCCCGATTTTATTTTGAAAACGGGCGTTTTGAATACCGGATCGTTGTAAACATCCACATAAAAAGCATCGCCTGGATCATCGTCGGCCAACACATAACCTACCGTGGTTGCTTTTGACGTGACATCTTCATCATGCCAAACCTGATTGAAGTTTAAATCTAACGTATAGGTTTGAGAAGCACCTGCCCCGAAAACATCAAATCCCGAGTTGAGGAAAAACGAAGTTGCTTCGGATAAGGTTGTCTCGTCAATTTCGTAATCATCTCGTGCAATACTGCTTACATCTTCGTAGGTAGTACCCGCATCAAAAGAGAAATTTTTAGCAAACGTGGCATTGGCTTTTGTATCGGTATTCAACTGAAGATGGGATTTCCAGTTTTTTGCAGAATTGCGCATGATGGTAGCGCTGTCTGTGATGCCAGCCCCATCGTATGCAATTGCCAAATTATTGAGGTACGGGATTAAGTACCGTTTAATGTAATATTCAGAGTAACGGAAAACAGTAGCCCCTCCAGGTTTGAAGGTAATTACCTGATCGGCCTGAATCACACAATTGTTTACCTGAACACGGTCGGAAGTACCAAAAATAATGTTTTGCGCCTTTCCAACGTACACATCGCCCCCTTGCGCGCCCCCCACAATCAGATCGCCATCGTTGGTGGAAATATTGGTGCTAAAGGTCATGCATTCCTGGTAACCACTTTCCTTTACCTGGGTACGAACAATGGAGGCGCTAAAACCGCCTGCAACTCCTGATTCAGCAGATTGGATGGTACCTACACCGATACCCGTAAATGTTACGAGTTCTGGTTTGGCATCAAATTCATTGTCTAAGGTCAGGCCTTGTTCATTCGTCCAACCAAAGGAATAAATATCGCAAATGGTCGAATCTTTTGCTAAATAGGCATAACTCGCATCGCCTGGCGGGTCGCGCAGAATTAAACTGGGACGCTCTGGCAAATATGAAGTAAAGCGTTCGCCATTTGAACGCGTGCCATTGATTACTGCAACTTTTTGGATTGAACCCTGACGCCCATCTGCAGTCGTGGCAATTACCTGCAGGGTTTTGTAATAAGGATTCACTGGGTTGGTATCGCCCACCCTAAATTTATAGGTATGCGTAGTGGCAGGACGGTTTACCCGCAAAACAGCGCCATCCTGTGTATAAACGCCGTTATTTTGTTTATCCACTTCTACTTTCAAATAAGGCCGATCGGAGCTCGGGTACCAAGGCACCTCCGCAAAGGTTCCGCCTACCGTCGTGTCACGAATCCCCAGACCTAATGATACTGTATATTCACCGGTTGCGCTGGTGGTGGTGGCATGCACTTCCTGATAGAATGCCTCAGAAACCGGGGCCAAAATGCTGGGCTGAAGGGTCAATCGAACTTTTATGGCCTGATTGGCTAAGGCGCTACCGGAAGGTCCGGTCAGGTTACCCGTTTGTTTGACGTTTGTAGCAACCAAATTGGTATCTTTCACTTCGTCGGCGAGCCCGTTTACAAAACGCAAACTGCCTTCATCCAGCGTACAAGTGCCGCCAGGATATTGCTCCAGCACTTTCAACTTGATGGTTTCGTTGCCGCCTTTTTCTAAAACGGTTTTTGCCGAAGAAGCAGTAAGACTATAACTGTCACCCCCAATGCTTACAGTTCCTGCAGCGGTATTGATCGTGTATTCGCTATAAGCATAATCGGTGTTGTTTAGGGTAACCTTGCTGTTGACAATCGGATAATCAACATTATTGTACTTCACCTTGTTGGTGATGTAGTTTGGTGCTGCACCAAGTGGCAAAGGTGGTTCCCATCTTCTCACTTTATTGAGTACCATATCAGCCAATGCCCCTTGGGGGAGCGCCGGATCCCAATACTTCAAATCAGCACAGTTTTCAAGCAGGCCTTCAAAAATATCCACCTGTGGGTTGGGATTTCGATAAATAAACTCCACCGCAGTATCCTTTTTCGTAATGTCTACTGTGATGGCACCTAAAGACTGGATGGCGTCTTTGATTTCGTTATTTTCATGCGAAAACAAACCCACGTTCAGCTGTCGGAAAGGTGGCACATTGGTAAACGTATAAGTAGTACCGCTCGTCATAGTACCGTATTGCTCGAAACAGTCACTATCCGCGGTTTTGATTTGCAGTTTCAAACTGTTGTAGGGGGTACCCAGATTGTTGCCCAACGTACTCACTTTGCAATCGCCTCCAGCAACTGTTACCTCCACGGTGCGCGTGGTAATATCATTAAATACAATACCGGCAATTGGCGTCGTCACTTTGTTCACTTCCCATAAAGCAGGCACAAAATTGTGGTCTTCATATTTGGGAACCAGTTTGAAACCCTTGCCAGGCTCAACATCAATCGTGAACTTACCAACAGAATCAGTTACCACTTTTGGAACAAACGAAATACCCTCGTTGGTGATTTCGACGCCTGAAGCAAAACAATCGGTGTTTTTATACCGCACATAACCCGAAATCGGGATGGTAGAAATATCCGTGTAATCCACCTGATCCACGGAGGTTATGCTAGGATTGAGCGTTACCTGACGGGATTTAGGTGTAAATTCATGCGCTTGTGTTTTTGGGAACTTCGCATAATTGCTCCATTTAATGTTGTAAGATTCGCCAAATCCAAGCGGAGAGGAGCCGCCATTGTTGAGTCGATAACCCTCGCCTTCATCCAGCGGAAAATAGGCATACAAGCCATTTTCAGTCATATCCCTTGCCTTAAGGTTGTGGTTTTGAATGGATAAAATATCCAAAAGGCTATTGTACACCACAAACTCATCGATCAATCCAGCATAAAAATTATTAAAATTATTCGGATCATTGTACGCCCCGGTGCCAGAACGATCCGCGCCCAACACCCAACGGGTATCGGGGTCCGACCAATTGCCATCCACATTTGAAAATACATTGGTAGAGGAAAGCACCCCGTTGATATACGTGGTAATGGTTCGGGAAGAAGCGCTTGTGCTATCGATGGTAAATGCCAAATGCGCATAACCCGTTGACAACTCACCTACCTTACTGCCCTGACCGGTTCCACCATTGATGTCTATAATCAAATCACTTTTTACAGGATCATTGGCTTGTGGGGTCAGTTTTAAGGAAAACCGGTTGGGTCCCCACCACTTAGACAGCAATGTTTGAGTATTTGGATCGGGACCATCGCTGTACACCGTCAACTCAAGGGTCGACTGCGGTGGAAGGGCAAAATCTGGAAGCGCTGCATAGGATTTATTGTTTTTCAGGAACTGCACGGCCCAACGCATGTAGAAATTTTTTGAAGGACGGGTAACAAACGTCGTCCCCGTGCCGTAACTGGCACTTTCAATCGTATAAAAACCGGTACTGTCTGTGCGGGCAGAAGTACTCACCAAGGGAATATCGGAACGGTCGCCATTGCTGAAAGCAGCGTTGGAAAAATAGGCACCACAGAAAAACAATTTCACCCGGTGGATGATATCGAACGATTTGTCGCCCAATTGTTCGTCAAATTTCCAGTAATATTTCAAATTCGGCGTTTTGGAGGAGGCGGTGCCCGCAATCACTTCCCGCAAATCAATTTCATTCAACCGGCTGTGATAAATCCGCAATTCGTCCAGGTTACCACGCCAGCCGCTAGCCGACTGGAATTTATTTCCCAAAAAAAAACGGGTGCTGGGTGCAGTCGGCAAGCTGACCGATGCCAAAGTTTTTAAGTTCCCATCTACATATACCCGAATTACCTGGCCGGTATGTGCTACCGCAATGTTGTGCCAGGTCGTTTCTGTTCCTGCGTCGAACACAACCTTGTTTGTAGCAGCCGCACCATTCAAATAAACCTGAATACCGTCTCCATATCCTTTGATCTCTAGCGGATATCCGTCAAATTCCATCACCGTACCACTAAAGTTCCCCTTATTTTTAATCCAAAAAGTAATGGTGTAATCCTGCGTTCCGGTCAGTGGGAAAAACTTTTTTCCTGATGTAGTATCCACCGCAACCGCGCCACCAACAGTACCTGTCCCTGCAGCCGCATCAAAAACCAGCGAATACCCTTGCAAAGGCGTCAACGATACCAACACATCATTTACGGCGTTGGCATTTTGCGTTGAAACCCAACCGGTTACCGTACCATTGGGCACTTGAAAACCTACTGCTTCGGTCGCGCAACCGTCTCCATACTCATTTACCCCCTTTACCGAGTACCTGTAGGCCTTGCCTGCTATAACATTATAGTCGTTGTAGTTAAAGGTATTGGGGTCGAGCAGGGCTTGATATACCCCGTCGCGGAAAAGTTTGTAACCGCCTGTTGGCGCAGCCCCTAAAGGATTGGGTTGCCAATTTACCTGAATGCGATCGAGGTAGTCGCCCTGGGAAGCAGATGCGGAGGGCGAAAGTGGCGGTACTAAAAACTGCGACCAATAACCGGTTGCGGATACATTGGCAGCACTTAAGCCTGTTTCCACCAGCGGTTGCCCCACTGTACCACTTACCCGGTACTGGGTGGAAAAAGAGTTGTTGGCAAAGCCATAATTCAAATAAACACTACCCTGGTAATCGTTGGCTGCCGGTGGCAAACAAGTGGTAGCAGATTGTGCTAAAAGGGTTGTGATTGCAGCACACAGCGCTGCAACCACACCGAGAAACCTTTTATTCATCGGTGAATGATTTTAACAAATCAGGAGAAAGGAGAATTCCGGTTTAGTTGATGCGGATGTAGATCCAGAAGTTCATGTTTTTAGGCCGTGCTTCCCCACCCGATGCGTCGGTTGTAAACGTGTGGCTGTGGTTACCTGCAGCGGCCATCGCATCGGATACGGATCCGCCAATGCGGGTATATTCCGCGTTAGAACCACCCGAACCGGAGTCATCCCCTTCCAAACCATTGTTCCAGGTGTGGGTATGGCTACCGTTGGTGCTGGTGGTACCCGTGTGCGTATGCGATTTATTTTCATCGCCCTGAAAATTACCCGGCGCGGTGCTGGAAGTACGACCGGGGTCGTTGTCGCTGTTGTTTTTGGGTTTCCAGGCTTCACTGCCGGATACTACGCTGAAATCCTGGGCGCGGATAAACATACCACCGGCATTGGGCAAGGTGGTTACGCCTTGGGCATACAACGCGTCGGTCGTAGCCAACGAACGGCCATCCAGCGGCACCCAGCAATCACCGTTTACATCCTTGAATTTATCGGGCGGTAAAATGGAATATTTAATGTCGCCCACCGCACCAGAGCAAACCACCGTTTGGGCACTTGCTACAGAGAAAGAAAAAGGCGCATAGGTAAATTCGGTACGTGGAACCAGGTCCTTGCCCCCTACTCTGATGTTCAAATAAACCGGACCGTTGAAGTTGAGCGGATTGAGCGGGGTTACAGAGCCCAAATTGTGGGAATAAATACCACCTGCCACGCCCAGGGCAACCGTTTCTGCCCATTGGTTGCTGGCAACGTTGGGATCCGTAGCGCCAATTTTGAGCAATTTGTCGCTGTTGGCGGTGCCGGTTAAGGATTTCCAGAAAGAAAAGGTAAACGTGTACTCTCCATCTGGAACGGGTTCGCCAGAGGCTGTTTTTAAAACACCCTGAAAACTGATCTTGGGTATGGATGCTTGTCCGAAAACGACTGTTTGAACCGAAAGAAAGCCTAAAATGAAAAGACATTTCAGCGCTGAAGCAAAATGTAGCGATTGAGTCATGATGCGTATTTATTATGATGATGATGTTTTATAATAAAATCGGATTAGCCTGACAAGCGTTGTAAAACGTACAAAACGCAAGGAGGCATGGAAATAAAGTAGACCCATTCAGTGCTAAAGCGCACACGGATCTTCAGAAAATTAAAATGATTAAGTGTTTGTTGGATCGCAACGCTGGGCGTTGCATGTCGGGGGGGACAAAAATGAACGGTAAACGTTCGTATTATAGGTAAAAATTAAAAATGCAAAAACTACGCCAAATCATATAGGCACAACCAACACACCAACTATTTTGAAAAATTTCAACTGCAACAATATAATTTTATTTTTTGTGGGGACAAGTCTCGACTTATCCCTACTTCGATATTCGGTGTTCATTTTGACGCGCATTGGGACAAGTCTCGACTTGTCCCTACTTGTCCCTACAACCCCATCCATTCCCGGCATGCATCCATCCACCGCACCTTGCTGCCTTTGATATACAGGCCAAATCCGTGTCCGCCGCGCTGGTACAAATGCATTTCGGCGGATACCTTGTTTTTGCGGAGCGCCTCATAAAACAAAATGCTGTTGAGCGGACTAACGCCGCCATCGTCGGTGGCATGTACGAGAAACGTAGGGGGCGTTTGGGCGTTTACCAGCAGTTCATTCGACCAGGCTTTTTGCAGCGCTTCCGTCGGATTTTTTCCAATCAATCGGTCGGATGAACCACTATGTCCCACGCCGGGCATAAAACTGATGACGGGGTAGATGAGCAGCATGAAATCGGGCCGGACGGAGGTGTTTTCCGCGTTGGGAATCAGGACCTCCTGAAAGTGGGTACCAGCGGAGGCCGCTAAATGTCCGCCCGCAGAAAAGCCCAGCACCCCTACCCTACTTGGATTAATGCCCCAAGCGCTGGCGTTTTCACGTACTGTTTTGATGGCCTGTTGGGCGTCTTGTAAGGGTCCGATGGTGGGATTGGGCATGGTGGCGGGGTTGGGAACCCGGTATTTCACGACAAACGCGGCAACGCCCATTTTTACCAACTGTTTTGCTACATCAATGCCTTCGTGTTGGTAGGCGTTTACGGAATATCCGCCGCCCGGGAAAATGATCACCGCTGTACCCGTTGCTTTGCGTTTGGATGGTAAATAAACCGCAATGGTCGGTTTACTGATTTGATGGATCACCAAAACGCCGTCGGGTTTTATTTCGGTGGTTTCCTGGTCGGGGCCGGGAATTGAATTGGGAATGGTGTCGGGATAGAGCGGACGGGTTTGTTGTCCGGCTATGGCGGATATAAAGGACAAGAACATGATGGCTGGAAGTAATTTCATGGATCGGTGGCGTTTGAATGCGGGTGGCAAGGTTCAAAATTAAACACCGAATATCTTTTATTTCACGCAGATGTTACGCGGAAAAAAAGCCCAGATGTTACGCTGAAAAACTTCTGTGTAACATCTGCGAAACAAATCTGCGTAACATCTGCGCGAAACATATTCTGATGAAACTTCTGTGTAACATCTGTGAAAACAAATCTGCGTAACATCTGCGAGAAACAAATCTGCAAGAAACAAATCTGCGCGAAACCAGCATCCAAGTTTGGCCCAAATATTGCAAACAGGCAAAATCCCGCCAGTCGCGTCTAAACGCCCCCCAAGCAGAAACGCCCATTTCCCTATGTCTTGCTTCAAAAACTTCCAGGTTTTGAAGCCCAAACCCATTGCTCTATGCGTAAATTCGGGATTATTGTTTTGCTGTTTTGCTCCAAACTATTGTCTGCCCAAATTGTCAACATTGAGGATATGCGCATCACGGGCACCAACGATTCTACCCGTTGGTACGGTTCCACCCAGGCCGCCTTTACCCTCACCAAAGTACAGGAACAAACCACCGTTTTTCAGGCCGACTCCCGTTTGCAATACAAATACCACCGCAACGTGTTGTTGTTGTTGCTCAATGCGAATTTTTTACGGGCGGGCGTGCAAAATTTTGTCAATACGGCCTTTGCCCATTTACGCTATAACTACAAAATCAATCCTGTTTTATCCTGGGAATTGTACGGGCAGCAACAAAGTAATCAGTTACAACTGATGAAAAGCCGAACACTGCTGGGCACCGGATTGCGCCGACGCTTTTTCCTCAATAAATCCAAAACCAGCCGTATGTACCTGGGGGTTGCCTACCTGTACGAAAAGAATATTTTTACGGAATCCTATGGAAAACGCGATTGGCATCGGATGAGTAACTACCTGTCTATCAGCCTGCGTGCGCCCAAATCGAGCATTATTTTGCGCGGCACCACCTATTGGCAACCCGCCATCGGGTACATCAAAAACGTACGCTACTCGACCGAATGGACGCTCGAACTTCCCATCACCGAACATTTGCGCTTCACCACCAACATTACCTATAGCGTTGACCGTGGTTTGCCGCAGGCAGCCCCTTTGGCAGCTTATAATTGGGTGAATGGGGTGGCTTGGCAATGGTGATTTTTTAGTTGATAGTTGACAGTTGTTAGTTGATAGTTTGGGCGTTTTTCGAAACATGATCGAATATGGTTGCAGTTCTAGGTGTCACCTCCGAGGGTTACCGTTTGAGGTGTCACCTTCGAGGGTTACCATTAAGGTGTCACCTCCGTAGGTTACCACCCAAATCCCAAGGCATGTCCAATGTCTAAACTAACAACTAACAACTATCAACTACCAACTAATCCGTTC
>JAIYAP010000007.1 GCA_027488935.1 Saprospiraceae bacterium | reverse complement strand
CTAAGTAGGTGATTTTTCATACCACAAAATTATATTGCAACTTTTGTTAATTTTACAAAATTGAGCAAAATGAAAAAAATTAGCACATTTCCTTCAAAACCACTTCGCGTTGGCTATAACAAAAGTTTAGATGGAGATAAGACGGTACCTGAATTGCATGGTTTTGAAAGCAATAGCGCATTTAATACTGCATTTGCTACAGACGTTGCACAAACTACCGGTACTCTTAAGTTTAGACTTCCTGGAACAGAATCTATTAGCGGTACAAACTGTTATTTGGTAGACAAATCAAAGGTGTTTAATTACTATGAATTTGGTGCGCCAGATAGAGGACCAGGTGGTGGTAACCCTCCAGGCGGTGGTGGTGATCCTCCGGGCCCAGGAGATAATCCTGTTCCATGTACGGGTGACTGTGAGCGGGATAATTTAGATGGATTAGAGCGTGTAAGATTTATTAAAATGGTGGATGGTAAGGACTTGCGAAAAAAATTTGGTTGCAAAATCATTCATAGGAATTGTACTTTTCGAATTACGCAATATCGTTTTGAACTAAGTTCGAATGGCCAAACTGCTACTGAAGCGCAAATGACAAAAACTTTAAATTTATGGGAGAAGGCTTTACGAAAAGAAGAATGGGTTTGGTGGAATGATATTGATAATGGATTCTTAATCTGGAATTATTGCGAAGGTGAACAAGGAAATAAAATGTTTTATAATTTAATAGGGGTAAATCCAAAGAATGGTAATACCACGGAATTTTCCATAAGTTATGGTGGTGGTAAGATCAAATTTGGGATTCCTAATATTGGCGAGATTGAGGCTCCATTCCAACCAACCGTAGGGTTTAAGAAAACAAAAAAAGAAAACGATTTTGATTTTGGTGAAACAGAATTTGTTTACTATTGCGATCCTTGTGATATAAATCAAGGGCAAGGTAATACATATAGTACCGGTACTGTACGCATGAGAATAAGAGAATTGGAATAAACAGTTGATATCTCAATCTTTTAATCACTGTCTCATGAGAACAAATGGGAATACTTGGGAATTACTGCAAATAGTTAATTTATAACCCACTTGTATCTCATGAGACAGTACTCAACGCACTCTAAACATGAAGAAATCTTACCTGATTTTGTCCATTTTTATTTTTTTAAGCACCTCGGTTTTCTGCCAAAAATCGGGCAAAAATGATATTTCCTTTGGTGTGCTTTCACAAGGAGAGTTCTATTTTTTTACCGGACTTAAGCAGTTTTATCTTTTCGGTGATTACCGTTATTCCTATAAGAATTTTTTTACACGTTTACGGGTGTCTTATTTCAATAATCCGTACGGCTCTACCGTAGATGATTTCGTTAGTTCCTACGGTACCGAACCTGTAACTTATCTATGGCTGGAAGCAGCGCACGCGCAAGATTACCAGTTTAAAGATCAAGTTGCCTTGAAGCCCAAAACGGGAATCAAAACATACAAACAAAGTGCTGTTTATTACACAAATATCAGTTTCAATTTATGGCTGGGGTATAATTTTAAAATCGGTGCTAAAAAGCGTTTCCAAATTGAACCGTCGCTTGGATATACCGCCTATTATTTTAGAAACGACATAGTTTGGTTAACAACACGTATTCAATTGGGAGACGACAAACTAAACCCATCCCTTCCCAGAAAAAATATCATGATTTATAATACAACGAGAGGTATTGTTTGGGGACCTGAAGGCGACCTCACTTTCAGGTATTATTTTCCGAAGCATTACAGCGCAGGCTTTAATGTGATTGGCGGATCGAATAAATATTTTGAAACTTTTTACGTCGGGTGTTTTATCGGGTTCAACTTTTGAAAAATTTAACCATGCTTAAAAATATAACCCTTTTCGTTTTATTATGTACCGCATTTCATGGATTCGGCCAGCGTTTTGAAATGCGACCTAACGCGTTGTTCTCTTTCCACAACATTGCCAAAGTACCTGCAGCCGGCCTTCGATTGGAAGGATTAATAAAGGTAAAGGGCCGACACCACGTTTATTCCAGTATAGAATTTATGCATGGCGAAGGTAATCGTGGTTTAGGAGCAATAGAAAAAGATGCCTTATATTCTTATCGATTTGATGACCCCCGCAATGGTCAAATATCGGCCTACACCTACCTTTATCAAGATGGTACCTTGCTGAATGTTAAGTCTGCCCGCTTAAGCCAGGCTGCTTTTAAACTAGGATATTCCTACCGACTTCCCCTTCGAAAAAATACGCTGGAAATTAGCGCTGCGGCTTATGGAAATTACGTTACAGGATTTTATATAATTGGCGTTTTTGGCGATATTCCTAATTATGACCCCCTTCTTCAGCCAATAGATTATTTTGTTTCCCAATACTTTTTTAACTACCTCGATATTGGTCCGGGTATCACGGCGCGTTATATTTTAAGTACAAAAAGGAGTGTTGATCCAGTTTTTGGAATAGATTATAATTATGGTACCCAAAAAGGCAGCTGGGCTTCGGTTTCGGTTGGATTGCGTTTGAAGTAAACAGAAGTTTAAGATCGGAAATTAAGTTATCCTAATCTTGCGATTGCATGCGCAAAAAAAGCGTTATTATTGCGAATACAATCGCAATATTAGGATAAAACGGAAAATATGATTTTCAAAGTAAGCACCTCCACCCTCTACCATTGCTCCCTCGAAAAAGCCTTTCAAACCCCCATGCTCGGCGATGTTACCAAAGTACACACCGGTTACGGCATCATGCCACCCGTTACCCACACCACCGATGATGAAAATTGGGGCGTACCCGGTTCCAGCAAAAAAGTGTACGCCGCAAAATCCCTGACCCAAAAAGGCGGCTATGTTTCGATGGACCACGTACTCGAAAGAATTGAAAATCAATACTGGAAAATCCAGGTCGACGATTTTCAAGCCTGGATGCTCGGGTTTTACAAGTTTGTGGGCGAATGGAAAACCACCGAACTGGAGCCGAATAAAATTTTGATAGAATACACCTACCACCTGCACGCCAACCAACCCCTGCTTTATCCGCTCAACTGGTTATTTGCGTACACTTTTTGGAAAACGTATATGAAACGGGTGCTGGAAAACATTAGAAAGATGACGCTCACCCTATCTTAAATCGGAAATCAAACATCCAATCGGAAATCGGAAATCATGTAATCGGAACTCGAAAATCCCTTTATTTATTCGCCAGCTGCCCACAAGCCGCATCAATATCTTTCCCTCGACTGCGCCGCACGGTCACCGTTACCCCATGGTCGGCCAAGTGCTTGCCAAATGCATTCAATTGAATATCACCTGATTTGGTAAATTCCGAGCCATCAATCGGGTTGTACTCTATGATATTTACCCGCACTGGAAAACGGCGGCGGCACAACTGAATCAGCCGATTCGCGTCGGCGATGCTGTCGTTAAAGTTCTGAAAAGCAATGTATTCGTATGAAATTCGTCCGCCCGTTTCCTGGTAAAAATACTCCAGGGCTTCCATCAATACTTCCAGGTTGTTGGTTTCGTTGATGGGCATGATTTCGTTGCGTTTTGCATCATCGGCAGCGTGCAAGCTAATGGCCAAGTTGCTGCGGAAACCATCATCGGCCAGTTTTCGGATCATTTTGGCAATACCCGCCGTGCTCACGGTTATGCGTCGAGCCGACATGCCCAGGCCCGAGGGCGGCGGCGTGGTGAGCAACTCGATGCTTTTCATCGTTTGCGCGTAATTGAGCAGCGGCTCGCCCATGCCCATGTACACTACATTGGTGATGCCACGTCCAAAGGCTTCGCGGCATTGTTGGTCTACTAAAACGACCTGATCGAAGATTTCAAAACCCTCCAGGTTTCTTTTCCGCCCCATTCTTCCGGTCGCACAAAACTTACAAGTAAGGCTGCATCCCACCTGCGTACTCACACACACGGTGTAGCGATCATCGGATTGCACCGGAATCAGCACCGATTCAATGCGGTGTTCGTCATGTGTAATCCATTGTGTTTTAATGGTTCCGTCGGCGCTGTGTTGTATTTTATTGCCATACAGCGGATTGAGGGAAAACGTTTCCTTCAGGCGTATGCGCAAGGCTTTCGACAGGTTCGACATCGCGTCAAAGTCGGTCGTGGCTTTTACCCACATCCATTCCCAGATTTGTTTGGCCCGGAACTTGGGTTCGCCCCATTCTAATAAGGTCGCCTCCAATTCGGGCAAAGAACAGGTGCGTATGTTGCGTTTGGGCGTCACTTCGCCCATTTCTGTTGAATTTTCTATTGCTATCACGGAACAAAGGTACAAATTTGTGCGTTGCCTTTTTAGTACCAACAACGCCAACGATAAAATGTGGACAAATCACAGTTAAAGTCCTACTTTTGCGGCCGTTTCCGCGGGGTTGGTCGGTGTGCGTGTTTCAATGTGCATTTTCCCGAAAAAAAGACCAATACACCGCCTTTTCGCATTCAAATAATATCCGTTCAATCGCATCTAACGTTACCATGTACAGAACCCACCATTGCGGCGAACTTCGCCTTTCCGATCTCGACAAAACCGTCACCCTCAGCGGCTGGGCCTCCGTGATCCGCGACAAAGGTTCCCTGCTTTGGATCGACCTGCGCGACCGGTACGGCATTACCCAACTCGTTTTTGACGAAGCCTATACCGATGCCGCTTTGTTTGATATTGCCCGTTCTATCGGCCGTGAATTTGTGTTGCAGGCCACGGGTACCGTCATCGAACGCACCTCGAAAACGACTAAAATCGAGACGGGTGAAATCGAAATCAAGGTGACAGAAATGCGGGTACTCAATGCGTCTAAAACGCCACCTTTTACCATCCAGGACGATACCGACGGCGGCGACGAGCTCCGTTTGAAATACCGCTACCTCGATTTGCGCCGCAATGCCGTGCAAAAAAACCTGATTTTCCGCTCCAATTTGGCCATCGAAACCCGCAAATACCTCGCGGCCCAGGGCTTTATTGAAGTAGAAACGCCCAACCTCATCAAGAGTACCCCGGAAGGCGCGCGCGACTTTGTGGTGCCATCGCGCATGAACAAAGGTCAGTTTTACGCCTTGCCACAATCGCCCCAAACCTTCAAGCAAATTTTGATGGTGGCCGGTTTTGATAAATATTTTCAGATTGTAAAATGCTTCCGCGACGAAGATTTGCGCGCCGACCGTCAGCCGGAGTTCACGCAGATTGACTGTGAAATGTCGTTTGTGCACCAGGAAGACATCCTGAACACCTTTGAAGGACTGACGAAATCGCTGTTTAAGAGCACTTTAGGAGTCGATTTGCCCGATTTCCCGCGCATGACATACGATGAAGCGTTCATCCGTTTTGGATCGGACAAACCGGATTTGCGTTTTGGAATGGAATTCGTGAACCTCAGTGATGTGGCCAAAGGCAAAGGTTTTCCGGTGTTTGACGGTGCCGAAACCATCCTTGCGATATGTGCGCCGGGTTGCGCAGGGTATTCCCGCAAGCAACTCGATGAGTTGACCGAATGGCTAAAACGTCCACAAATAGGTGCAAAAGGCCTGGTTTATGTGAAAATGGAAGCCGATGGCAGCATTAAATCGTCGGTCGATAAATTTTATAGTCCCGAAGACCTGAAAGTTTGGACGGATCGTGCGGGCGCGCAAACGGGCGACCTGCTGCTGGTGCTGTGTGGCGAAGACGAAAAAACGCACAAACAACTCAACGAACTGCGCCTGGAAATGGGCACCCGCCTGGATTTGCGCAAAGGCGATGATTTCAAACCGCTGTGGGTCGTAGATTTCCCGCTGCTGGAATGGGACGAGGATGCCAACCGCTTTTTTGCGATGCACCACCCTTTCACCTCACCGAAACCCGGCGATATTGTAAAAATGGAATCCGACGACAAGGCCCTGCTCAAAAGCATCCGCGCTGATGCGTACGATTTGGTGTTAAACGGTGTTGAAATTGGTGGTGGATCCATCCGTATTCACGACCGCGATTTGCAAAGCCGCAATTTCAAACTGCTGGGCTTCACCCCGGAAGAAGCAGAGGCCCAATTCGGCTTTTTGCTGGGTGCTTTCGAATATGGCGCGCCCCCACACGGCGGTATCGCGTTTGGTTTCGACCGCCTGAGCGCGGTAATGAATGGCGCAGGTTCCATCCGCGACTTCATTGCTTTCCCGAAAAACAACCAGGGCCGGGATATGATGATCGATGCCCCAAGCGGAATTAAAGCGGAGCAATTGAAGGAATTGGGGATTGATGTGGTGGGGGAGTAAATTCCTGCAACGGATTAGATTTATATAAAAAAACACCCCGGATGTTGTTGAAGGCATCTGGGGTGTTTGTTTTTGCGGTGCTCCCCGTTTCGGCACCTCTGACACGTCGGAAGCGTTTTTTCGACGCTTCCGACGTGTCAGAGGTGCCGAAACGGCTTCTGAACATTTTTACACAGGATCACCCACGTTGTTGTGAACACCCAGTGTTTTGTTAGACAAAAGCCCCAATGCATATTAACAACGAGGGTTATCATTGGTAATAATTGTCACTATCCTTGCCGTCAATGGGCAGGGATTGGTGCAGGTTGGATGTTTTACAACGTCCAGCCCGGAACCGCTGCCTCCTGTTGGAAATATTTGGCAGAATCATGAAAAACGAAATAAAAAATGTTCATGCAACAAAGCCGTTTACTGTATTTACTGAAGTATTATTTTTTTTCAGGAACGCAGTTTGGCACCTTTTCTCCTTTTTTGATTTTCATGCCCACTTTTTTATATCCATCCCAGCATGGATCATTCGACTGCTTAGCTTTTGGTTTTGGGATACTTTTTTTCTTAGTTACCATCATTATTTTTCTTATTTTTTTTAGTTCAGATTGTGGCTGCATCAATTACAAAACGGTAACGGGCTTCTTTGTTCACCACCTTTTTCCATGCTTCATTTATTTCTTCGGCTTTGATAATTTGTATTTGCGGATAAATTTTATTTTCTGCACAATAATTCATTAGGTCTTGTGTTTCGGGAATGCCACCAATCAACGAACCATTGAAATTTACCTGATTAAAAGCCATATTAGTATTATTAATCATCAGTTTTCCATTAATAGGTAGCCCTACTTGTGTGAAATACCCATACGGTTTTACACAATCAATATAACCTGACATTTCATACGCATATGGCACGGTAGAAATCATGAAATCCAGCTTGCCTTTCCAGGGTTTTAAATCTTCCACTGACTTCACCACAATTACTTCTTTCGCACCAAAACCTTTGATGTCATTTACTTTTGAAGGGGATGTAGTGAAAGCATATACTTCCGCACCTTTTGAAACAGCCAATTTAATTGCGATATGTCCTAAGCCTCCAATGCCTACTACACCAATACTATCTCCTTTTTTGAATTTCGCTTTCATCAGAGGCGAATAGGTAGTAATGCCTGCACAAAGCAACGGTGCTGCGTATTGCAATTCTATGTTATCAGGGATTTTGATAGCAAAATGTTCTGTCACCACAATATTCGTAGCGTATCCACCTTGTGTTATTCCTGTTGGTGATGATTTTTCGGGAGCACCGTATGTGCCTACCATACCTGTGGTTTCGCAATGTTGCTCTTCGCCATTTTTACAACGCTCGCATTGCATACAACTACTTACCATACAACCCACGCCAGCTTTGTCTCCAACTTTAAATTTAGTTACATTTTTTCCTAATGCTGAAACTATTCCTGCAATTTCATGCCCCGGCACTTGTGGATACTGCTGCTTTCCCCAATGTCCTTTTATTGTATGAATGTCAGAGTGGCAAATTCCACTGAACTTGATATCAATTAAAACATCATTGTCGCCAACTGGTCTGCGTTCGAAATTCCAGGAAACTAATTTTCCCTGCTCATCTTTTCCGGCATATCCTTTTGAATTTATGTTCTTACTCATATTGTTTGATTTATTTATTTGTGAAAAAAGTTGTAGTGGGTTTGGAAGCAAAACACCCGCAACTACCATGGATGATTGCTGAATAAATTTTCGTCTTGTTTGACCATTTATATTTTGCATACTCCTCTATTTTGTTTGGTAAGTGTAATTGTTTAATGTGTGCCAAGTTTACTTTATGAATGAATTTTCACAGGACAAAGGTGTGGCTGTTTGCCTGCACTATCCTTGCACAATTCCGGCAAAAAGTTACATGATTCACACAATAAAATGAGCAGAAATACGAAGCACCAAAAGCGTTGACGAAAACACGCTTTCATTTATTTTCGGGTTGGTTTTGTTTGTCAGCAAAAAAATGGAAGTGTGTTTTGTGCGTTGGCGTGGGTGGGCTTTTTTACAAATTTATTTTTTTAGCGTAGACGTTAGAAGTCCAGTAAGTCGTCCGTTAAAAGCTTGGTCAATGGCGGTCAGGTTGATCGTTGCGCAGTAGGTCGTAGGGTTTCAGCTAACGTTTTTGGGCTTGGCGTTCGGGCGGGTTTCGGAGCACAAAACTGTCAACCAGCACTGAACTTGAATAGAAGCACAACGCTCCAAGTATGCACTTCTGCCCGCCTGACGCAAAACCCGTGTTAGTGGCTGTGCATCTGTCTGTCATATATGTTTTTAAGTTGTAAATCTCCAAATCCATAAATTCCTTCTCTGTCTGCAAATTCCGAAAAAACAATTTGAAATTCTTTCGACTTGGTTTCAATTATTTCTTTTACCACCTTTTCAGGTCTGCCTAACGATTTGTCGAATGGAAATCTGTCAATATGTGCTTGACAAACTTCTTCTAAATATTCAAAACAGTCGGATTGGGATTTCGCTAACTTGTTAAGTTTGTCTAAGTCGCCATTTTGGTAAGCTATCCATAAATTTTTTCCTAATTTAATGTCATCGGCTGTAAATTGAATTTTTGAATAATAAGCCTGTTCAAGTTTTTCAGCATTGGCAATTCCAAAGCCTTTCCAAGTGTCTGCATTATTTTCAATTTTCGGAAACACTCGAAAGATTTTAAGTTTCGGGTAATTTGCAAGAATTGAGATTACAAACCACATATTTGTCTGACAAAACAAATCGTTTTCAAACCAAAGACAAACTTCGGAATTGTCAGGTAGATTTTTTAGTTTTTCAAATTCACTTACTGTTTTAATAAAATATTCTTCGGTCGAAACGTTGTAGGTGTCAGCTATAAATTTTGCTCGAATTGCCCAAAAGTCAGCGATGTTGTCCGCATATAAATTACCGTCAATTAGGCATTCCCTACAAACAATAAAGTCCTGATTAATTTTTGTTTGTTTTAATTGGTCAGCCAAACAGTCTCCGTTTAGTATATGATATGTTGTCATTTTTTTTGACGTTGGTTAGGTTATCGTTTTGCATTGCCACGAACGTTTTGCGGCTTGGCGTAGTGGCGGATTTACACCACAAAAGTTGATACGAAGCACACAGTTCAAATATAGTACAAATGTGTCAACGAAGCATTTCACCCGCCATAACGCTAAACCGCTGTTACCTGCTGTGCTTTTGTCCAACGTTTACTGCCATAGTTTTTTTACAGATACAAACGTCAAACCAAAGTCTTTAACTGTTTTAGTATTGTCCATCAATACTTGTTTTCTGCTGTACAAGTTTACTGTTGTTGGTGAAAGGTTTTTGCTGAACATACTAAAAAGTCGTGCTACAAAAATTGGTGTATTTGCTTGTTTAATTGCTTGCCCTTTGTTGATTAGTTTAACAAGGTCGTTCAGTTCAATAACTTCATTAAATAAGTCATAGACCCCTTCGTTATTTGCTTCCAAAGATTTTAAAATTGCAGTAATAACATCATCTTGGTAAATGGTGTGGATAGGTGTTTTGCCATTTCCAATTACTCTTACCGGTTCAGTTCCTTTGTAAGTCAAATAATCTTCAAAAGGACCTTTTTCGTTAGGGTTGTGCATTATTGCTTGCACTCTAAAAATTACCACGTCCTTACTGGTATCAGTTAAGATTTTTTCTGCTTGTCCTTTTGATTTTAAAAACAAGTTGTCTGAATTTGGATTTGCACCTGGATAACTAAGGAAAACTACTTTTTTTACATTGCCAATTTTTATTTGTTCGGCAATTACCTCTGTTGGTTTTACATTTGGCTGATAGAACTCATCCCACGTTCTTGCAAATATTTCGCCTGTGAGATGGACAACAAAATCAGCACTTTTAATTGCTTCTTTTGCTTTGTTAGAATTCATCCAATCAGTTATATTCTCATCAGCTTTTGATGAAAACGACTTTCTTGTCAAGGTGGTTACAAAGTAACCTTTTTGTTTGAGTGCAGGAATTAGGGCTTGACCAACCAAACTATTTCCGCCTGTAATTACAACTTTTGAGTTCATGTTTTTAATTTTTAAAATGATGTTGCAAAAGTCGGTAGCAGCTTTGTGTTGGAAGTTATCAAATGATAAGAACGTTATTTTGTCTTTGAAATTTTACTACGAAGTCGGCTTAATGAAACAGGTGTGATGCCTAAGTAAGTTGCAATGTATTGTTGTGGTACTCGTTGCAGAAGGCTTGGGTTGTACCTAACAAAGTCATTGTATCTTTCCTGTGCTGTCTTTGTAATGTGTCCTTCAATGCGTTTGGTCGTTATGATGTAGGCTTCTTCTAAAAGTTGTCTAAAAAATGTTTCCCAAAGTGGCACTTTCTTGTAGAGTAATTGCAAATCATCAAAATGCAACTGCAAAAGTTCGCAGTTTTCTAATGCCTCTACATTTTCAACGGTTGGTTTTCTTGTCAAAAAACTTGTTAATGCAGTTGCAAAATACCCCTCAGTTGCGAAGTAACGAGTAGTTTCTTCTCCATCTTTTAGGTAGAACATTCTTAAAAGTCCTGAATTGATGAAGTAGATGTAATTGCTCGTTTGTCCTTCTCTGATTAAATAACTTCCCTTTGTTACTTCAATTGGTTTAAATAATGGAATAATTTCTGCCCACTGGTGGTCAGTCAATTTTATGTGTTCAGAAGTGTGAGCTTTAAGTTGGTCGTACATTTTTGTTGTTGTCGTAGCATAGCAGGTAACTCATAAATATGCCTACTTGCCACATCTGTCTAGCAAAGATAAACCAGAAGCACCAAAGCTCCAAGTATCTACAATTTTCAACTTTATCAACCTGATCATGAGTTAATTGATTCAAGATGTACCGTTTCGTTACTTTAGCAACAAAAAAGCTTTAAATACTTAGGTTTTTCACAAGCCGGTATTATGTGCTGTTATATTTTACAGTTTAATGCCAATCCCTAAATTAAATGTCCGTCCTTCCCCTGGCAACAAGCCTGGTCCTGGGTAGCCGCCTGCTCTACGCGTTGCATATTTTGTGTCGGTTAAATTATTAATACTAACCCTAATATTGTAGTGTTTAAGAAAAACATATTCTGCGGACAAATCATACACTTGGTAACCATCTATTTTGCCAATGGTAGCAGTGGTGTTTGCTACTTCGGTATTGGTAGCATCCGTAAATACTTCGCTTGTTATTCTTGTTTGTAATGATGTCGAAAAACCGTTATTTGAGTAGGTAACACCTATGTTGTGTATTTGACTAGGGGCATTTTCAACTTTTTTCCCTTTCAGGTTATCTTCTTTGATAATAATACTAGGTGCAGTACCAGAAATGCTTGATGTTTTGAAGTCATCATAGGTAGCATTTATAAATGCTAAACTTGCAAATAAACTTAGATTTCCTGCTTTTGGATTTAATTTCACAGCCTTAAAGAGGTTAAAATCTACATAAGCCTCAACTCCTTTATTTGAAGACTTACCCAAATTAGTTCTAAACTGATAAGTAGCCTTTGTTGGGTCATTGTCTATAAACTTCCGAATGGTCCCAATTCTGTCGTTATATTGGATGTAAAATGCACTTATATCAAAAGTCAAGAAGTTAGACAATGAGCCTCTAAACCCTACATCTGCATTAAATCCATTAGCATCTTTCAAGTTGACATCAATTACGTCTGTGGTGGCAGGTGGTGTAATGTCTGAAAATAAAACTGGGCGAAATGCTTGTGAAAAGTTCGCATAAATATTGTTATTTTTCAGTTTATACTCCATACCGACACCTCCTAAAATAACATTTCGTTTGATACTACTTGGTGTTGCGTTTACATCAGTAGTCCCCGAAACAGACAAACGACCTTTTATATCTGAAACGATATTTTCATACCTAATACCAGGGGTAATACTAAAATGATCGGTTATTTTAAATTGGTTTTCTGCAAACAGTGCAAAGTTGTTGGTTGTAAAATCCAGCGCTGTTGGATATTTGTTGGTTATAATAGTTGTATTATAATCAAAGCCAGTATCGCCGCTTCCTCTTTGTTTTCTTTTGGTATTTGCTTGATAAACCCTTGCTCCAAAAGCCAGATTGTGTTTTTTGTTCAATAAATTATAGCTGTATAATCCTCTAAACTCAGACCCTATATTTTTATAGAAATCTCTATCAACTTGTCTATTATTAAAATCTTTAAGTGTTGTGTTTATCGTATCGTTTATAGTTGCCGGGGCTATAAATCCGATACTATTTCGTTCGCCAATTAGTCCAAATACTTTTACGTTAAAAGACAGATTTTCATTTACTTTACGATCAAAATTTATCGCACCGACGTTCCAAGGGGTACTAAACCAGTTTCTTTTTCTAAACGATTGTTGATGATTGCTTGCAAATTGTGCATCTGTAAGTCCTCCTGATTGTTGTAATTCGTAGTCCATATTTGTATATTCTGCTGATATACTATTTTGGGCATTGATTTTATACTGTACGAAGGCATGGGTGTTTCGCACTTCATATTGTCCATGCGCTCTCCAACCGTTGCCTTTTCTGTAATGATTATAAGCATAGTAATTCCATTTGGAAGTATTTCCCCCAACAGCATTAAAACTACTAAGCATTCCATAACTACCTATTGTGTTTTGTGATTGAAAAGTAAAGGGCTTGTTTTCTGTTTCTCGTTTCAAATGATAGTTTAGTAAGCCTCCAAATTGAGAACCATATTGTAAAGAGGCTCCACCTCTAACAATTTGTATTTTATCAACTGCTTCCATAGGTGGATTGTAATATGCTTCTGGATAGCCAAATACATCGCTTGAGATATCATATCCATTTTGTCGGGTGTTAAATTCCCAGCTTCTGTTGGGGCTTAACCCTCTTGCGCCTATTGAAACTTGAACTCCTGAGCCATCATTTTCCCAAATAGAGATACCCGGTACTCTCGAAAAAATTTGGCGACTATTGTTAGTAGCCAAATTAGCATTCATATTGGCTAATTTAATCACTTCATTCTTTTTCCCTGAAAATAAGGAAGTCCCCTCAACTTCTTGAAGCCTTTCGAGTACAACTCTTTTACCTTCTATGGCTACTTCTTTTAAAGTAGTTACAAGCGTAGTGTCTTGCTGTTGGGCACGGATTGTATCTACAAATCCAAATACGAATGCCACAAATAATACAAATTTTTGCATCTTGCTCTTTTAAAATTCACGTGCAAAAGTAGAAACGTATTATTTAGTTGAAGTTATCCAATCGGGAAATTGACTTGTGAATTTAGGAAAATCAATTATTTCGCAATTCACTTGGCGAAATCCCTGTGTAGTTTTTAAAAGCATTACTAAAATTGCTTGCATTGGAAAATCCTACCATTTCAGCAATATCAGAAACAGAACTATTTGTGGTTTTGAGCAAGAGTTTGGCTTTAATAATTCTCTGCTCTTGAACAAAGGCATATATCGTAGTACCAAAAATGTCTTTAAATCCTTTCTTTAAGTAGCATTGATTAATTCCAACTTGAAGGGAAAGTTCTGATATTATTGGCGGGTATGCCAAGTTATTTAGTAATATTTCTTTTGCAGCATAAATTTTTTCTTTTTCGTATTGGTTGGTTAAAAACGTACAACTTCCACATTTATCTTCAATTTCTAATTCGCAACCTACCACACATAAAAAAAGTTCTATTGCCTTAGCCTCAATTAACATATTTTTTAAGTGTCCTGTATATTTTGTTTTCAAAATTTCAGAAACAATTAGCTTAGCGTTACAGCAAAGTTCTGTTTCTTTTTTATCTAAAAGTAAAACAGATGGATTTCCAAATGATGCTAAATAGTCGATATCAAATTGGAAAGAAAGGACATAATTTTCTTTTAACTCAGGTACGTTATTCGTATTGCATTGTTTAGAAATATGACAAGTTAGTTCTATTCCGTCTTCTTTAGAATTGAACTTCATTATATCAGCTGTGGTCTTATTCGACCTTTCGATTTTATATTTAATTCTATTGCTCAATTTGTTGTGAATTAGTGGCCATTAACAACACCACATAACACGGAAATATGCGTATTTGTTGCGTCCAGTCCGTCGCGCAAAGATAAACCAGAAGCACCAAAACCTCCAAATATCTGCAATTTTTAACCTTATCAGCCTGATCATGAATCGATTGAATAAAGATGTAGCGCTTTGTGACTTCAGCAATAATATAAAATGCGTAGTGCCCAATATTCCGCCGCGAGGTGTCGGAATGTTTTCGCGGTACGCTCCGTTCCGTTCCCCCTGACACGTCGGAAGCGTTCGAAACGCTTCCGACGTGTCAGGGGGAACGGAACGACTTCCGAACATTTTGCACTGGATACCCTACCCACGTTGTTGTTAACTCCCAGTGTTTTGTTAAACAAAAGCCCCAATGTACACAACAATGAGCTGGTCATCTTCTGACGCGCTTTGGTTGTAAAAAACAAAGATGGAGCGCTGTGCTATGTCATGCGTTCCGTAAATTAATGCTGAACGTTGTTTGTCCAGCCCGAACCAAAGCCTGGCTTTGCAATTGGCCCACATTAGTTTGTCAAGTCCAACTTGAATAAAACCCCATGTAGCCTGCAGTATTTTGTGGAGACCTTCTTTTATAAATTGTCAAAATTCAAAAAGTAGTAGTGCCATTTTAGTTTTTATAGCCCATAGAAAGGTGCGTATTTGATTGAAGATTTAACTTTACAGATGCTTTGCTGGTAGATTTATTCTCAATATACAAGGCTGTATTTTTTTCAATTTTAATAGTCGCTGATTTGGCAGCATTCAGAACCTGTATTAATTGTTTTGTTCCACCATTTGGCATTTGCGATAATTCCAAATTTTCTTTTGAAATATTTTTTATTGTTACTTCAAATGCTTCGTGTTCGTTGTCGCCCAATACAAAACTCTTCTTAGCTTCTATTGCCGTTGTTGAATAAACGGCCTTGCAACTTGATGCTGCCATTGTGATTGCGATTGAGATAATAAGAAATTTTTTCATGGTGTTTTTTTTACAAAAATTGATTGATTTTTTCAATTAAAGGTTTCAGAATATGACTTGAGACTAGGTTTTAAAATGTTTCGGTTATATTGCTGCTAACGTTCAGGGCTTGGCGAAGGAAGCGATTTTCACCATCCCGATAATTATCAGGATTGATGCGGAGAACCAATGTTTGATTAACCACAAACGTGTCTGCGGAGCACTGAACCGCCACTTTTGCCCAGCCCGTGTTATCGGTTCGTGCTTCTATTTGTCCGATGCTGTGTCGTTTTAAACTTAAGCAATTGTTTGCACTGTCGGCTGCGTTGGCTTGTAAATAATTGATAGGCGTTGCAAAAAGTTAGATTTTTTTTCGTCAATGATTATTTATTCTTTTTTACTAATTCAACTATTTTATTGTACAGTAATTTCTCTTCTATTGGTTTGGAAATGTAACTATCCATTCCAAATTCTTTACATTTAGAAACGTCCATCGTAGTTACATCTGCTGTCAATGCAATGATTGGAATGTGAGATTTCAATGTTTTACGTATGTATTCTGTTGCCTCAAAGCCGTTCATTTCGGGCATATGTAAATCCATCAAAATAATATCGTAAGTATTGGTTTGAATTTTATCTATTGCCAATTTTCCATTGCCTACTATTTCATGTTCAAATCCAAAATCATTCAGTATAATCTTAATTAGTAATTGATTTAATGCTACATCTTCGGCTACTAATACCCGCAGGTTTTTAATTTCTGAAACAGGGTTTAATAGAATAATTTCTTCTTCAAGTTCTAAATTTGCTTTACCAAAAGGCAGTATAAAGCTAAATGCAGAACCTTCCCCAAGTTTACTTTTTACGCTAACACTTCCTCCTTGACCTTCTACTAATTGCTTTACAATAGAAAGCCCCAACCCTGTGCCTCCATAAGAAGTAGATGTGTTAATTTCAGCCTGTTCAAAAAGATTAAAAATGGAATTTAATTTATTTTCAGCAATGCCAATTCCTGAATCGGAAACTACAAATTCAATGGTCACATTTTCTTTGTCTTCGTGTAGTAATTTGATGGTTAGTTTAATTTTTCCCTTGTGTGTAAATTTTACGGCATTACTTATAAGATTTAAGATAATTTGATTTAGTCGCAATGAATCTCCCACTAATATAGGTGGTATTTTGTTATCATATTCTTCAACAAGTTCTAAATTCTTTTCTCTTATTTTCATGTCAAAAGAATGTAGTAGTGCTGTTATAGATTTCCGAATTTCAATGGGATGTTTTTCAAATGTCATTTTACCGGCATCTACTTTTGCCAAATCAAGTATATCATTTATTAGCAGGTTTAAAGACTTGCCACTTGTATTTATAGCTTCTACAAATTCTTTTTGTTGTGACCCTAATTCAGTTTTCAATAACACATTTGTAAACCCTAAAATGGAATTTAATGGTGTACGAATTTCGTGGCTCATGTTAGATAAGAACTGTTGACGGGATTTAGCCGCATTTTCTGCAGATGACTTTGCTTCTATCAATTTTCCTTCAAACAACTTCTGTTCAGTTATATCTATGTTCACACCGGAAATATATTGAAGCATACCTTGTGCGTCGAATGTATTTTTTGCTCTGGATTTTATCCACCTTAATTCGCCATCATTTTTTCTAATAATCTGAAAGTCATATTCATGCTCCAATTTATTGCTTGCACTTAGGTCGTCTTGAATACGCTTCATATCCCCTGAAACAATAAGCGCATTGAATTGTGCAGAACTTGTTACCGTTTCCGATTTATTGAACCCGTAAATTTTATGTTGTTCCTTGCTCCAATAAAGCAAATCATTTTTTACATCCCAATGCCATACCCCTATTTTTCCTGCTGTAATACTTAGTTCTAGTTGTTCCTTTATTTTCCTTACTTCCACTTCACTTTCTTTTATTTTTTCTTCTGCCTTTTTGCGTGCGGTAATATCCCGAGCGGCTGCAAAAACCCCAAGAACATTGCCTTTATCATCTTTATAAACAGAAGCATTGTATAACACATCTGTCAAATTTCCATTTTTATGTTTTATCGTTAGGGGATAATCAGCCACAAAACCTTTTTCAAAGACCTGCTGATAACCCTCTTCTGCTCTTTGCGGTTCAGTAAAATAATTGGAGAAATCAGTATCAATCAATTTTTCACGTTCAACTCCCGTAACTTTTATGGATGCTTCATTCACATCTGTTATTTTTCCATCGGCACTAATGGTAACAAGAGGGTCTAAACTTGCTTCAATCAAACTACGGGCGTATTGTGAAGATTCTTTTCTCTCGGTAATATCTTGAGAAACCAAAATGCTATAAACGGGCTTGGCTGGTTGAGTAGAATGGTCATAGAAGAATTGTTTATTAACCTTTAACCAACGAACCTCTCCCGAAGGCAACACAATGGGATGTTCTAATGCCATGTAGCCGCCACTATCGGGATTCATGGCAATGATAATTTGAGCTTCTAACGCTGCTTTGACAGCAGGATGAAAAGTATCGTGCATCTGTTGGCGAGTAGCTTCCAATTGATTTTTAGGAAAGCCATACATGGCAGCACTTTCAGGCGAAAGTTGTACGGTATTGGTTATATAATTTATTTCTGAAAGCGCAATATTGGCAATTTTCAAGCCTACATTTAGGCGTTCTTGGGTTTTAAGGAGTTCATCTTCAATTTGTTTTTGTGATGTAACATCTCTCGCTGCTGCAAAAACACCAAGAACTGTGCCTTTATCATCTTTATAAACAGAAGCATTGTATAAAACATCTGTCAACGTTCCGTTTTTATGTTTTATCGTTAGTGGATAATCAGCCACAAAACCTTTTTCAAAGACCTGCTGGTAACCCTCTTCTGCTTTTTGCGGTTCCGTAAAATAATTGGAGAAATCAGTATTAATCAATTTTTCACGTTCAACTCCCGTAACTTTTATGGATGCTTCATTCACATCTGTTATTTTTCCATCGGCATTAATGGTAACAAGAGGATCTAAGCTCGCTTCAATTAAACTCCGGGCATACTGTGATGCTTGTTTTTGGCCGGTTATGTCGTCAGATACGACAATTATTTCATTAATTTTTCCAATCTCATTTAGCTTCTGTTCTGTTTTATCTGCTGCTATTTTTGAAACAGATTTTTTTGGTGGTGATGTTTTCATACTAATTGAAGCTTTTGAAATTATCTGAAATCATTTTGCAAAGTAAGGTAAATACGGCTTTGTCCGAAATTGCAGTTTTGTTCATTTTTGCACTGTTGTCTAATGTTAGCAATGTCGTCATAGCATGACCGATTACACGTAAATATGCATACTTATCGCATCTGTATAGCAAAGATAGACCAGAAGCACCAAAGCTCCAGCTATCTGCAATATTTAATTTTAACAACCTGATAATGAATAGATTGATTAAAAGATATAGTGCTTTGTGACTTCAGCAACAATATAAAATGTGCAGTATGCAATATTCCGTCGCGCGGCGGAAATGTTTTCGCGGTGCTCCTCGTTTCGGCACCTTTGCAACGTCGGAAGCGTTTTTTCGACGCTTCCGACGTGGCAAAGGTGCCGAAACGGCTTCCGAATATTTTTACACAGGAAGATTACCCACGTTGTTGTTAACAGCCAGCGGCACTTTTGGTGTATTGAACCCCACTTTTACCAAATCCGTGTTAGCGGTTTGTTGTTTTTGTTCACTAATGTCCATCCTTGTTAATTATTCTTCTATGTCCGTTACAAGATTGTATTTATTCCGAAAACTTAGTAAATGATTTTCCATCATAAAGGTACAAACCTGTTTCTCTCGTGCCTACCCAAAAGTTTCCAGAATTATCTTCCAAAATTGACCAAACCCCCGGATTGATTAGTCCATCTTTAAAACAAGTGAAAGATTTTCCGTCATATTTATAAACACCATCTCCGGTGGTGCCGAACCAAAGATTACCCGCTTTGTCTTGCAGGCTACAATGAACATTGTCACCTTTATTCAAACTTTGGGTTTTTATAAATTTTTGGTGGTCGGCAGATATCATTTTGGATTCACTTACTTTTTCTTCTGGCAAGTCTTTTTTGGCTTGTCCGTTGCAAGAAACGCCAAAAATTAATATTGTCAGAAAAGAGAAATATTTTTTCATATTGGTTGAAAATTTAGACGAACATAAATATGCCACAAACGCAAGGACATAAAGAAGTTGAGGGTCAAATTAAAATGTAAAAAATTGTAAAATGAATGTAGATTCTAACTATTAATATTGAATTCATAGCACAAATGTCTCATAGAAGCACTAACGCCGACATATTGCCAAACCGATGATGTGTGCCTCACTTCTCATTTTCTTACATATTTTACTTCTTTTATTCTTTCTCCGTTTAAAAATAATGCTCCGTTTCGGATTTCTAAACTATAAGAGTCAACAAGCATTTTATTGGCTGAAACTAACAAACCGTTTGTTTTATACTTTTTTCCTAATCTAATTTTATAGTTCATTCCATCCATATACTTTAGCCTTAGGGTTGTATTCGTCTCTGAATTTACATATTCACCATTGATCGATTTGAAATCAAACCCTTTTAATATTTGATTTACTTTGGTCAAACTATAAGGTGCATGATTTGTATAGTAGGCTGTAACTTGCATTTCTCCTTTTGAGTTCGTAATGAACGCTTGCTTAAATGCTGGGTCAAACTTTTGGTGGAAAATGTTGTCCGCTTCTCGTTCTAATTCAACATCGTTTCTGCCCACTCTTTTTAGAAACAGAGCGTTATCTGTCTTTTCAAACGTAAATGCGAAGTCACTTTCCGTCAAATACGTTCCTAAAATTTCGTCTTCGCGCACATACTTACCGATCGAAGTTGGCTTTGTTACTAAATAAGTTGCTTCTGATTTCAACTCAAAAAGTACATCCGCCATTTGCCTTGTTTGCGTATTGGGGGTTGATTTACCTGTATTGGTAAGTGTTACAATTGAAATCTTGGTTTCCGGAAATCTAACCACGGTTGCTTTCCAAGCACCGGTCGCTCCTTCGTGAAAACGATACGCCAAGCCTTTATATGTACCAAATTCAAGTCCGTAACCATAGTTATTGAACGCTGAACCTTCTATAATTTGTTGACTTTGAACGATTAGTGCTTCGCTGAAAGTAGACGTACCTTTGCCTTGAACCAGTTTTTCCCATTGTATTTGGTCTTCTAAGGAAGAGAAAATATTCCCATCACCGCAAACATTCCAAATCCATTTATAAGTGATCCAAGTGTCAAAATTGAAATATGCCCTTGCTATCTGTCCACGAATTTTTGTGAAGTCATGCTCGAATGAAGTGTTTGGCATATTGAGTTGCTTAAACATCTCGTTCGTATATTCCACAAAGGTTTTATTGGAGACTTTTTCTACAATTAGCGCCAATAGAATGTAGTTCGTGTTGCTGTATAAATATTTAGTGTCTGGCTGAAAATTTAAATCAGACTGTTGCTCCATCAATGCAAGTACATCATTGTTGTTAAATGACTTTTCCCACCAAGTATAACCTTGTAATGACCATAAATCGTAGCAATCTCGTATGCCACTGGTATGGTTTAACAAACTTTGAATCGTGATTTTCTCCTGAATGTTTGGGTATAATTTTGGAAACCATGTTCTAATATCGTCTGAAAGTGTAATTTTCTTTTGGTCGATTAAGGTCAATACTGCCAATGCTGTAAATTGTTTGCCATTCGAAGCGATATTGAAGCGTGTGGAATTCTTAATGGGAATGTTATCTGTCAAGTCCGCGTAACCTGCATACTTTTCATAAATGACCTTCCCGTCTTGAATAATGGCGGTTGCAATGCCTGGGGCATTTTTGGGTACGTCCTGTGTTGCAATGCTATCCAGAAGTTTTATTTGGATGGGTGTAAAACTGTTTGGGGTTTGTCCATGCAAAATAGTATTTGCAAGGATAAAAAAGACAACTGCGCGTTTTCTCATTTCTAATTTTTTTGCAAATTTTTACTTTTTGCAAACCATATTTCGCTTTAAATCCTGATTTGACACCTATTTTATACCCTGATTTAAATGGATTTGAAGGATGGATGGATAAAAAAATTTGATTTTCAATGGATTAGAAGCCTACTGTTTTTATAACCACTTTGCATTGACTATACGTAGTGTTTTTCAATATATTCTTTCGGACTTAATGAAGTGGACCGCTTGAATGCCCTGTTAAAAGTAGATTTAGAGTTAAAGCCGCATTCAAATGCAAGGCTAAGTAATGTTTGTATGGTATGTTCCCCTTCCTCAATTTTTTGTTTTACGGCGCTTATTCTATAGTGATTTACAAAATCGTTAAAGTTCATATTGTACCCTTGATTGATCACCTGTGAGATTTTTTTTGAGTGCGTACCTAATTTGTTGCTTAGGTCTGATATAACGAGTGCTGGGTTCTCATACATTTTATCAACCAGCATCAGCGCTTCTATTTTTTCCTTCCATAAATCAAAGTCTGGTATTTCATTTTTGTCTTCTGCTAAATTGTCCTTATCAAGTACTGATATTGGAAGTTCAATTTTACTGGGATTATCTGCTTCAAATTTGAAATCCGCATCAAAATTTAGTAAGGAATCTCGAAAAGAGGTGGCTGATAATATTGAATTTGTATAACCGCTTATTGACATGTAGTAGAAGAGGATTGAAAAACATACGTAATACCAAAACTTTTTTCCAAATTCATCCCACTCAGGGTTGACAATAAAAAATAATATTCGAATAGCCATAAGCATCAAAAATGCTATTAGAAATCGTTTAGCCCACTTGAACATTACGGTATCAGCAAAACTCACTACATTATAAGTTAATGCTTTATACCTATAGTAAGTTTTAAGGCTTTGCGCTAAGTAATAACCTAATGAGCATAATCCAGTTATCTGGTACCACAATGAAAAATCTTTGTCTTTGCCATCTTTATAAAAGTAATATTCATTCAAAATTACTTTATCTGTGAGAAAAACAACAATTGAGTAAATCAAATAAATGGCTGATGGTAAAAAATGAATGTAATCTCTTTTAGAAAACTGAAATGACTTGTCAAGTAAGGCTTTGATGTAGAAATACAATACCGGGGGCAGCAAAAATAATTGTTGAAAGGGAATATAAAAAAGAATGTTTCTATAAGGCTGTTGGGCATACCATCCAGCATATCCAAACATGAAAGGTGCTATATACAAGGAACATAGGATTGTGAATAAACTGAGCCAAAGGCTTGATTTATTTTCGTTTTGTAATCCCTTAATTAATAGTAATGTGGAAAAAACAATACCGTGTAAAAAGAAAATCAGTAAAATCGAACTTTTCAAACTAAACGAAAAAAGCATCCCTTCTGTTTTTTTACTGGACCGAAATTTCAGGGTGTCATTGTATTGCCAATACGATGTTGGCTGCTGGTTTTCTCACAGGTCTTTATTGTCAATCAAAATGTCTGCAATCATATTTGCTTTTCTATACGCTTCGCCTGTTCCTAAATTTGAAAGTACAACAATCGCAACTCTTTTGTCAATAAAGCGAATTAATTGTGAACTAACTCCAAAGTCTCCACCGTCCCAAGCAACATACTTTCTTCCTTTGTAATCATCGAAATATAGTCCGAATGCTTGATTATCCCTTCCATTTTTAAATTTTTGTGTTGTGTGCATAAGGTCATAAAATTTCTGTCCACCAAATTTTTGGGTAAAGAAATTATCACTCCATTTGAGTAAGTCGTCAACTGTTGTAACTACACCGCTACCGCCATAGTGGGGCGAATTTCTTGGATGTTGCAGCCACTCGCCATTTGGTTTTATCGTAACTCCGTTTTTATTGTATGCGTCCACATATTCGAGCGTTCTCTTATTATATGGTGTCACTCTATTTTTTACTATTTCTGTCACATCATCGTTTATCAAGGTGTTTGTCATTCCAAGTGGCACAAAAAGTCTTTGTTTAGAAAATTCGCTAAATGATTGTCCACTTACTTTTTCAACAACTTTTGTAAGAAGCATATAGTTTACATTACAGTAATCCCACTTTTCTTCTGGTGTAAATAAAAGTGTGTCTTGGCTTAACGAAGCTTTGATGCAATAGTCAATGTCAAAATAATTAAAAGTAATCCAAGATTTTCCGTCTGGACGTGGCAGTTTAAAGTAATCTGTAATTCCACTTGTGTTATAAATTAAATGCTTTATACGAATAGTGTCTTTGTACTTTTTAAGTTCGGGAACAAATTCACTGACTGGTGTTTCTAAACTTATTTTGTTATCAATAATCAACAAGGCAATGCAAGCTGCGGTAAATTGCTTTGAAACCGAAGCAATGTCAAAAGAAGAGTTTGGCGTAATTGGAATTTCATAGTCAAGATTTGCAGAACCATAACCTTTGGTGTATAAAACCTGTGTTCCTTTTACTATGCCAATAGCAAAACCTGGGGAACTTTTCTTGTCAAACTCTTTAAAAATATTGTCAATTTTTGATTTAGTTTTTTTTGAAAGTAAATTATAAGAACTACCTTGCTTTAAGGTCTGCCCAAAACAATTTGTGATTGTCAATAATGCGATAAGTCCAAGTGTTACTTTCATTGGCGAGTGTCGTTTTTTAACTTGCAGGCAACACGTAAATATGCGTACTTGCCGCATCTGTCTAGTAAAGATAAAACCAGAAGCACCAAATCTCCAAGTATATGCAATTTTTAACTTTATCAACGGGATCATGAATAGATTGATTAAAAGATATAGCGCTTTGTGACTTTAGCAACAATACAAAATTAGGTTTTTTTACTAGATTGCACACAACATTTTGTCAAACTCGTGTTAATGGCTGCTGGTCTTTCTATTTTCATTTCTTAAATCTTTCAAATGTATTTCCGTTGAACTTAAATATCCCGTTTTCAAGCGTCCCAAGCCATAAGTAGCCTTGATTGTCAGCATGGTAAAAAATAAGAACGTTGTTAAATTCATTGTTTTAGTTGTCCAATTTTGTTCAGGGTTTCTATTAGTTCATCGGGCTTGTTTGTTCCTATAAGTAATTTTTTGTTATCTGTAAATTCAAGTTGCAAACCTTTGTTGCCCGAAACATTATAGGCTGTACCTTTCCCCCCAAGCCCAAGTCGTAAACCCCAACCACCGTACTCAGAAATTGGTGCATATTGTCTAACGTATAATTTTGTCAATTTGTCCCAAGTGTAATGTTTGAATTGTAAGTGAAAAGGGAAAAAGCGAACATATATTCCGTCCTTTTTAATTGTTGTGTCAAGGCGAAAGTTTACAAACAAAATTGTCAAGGCAATGGTTAGGCCTGTCACTATTAAAAGTCCTACATTACTCATTGGTTTGTCGCCAAATGGTTGTCCCCCGATAACTTGTTTAAATACCCCAAATAAAAAAAGTCCGTTAACTCCCAACAGAATTAACCACAACCACCATTGCTTAAATCGTTGTCTTTCTGAATACAAAATTGCTTTATCCATTGCCTTGTCATTTTTCGTTTTTCTTTCGATGGACGGTTGTCGCACCATAACTGCCAACGTGTAAATATGCCTAGTATTGCTCGGTACCCCAATAACACAAAATGCAAAATCTGTGGAGTAGGTTGTGATGCCGTCGCCTACAATTTCTTTTACGGGTTCGTAACCTGCCCGCGTTTTCGGGTAAAAAACCTAAGTCTCCAGCAAGTCCCGCAGCATCTCGGCCGCTTTTTCCGGCGTAATATCCCGCTGTGGATTGGCCAGCATTTCATAACCCACCATGAATTTTTTCACCGTCGCCGAACGCAGCAGCGGCGGGTAAAATACAAAGTGAAAATGCCATTCCTGATGCGCTTCCCCATCTGTCGGCGCCTGGTGGATACCGGAAGAATACGGGAACGAAGTATCAAAAAGACGGTCGTACAAAGCAGTCAATCGGCGGTAGGCATCGGCCAAACCGTTACGCTCGTCGTCCGTCATGTCCGTGATGCGGGGTAGATGGCGTTTGGGCACGATCATCGCTTCAAAAGGCCAAACAGCCCAGAACGGCACAAGGCTTACAAAATGCTCGTTTTCAAACAAAATGCGCTCGGTAAGCACCAATTCCTCTTTGATATAGTCCGCAAGCAAGGACGATTTGTTTGTTTCCCAGTATTTTAACTGTGCTATTTGCTTTTTCATCGGCTCATCGGGCACGCTCTCCTGCGCCCAGATTTGTCCGTGCGGGTGCGGGTTGGAGCAGCCCATAATGGCGCCTTTGTTTTCAAATATCTGGACGTAATTAATAAACGATTCGGCGCCGAGCGTGCGGTATTCGTCTACCCAGGCGTCTACCACTTTGCGGATATCGACGGTTTCCATTTGAGCCATGGTCAGGTCGTGGCGCGGCGAAAAGCAGATCACACGTGCGATGCCGCGCTCAGGACGGGCAATAAAAAGAGGTCCCAGATCCCCCTTTGCCTCCCCTGAGGGAAGAGGAGGCAATAAGGCTGCAAAGTCATTATCAAACACAAAAACATCCTCATAATCAGGTGTTTGTGCGCCATTGGCCCGCACATTGCCCGCACAGAGGTAACAATTCGGATCGTGCGCCGGACGTGTGTCGGCCGGCAATTTTTCCACTTGCCCCTGCCAGGGACGTTGTGCGCGGTGGGGCGATACAAGCACCCAACTATCGGTGAGCGGGTTGTAACGGCGGTGCGGGGATGCGTTTAATTCCTTGGTCATTTCACTGCATTTATTTCTAAAATCACGCTGGTACGTTTCAGGTTCATGTCGGGATTAAAACCGACATTCATCAGATATTCGCCCGAATATAAGGCCCTCGCGTCGATGGTGGAGCTCGTTCCGGGATAAACATTTAGTTCTTTGATCCGGCATTTCTTAACAGGATCAAGGTAAGTTCTTCGGGCTGGAGTTTGTCGACCACAATATCAAAACCCATTTTGCCCATCATGGCCACGTCGGTATTGAAAAAATAACTATGCCCGCCGGGGAGATGCGGCAAGTTTTATTCTTTAACGCTGGGCTTATTACTTGTTATCAGGTTTTCAAATGTATAAAACACTTGTTGAGCAGCAAGTGTATAGCCGCTTCCCGATGAATATGTGCCATATTGATGTGGCAATATCTACTAGACTTGTTGCGGTGGTAACCAGGGGGTATTTTGATCACACAGGAAGATATATATCAAACTGAGACCCTTTGTTTATGTCACCCGTGGCAGTAATGTAGCCATTGTGTGACTCTACAATTTTTTTGCAAATGGCAAGACCAATGCCCGAACCGGTATATTGGTTGGCATGAAGCCTGTAAAACACTTTGAAAATATCATTTTTAAAGCTGTTGTTAAAGCCAATGCCATTATCAGCAAAAGAAATTTTAAACCATTGTTTTAGCGGTTCGCCTGCACTCGTTGTTGGATGCTCCGTCGTTTTTGTGCTGCTTATTTTTATAATAAGCGGCACATCCGGATTTGTAAACTTGATAGAATTGCTGATAATATTCACAAACAACTGTTGCAATTGAAAATTAATACCCTTTACAGTGGGTAAAGTGCTTATGTCAATAGTAGCCCCTTTTTCCTCGATTTCCTCTTTTATATCCTTGAACACTTCTTTGAGAACACTATTCAGATCCACGGGCTCAAACCTTGCGTCGTCATACATTAAGCTTGCATAAGAAACCAATGCTTCAATAAGTTTTTGCATTTTGGCTGCGGACGCTTGCATACGTACAATATTTGAATGTACAATATATGGAATTTCATTGCTGTATTTTTCTAAAATAATGGAAGCATAAATTTGTATTTTTCGCAAAGGCTCTTTCAAATCGTGGGTGCTTATCCAGTTCATATTGGCAAGCTCATCATTGGCTTTTTGCAGTTTTTCATTGAGGCTGCGGTATTTTACTTCTTCTTCTATTAAATCAATCAGGTGCAATTGCCTTTGTATCACCAATGATATAGCAGCCGCTGCATTTAATTCGGGTCTTAGCCATTCCGTGCTTTGATATTTTACGGATTCGCTCCAAGCTGCGAATGATTTTCGGGGCGTAAGCAAATTGTTTTCTTCGTTTAGTAGTATCGCCTTATTTGGGTCGCCTCCCCACAATTTTGTTGTTTGCATTTCACTCCGTATCCAAAATATGGCATTGCCCGGTAATAAATCAAGTTGCTGGTAACAAATTCCTGCCACACTATTGCTCATTGCTTTGGCTGGCAAATAATCATCACTAAACCTTGATGTACTAAAGTTTTCATTTTTAATATTTTTAAAAAGCCAGTCTGCTATTAATTGCATGTCTTCTTTTGGCGGCACTGTGCCTGCCGTGAAAACATTGCCTTTATACATTATGGCAATGCCATCTGCATTTAAAAGATTTTTTAGCGATTGCAATGTCGCATCATCGTTAATAACAGGGCGTTCTTTGGCAAATTGTTCGCTCAAATCCTGCAGCTTTTTATTGGTTTTTTTTGTCAGCTCAAATTCATCTGCAATCTGCCGTACATCAATTTGCGATTGAAGAAATACCGCCTGCAAATGTGCGGCAAGCCTTGCATAGTAAGGGATATATTTTGGGGTGTCATGATGACAAGATATTAGCCCCCACAATTTCTTATTGTGAATTATTGAAATGCTAAAGGAAGCACCCACCCCCATATTTTTTAGGTATTGGATATGAATGGGCGACACCGAACGCAAAAAAGAAAGACTAAGGTCTAATGTAATAGCAGACCCGCCTTTTTCTTCCAAGGCATATAAAGGCACAGGCTCATAGCCAACATCTGCGATCATTCTTATAGGGTTGCGTAGATAAAGTTCACGGGCTTGTGCGGGTATATCTGTATGGGGATAAGACAGCCCCAAAAACGGTTCCATATCTTCCCGCTTACTTTCGGCATACACTTCACCATTATAATTTTTGTCAAAAAGATATATCATCACGCGGTCGTAACCCGTAATCAATTTTGTTTCATGGGCAATATCTTGGCAAAGGTTCTTTAAGTTATCCGTCCTTTCTGTCCGGTAGGCAAAACGTTTTGTTTGTATATACAGGTCGGGCAACTGGGCATGCTCCTCCGCAAAAGGTTCCATCTCTAAAACAACCGTGTCACTGCTTTTATGAGCCGATGTACTATACAATTTGCCCAGTAAAGAAAAAATAAAAGGGCGTTCCATTTCACTGTCGTTCAATTTGTATTCGGCAGTAAAGGCATTTATTGCTGCTTTATCAAAAAACAGGTTTAACTTTTTACCTATTATTTCATTCAAGGGCAATTGAAAATAGGTTTCGCAATTTTTACTCGCAAAAGCAATGGAATAATCACCCATTTTTACGGCAAGTAAAAAACCAAAAGCCTGTATGCTGCCTGGTATATGGATGGGTTCGCTTTCGCAATTGGTAACCGTTATGGCTTGGTGTGGAACCAATTTTCTAATTTTCATATTCAATAAATTTATAGGAATGTTCTGATAAACAGTTATTTAGCAACGAAAATGTATTTACAGCACTTTCTATAATTTCGTCTTTATTGTCAGTAATTGAACCCGCTTCACAAAGCAATTGCAAAAAAATTTTCCACATACTGCTTGTTTGCCCAGCATAAGCCGTTAAATACGTTGTTTTCCCAGCAATTGAATCACCTAAAACTTTTGACAAATGCTTATTAATAATTTGCCCACCAAGCGTAGAACCTTCCAGCACATACATTCCGCCTAATGCAGCGGCGACAGTTTGGTAATTTGTACTTAATATCTCATCATTCATATAAGGCTGTGCTGCCGTATGATTCAGCAGGACAAGGTCGGCTTGTATAAGGTGTGATTTTCTTCTATCGTCAATTTGGAGCAATTCATGGTGCTTCAATATTGGAAACACCATTTTTTCAAAACCATATACAAAACCATACATACTTTTAAGGTATTGGGCATATTGAGTTATGGTGACACCTTGGCTCATCAATGATTGTGAGATACTGTTTTGCTCAATCAAATGGTGACTGTTCGTAGTTTTGCTCCGTAGTTGCTGTAAAAAAATAGTTGGCTCCAAGCGTTGCTGTTTTAAAAATTTGATTTTAATCAATAGTTTATTTTAACCCTTTCCAATTAAGGGACAGGCATTTATCGATCATGTTTTTAAAGTGGGTGTAACTGACCGGTTTGGCGAGGTATAAATCGGCACCGCCCTTATACGCTTTATCTATTTGTTGCGGTTGAGATGAAGTGGAAAGTATAACAATCTTAATACTGCTCCATTTTTCATTGCCCTTAATTTCGCTAAGGCACTCGAAGCCGTTTTTATGCGGCATGTTCAAATCAAGGAAAATCATTTCGGGCAGTGTGGTTTCTTGTTTTAAAAAAGTCATCAACAAAATCCCGTCTGTTACTACTTTAACAAATATTTCCCGATTCAATTCAGATAAAACAGTATTGAAAAGGAGTACATCTTCCTCATCATCCTCTGCGAGTAGTACATTTTTTATTTGAGTTTCGTTCATAACTTATTGTAAAATTTAGTTTTTTAGTAAAAAGCATTGCTTGTTTTACAGTTATAGGGTATTTTTATCCATTAATCTATTGAGTGTCGTTTCAATTATATTTTTAAGTTCTTCAAAACTATCAGGTTTACGTATAAAACCCGCAGCGCCCATTCTTGTAAGTCTGTTTATGAGGTCCTGTTCAAACTCAATATCTCTGGTAAAAGAACAGGTGAACAACACCACCCGCAAATCTTTGAGTATTGCATTTTCTTTAATCTCCAACAGGCATTCAAATCCAGTTTTATATGGCATGCTTAAATCCAGAAAAAGGAAATCGGTGCTGCCAGCACTGCTTGAATTCGTAATAAGGTAATTCATGAGTTCCTCACCGTTCCTAAATGTTGTGATCATTGTGGAAATAGGCAACTCAGATAGCGCACTCTTAAAAAAAGCTTGGTCCTCCAAATCGTCCTCGGCAAGGATTATATTAAGCGTCTTAGTCATTTATTGTACAATGTTTTTATTTTGATAAATTTCTTTTTCCATGAATCTGTCCACCAAATTTGACACAGAATTTGGCGATGTAAACTTAGATATATTATGATAAGGAATTGTTACACAATTATTACAAAAACTTACATAATTCACACATTTTGATTTGTGTTATATTGTCTGTTGTAGGTAGGTTGCCGTTGACGCGTTAATATTCGAGATTTTTGGCGATATAACAAGGTCGAAATAGGGAGGGGTAGGACAATTGCGTTTGTGTCTAATAGATATTATTTCAGAATCTTTATTAACTCCTTTGCTGTTGCTTCAGAAGATGCAGGATTTTGTCCCGTAATAAGCATGCCGTCTCTGACAACATAAGAAGCCCAATCATTTTTGTTAGAATAAATTCCACCCTTATTTTTTAATTCATTTTCTAATGAAAAGGGAACTACCTCCGTAAGTTCTACGGCTGCTTCTTCACTGTTACTAAAGCCGGTTACATTTTTTCCTTTTACTAATAAGTTGCCTTCATTATCTTTTACATTCAATAAAACAGCCGGTGCATGACACACGGCCACTACAGGTTTTTTACTACTCCAAAAGTCCCCAATTAATTTTATTGAATCACCATCGTTGTATAAATCCCATAAAGGCCCATGCCCACCAGGGTAAAATATGGCATCATAATCATTGGATGAAATTGTAGATAGCAAATGCGTTTCTGATAAAATCTTTTGTAAACTTTTATCTGCTTTAAACCGAATAACAGTTGAAGTTTGATTTTCAACAGTATCGCTTGATGGGTCAATAGGAGGCTGACCGCCTTTTGGAGATGCAATTGTTATAGAGGCGCCCGCATCAAGAAAAACATAATACGGAGCAGCAAACTCCTCAATCCAAAAACCTGTTTTTTTTCCTGTGTTTCCCAACGCACTGTGTGAAGTCAGAACCATTAATATTTTCATTTTTTATTTGGTTTAAAATTTTAAACTCCAACGATCATTTTTCCAATGTTATCCCCCTCGAATAAACCTAGGAATGCATCTGGTAATTTATCAAACCCTTTTACAATCGTTTCTTTATATTTTAGTTTACCTTCTTCAACCCACGTGGCTAATTGCTTGCTTCCCGCACCAAATTGACTTTGATAATTGCCAATGATAAAACCCTGCATTAATACACTTCTGGTTAATAACATCGGTTGAATTCGGGGACCCATAGGCATTTCGGTACTATTGTATAACGCAATTTGTCCACACAATACAATTCTTGCATTGAAGTTTATATTACTAATAACAGCATCTGAAGTTTCACCTCCTACATTATCGTAATATATATCAACTGCTTTTGGACAAGCATCAGTAATCGCTTTCTTTAAATCGGCACAGGTTTTATAATTTATGACCTCATCAAAGCCAAACGCTTCTTTTAATAATTTTACTTTTTCATCGGTGCCGGCTATCCCAACTACACGACAACCCTGTATTTTGGCTATTTGACCAACAACTAGGCCAACAGCACCTGCAGCACCAGATACCACAACCGTTTCACCTGCTTTGGGTTTACCAATATGCATTAAACCAAAATAGGCAGTGAGGCCGGGCATACCCAATATGCCCAAATAATAACTTGCCGGTGCTATGCTTGTATCTATTTTTAGTAAGCTGGTTGCTGTTGCAATACAATGTTGCTGCCAAGGAAGATTACCCGTAACAATATCATTTTCTTTAAAATTTCCTATATAGCTTTTTATAACCTTCGCTATTACTCCACCTGTAATTGGCTTTCCAATTTCGAACGGAGGAGCATACGATTTAGCATCATTCATTCTGCCACGCATATAGGGGTCTACAGAAAAATACATAGCTTCCAGCAATACTTCATTATCTTTAATTTCTGCCAGCTCAAAATCTTTGGTATCAAAATTTTCTAGCACAGGAATCCCTTTTGGCCTACTGGCAAGTACTATTTGCTTTGTTTTCATTTTATCTATCAGATTTTTATGGTCAACGCAACGTGGTTATGAAAACAGATGTCCTCTAATCCATTGAAAATCAATTTTTTTTATCCATCCATCCTTCAAATCCATTTAAATCTTGGTATAAATGTGCTTCAGAAATAATAGGGATGTTTAAAACCTTTGAAATCAAGCAGTTTTTTTCTGCATCTTTTGTAATTGCTGTAAAATCATCAGCAGTAATTCCTGGTACTAAACCTGTAATAGACAAATGAATATTTTTAATATTTAATCCTTCCATGGTTAAGGTTGCTTCGGTATCCAACGCTGTTGGAGTTATTTTTTTTTGCGTGAGCATGGCCGCTACCGCCATCGTAAAACATCCAGCATGAGCTGCGGCCAATAATTCCTCAGGGTTTGTTCCTGTTGCCCCATCTTCAAACCGTGTTTTAAAACTGTAGTTTGTTTGTTTTAAAATATTGCTTGCTGTAGTAAGGGACCCCTTGCCTTCTTTTAAATCACCTTCCCAATGTGCTTTTGCTGTGCGTATCATCGTTCGATTTATGTTTATTGTTTTTATTGGTATTTATGCCACAAAGGTGGAGCTCCTAACTGTGGCAAGTATTACACAATTTTTCAAAATAGTTACATTATTCACACTTTTCAATTAATAAAAAATATCAGCCATTATCAAATCAAACGCCTTTCTTGTTTCATAGGTCAAAATTTATTATTAGCGGCGTATGGTCGCTGTGCGTTATCCAATTTTCGTACGTCCCAATTTCTATACTTTTTACTTTGTCATAAAGGTCTGAGGATGCGAAACAATAGTCAATATGAAATGGTCGGTTTTCATGTCTGTACAAAAAAAATGTCTGGTTGATGTAACAAAATCGTGTCTACTTTTTTTCTAAATGCCCCTTGGCAATTCCACGATATTAATTTCATTTTTTATCTGTCCGTTTGTTTATTGTGCGGTCGTAATAGGGTGTGACATAACGGTTTGGGGCTTTGCGTTCGGGTAGGAATTTTAGCACCACACTTGATACGAAGCACCACAGTTTAAATATAGCAAAAAGCGTCATACGAAGCACTGGACCCCGCCTGACGCAAAACCGCTGTTAGCCGTTCGTTGTTTTACTTGGTCTTTCGTTTCTTTGATGACTTGGCGACTTTGTTATAGTCAAGGCATACATTTAAGAAAAATTCAAAGTCCTTTCTATCTTTAAATCCGTCTGGATTTATGTAGCAGTAACCCTTGTAATCTTTACCTTTCATCAACATTGTCTCATAACCATTTTTTTCCGAAAGTTCTTCTTGTCGGCTTGGGTCAAAACGCAACATTAAATTTTCACCGCTTACACAAACACAAGTCTTACCGTTTACCATAAAATTTAGAACATTGAACATTTCTTTTTCTTCAATGTCTATGCTTGGTATTTCGGCAAGGTACTCTCTAACTCTGTCAGCAAGATTTGTGTCGTAAGTCATAATTGAAAATTATTTACGTGAGTGAAGTCCTACTGTGTTGCCTTCTGTGTCAATAAAAATAGAGATAAAGCCGAATTCACCAATATTCATTTTTGGTTGAATAACTTTTCCACCAGCCTTTTCAATTCTTTGTTCTTCTTCAAAGTTGTCTTCGGTTTCAAAATAGATAACCGTATTGTTGCTACTTGGAACAAAATCAGTTTTTTCCACCAATGCACCTGATATGTCGTGGCTTTCAGGGCTAAAAGGAAAAAATGATTGCTTCCCCCATTCAATGGGAGCATCAGTCAGCGTTACATTGAAAACTGTTTCATAGAATTTTTTTGCTCGGTCTAAGTTTGCTACATTAAGGTCAAACCAACCAACTGGATTTACATTTACCATTTTAATATGATTTTTAAATTTTTGCACTATTGCAATGCAAAGGTAGAATCAACTAAAACGGCAAAATTGTAAAAATGGGACAAGGTTATTCTTTGTCAAAAATCAAAGACATTTTTAAGTCGTCTCCGAAAAATTCCTTCGGTGTCAATCCTGTAAATTCCTTGAAATCTTTTATAAAATGTGCTTGGTCAAAATATTCGTTTTGATAAGCCAAATCAGTTAGGCTTGTGAGTTCTTTATTCAATAATGCTTTCAAAGTTGTTTGAATTCTAATTGTTTTTGCGAGTTGCTTTGGACTTAACCCGATTGTCGAAGAAAATTTACGAGATAGTTGTCTTCGGTTAATATTATTGCTATTTGAAAATTCATTTACAGAAAACTGTCCATTTGCGTTGAAGATTGTTTCAACTGTTGATTTTACGATATTGTCAATGGTTTTTTTATCAGATAATTCTTTGAAAAGAAAGGTCTCAATAATTTGAATTCTTTCAAATGTAGAGTTTGCGTTTAAGATTTGTTCGCCAAGTTTCTTACCGTCTTCTCCAAATAATTTGTCCAATGGTACCGCAGTGTTTTCCATTTCTTTGATTGGGATTGTCGTGAAAGGCAAAAATCCATTCGGCTTGAATTGCACAACAAAACTGCCTGTTACTCCTATGGGCTCAATCACATAAGGTTTTGTCAATTGTCCAATTAAAAAGCATTTTGGTAAAATTGTAATTTCTCCACTTTTTGAGTGGTGCTTGTAGGTGTCGCCATAATGAAAAATTAATTTCATTGTTCCGTCTGGTATGATGGTGTTTTTGAGAGGTATATTTTCTTTTTCACCATCTAATGTCCAATACCGTTTGACAAACTCTGTCAGTTCGATATTTGGCTCATATGTTTTCGGATTTAACTCCATTGTCAATTTTTGTATGGTGTCTTTTTACAATGACGGCTAACGGTTTGGGGCTTTGCGTTCGGGCGGGTTTCGGAGCACAAAACTGTCAACCAGCACTGAACTTGAATAGAAGCACAAACCTCCAAGTATGCGCGTCTGCCCGCCTGACGCAAAACCCGTGTTAATGGTTCGGTTTTTATTCTTTCTTGTCATTTAGAAATTCGTCTGTAAAGTGTCCTCTTTGTTTTGGTTTTGAAAATTTGTCTTTGTTATACGATTGTGAATTTCCTTTTGGAATTGATAGCGAAGTCCAACCGTTTTCTGCAAGCATTTTTCCCAAAAACACAATTTGTCCAATGTGATATGGATAATGTGCTAGTTGTCGGTTTATTGCTTCGGTTACGGTGTGTCCTTGATTGCGTATATAAATAATTTTGTCAAGGTCGTCTGTTGTCAATGAGTTGATTGCGTTGAAAAGACAATTCCAACCTTCGTTCCACTTGAATAAAAGCTCTTCTTTGCTTTTAATGTCGTTTTCAAATTCAGCGTCCCTGTCACGAAATTCCTTTTCTCCGTCCGAAGTCAAAAAGTCTGTCCATCGTGAAAGCATATTTCCCCAAATGTGTTTTACAATTGTTGCAATACTGTTGCTGTCGTCATTGTATTGCCAAAACAACTTGTCGTCCTGCAATTGTGAAAATGTTTTGTCGCCAAGCATTTTGTAATACTCAAACTGTTTTTTTATGCTGTATAAATAGTCGTTTGTCATAATTTCTTGTTTTACAGGCTCTAAACTTACCGCTAACGGTTTCGGGCTTTGCGAAGGTGGCGATTTTCACCATTCCGATAATTATCGGGATTGATGCGGAGAACCAAACTTCGATTAACCTAAAATGTGTTTGCGGAGCACGGAACCACCACTTTTGCCAGACCCGTGTTAGTGGCAGTTTTTATTGTTTGATTAATTCTCGTATAATTTTCAACTCAGGCTGTGTCATTATATATTTTACAACTTTATTGTCCGTAATAATAAATTCGTAAAAAATATCAGGACTGTATTTCATCATTTGAAATTTAGTGGCTGAAATGGCTTTCAGTTCAAATTTTTCTCCGCCATCAGTTGTTCTGTAAAGTGTTCCGTCTTCAAAAATCAGTTTCACCACTTTCCCTTTACTATTTATATAATCACCTGCAAATTTTTCTATTTCTTCCTTCTTAAGTTCAATAAATTTTACAGGTTCAATTTTGTAAAGAATACGCCTCAAATCTGCGATTGGTATGTATGTATCATTGTTAACGAAATTCAAAAGCACTATTATAGTATAATCATTTTGTATATGCCTGTCAATAAAGGTCATATATCCTGGCCAGCCTCCTGTATGGTTTACTATGTTTCCATAAACGCCATTGTCTTCGATGAACCAACCAAAGCCATAATTTGTTTTTGATTTATCACTTATTTCCGCTGAAGTAAAAATCTCGTTTTTACTTTCTTTTGAAATTAGTTTGTCGGTATACAACGCTCTGTCCCATTTCAGTAAATCAATTGCTGTTGAGTTTACTGTTCCATCTCCAACAATTCCATCCAGCCATACAACGATTTTTGTTTCGGCCAAGTCGTCCGGTAAAACATATTTTTTTAAACTATCAGAATAGACATAGCCATAAGCATAATTAACCATTTTTTTAGGTTCGTACCTTCTTCTGTAAACAAAAGTATTTGTCATTTCCAGGGGTTTAAAAATGACTTTGTGTAAATAATCACCATACGACATCCCTGATACTTTTTCAATAATAGAAGCCAACAAAGCATACCCGGTATTACTGTATTCCCACTTTGTATTTGGTTCAAACAATACTGGTGGTTTTAGCTTCGCAAATGTTGAAATGATGTCTTTGTTGGTAGCAATTGTATTTTTGTCAAATGTGCTATCCATTATTTCCATATAGTCAGGCAATCCGCCTGTATGGTTTAGCAAATTTCTGATGGTGATATCATGATAGTCGGCCAATTCAGGAATATATTTTGTAATTTTATCTTCGTAGTTCAATTGGCCTTTTTCTTTAAGTATTACAATTGCCATTGCTGTGAATTGTTTAGATACCGATGCCAACTCAAAAACGGAATTTTCGTTCAATGTTTCCTTTGTCGTTTCATTTGCAAGGCCAAAAGATTTTTTATAAATCACTTTTCCCTTTTCCGCGATTAAGACATTCCCATTGAGATTTCCATTGCTGTAAAATGAAGACAATAAGCTATCCATTTTATGAATATTGTCTTGGCCAAATGCTATTTGTCTTATGAAAAGAAGGATAATTAAAATTGTTGGTTTCATTTTTTTTGCTTTTTTAATATTACATATGTGTATGTGTCTCGGTAAAATTGCCACTAACACGTAAATATGCGTACCTGCCGCGTCCATCTAGCAAAGATAAACCAGAAGCACAAAACCTCCAAGTATCTGCAATTTTTAACTTTATCAACCTGATCATGAATAGATTAACGAAAGATGTACCACTTTTGCCTTCAGTAATCCTATAGAATACGCACGTTTTCGCGGTGCTCCTCGTTTCGGCACCTTTGACACGTCGGAAGCGTTTTTTCTACGCTTCCGACGTGTCAAAGGTACCGAAACGGCTTCCGAACATTTTTACACAGGATAACCACCCACGTTGTTCTTAACACGCCATCACATCTACCATCTTGTACCCCTCGAATTTCATTCGAGGGACCTACAGCCCATACAAATCCAACAAATACACCAAAGCCGCCATACTAGCCGCACCCAATTCCAATTCCCGGGCATTGACCGCCTCCAACACATCGGCTGCCGTGTGGTGTAGGTCGAAATAGCGTTGTGAATCGGGAGAATAGCCCACCAACAGGCCTTTTAAGGGACGCAGCGGACCCACATCAGCACCGGAGCCGCCTTTGCTAAATTTGAGTCCGTACGGCTCCAACATGGCCTGGTAATTCAATACTTTTTCATAAAACGGCCCAAAAACCGACGCATCGCCTTCAAAGGTAAATCCACGGGGCGTAAACCCACCCGCATCACTTTCGATGGAAGCCAGGGGAAATTCCTTTTTGTCACGCACATATTGATAATAGGATGCGCCGCCGCGCCCGCCGTTTTCTTCGTTCATAAACAATACACAACGGATGGTATGCCGGGGCTTGTAACCCAATTGATGCAAAATCCGCAGCACTTCCATGCTTTGTACCACGCCCGCACCGTCGTCATGTGCGCCCTCGCCCACATCCCAACTGTCTAAGTGGCCGCCAACAAGTACTACCTCATTGGGAAATTCGCTGCCTTTTATTTCAGCGATGATGCTATTTGCAGGTACGTCTGGCAGGGTTTCGCAGTGCATTTCCATCGAAACCTGCACTTTATGGCCTTGTTGTAACAGCGCGTTGAGTTTTTCAGCATCGCGGGTGCTGATGGCCGCAGCGGGTATAAGCGCGAACGCGGAATCGTAGCGCAAAGTGCCGGTATGCGGAAAATCATCGATGCGGGTGCCTACCGAACGTACAATGACGCCCAAGGCACCATATTTGGCGGCACGTGAGGCCCCAAATACCCGTTGGTCGACCGCACCGCCGTACGCGTCAAAGGTGCGGAGTTTGCTTTGGTCCATGGCCCGGCTGAAATACACGATTTTGCCTTTAATGCCTTTTTCACCCAATTTATCCAATTCCTCCCATTGCTGTACGCGTATAATTTCGGCCTGCAAACCGCTTTTGGGCGTCGCAACCGATCCGCCGAGGGCCAACGCGTGCAAATCAAAGCCTTTTACGCCACCCTTGGACAGTACTTTTACCTTTTCCGCCTTGCCGCGTACCCAATGCGGTACCATGCAGGGTAACTTCCTGGTTTGATCCAATCCGAGGGAATCCAGCACGGAAAAAGTCCAGTTTTCTGCCTTGGCTGCGCTGGCACTGCCGCTCAACCGGTGCCCAATTTGTTTGGTGAGATGCTCCAGCCAGGTGTAACTTTTACCTTGGGTAAGGGCATGGGTAAAAATATTGCGGATAAAAAGGGAATCTACGTTGCGGCTGGCGCTTTGTGCGATCGCACTTTTGCTTAGTGTTAAAAGAACACCAAGCGTGATTGCTTTTCGAACCAGCTTGGGCAAAAACTTCCAAAAATTTTCCATGATGCGTTACAAATAAAATTATGTTTTAAAAATTGGGGGAAAATTACATAAAATTTGGAATGTGGTTTGGCAGTTTTTTAATTGTGTTCCAGGGTACTTGGGCGATTTTTCTATTTTGACAAAGGCTTGGTACTTGACAGATGTTTGGCAAAAAAAATTATAAAAAATTTTTCGTCTGTTGTTGTAGTTTTTACACAAAGCATTTTACCTTTGTAGCACAATCGAAAAATACGCATCAAGAATAATTTGGTTTTATTTGGTTAGGGCTGAGGTAGTGCTGTGGTGGCACTGCCTCATTTTTTTTGTCCCTGTATCAAATCCTTGTTGCGGAGTGGCTAGTTGAAAGGCCTTTTGAGGTGACACCTCGGCTAAAAGGTGTCACCTCAAAAAGGAACTAAGGCGCTTTCCACACATTATTATCTGCATCGGTATCGGATACCTGGCGATTCCCTAAGGTTACCCGTTTGATCATTTTACCGCCTTTGGCCGGGATGCTGATTTTTTTCGCACTTGTTTTCCACACTTCCGCGGTACGCACAAAATTTTCTTTGCTGCCATCAGCATATTCTATTTCGCCCATCACAGACATCGGCATGGTGCCTTTGTTTTCTATTTCGATGAGGGGTTTGCGGCCGCCGTTGTTTTGAACACCCGTTACGGCAAGGTCGGGATAGCCCCAATCGAAAAACCAGGGTTTCCAGAACCAGTTGAGGTTTTCACCCGCCGCTTCATTCCAGGTATTGAAAAAATCAAACGGTTGCGGATGTTTGCCTTTCCAGCGGTCCATATACGTTACCATGCAACGGTGGAAGCGTTCGTACCCCAACATTTGATACAAGGCAAAATAAGCAGCCTGCGGACGGTTGTAAGATGCCACCCGGTATGCCGGATTGCTCAAATGCCGGGAAGGGGTCATCGGCGGCATGTCATTTTCGGTACCCGCAAAATCCCAGTAATTGCGCATGCGGCCAACGGGTTTTCCCGCCAGAGAATCGGACACTACTACATCAAAAAATGCCGCCCAACCTTCGTCCATCCAGGCATAATATTGCTCGTTGATGCCCATCATGAACGGAAAATAGGTGTGGGAGGATTCGTGTATGGTCAGGGTGAGTGGGCTATTCGGTGCCGTGCTGCCGTCGTTGCACATCATCGGGAACTCCATGCCATCATCGCCATTGAACACCGTCATGCGCGGATAAGGATAGGGATAACCGGGCATGAAGGTCGACATCAAGCTCAAACCCTTGGCGGCGATGTCGCACACCTCATAGTAATCTTTCGATTTTGGGTTGTAGGCAGCACTCACCAGCGCTTTGCGTCCAGTAGCCGGATCTACTACCGCCGAAGTGGCGTCCCAGAGGTAATGATCGCTCAGGCCAAAAGCAAAATCGGGCACGCCGCTCGCCTTATACACAAACGTTTGAATCGAATTTGGCCGGAAAAACGACTTTTTGTTGTTGTAATCATCCGGACCAAACACTTTCACGATACTTTTTGATTCCAGTGCCTCTTCATAGCGTTTCAAATACTCGGGCATTAACAATTCGCTGGCATTTTCCCAGGTGCCGGTCGCCCAAACCATCACATTGCCCGGAACTTTTATGCGTACTTCATAGTCGGCAAAGTCGTTGTACATTTCCTGCATGCCGGTGTACGGAAAATCTGCCCAGCCGTGCAAATCGTCATACACCGCCACCTGCGGGTACCAATAGGCTACAAACCAACTGGTAGAATCGCACACGCACTCGCGCGGGGCGTCTTTGCTGGCTGGGGCAGTGTAGGCCCAATTGACACTCAAATCGATGCTTTTCCCGCTCGGAAGCGGTTCCTCCAATTTGATGGTGAGGAATGTATTGGCACGGGTAAGTTGGGTCGGTATCACCACTTTATCCTGCACCTTTACCTGATTGATGCGCACACCCTCGCCCATGTCTTCTTCTGCCAGGTCGTAGGCGCGTTCGCTGTTTTTGCGCCACAGGTCGTGGGCCAGTTTGAGGCGAATAATTTTGAGCGTATCAGGACTGTTGTTAAAATATTTGATTTGTGCGTCGCCGCTTACTAAGCGCTTTTTCAGGTTCAAATCTACCTGAATGTTGTAAACGGAGCGGTTTTGCCAATAATTGACACCCGGTTTGCCATCGGCGGCGCGTGTTTCGGCGTCAAATGCGCGTTTGATGTTGCGCGGCATATACAGTTCAGGGGTGTTTTGTGCTGGAAGTGTGTGCGCACAAAGCCACAACAGCAAAATAAAGACAGGGTAAAACAGTCGCATGGTCGTATAAAATTTTGGCGGAAAAGTACACAGTTCTGTACTAATTCAAAGGAGCGTTTTGGCTTTCCGAGTACTAATTCGATTATTAAACAATTTATTTCAAAATATTTATTTCAAAAAAACATTTTCATTACCTTTGCTCAGCGCACCAACTAAATCGTCGCTCACTTGTTTTACCGGCATGGCAAAGGCAAAAACTACCCAAATGACTGCTCCTGAATCGAATACGGATCAGTTGACGCTTCCCGATCATGATTATATCGAAGTAATTGATGCCCGGGTGCACAACCTGAAGAACATCAGTGTGCGGATTCCGCGCAACCAGTTGGTGGTGATCACAGGTATTAGTGGTTCGGGCAAGAGCTCGCTCGCATTCGATACCATTTATGCCGAAGGGCAGCGGCGTTTCATGGAAACACTGTCGAGTTACGCACGCCAGTTTATCGGCGAAATGGAGCGCCCGGATGTGGAGCAAATCACGGGTTTGAGTCCGGTGATCAGCATTGAGCAAAAAACCACGGGTCGCAATCCGCGCTCCACGGTGGGCACGGTGACCGAGGTATATGACTTTTTGCGCTTGCTGTTTGCGCGCGCAGGCGAGGCCTATTCGTACGTAACGGGCAAAAAGATGGTGAAATTCACCGAAGATCAGATCATTTCCAATATTCAGGAGCGTTTTGCCGATAAAAAAATCGTGCTGCTCGCGCCTGTCGTGCGCTCGCGCAAGGGCCATTACCGCGAATTATTCGAACAGGTGCTCAAGCAAGGCTATACCAAAGTACGCGTGGATGGCGAAATTCTGGATATTTTGCCCGGCATGCAGGTCGATCGCTATAAAATCCACGATATTGAAATTGTGGTGGATCGACTGAAAGTGGGCGACGACCGCATCGAACGGATTGCCGAAAGTGTAAAAACTGCCCTGCGCATGGGCGATGGCATGTTGCAAGTGCTGGATTATGATTTTGTTCCGGAACCGGTAACTAAAACCAAACCCAAAGGCAAAGGCAAAACCGTTGAAACGGAAACGACGCCGATTGATCTTCAGGGTGTAGTGGCCTACTCCAAACGCCTGATGTGCCTCGAATCTGGCCTTTCCTACGAAGAACCTTCGCCCAATACGTTTTCCTTCAACAGTCCTTACGGCATGTGCCCGCATTGTAAAGGATTGGGTGAAATACAGGAAGTGGACATGAAACGGGTAATTCCCGACAATACAAAAAGCATCAATCAAATGGCCTTTGTGCCTTTGGGAGAAGTCCGCGAAAACAATAATTTCAAGCAACTAAAGGCGCTGGCCAAAAAACAAAAGTTCAGTTTCGATACGCCCGTGAAGGATATTCCGGAAAAAGCAATGGAAATTATCTTGTACGGCGGCGGCGAACCTTTGGAGATCACGACCACTTACGGCGAGGATGAATGGACCTATAACCTGACTTCAGAAGGTCTTTTGAACATGCTCAAGCGCTGGTATTCCGAAACGGGTTCCGAAAAAATCCGTCAGTGGGCCGAAGATTTTATGGTGGTGGGCGTTTGTCCGGAATGCAATGGCGCGCGGTTGAAAAAAGAAAGTTTGTGGTTTAAAATTGCCGATAAAAATATATCCGAACTTGCCAGTCTTGATTTAACGGAACTTACCGCACAACTGCATGGCATTGAATCGGATATGAGTGAGCGCCAGGCCATGATTGCCAAAGATGTGCTCAAGGAAATTCGATTCCGGCTTAAGTTTTTATTGCAAGTGGGGCTGGATTACCTAGCGCTCAATCGTCCGGCGCGTACTTTGTCGGGCGGTGAAAGTCAGCGGATCCGTTTGGCCACCCAAATTGGTTCACAACTGACCGGCATCACCTATATATTAGACGAGCCGAGTATTGGCTTGCACCAGCGCGACAACATCAAATTGATTGAGGCTTTAAAGTCGCTGCGGGATATTGGCAATTCGGTTTTGGTGGTGGAGCACGATAAAGACATTATGCTCGAATCGGATTATTTGATCGATTTGGGTCCGGGTGCAGGCAAACACGGCGGCCAGATCGTCGATTTTGGCGTTCCCAAGGATTTTATGCGCCATTCTACCATCACCAGCGATTATCTGGCGGATCGTGCGCGTATTGAAGTGCCGGAAAAACGCCGCAAAGGCAATGGCGGTTGGTTGCGTTTGTTTGGTGCAACGGGCCACAACCTGAAAAATGTAAACCTGGAATTGCCACTCGGTACCTTTATCGGGGTGAGCGGGGTGAGCGGTTCGGGTAAATCCAGTTTGATCAATGAAACGCTGTATCCCATTTTACAACAGCATTTTTTCAATAGTTTAAAACGCCCGTTGCCCTACCAGCGCATTGAAGGCCTGGAATTGGTGGATAAAGTCATTGAAATTGATCAAAGTGCGATTGGACGTACGCCGCGTTCCAATCCAGCCACCTATACCAATGTGTTTTCGGATATTCGGAAATTGTTTTCGGATACCCCGGAAGCCAAAATTCGCGGGTATGCCCCGGGTCGTTTTTCCTTTAATGTAAAAGGCGGCCGTTGCGAAGTATGTGAAGGCGCGGGCATGCGGGTAATTGAAATGAATTTTTTGCCCGATGTGAGTGTGCCTTGCGACCGTTGCATGGGCCGCCGTTACAACCGCGAAACCCTGGAAGTGCTGTACAAAGGCAAAAGTATCTCCAATGTACTGGACATGACGATTGCCGAGGCGGTTGAGTTTTTCCAGCCCATTCCGAATATTTACCGCCGCATCAAAACCTTGCAAGACGTTGGGTTAGGCTATGTTACGCTGGGGCAACAGGCCACCACACTGTCGGGCGGCGAAGCGCAACGCGTAAAATTAGCGGAAGAATTATCCAAAAAGGACACCGGGCGTACCGTGTATATCCTGGATGAACCGACCACGGGCCTGCATTTTGAAGACATTCGGCAATTGCTCAAGGTACTGAATGCTTTGGTGGATAAAGGCAATACCATTATTGTGATCGAGCACAACCTCGATGTGATCAAACAAGCCGACTATGTGGTAGATATTGGTCCGGATGGTGGATGGCGGGGCGGAAATATCGTAAGCGCAGGTACGCCCGAAAAAGTTGCCAAAGAACCGAAAAGTTATACGGGTATGTTTTTGAAAGAAATGCTGTAAAAAGCAATTTTACCCTAAAAAACGTTGTTGCTGCGGCTCAAATATTAAGTTTGACCGCAGCAACAACCTTATAATAAATCGTTATCGTTTCAGGGTAACGTCCCCTTCCAACAATACTTCTTGTCCGTCAATCAGTTCAACCACGGCGTACCAGGCAAATACACCCGGGTTCAGGTCTTGTCCGTGGTGTTTGCCATTCCACCCCATGTCGGGATTGTTGGGCAGGAAATTGGCAAATTCGAAGATGCGTTCGCCCCAGCGCGAGTAAACCTGGAAGGATTTGATGTTTTTCACCATTTTGACATCGGCAAAAATCATAAACAGGTCGTTTTTGCCATCTCCATCGGGCGAAAACACGTTGGGAACATAAATATCGTAGCGTTTATCCACCACAATTTGCAACAGTGCTTCATCCGAACAACCGGCTTTGCTGGTAACCCGCACCTTGTACCGGATGGAATTAAGTGGGGTGGATACGGTTTGCAAACAAGTATCACAGCTCAGGGCGGTAGAAGGCTGCCATTGTACCGTTTTGATATCGCCTGGAGGGCCGCTCACCTGGGTATTGATCAAATAACTATCCCCTAATTTTATTTTTACTTGCGGATCGAGGGTGATTTCAAAAGGCTGCGCGGCAATAATTTCGGTCTGTGCTGTTGTACTGCAACCCACGGCGTCCACAATCAGCAACGCGTAATTTCCGGGCAATAAGTTGAGGAACTGGTTGTTGGTGGTGAACGTTTGGCCGTTATTGATCGAATATTTTACGGGTGGTTTGCCGCCACTCACACTTTGTATCACAATTGCCCCTTTATCGCCATAACAAGGTGGTTGTTTCACATCCAGTACTGCAATTGGTGCTTCCGGATCAATAACCACGGTTTCGGTATCCGTACAGCCGTTTCCTGGGTTGGTGACCAGCAAAACATAGGTGCCGGGCGTGTTGATTTCGGGCTTCGAGGTCGTTATTCCATTGACCAAACTACCATCCACAGTATTCCATACAAACGTCATGTTGGCTGCACCGCTGGATGCACTGCCATCCAGGTAGCCTGTTTCACCAAAACAAGGGAGCGTAAAGGGCAAACCCGCATCTGCCACCGGTGTAACAACATCGGCTACAACGGTTGTGCTGATCCCGTTGGTACATGCATTCGCGGGGTCGATCCCAATCAGGAAATACGTGCCAGGGTTTGTTACATTCAAATTATTGCCTGTTCCGATATACGTCGTATCGGTTCCGTTGATTTGCGCCCAGCGGAAAAGAATGCCCGGAAACGAAGAACCGCCACTGAGGGTCACTGTTTTTTGAGCACAACTGAGGGCCGCCGGCTGATTCAGAAATAAGGGCGGATAGGCCAGGTTTTCATTAATTTGAATCAGGGCGGTATCGCGACACAACGTAAGGGTATCCAAAATGATAAACTGATAGTTGCCGGGTTGACTGATCGGAACGATGCTGCCATTGGCAAACACTTGTCCGCCCGATAACCAAATGGCATTGGCGTTCAGGGTGCCTTCGATGGTGCCAGCCAAGATGATTTCCTGAATCGTACAATTGAGGATGCTACTCGGATTGGCAACAATCGTTGCCTGGGGCGCATTGCTAAAGTCTTTTATAACCACTTTTGCAGTGTCTGCACAGCCATTCGCCTGTACGGTGATGAAGTATGTTCCAGGTAATCCGGCCGTAGCGGTTGGCTGGTTACTTGGTCCGACAATCAGGCCATTTACGGTGGTCCAGCTGTACAGGACGCCATTCAAAGTGGTATTACATTGCATGGAAACAGCCCGTACTTCGCAATTGAGTACGCCCACTGGACCGATGACGGCCACGGGTTGTTCTATAAACTGAATGGGAGTACCAACTGAAATTTCAGTACACCAGTGTGTAATTTGCACATTGCCCGCAGCGTCTTTATCACCCACCACTGCCGATACATAATAAATGCTACCGTATTGCATGGTTGCCGGATTAAAGCAAAAAACGGGCTGACTGTTGCGCGCGAGTTCTTGCATAATGGTATCGCCCACGCCCGTATGCAACACAAACTGGAGTACATCATTGGCATCCAGGAATTGTCCGATCGGGCTGTAAACCGCCGTAATACAGCCATCGCCACAAGTTGAAATCAGGTTCGTAGACATGGTGCCTACCGCAGTTTCACAATCAATCAGTTTTATTTGGAAGCCGCAATCGGCACTGCAACCATTGGCATCGGTTACGTTTAGGGCATAGGAGCCAACCGGTAAGTTGTTGAAATTCAATACGCCCGCCGGTACGCCGGTTTGCGGATTACCCACGGAAGGAGTCACCGTATAAGGCGCTGTCCCACCCGAAATGCTCAAACTACCTGATCCATCTGATCCGCCCGGGAAAGAAACCGTATTGCTCGCAACGCAATTAATTTGCAAAGCAGCATTAGGTTGCGCAACGACGTAAACCGCATTGGCAGAACATCCATTGGCATCGGTGGTGGTCAATCGGTAAGTGCCCGGACTCAGGTTATTTAAATCTTGCAAGTTGCCCGGTACGGCTGGTTGCCACACATAAGTGTATGGTCCGGTTCCGCCATTTACCGACACATCGATGGCGCCGGTTGCATTGCCAAAACAAAGAATATTCGTGATGGTGCTGCTCAAATCTACGGTTTGCGTGGCATTGTCTACGGTAAAAGTAGCCGTCGAAATACAAGCGCCTCCGCCATTTACCGTTACCGTGTACACGCCGGTGGGCAGGCTTGCGAGGTTTTGCTGGGTAGCGCCGTTCGACCATTTATAGGTGTAAAGTCCCACCGGGCTTACATTAATGCTAATCGCGCCATTGTTGCTGATACAAGAAGTAAGCGGAGTTGCTGCCCCGGCAATACTAGGTAAAAGGGTATTTTCTGGTATCGTAAATTGATCTATGGTTTTACATCCGTCGGCCCCAACTACAGTAACCGTATAATCGCCGGATACAACGCCACTTAAATCTTCTTCCAGGCCACTATTCGACCAGGTATAGGTGTAAGGTGCCTGGCTTCCGCTGGTATTCAAATCAATACCACCACTATTTTGTCCGCAAAAAGCAGGTGTAATGCCCGCAGCCAATTGTGGCGGATTTGAGTCGTCGGGAATATTGAAACTTGCCACATTGGTACAAGTGCCGCCCGCACTCACGGTCACTACATAAGTGCCGCCTGCCACCGCATTCAGATCTTGGGTAAGTGGACTGTTCGACCAGGCATAGGTGTACGACAGGCCAAATCCGGGATCTGCCGGACTGATTGTTAAGTCGATGCCGCCGTTAGAACTCACACAAGAAGTATTAGGCTGAGGCGTGCCGGCAATGGCAAAACCAACCGTATTTCCTGGAATGGTACCGGTAGCGGTAGCCGTACAGAAATTGGCATCCGTTATGGTTACCGTGTACGTATTGGCTGCAACTGCATTCAGGTCTTCGGAGGTTTGGCCGGAAGACCAGCTAAACTGATAAGGTGTGGTGCCGCCCTGGGTCGTCAATTGGAGGCTGCCATTTTGAAGTCCGCATATTTCAGAAGCAATGGTTTGGGTGCTGCTTGGATAAATACGTTGATCATCTACAACAAACGTAGCGGACGCCACACAACTGCCTACTTCCGTGACGGAAACGGTATAAATGCCTGCTGCCAACTGACTGATATCTTCTGTAGTAGCGCTGTTCGACCAGGCAATTAAATAAGCGCCGGGCGGTGTAACGGTAAAATTAATGGCCCCGTTGGGCGCGGCACAATTGGTCAATGCCGTTGTTATGCCGGATAAACTAAAACTGGTGCTGTTGTTGGCCACATTCAGGAAGGTATCGGCTTTGCAACCATTGGAAGCAGTCACCGTTACCGCATAGTTGCCGGGTGGAATTCCAGTCAAGTCCTCCGTAGTAGCATTGTTCGACCAGAGGTAGGTGTAAGGACCACTGGCATTGCTGACCGTCAAATCAATTGCGCCGTTACTTTGGCTGCAAATCGCGGCCGTAATATTGGGCACAATGCTTGGGTTGGGTGTATTGTCATTAATATTAAAACTTGCCGTAGCAGAACAGCTGACCCCAGCCGTTACGGTTACCGTATAAGCACCTTGTGCGAGGTTACTGATGTTGGCGGTATTGGCCGCGTTCGACCACGCATAGGTGTAGGTGCCTGCGGGTACAACACTGATATTCAGGGCACCGTTCCCGTTGATACAAGAGGTGTTTTCGCTCGCAATACCGCTGATATTCAAGGCAATATTGTTGTTAGACACCACCGTGGTTGCGGTTACCGTACAATCATTGGCGCCTGTTACCGTAACGGTATATACACTTGGTATCAAGTTATTGGCCTGTGCGGTGGTAGTGCTGTTCGACCAATTATAGGTGTAAGGCGCTTCCCCGCCACTGGCACTAGCCAGGGCACTGCCGTTGTTCAAATTACAGGTGGCCGCTGTTGCGGAAGCCGACAAATTGGGTGCTGTAGCGGCATTTAAAATTTCGAACGTTGCGGTACTGGAACAACTTACGCCAAAACTTACAGTCACGGTGTACATGCCGGGCGCCAGGTTATATAAATCGGCCACCATGGCATTGTTCGACCATTTGTATTGGTAATTCTCGATGGGATCGGCCGTAATAAAAATGGATCCATTCGGTTGACCGCAGGATGTGTTATCGCTGATGCCGCCAAAAATTACGATGGATAAATCATTGATCGGTATGGTTACTTCCGTGGTTGCGCTACATCCGGTTGCCGAAGTTACGGTAACGGTGAAAGTACCCGCCAATTTGTTCGTCAAATCTTGCGTATTGGCGTTGTTCGACCATTTATAGGTATATGGAGCCACGCTGCCACTCACTTCCAGATCAATTCCACCATTGGGTAAGCCACAACGGGCTGCGGTTACATCGGTCGTAAGGGTTGGGATTTCTGTAGCGTCAATAATGGTAAAATTAGCCGTTTCGGTGCAAGTTCCTCCGGCGCTCACGGTTACACTGTAATCACCTGGCGCGAGGTTGTTCAGGGTGGTTGCCGTGCTGCCACTTGCCCAACTTACCGTAACATTGAAGGGCGATAATTGAAGCACAATTCGGCCATTGTCTGTCAGGCAGGAAGTTTTATCGGTCACAACACCATTTATGCTAACCGGAATTGCCTCATCATCTACAAAGATATCCCCGACACTGGTACAGCCATTTGCACCGGTTACCGTCACTTCGTAAAAACCACTCGGCACATTGCTCAGATCCTGCGTGGTTGCATTGTTAGCCCACAAATATACATAAGGTGTTACCCCGCCACTAACCGATAAATTAACAGCGCCATTGTTAAGTCCGCAGCGTGCATTAGTGCCATTAAAATTTAAATTAGGCACATTCGGATTGTCTGACACATCAAACGAAGCAGTTTCTGAACAAGAACCAGCGCCCGTAACCGTTACCTGGTAGGAGCCAGCGGCCAAACCCGTTAAATCCTGGGTAGTCAATCCATTCGACCATAGGTACGTGTACGTGCCTGCAGGTACCACCGATACATTAATTGCACCGTTGGCATTCGCATTGCAAGTTGTATTAGAACTAACTACTGCGGTGACCGAAATGGGCGGATTGTTGTTCGTAATGCTATATTCTGAAGTGCTGGTACAGCCGTTGGCTCCGGTCACGGTAACGGTGTATCCATTGGCAACCAAACCGGTAATGTCCTGGGTAATGGCACCATTCGACCAAAGATAAGTGTACGGCGTTGTGGCGCCATTTACACTGATATTAATGCTGCCATTAGCCAAATCACAGGTCGATTCTATAAAATTGCCGGTAATCGTGGGCAAATTCGGATTGTCCGGTACCTCAAATTCGGCCGTATTTGTACAGGTGCCACCAGCGCTCACCGTGATGGTGTAATTTCCAGGCGCGAGGTTGTTCAAGTCTTGCGTGGTAAATCCGTTCGACCAAATATACGTATAGGCCGGGTTGATCGGGCTCACCGATACATTGATGCTGCCATTGCCGCTGCCTGGTATACAAATGGTGTTGGCGGTGATGGTGGCGGTAATATTGATCTGTGGATTGTTGTTGTTCACAGTGATATCGGCTGTTTGAGTACAACCATTCGCACCGGTCACGGTCACCTGATAGCTGTTGGCCAAGACGTTGGTCAAACTACTGGTTGTTTCACCACCAGACCATAAATACGTATAAGGCGCTACGCCCCCATTCACCGATAAACTAATGCTTCCATTGGCCAAATCGCAGGTGGTGTTGACAACGACGGGTGCAATATTGGGTAAAACAGGGTTGTCATTGATGGTAAATTCGGCCGTTTGGGTACAACTTCCCACCTGGGTAACCGTAACCGAGTACGTGCCTGGTGGGAGGTTACTCAAATCTTGTGTTGTCTCGGCATTCGACCAAAGATAGGTGTAGGTATTGGCAGGTGCCACCGATACATTAATACTCCCATTTCCTCCCAGGCAAGTGGTGTTGTTTACCACCACGGCCGTTACATTAATCGGTGGATTGTTGTTTGAGATCGTCAATTCTGAGGTTCTGGTACAACCATTCGCGCCCGTTACCGTCAGGGTATAAGTCCCTGCCAACAAATTACTTAAGTCTTCCGTTGTCTCGCCATTCGACCATAAATAGGTGTAAGGGGTCACGCCGCCACTGACCGAAGCATTGATGCTGCCATTGGTTTGATCGCAGGTAGATTGGGTGGTGGTTGCCGTAATATTGGGCTGATTTGGATTGTCGTTAATGGTGTAACTAGCAGTATTGGTACAGTTTACGCCAAAAGTAACGGTCACGGTGTAGGAGCCGGGTATCAAATCTGCCAAATCTTCCGTTGTTGCGCCATTTGACCAGTTGTATTGGTAGGTATTGGCAGGGGTTACAGATAAGTTTATCGCCCCATTTCCATTGATACACGTCGTATTGGCGGTTACAACGGCGGTTAAGTTGAGGGTGACCGGGTTGTCATTGACCGTAGCCTGGGCCGTTTTGGTACAGCCATTATTATCCGTAACGGTTACGGTGTAAGTGCCCGCCGGGATGGCACTCAGGTCTTCCGTTGTTTGTCCGCTCGACCAGATAAAAGTATAAGGTGCGGCACCGTTGCTGGCGGTTAAATTGATGGCGCCATTGCTTTGGCCACATATGGCCTGGGTTACGACCGTCGTGGTGGTGATATTGGTTTGTGATACCACGGAGGTACCTGAAACCGTTCCCGTACAGGTTGCAGCACCACCGGTAACACTCGCTAGGGTGTAGGTGCCCGGGGCGGTGGCAGTGATGGTATAGGGATTGGAACTGGTGGTGACAGCAGGCTGATTTACCCCATTGATTCGATAAATAAAGGTCCAGGGACCTTCTCCTGTAAAATTCACGGTTAAGGGAACATTCCCGGAGCCCCCCGCACAGATAATCCCTGCGCCCGAAAGCGTGGCCGTTGGTCTGGGCACCACATCAATGGTATAACAAGATTGAGTTGGATTGGAATAACAGGCATTCGAAGTGCTGACACACAACTCTGCGGAAGTGGTATTGTTACCCCAGGCAATATTGACCGTATTGTTATTAGGGGTAAGCGTGCCGATGGGCGGGGTGAGGGTCCAGTTATACATGGATGCCCCAACCGGCGGCGTAATGGTATAGCTCGTGGTACTTCCTTCACAAACATTGGCCGGTCCAGTGATCGGGCCCGGGTTGGCAGGTGGCTGACCCACGGTAGAACCGACCGTAACATCGATCGAATAATCACACACATCACCGCCACAACCGTCAATCACCATCCAGTAAATTTGTCCAACAATAAAGTTATTGGCTGTAAGGGTAAAGGGATTGGTGGTACAAGAGCATTGCAAGTCCACCGGATTACTGGTACATTGCCTGTAAATACCAGCCTGCAAGCCCTGGTTGCTGCCATTGCTGGTGCAGTTGCTCGGCGTAACAATCATGGTGATGGTGGTAGAACCGGCATAGAAGGCAAACCATTCGTCGTTGTTCAGTTGAAATCCCGGGCATCCCGGAAAGTTTTGCACCATATTGTTATTGTTAATCGTATTACAATAACCATCCAGGTTGGCACATAATATGGGTGCGGTGGAACAAGTATTGCCCGCTTCGGGAAAGCCGACTGGCGGACATTGGGCCAAGGAAAGTTGTGAAAAGCAGAAAAATGCAAGAAAGGTAGAAGGTAGCCGCATGTGTTGCAAATATTTATGCCTTACAAATACGCCATTCACGGCGTTTTGCAACGCATTGTATAAAACAGGAAATCAATGGAATAAAAATGCAACCGGTAGTGAGTGGGCTGCAAAGTAAGAAAAATGCCGATTTTGTAATAGAATAATACGAGATTTTAGTAGAACGCGGAATTTAAAAAAGGCTTAATTTGGCATTTCAATACTTTTAAAAAGTCGCTTTTCTTTATAAATTATTCATTTTTAACGTATTGTAATTTTTTGCTTTAATAAATCGCCCATGTTGCGCGGCCGACGTTTTTGCTCCCAAAAAAAGCCATCCAGGGGCTTGTTCTCTTTACCGGCCTTGCTCATCGGGGTAAAAGTACCCGCCGGTTCTGCATAAAACTTGATGAGTTCTATCTTTTTTTTATCAAAAAACATGCGCATTTCCGAACAAGCAGTCTCATTGAGTCCTACATAGGCACCTTTATCATCCAAAGCATAATACACGGCCTGCGCATTCCCTTCTACAAACATTTCTTTGGCCTCATTGTCCCGAAACGTGGTTGTAATGTTACGGCCCTTTATTTGATTGAATAAAATGCCCTCTTCTGAATTGATCACAAAGGCGTTTTTTGTAAGCCACAAGCGATCTATTTTATTGTTTTTCAGCAACAATCGAATGGTGTCGCCCGAAAACTGGGTGGTGTCGCTCCAAAGCAAAGGCTGCTGAATACTATCCAATTTGAAAAACCAAAAAATAGAATCGACCGAACTAAACGAAAGCGAATCACACACCGCCTGCAGGTCGCTTTTAAAAATACGCACATCCCGATGGGCAATCAGTAACCGGTTGGTCGATGCGCTGTCTGGTTTGTACGAAATAAGGGTGTCGGCACTCATAAATAAGGTGTCACCTTCCATCAGGTTTTTCATCATGGGCCTGCCTGCCACACCATCCGACCCAAATCCGCCAAAAGCATTGAGGTATTCCGTCTTTTTGTTGTAATCCATCCGGTATGACAGAATGGTGTAATTATTCACCGTATCCTGAAAAATAACGCTGCCAAGGGCCAAACCACTCCCTAATTCGTCATTAAAGTTGAGTGAATCGGCCTCAATAATATTCGGCGGATCCACCAGCCGACCCCGGCCCAGCAACTGAAAATCTTTGACTTTGCTGTTGTACCGAATCTCTGCACCTGTAATATCGCGGGTGCTGTCCTGAAAATGTGCATTGCCCTTGAGTACCGTGGCATCGGTTTCCGAATTAAAACGCACCACATCGGCCTGCACTTTTTGCCCTTTATCCCGATCGTCAATATAAGCGTCGCCTTCCAGCGTATACTCTTTGGTGCTGCCGCTGTACCGCATTTTTTTCGCTTTGCCTTTCTGCCCGTCTTTTTCGTATTGCGGGTTTTTATCAAACTCCGCAAACTGGTTTTCAATGTCATAAAAACCGCCTTCGGTATATATTTTACTTTTGCGCTGGCTGATCAACGTGGGCGCAAGAAAACCAACGGTCTGGGTTTCTGTATTAAACTGCATCGTATCGGTGCGCATCGTAAATTCCGGATCGGTCACCAACACATCGCCCTTGAAGTAAATCTCTTTCTTTTGGACAAAATAATACCCATGTCGACTTACCAGCTGGCTTTTTCCATTGGTCATGGTAGCGCCCTGGTGGTAAGTGGCAATCTTATTGGCCATATCGTAGCGCAGTTTGTCGGTAAATAACTCCTGTACGCCATTGACCAACACCACATTGCCAAACAGATCGCTGGTTTTAATCGCTGCGAGGTACACCGCCGAATCGGCAAATACTTTTACAGAATCACTTTGCTCCAATACCACATTGCCCCGCAACACCGCATTGTTGGTATAGTCGTCAATGATGGCCGTATCGCAATACACCAGGGTGTTTTCCTGACGTAGCCGCACGTTGCCGCTAAGTTTGCGCGATTCGTGCCCGTTTCTTGAAAATCCCTCAACTTGTTGGGCCGTTTCAATTTTCAGTTTTTGGGTGGTATCCTGGGCGGCGGTCCCGGGGTTTTGGGCCAAAAGCAGCGCCGGGCACACGAACAAGAGTACGATAAAGGGCCAAGCCACCTTATCGTACCAGTTTGTGCGTATGGAAATGCAATTTAAAAATAAATGCATGCTGTTCGGAACCCGGCGCTCCTTGGATTTGAAATTACTTGATGACCCGAATTTTCATTTTCACATCGGTCGTTGGGCGGTCGCCAGCGCCTGTTTGGGTCGCCGCAATCTTGTCTATAACGTCCAAACCCTCAATTACGCGGCCAAACACCGTGTATTCACGGTCGAGCTGCGGGGTGCCACCGATGGTGGTGTAACCTGCCCGTTGTTCGGGGGTGTAGTGAAAGCCGCGGCTGTTTTCAATCTGGGTGAGCATTTCCGCTGCAACAGGTGCGCCCTGTACAATGTAAAACTGCGAACCGCTCGATTTTTTTTCTGGATTGCTGGTGCGGGCTGCACAAATTGCGCCTTTCAGGTGTACCAGTGAATCGACAAATTCGGCCGGAACCAAGTGGCTTGGGCCGCCGAAGCCAAGGGATTGGCCGGGTTTTGCGCCCCGAGAATTCGGATCGCCGCCCTGGATCATAAACCCGGAAATAACCCGGTGAAACAACAATTCGTCATAATAGCCTTCATCGGCAAGTTTGACAAAATTGTCGCGGTGCTTGGGGGTTGCCGAATACAGTTCGGCAAGCATGGTGCCCATGGTGGTTTCAATTTCTACGAGACAGCGCTCGGGTGCAGTTACCTGGATCATTTGTTTGGAAAGAACAGTTTTGTTGCCTTTAGTGGCTTTAAGTACGACGGTAAAATTGCCGGAATGTTTGTATTTATGGCTAGGGCTTACTTCTTTGGAAGTACCACCATCCCCAAAGTCCCATTCATAGCTTTCTGCTTTCAAAGAGGTGTTGGTAAAGTTGACCAAAGCAGGTGCCGTTACTTTTTTAACCGGCATGGTAAAATTTGCTTTGGGTTTCACTGCGCAGGCGCCAAATAGAAAGCAGATGGTCGCCAAGGGTAAAAAGACTTGTTTCATCATATCAAAAAGATGTGTTCACGTAAGTTGGATTGGATTGCAAAGGAACGGCTTTTCGCGCAATTTAGTTTTAAGCGCGGCTTTCCTTTCGATGGATACAAGGTTTTGGAGGCCTCTTTGTACCTTTCGACACTAAAAATATGGGCATGCTCGATCCTCAATCCTATTATACTCTGGTTGCAGCGCGTTTTCGTACGGCGGGCGACCCTTCCATTGCCCAGGGACAAATGGCTTATATGCGCCATCAATTTGAATTTTTTGGCCTGAAGGCGCCGCATTGGGTGGCCATTTCCAAACAAATATTTCAGGAAAACGGCTTGCCCACGCCTGCCGACCTTCCTGCGCTTACCCATTTGTGTTTTGAAGATGATCACCGTGAAATGCACTATTTTGCCTTACAATGTGTTGAAAAAACGATTAAAAAACACGACGCACAGGCCATACAATTGCTCGAAACCCTCATTTGTACCCGATCCTGGTGGGATACGGTCGATTGGATTGCCAAATTGGTGGGCATGCACTTCAAACGGTTCCCCGAACAAATAAAACCTGTCACCGAACGCTGGATGGATTCGGGCCATATGTGGCTGCAACGGGTGAGCATTATTTTTCAACTTTCGTATAAAAACGATACCGATTCGGCGCTCCTGTTCGAGTATATCCGACGCCTGGCTGGATCCAAGGAGTTTTTTATTCAAAAAGGGGCGGGTTGGGCCTTGCGACAATATTCCCGCACCAATCCTGAGGCGGTTCGGGCATTTATTGCTGCAACATCGCTGGCTCCTTTAACCCGCCGAGAAGGATTGCGTTTGATGGATAAATAAAGCGCATAAAAAAGCCCCTTGCGCTTTCGAAAAAGCACAAGGGGCTCCTAATTTGCCTTATATTCTACTGCTTTCCAGCCACGGCATCCATCCGAATCATATCCTGCATGATCTTAAACGTTTCATGCAGTTGAATGTCCTTCTTTTTATCTTTCATCCAGCCTTCATTGCGGGCAGCGCGGGAAGTATCTGCCTGAATTTGAGGCAAATCGGCGCTCAAGTTTTCCAGCACAAAACCATCAATGGGTTTGAACAGGTTGTCATACCGATCGGCTTCTTCGTCCTGTTTTTTATTCCACATACGGTATTTGTTGCCCTCCAGGGGATAAACCGTCTGGTCTTTTTGCTTGCGCAGGCGCATGGCGTTTTCATTTACCTTTTTAAAGGTTTCATTGGCTTCTACCCGTGTCGCACTGGCCGATTTCAATTTGCCCAAATCGGCAATCTGATAGGCATTTTGGTTGTATGGCACCGCCTGAATGGTGGTTGATTCGAGCGGATAATCGTTTTCCTTTTCACCCAGCTCTACAAAATTGTAAAAATCAGGCAACACAATATCCGGGGTAACGCCATCCAATTGGGTAGTTTTGCCCGTGATGCGGTAAAATTTCTGGATTGTCAGTTTCATATCGCCCAGCGGTTTTACCGATTCGTCGCGGGTGGCATTGTCCAAATCCAAAAAGCGTTGTACCGTGCCTTTGCCATACGTGCTGGTAGACCCCACAATCACAGCGCGGTGGTAATCCTGCATGGCAGCGGCCAAAATTTCGGAAGCCGAAGCGCTAAAACCATTCACCATCACCACCAACGGACCGCCCCATTGTACACGGCTGTCGTTGTCGCGCATAATATCGGGCGTTTTAGAGCGGTTTTTCACTTGCACGATGGGGCCTTCTTCGATAAACAAACCCGACATCTGCACCACATCGCGCAAAGAACCGCCCCCGTTGCCACGCAAATCGAGGATGATACCTTTTACTTTTTCGCTTTTCAGTTTTTCAATTTCTTTTGCCACATCCGCTGCGCAAGAGGTAGCGCCCTGCGGTGTGAAATCAGCATAAAACTTCGGCAAATAAATATAGCCGATTTTATCCTGCTCGGTTTCGCTGCCTTTCAGCAGGAGTGATTTGGCAAAACCTTCTTCCATCAACACCACATCGCGGGTGATTTTGATGGTTTTTTCGGTGCCATCTGTTCTCTGAACGGTTAGGGTTACCACGGTGCCTTTCGGACCACGAATTTTGGATACCACATCGTCTATTTCCCAACCCATCACATCAATCGCCTCGCCTTCGCCCTGCGCAACTTTTACAATCACGTCTTTTACTTCCAGGGCACCTTGTTTCCAGGCTGGTCCGCCCGTAACAATTTCAGTTACGCTGGTTTTTTCACCATCACTTTGCAGGCGCGCACCGATGCCTTCGAGTTTGCCAGACATTTGAATATCAAAATTCTCCTTGTCTTTTGGCGAAAAATAGCCGGTATGCGGGTCAAATACATTGGTGATCGAATTGAGGTACAATTCCATGCGGTCGGCGCGGGTCGCCTTTTGCATGCGCTTGTACCATTTATCATAGGTATCGAGCACTTTTGCGCGCTGTTCGGTTTCCAATTGCTCAAAAGTTTTCTTTTCGCCTTTAAAATCCGCTTTGTCTTGCTTGGTTTGTTCGTCGGTTACCCGGCTCAACACCTCGTATTTCATCCATTTTTCCCAACGGCTGCGCAATTCCGCATCGTCTTTGGCCCACTCTAACTTTTTAGGATCCGATTCCAGCATTTCATTTTTGCTGTAATCCATGGGCGCGGCGAGCAATTCACGGTACCAGCCTTGCGTTTTAACCAAGGCCTTTTCCATCAACTCCACCGAGCGGTTGAAAAACTCGAAGGTGCCGGCATTGGCCTGATCGTCGAGCTTGGTTTCAAAACCTTTGAGCTGGTCAATGTCCGCTTTATTATAAAAACGTTTGCCATTGTCGATGTCTTTCAAATAAAGGTTGTACACCTCTTTCGAAAACTGATCGTCGATGGCCTTGGGTTGAAAATGCAGGTTGGCCAATCCCTGCAACAACGCCTGTATCAGGGCTGCTTCTTTTTGCGGATTGGGGTCGGTACTGACTGGGTGTGTACGGTTCACTAAAAAAGCGATACCCGCTATTCCAATGAACGAGAACAGCACGAGGGACGATTTCAATTTCATGTCCGTTATAAATTTTTCAAAGTCAAATGTGCGCAGCACGCGCTTCAAATTCAACATCACAGGGTATGAATTTTAATGAACAAATATAAGTGGATTTCAGTTGGGCGCAAGCATTAAAGAAAACGAAAGTTCGGGGCCTTTGTGCATGTGGAAAAGTATTTTTCTACAAATCGACCCAAATTAGGCCTCATTGGAGGTTCTACTGCGGTGTCAAGCTTTTTTATGCTGGGCGTGTTTTGTAAAAATCCCCACCCAAACCAAGTCAACTCGCAGATTGGTATTATCTTTGTCGTAGACTTTTACTTAGTGTGTGCCTGTTTTTATACTTTTAATCCATCTATTGCTTTTCCAGGCTGTTTCCAAAAACCGTCTGCACGACTCCGGGCAACCGGAAGCAATACTTCCACACTTTCTTAACGATTTATGCGCCGTTTGTTGTTCAAACGCACGCAATTGCTTTGTTTAGTCCTACACCCCCTCACTGAATACGACGATTCTGTTATGGATATTGCTTACCTGATACGCATTCTTGCGCGCCGTAAATGGCTGATTCTTTCCGTAATGCTGGCAACGGCTGCAGCGACCTATCTGTTTATTGGCCGAAAACCGAAGCAATACAAGGCCACCGTCATTATGGCCACCGGTATTGTGAACTATAAAGGGATCAATTCTGATAACTCCGATGCATTTGTGCAACAATACCAGGTAGATAACGCATTTTCTAACCTGATTGAATTTACCCAGTCGCGCTCTACCCTCAAAATTTTGGGGATAGAAATGCTGAAACACGATCTTTCGGCCAGTCCAAGCGGACCTGAAAAGGCTTTTCGCCAAGGCAATCCGGCATTGGTTGGACTTACACCCGACGATTTTACCGCTAAATCGGATGCGCTGCGCAAAGAAATTAGCAAAATCAACCTCGACAGCCTTACCGACCCTTCTTTTAGCCCGGAGCTGGATTTTTTACTCGACCGCGTGTCACGTGCATACGGGTACGACCACGATGCCTTGAGCGCTTGCCTTGCCATTAAACGCAAAGGCACTACCGATTATTTATCCATTGAACTGACCACCGAAAACCCGGCTTTATCGCGGTTTATGGCTAATACCTATTCCACCCGCTTTATGCGCTATTACCACAACCTTTCGGTGCGGGAAAAACGCAAATCAGTGGAAGCTTTTTCGCGCTTGTCGGAAGACAAAAAACAGGTGGTGGATTCTATTACCGACCTCCGTTTTATGTACCTGAAACAAAAGGGACTGCCTGCGCTGGGTAAACAAAGTGAAGAGTTGATCGCACAAATTGCCAAATTGGAAATTGACCAGCAACGCGCTTCAGCCCGCAAACGTTCAGCGGCCGAATCGGTAGAAAAACTGGATAAATACATGAATGACGGTAAAAAACGCGATGTCGACGTTACCCAGGGCCGGGTTTTGGAAAAAAATAGCACCGACGAACAGTTTCAACGGGTGCGCGAACTCACCAAACGCAGCATCGAAACGGGCGGGAAAGACGAAGATGTGGAAACTGAACTGGCGGAAGCAAAATCAGATCTGGAAAGAACGGTACAAAGCTCGGCGAAAGTGCTGGGTAAACAACGCCCGGAAGATTCGAAAAGAACCAGGGAAGACCTGTATAAAGAAAAGGTGTCGATTGATATGGACCGGATTGAAGCCTCAGAAAGTTCGAGCCGACTGAGCCAGGAAATCTGGTCGCTCAAAAACAAACTGAGTTCGATGGCGGCCAGCGATGAAATTTCCTCCAAATTAGAATCGGATGAAGAACGGGCGCGGAAAGAATTTGAAGAAGCCGACGCTGAATTTGTCAAGGCAAAAATGAACCTCGAAAATGCCGTCAATCCGCTGTCGATTGTAGAAAATGCGCAATTGCCCGAGCATCCCGAGCCCACGCGCCAAACCATGATCAGTGCTTTTGCCGCCATTGTTTCGGGTACCCTTACCTGCATTTTGTTGTTTTTATTCGCCTATTTAGACAATACCATCCAATCCATCGATTCATTTAAAAAACACACTACGGACTTGGCTTTTTTGGGTACCGTGTGCACCATTCCGGTAAAAGGTCTCGATTTTAACCAGGTTTTTGCCGGTAAAATTACCGCGCCTGCTTTCAGTAGTTTCCGGGATAATGTGCGCAAAATCCGAACCCAGGTGTTGCAATCAAACCAGCGGGTGTTCCTGATTACCAGCCCTAAAAACAAAGAAGGCAAAACGTTTATCATGCACGCGCTGGCCTATAGCCTGGCTGCCAACAATAAAAAAGTGTTGATGCTCGACACGAATTTTAAAATGCCCTTGCCCGATGCTTATGCAGCGCAGGCTAGCCCCAACAGCGCCCTGCTCAACCAGTTGATTCGCGAATATGGGTTGGCAGAGGTGTTTCAACAAAAGGAAAAAGGGCAAATGGATCCGGAAGACCATTTTGTGGATGTAATTGGCAATACCGGCATGCACAGTTCGCCATCCGAATTGTTGGAGCATGAAGCGTTTGCACAGTTTTTAACCGCACTAAAAGGACATTACGATTTTATTCTTTTGGAGGCGGCGGCGCTCAATCAAAATTCGGACGCCCAGGAATTGTTGCCTTATGTGGATCGGGTAATCGGCGTATTCAATGCGCGTATGGCCATTAAACAACAGGATGCCGCAACGATCACATTTTTGCGGGGACTCGGTGAACGCTATGGCGGTTCGGTCCTCACACAAATGGACGCACAAAACATCGCATAAACAAACACGCATGGAGCGCCGTACGGAATGGTTTCGCGCCGGCTTGCTGACTTTGCTTGAAAAAGGCGCAGGACTGGTATTTTCGCTGGGTACAACGGTGCTGTTGCTGCGCGGTCTGTCGAAAGAAGACTTTGCCGCCTGGGGACTGTTTCTGATCATTACCTATACCCTCGAAATGGGGCGTAATGGCTTGATTCAGAATGGTTTTATCCGTTTTTTAAATACCCACCGCCAGGATAAGGGCGCTGTATCGGCTATTTCCAGCGCGGCCTTGTTCCTGAGCCTCTGTTTTTCCTTGATTTCCAATGTCTTATTGTGGGGCAGCATGTCCTGGATTGCATCTAGTTTTCAATCGCCCCAGGTTTTGTATGTGCTACCGGTCTATTTCCTCACCAATTTTGTGATGGCCCTGCTTTACCATTGCAATTTTGTGCAACAGGCCAATTTTGAGTTTCGGGGTATTTTTTGGAGCACCATCTGTTTTCGCGGTTTTTTGTTTGCCTGGGTTGTGTTTTGTAAAATGATGGGCTACCCGATGCTTTTACAACACCTTGCCATCGCCATGCTGCTGGGGGCACTGGTTGGACTGTTTTACACCGCTTTATATGCACGGCCTTTTTTACAATTTTCAAAGCGGCTTAATTGGACCTGGGTGCGCGTGATGTTATCGTATGGCAAATATGTGCTGGGGACCAATTTGAGCGCCATGTTTTACAAAAGCATCGACAAACTTGCGTTGGGCCAGCTCATTGGGCCCGCCGCTTTTGCTGTGTATGATGCTGCTGGTAAAATTACCCAACTCATTGAAGCGCCATCTTTTAGCATCGCTTCGGTGGTGTTTCCGCAAAGTGCGGCCCACCTGGAAGAACAGGGCGTAGCAGGTATTCAGGTGTTGTACGAACGCAGCGTGGGCGCAATTTTGGCCATTATTTTGCCTTTTTTGATCACGGTGTTGTTGTTTGCGGAGCCTATTATGTTGTTGTTTGCGGGGCCTAAATACCTGGAAAGTGCCAATATTTTGCGTTTTACCGCCTTTTTTGGCTTGTTTATGCCCTTTGCGGTACAGTGCGGAACCATTTTGGATGCTACCGGCCGACCTGCGACTAATTTTGCCTTTACCACGGCCACAGCGGTGCTCAATCTGGGACTGAGTTATGTGTTGATTCGCAATTTTGGACTGTTTGGGGCGGCTTATGCTACTCTAACGGGCTATAGCATCAGTTTTGTGTGGATGCAGTTTTTTTTAAACCGGCATTACGGCATCCGCTGGTGGCGCGCATTCGGGCTGGTGCCCTGGGTGTATAAAATGGGTTACGAAATGTTGCTACACAAACTTCGGCCCGCTGTAGTTCCACAGGATGGAAAAATTTGATGCACCCTTTTGCTGTTTTAAACGCCATTTTTTAAAAATAAAATTCAAAGCACTGTCTTGCCCATGACTTACGATACCCTGTTTTTTTCTTTGTTTCGCACCGATAATCCCTATTCATCGATCTCGCTTTCGATGGCTAAGGAAATTGCGCGGACCAATCGGGTGTTGTACGTAAATCATCCGTATTCCTGGAAAGACTTGTTAAAACACGATCCGGTGCTGCGCAAACGCCTGCCTGGCTTGCTGTTAGGTCGGGTACAGTATGAAACCTTACCCCAAATACCCAACAATTTTGTGGCCGTTACGCCTCCACCCACCTTGCCCATCAACTGGTTGCCACCGGGTTTGGTGTACCAGTTTTTTCAGGCCTGGAACAACCGCATTGTGCTGCGCGCCATCCGCAAGGCCCTGCGCGATCACGGCTGGCAGGAATATGTGTACATCAATTGTTACAATCCGTTTTATGCCAGTATGTTGCCTGAAAATGCAGGCGCTGCCCTTCAAATTTACCATTGCATCGACGATATTACCCAGGATCCATATACCGACAAACACGGCACCGACCTGGAAATTGCGGCGATCCGTCAGGCCGATTTGACGTTTGTGACCTCCAGCAACCTGAAAAAACTAAAACAGCCCTATTCGGATCGTATTGTACTGTATTTCAATGCCGCAGCGGTTGATCTGTTTAAAACGGTGCTGCAGGGACGCTTCCGACGTCCGAAAGAACTGGAAGGTAAAACCGGAAAAGTGATCGGTTTTGTGGGAAACTTAGACGCCCTGCGGATTGACTACCCTTTATTGAAAAAAATTGCCTTGGCGTATCCGGAGCATACTCTATTGCTGATTGGTCCGATCAACAGCCGTGGACCTGCTCAAATTGGACTCGATCAATTGCCCAATGTCGTGTGGGCCGGCAGCCGTCCGCTCGAAAGTTTGCCCGCTTACCTGCAATATATGGATTGTGTGCTGATTCCGTTTTTGTGCAACACCCTCACGGCCAGTATTTATCCGCTCAAAATCAATGAGTATCTTGCAGCAGGCAAAGCGGTGGTGAGTACCGCCTTTTCAAACGATATCCTGGGGTTTGCCGAGTATATTTATTTGGCGCAAGATCATACCGCGTTTATCGGGCAAATTGAACAGGCGCTTCAAGAAAATGACCCCGCAATGTTACAAAACCGCAGTGCCTTGGCCGAAACCAACAGCTGGGCAGCGCGTATCCAACAATTATGGCATGAAATAGACCGTGTACGGGGCAACCGCTCAAAACAAACCGCAGCATGAAAGAACCAAAAATTGAACTGACCGGCTACCAACGCCTCATCGAATGGGGTATGAAAGCCTTTATTATCCTGGTACTGACGGCTATTTTTTTAAAAATACTCGTTTTTTAACCCCGCATCAAGCAACGTATTATGGCAGCGACACCCAACCACGGCGATCTTTTTTCGAAGGGCAACACCCCAGGCGCACGCTTGCGCAGCTGGTTCGATCAGCAGTCCTGGGCCGAAGGGGTAAACACGCCTGTGGGTATTTTTCTGTTGCTGTTGGCAACGCTGCCCATTTCATACCTGATCTCAGTACTCGAATTCAAGGTAAGTTTTGTGCTTTTTTTGGTGCTCATTGGCTTTCCGGTGGTGGTAGTGTGTTTGTTCAACCTCACGTTTGCGTTGGGAACCCTGCTATTCGTGGCCGTTTTGGTGGTTTTTGGTGCCAAATACACCAGTGCGCCCATCGGGACCTTGCTGGATTTGCTTATTTTAGTAAGCGCAGTGGGTATTTTATTGCGACAAATCAAGGAGCGCGACTGGAGTTTTGCCCGCTATCCCTTGAGTTTTATGATTTTGGCGTGGCTCTATTATAATGTGTTGCAGGTGCTCAATCCGTATGCTGAATCGCGCATGGCCTGGTTGTTTACGGTGCGCAGTGTGGCCATTCAGCAGGCGGTATTTTTTATTGGGGCTTATGCCTTGCGCAACAACCGCGCCGGGATCATGGGTTTGCTCAAATTGGTCATCCTGATTTGCGGAATTGGGGCATTATACGGGTTAAAACAGCAGTTTCTGGGCTTTTCAGCCACCGAAACCAATTGGATGATGGCCGATAAAGAACGGTATCAGTTGTATTTTCAGTGGGGCATGATGCGTATTCCGTCCTTTTGTTACGACCCTACCACCTTTGGTATTTTAATGGCTTGTTTTTCCATGTTTTGTGTGGCCCTGATTGCGGGTCCAACCCAAATGTGGCAAAAAGGCGTATTGGGTTTCCTCTTGTTGTGCTCGGTTTGGGTCATGGCCTACACGGGTACGCGTACGGCATACGTGCTCATTCCGGCGGGCGCGGTGTTTTACGGTGGACTCACCCTGAGCAAACGCGTCGTGATCGTCGGGTTTGCATTTGCCCTGCTTGGTACGGCATTTATCCTGAAATCTTCTTCGAGCGGGGTGATTTACCGGATTCAATCGGCATTTCGGCCGAGTAAGGATGATTCGATGAACCTGCGCCTCGAAAACCAGAAAAAAATTCAGCCTTACATCCAAACGCATCCTTTTGGCGGTGGCTTGGGCAGTTGTGGCGTATGGGGCAAGCGCTTTAACCCCAACAGTGAATTGTCCAATTTTCCCCACGACTCCAGTTTTGTACGCATGGCCGTGGAATTGGGCTGGATTGGGCTGATTTTATACACTTTGATGCACTATTTCGTATTGCGCACAGGCTTGTACTACTTTATCCGTTGCCGTGATCCGCTCATCAAAGCGATTTATGCCGGTATTACCACCTGGTGTTTTATGCTCGCCGTGGCTTGTTATGCTCAGGAGGCCATTTTGCAGTTGCCGATGAATGTGATTTATAATATTTTCCTTGCCGTGCTGGTCACTTTGAAAAATTTCGACCCGGCATTTCAGGAAAGCAAATGATTTAACAAAAAAACAAAAACCGTGCAACGCAACAAATTTTATCCAACAGCGGCTCTGCTGCTCTGCCTAAGCGCCAGTCTCGTACACGCGCAACAAACTGATTTTGATAACATTGTACAGCCTTTGGAAGCGAAGGCCCGCGATTTTTCAGAATACTTAGTACAACTTGCCTGGCAAAACAACCCCGAATCGGCCATTGTGCTCGATGAAAAATTGGTCGCCGAAGCCACTGCCAAAAACGCCCGCAAAGAATGGATGCGCGATGTGCAAGCGACCTTCAACCTCAATGAAGCCAATTTGCGGTCACCCGATTCCTCCAGCAATGTCTTTTTTCCACGCTACAATTTTGGCCTGAGCCTCAATTTGTACAACGTGATGAGCCAGAAAAACAAAAATAAAATTGGGAAAAAGGAGGTGCAAATTGCCGACCACAAAATAAACCAACGGAAACTGCAATTACGGGAAGAAACCCTCGCGCGGTATGCCCAATACAAACTCGCCAAAGCCATTTTGGAAAAACGCGCGCTCGCCGAGCAAGAAATCTATACCAATTACGTACTGATTCAGCAATTGTACAAAACGGATGAAAAAACGCTGGAAGACTATACCAATGCGACCAGCGCCTATTACGCTGCCCAGGAATCGCGCCTGAAAGCCGATACCGAAGTACAAATTGCGCGCCTGTCGCTCGAAGCCATCATCGGTTTGAAATGGGAACAAGTGCAACATCCGGCCAAAACCGACTAATATTACTTGATTTGTTCGCTGGTCATGCCAAAACGCCGTTCGCGGCGCTGGTAACTTAAAATGGCCTCAAACAACTCCTTGCGACCAAAGTCGGGCCAAAAAACCGGGGTGAAATACAACTCGGTATAAGCAATTTGCCACAACAGAAAATTGGAAATGCGGGTTTCGCCGCTGGTCCGAATGAGCAGTTCCGGATCGGGAATGCCATTGGTACTTAGTGCCGCCTCAAAGGTCGACTCCTTGATATCCTCGGCTTTCAACAGGCCTTTTTGGGCTTGTTCGGCAATAATGCGGGTAGCGCGCAGAATTTCCCATTTGGCCGAGTAGTTGAGCGCCAGCACGAGGGTGATGCGGTCGTTGTTTTTGGTTTGCTCAATACCCTCCATCAGGGTTTTGAAGGTAGGGGCGGGTAAGGCTTCAATGTCGCCAATGGCTTGGAGGCGTACTTTGTTTTTGTTCAGGTCGCGGATTTCCCCTTTGATCGTTTCTACTAGCAAGGTCATCAGTGCGGTCACTTCGGCAGGCGGGCGGTTCCAGTTTTCGGTGCTGAAAGCGTAGAGCGTCAAGTATTGCACCCCGATCTCGGCCGCGGCCTCGGTTACTTCGCGCACACTTTTTACCCCACTTCGATGCCCCAACAACCGCGGAATGCCTTTTTGTTTTGCCCAACGGCCGTTACCATCCATAATAATGGCAATGTGTTTCGGTACATTTTCCAGGATAATTTGCGACTTATGGTCGGACATGGCATTTCATTTTAACCGCCAAATATACAGATGCGTGGGGGATCTTAGGGTCAATTCTGTTAATTTGTTGCGTTGTTTCTGTTTAAAAACGTTTTTCTCGAATTATTTTCGGGATTTAGACCAAGGTTTTTTGAAAAAATTGAATCTTCGCCATTGCAGCGTAAAACTGCTGCTTCACCTGAAGAAAATCACTGCCTTATGCTGCACGCGATTCGCCAACAATACAACGCTGCTTTTACCGAAGCCAAATACCATGCCTTTATGCAAACGGTCGATGCGGCCTTTGGCGAGGCGGTCACTTTTCGAGTAAGCGAAACACCCGTTTTTATCCCCCAAAACCTCAAACAGCAACTGCTACAAGGGGTTTCGGATATTTGTACGGTGCTCACCCAGCCCGATTTTAAACAAAAAAGCGAGGCCGCTTTACCTACCCATTTGCGGGTGCCCGGCGAAGATGAACACACCATGTTCATGCAGCTCGATTTCGGAATTTGTAAAGACAAAAACGGTGGCTTAACCCCGCAACTCATTGAAATGCAGGGCTTCCCGTCGCTGTACTTCTTTCAGCACATGCTGGCCGAATCGTACCGCAAGCATTTCGATATTCCAGCCGAAATGCACCATTTGTTTGGTGGACTAACGCCGGAATCCTACATCGAACTAATGCGCGAGGTAATCGTGGGTAATTCAAAACCCGAAAATGTGGTGCTGCTCGAAATTGAACCCGAAAAACAAAATACCCGCATCGACTTCTGGGGAACGGCCAAATATTTGGGCATAAAAGTGTTGTGCCTGAGCAAAGTGCTCCGTGAAGGCCGCGATTTGTATTATTTAGACGAGCAAAATCGCAAAATCGCCATCGAACGCATTTACAACCGCATCATTTTTGATGAACTGGAAAAACGCAACGACCTGCCCCGCGCCTGGGATATGACCACCGAGGTAAATGCCGAATGGGTAGGTCATCCCAACTGGTTTTTCCGCATCAGCAAACATACCTTGCCTTTTATGCAATCGGCTTTTGTGCCCGAAACGCATTTTGTAAGCGAACTAAAAACGATCCCGACCGACCTTGAGAACTGGGTATTAAAACCCTTGTTTTCATTTTCCGGCCAAGGTGTGATGATCAATGTGACCCGGGAAGATGTGGAAAAAGTAGACGACCCGGGCAATTTTATCCTCCAGCGCAAAGTAGAATACGTGGCCGGCATTGAAACGCCCAATCCGGAAGAACCCTCCAAATGCGAGATCCGCATGATGTTGTTGTGGAATAAAAACTGGGAAAAACCGCGCCTGGTCAATAACCTGATTCGCATGAGCAAAGGCGAAATGGTGGGTGTGCGTTACAACAAAGGCAAAGATTGGGTAGGTGCAAGTGTTGGATTTTTTGAGCCATAGAGCAAATGAAAATTTATATTTTTATAGGCTCTTAAACGAAACCATGTTTTACACACCAGAAATCATCAACGGTTTTGCCAAATTAGACGAAGAGGAAAGTCGGCACCTGCAAACCGTGTTGCGGCATAAAGCAGGCGATCGGTTGCAACTCACCGATGGCAAAGGCCATTTTTATACCGCAGAAATCAGTGAAATCGGCAAAAAACAGGTGCTGGCCCGTATTTTGGAAACCACGCCCGTGCCCGCTGAGCGTCGTGCGCGCCTGCATGTGGCCATTGCGCCTACCAAAAACATCGATCGGTTGGAGTGGTTTTTAGAAAAAGCCACCGAAATGGGCATTGATACGATCACACCTTTGTTGTGCAAACGTTCAGAACGCGAAACCATTCGGCCCGATCGCTTAGAGAAAATACTGGTATCAGCCATGAAACAGTCGCTTCGGGCGTATTTGCCGGTTTTAAACCCTTTAACGCCCTTTGCAAAAGTGATCGCCGATGCGGGCAATTACCCACAACGTTTCATCGCCTGGTGTGCTTCGGAGCCAGTTCCCCATTTAAAAAGTATGGCACAACCGAGCGTGGATACCCTCGTTTTGATCGGTCCGGAAGGCGATTTTAGTCCGGAAGAAGTGGCCTTGGCGCTGGGGAATGGCTTTTTGGCGATTTCGTTAGGTGCTGCGCGTTTGCGGACGGAAACGGCTGGCATGTTTGTAGTGGCCGCCTTAAATTGGCAGGCGGAGGGATAACAAGCAGCCTCGTCAACTGGAATCCAGGTGGGTGCCCATGGAGTTAAAAATAGCCTGGAGTTTTGTGAAAAAGTCGGGGTTAAAATCTTCTAAAACAACAGGATAGGTGTACAGGTATATCGTGATCTTGGGATTGTTCCATTGAATGATTTCAACATTTGACCATTCCATTGACCCCGATTTTACGGGTTTTAGCACGATCAATATCCGGATATGATTGATTGCCATTGCATCCAGCACATTTTGTTGGTGCCCAAAATCGGCATTGGTTTTTTGAAAACAAACAACCACCAATTCTTGACCTTCCATGGCGCGAATCAAAGTACGGCAAGCGACCTGTTCGCCTTGCAACACCTCCAATTTAGGATGCTGAAGCGGCACCATAGACGGCTTTCTAACCAATGCCGTCACCCAATGTTCCTGTTCCAGTAAATATTGCAGTAAGCTGGAACCCATTTTGCCGATGGGTTCCAGGATTAGAATGCTGCGCATATGCTTCGTGTTTTTAAAAAGAATAGATCAGGTTCAGCCCTAATTGTCCGCTGCGAATGGATTGTTCGCCCACACCATTAACGGTGCCGTTGCGGGAGGAAGTTTCAAATTCGGCTTCCAGGCTGATCGCCGAATGTTTCAAGGGGAGTGAATAACCCAGGCTGGCCGTAAACGTACTACCCACGGCGAATTGGTGTACATATTCATCCGTGGTTTCGTTGGCACGTTTGGAGGTCAGCTGACCAAAACCAATGCTGCCACGCCCGTACAAACCGCGGTTGAATTTTTTGCTCGCATAATACTTGGCGGATGCGGAAAGGTTGTAATAATTGAAAAAGTAACTGTCGCCAAAGTCGCCTTTTACACTGCTGGCAATGGAGCCTTTGATGCGCGAACCCAAACCCAGGCCCTTCCATTTTGCCGGGGCATAATAAAACGCCATGGCCAAGTTGCCTGTAATGCCGGGATCGAATGTGCCGCCCAAGGCTTGCCGAAGTTGAGCCTTGGTATCACCCATAAACAGGGTTTGGCCAAAGCCTAAACCAAATTCGCCATACACAGGAACTTGTTTTTCTTGCGCGTTTGCGGTGTATGCAAGGGCCAAACAGGCCAAGAGGAACATACTTTTGATTGTCATGATTGTTTGTTTTAGTTGGTGAATCAAATTGACAATACAAAAGTAGGGGCGCACCTAAACCTGCGAATTGACTTGAGTTAAGTTCGTTTGCGCTGTTCAAAAAGGCGCTTTCGAATCCTGCTCAAACTTTCGGGTTGGATACCCAAATAAGAAGCAATGTGGATTTGCGGCACCCGTTCGATCACTTTTGGGCGGCTTTTGATCAAATCGAGGTAGCGTTCCTCAGGACTCAAATTGGTGAGAATTTTGTTTTTTTTGCGCAAGCCTAAGAATCCATGCTCTACAAGGAGCCGGCCAAAGCGCTCAAACTTATGATGTTGCTGGTATAATTGATGTAAATCTTTTTTGCTGATAATCAGGCATTCTGTCGTTTCAAGCGCCTGTATATTTTGTTCGGAGGGCTCTTCCGACAAAAAACTTTCCAAATCGGTGTACCAGGTGCCTTCAAAGAAAAACTGGCCTGTTTTCTCCTCCCCATCTACCGTAAAAAAGTACCTTAGACATCCCGAATTGATAAAAATAGCGTTGCGACAAACATCGCCTTCCATTAGAAAAAACTCATTTTTCTGAAAGGTTTTGACCCGCATTTTAGAAGTTAACTCGGCAAATTCCGCATCCGTAAGCGGTACGAATAGATTCATATTGGTGTGTAACAGATCGAACATGGTCATATTTTCGAACTCCATGTACACATTACACAGAGGATGCATAAAAAACGACCTGAACTTAAATTTGTTCGAAATAGGGGCTACTTCTTACGCTCTGTGACAAATATGAGCAAATCATACAAAGACTGGCGCGCAGGCGTATCAGGAGCCTGCATCAACAAATCGAACGCTTCCTGGCGATAACGATACATGGCTTCCTGCGCGTATTCGATGCCGCCGCTTTGCCGAACAATATCAATCACTTCCCGCACCTTATCTGTCTTATCACTTTCATTTTTTACAATATTCAGGATAAATCGGCGCGTACTGCGATCGGCATTGGAAAGCGCATAAATGAGCGGGAGTGTCATTTTTTTCTCCTTGATATCAATGCCGAGGGGTTTGCCCACATCATCGGTGCCAAAATCGAACAAATCATCCCGGATTTGAAAGGCCATGCCGGTTTTTTCGCCAAACAACCACATACGCTGAATCGTCTCTTCGTCGGTAGCCGTCGTGACTGCGCCCGCACAACAGGCCGCTGCGATCAATGAAGCTGTTTTTTGACGAATAATTTCATGGTAAATGGGTTCTTTAATGTCAAGCCGCCGCGCTTTTTCAATTTGAAGCAATTCGCCCTCCGCCATTTCGGTCACCGCCCGGCTCACCATTTCCAAAATGCGAAATTGCTGACTTTTTACACTCAATAACAGACCTTGAGAAAGCAAAAAATCGCCCACAAGCACGGCGATTTTGTTTTTCCATAAAGCATTGATGGAGAAAAAACCACGGCGTTCGTTGGAGTCATCCACCACATCGTCGTGGACCAAGGTGGCCGTGTGCAACAACTCGATCATGGAAGCAGCCGTGTAAGAGGCCTCGTTAATAGGCGCAAACAGGCGGGCACTCAACAGCACCAACATGGGCCGCACTTGTTTGCCCTTGCGCTGAACGATATACCAGGTGATTTTATCGAGTAAGGGCGTTTTGCTGCGCATGGCATCGCGAAAACGATCCTCAAATATGTCCAATTCAGCCGTGATGGGCTGTTTTATGGTATCTAATGTCCTGTTAAGAGGGGCAGACGTACTATTCATGGGTGTCAGCCAGGTGCGTAAAGCGAAAAAAAGACCGCTTTACCTGTTTTCAAATAAAACTGAAAGAATTGAATTTAAACAGTGCGAAGGTAGCTAAGGTTGGAACAAAGTGGTTTTATTTCTGGAGATCTTGCAAAATTTTCAACAATTCGCTTTGTAAACTTTTGATCTGTTCGTTTTTTTGCCGATCCTGTTCGGTTTGTGGCTTTACAATGGTATCAATTTTATGAAACCATGCCATCGCTTTCTCAGAATCGCCTTTTTTCATGTACAAATAGGCAAGGTTTGATTTACCTTCATCTGACTTTGGATTAATAGCCACCGTTTTTTCAAACAACGGAATTGCTTCGTCCGACTTGCCTGCTCGTGTCAGGGCGGTTGCATAATTGTTGGTCACCAAAAAACTCCAGGGATTCATCCAGTAGGCCATTTCAAATGCAGCCTCAGCTTCCTCAATCCGGTTGAGGTGTGCCAGCGCCAAACCTTGGTGGTACGGCATGGGCAATGCGACATCGTCGTATTCGTAAAAAACATTGGCCGCTAATGCTGCTTCCTTGGCCATTTTTGCATAGTTTTTTGCTACCAGCGCTTTCAACATGGACACATTGTGCATTTCGCCCTGGATCCGATACCAGCCAATGGTCAAACAAAAAACCAACACCACCGCAGCAGCATAACCCCCTATTTTGCGTCCCGTTCCAAGCACTATACCTGGCCCTTTTTGCCAAAATCCTTTGGTGCGCCAGGCCAGCCAACCGAGCATCAAACCTAACATGGCTTGCAATTCGGGCCTTTCACGCGGAAAATCAAAATATTGTATCACGCAATAGGCCAACAAACCCGACAAAAGCCATAATATTTCGTTGCGCTGCGTTTGTGCAGGCTCAATGCGCAAAGCCAGGATACCACTCAAAAACGCCAATCCAAACAAGGCACAAAACCAAAACGCCCCCAATATCCCCAATTCGGCCCGTACTTCCAGATAATCGTTGTGCGCCCGCGTAAACACCACATTTTGCTCCTGCAATCGAAAACCACCTTCTATATTTTTGGAAGGAAACCACAACTTCCAACTTCCATCCCCCACGCCCCACCAAAAATGATCCGCATTGAGCACATTGGTTTTATACCACACAAAACGTCGCTCATTGGCTGATGCACTTTCAAGATAATTGGCAGGATTCAACCGCTCTACAATGGAACCGCCCCCCTTCCATTGCAAAAAAACGACTAAAATAGCCCCCAAAAGCAAGCCTATTGGCAAAATACGCTTCAAAAACACCCCCCGAAATAAGGGGTCGATCAATGCCCGTGCCACCCCATAAAATAAAATGCCCGCAACCAAGGCCAAATATACCGTCCGGGTTTGCAACACCAGGATGAGCAAGATCAGGGTACACGCCAATGTTGGTCCTACAAATTTTAACCTTAAATCCCGCCAAAGTAAAAAATGCAAAAACAACATCAAACACAAAAAGTCGGTCGTCAAACTTTTATTGCCAAAAACACCGTTGGCATATTCATATAAGGTGTCATTGTCCAAACCCTGCTCCGAAAACGCCCAGGCAATTTGTGCCAGCACAATGACCGATGCAACGCTCCCCAGCACCGTGACCAACTGACGCAATGTTTTCCGAACCACGCCTTCCTGAATTTCAAAACCCTGCCTAACCAACCAATACACCAATAAGAGCAATCCTGTTTTTTGACTGTAAAACACCGCTTCCGACCAGCTATAAGCCCAAAATATACTCGCCGTGTTAAACACATACCAGCCTAGCATCCAAAAATCAAAACCATGCATCCGCCAGTCAGCCTGGGCATACAACGATTTGCGCAACAGGAATCCAGCGATGAGCAGACTAAAAGCCAATGAAAAAAAGCGGGGAGCAAGGTACAAATCAAGACAAAGGGGCCAAAAAACCAAAGTGCTCACGCCAAAAACCAGCCAGAAACTCAATTTCCAGGCAAATAATGATGAAAAAGCAGGGGTTTCGGTCGTTAAGCGGACAGCTGTTTTCAATTGTTGCATAGGAGGCAGGATTCTTTTGCCAAAGGTAAGCGATGTACCACCACTCCTTTTACCTTTGCGCGCTTGAAACCTGTTATTTATGTTTATTTTTCAAAAAGTGGCCGATTTGCAGGCTTTTTTGCATGCTGCTCGTGCGGAAAAGAAGTCAATCGGATTTGTGCCCACCATGGGCGCCTTACATGCGGGGCATCTGGATCTGGTGCAGAAAGCTAAATCTGCCTGTGATATTGCGGTAGTTAGCATTTTTGTAAATCCAACCCAGTTCAACGATCGGAAGGACCTGGAGGTGTACCCGCGTACGCCTGACCAGGATGTTGCGGCACTCATTTCCGCGGGTTGTGATGCCTTGCTGATGCCGCCAGTCGATGAAATTTATCCACCCGGCATGGACTTGACGGTCCAACTTGATTTTGGACCCTTGGAAAAGGTGATGGAAGGGGTATTTCGTCCAGGCCACTTCAAGGGCATGGCCACGGTCGTCAAACGCCTGTTAGACATCGTGGAACCAGACCAGTTGCTTATGGGGCAAAAGGATTTTCAGCAATTGAGCATTGTGCGGGATATGTTGCGACAATTGGATTCGCCCATCCGACTGGTGATGTGTACAACCGTACGGGAGCCCGACGGATTGGCCATGTCGAGCAGAAATACGCGGCTTAGCCCCGAAATGCGCCGAATTTCGCCAGTGATCTATCAGGTTTTGCGGGAGGCAAAGACTGCATTTCAGGAAGAAAGTGCCCATAAAATTGAGGCCCGTGCCATGCAAAAACTGGCTGCTTCTGGTCTGCAACCCGAATATTTTGAACTGGTTGATGGTATTACACTGCAAGCGGTAGAAAATTGGCAGGATGCAACCTTTGTAGTAGCCTGTACCGCTGCATTTGCAGGTGCGGTGCGGTTAATCGACAACATTGTAATCAAAGGTAGCGAATAAACGCGGCTATTCCATTTCAATCAGCAGTTGATTTTTATCGACTGCTGTGCCTTTTTGCACTTTAATGGCTTTCACGCGGCCTTCCCCAACGGCTTTGAGCACATTTTCCATTTTCATGGCTTCCAGGATCAGGAGCGGGTCGCCTTTTTGCACGTCTTGACCTTCCGTAACCATAATACCGAGCACCATACCGGGCATTGGGGCCTTTACGGTATTCATTTTAACATTGGTGTGGGCAGTAAGACCCAAATGCTTTACAAGACGGTCGTAATGGTCTTCAATTTTAACCTCGTAGTTATTACCGGCAATTTTAAAGGTGTAAGTTTTCGTCGCATCATTTGCCGACACAAATTCAGCGCGGTATGCTTGTCCGCCTTTTAGTACATGCATTACATCAGCCTGTTCTTGCACAACATCTATTTGATGTGCATCCTCAGGCATCGCTTCTATGGAATATTGGCCATTTACAAGGAGTTGGAAGGGTTGGGTGGTCATCGCTAAAAAACTTTACAGGTTAATACAGTAATATCATCGGGGAAAGGCGCGCGTTCGCGGAAGGTTTCCACGTGCGACAGTAATTGGGTGTTCATATCTTTGGCATTCAAGGCCGAATGCTGTTGCAAAAAAGCAGTTAATTTATCTTCGCCAAAATCCTCGCCCGCTTCATTGCGCACGTCGGTCAGGCCATCGGTGTACATGAAAATCAGGGCTTCCCCGGTCAGGCATAACCCACCGATTTCCAGAAAAGGCAATTCGGGCAACCAGCCTAAAGAAGTACAACCGCTTTTAAGCAGGGTAATTTCGCCATCCATCAACAGGAGCGGTTGGGCATGTCCGGCATTTACATATTGCAAGGTGCGGGTGGCAATATCGTATTTGGCTAAAAACAGGGTGATAAACTTATCGCCTTGCGTTACCCGCCAAACGGCCGCATTCAATTCGTGCACCATATCTTCCATGGAAGGCCGCCGGGCTACCAGTGCATGGAAATTTGCCTGAAAATTGGCCATCAACAATGCCGCAGGCACCCCTTTGCCCGTAATATCCGCAATGCAAAACACAATCTGACCATCTGGAAACTCCACCACATCGTAATAATCGCCGCCTACGGCAAAATGGGGCTTATAAATGCTCGATAACTGGTAGTTTTTACCGGAAGGCAAACGCGCGGGCACCAACGTGCGTTGTATTTCTGCTGCCACCTCTACCTCGCGGTTGAGCACCTCCTGGCGCAACTGTTGCTTAAACAGGCGTTTGTTTTCAATGGCCACCGCAATCACATTGGTAATGGTGGTTACAAACTGCACCTTATTATATACATCATCGTCTTCCGCAAAACCACCAATAAACGTATATGCAATGGGCTCATCTTTGTGCAAAACAGGAATCACCAGGTCAAACTCGCGAATCAAGGGATGTTCCGAGTTTTCTAAGCCTTTGGTGGTTCTAAACTTGGAAAGTTCCAATTCCAAATCGCAATCCAGCAAGGTATCCGGGATGCCCAGCCAGGTCATACATTCCCATTTGCCCGTTTCCTTGAAAAAGAGCGCCATTTTACGGATCCCAATCTCCCAGCGGAGAAAAGAATTGTACATGTTGAATAACCCGTCAGAAGAAACATTTTCATTAATAGCTTGCGTGATCGCCAGCAAGCTGTTGATTTGCAACTGCTTCAGGTTAACTTCGCGCTCCAATTTTTCGATGCGCGATAAGGTCCGTTTTATTTCCTGTAATTCAGGCATAAGTAGTGCCGAAGGTACACACAAGTAGATTTTTTCAAGCGCTTTTTCTAAAAAATGGAAAACTTAACAATGCTACTTTTTGCCAGAGCACGCTTTTCTGACAAATTGTGTGATTCATCTGCAAAATACGTTGTTTTTTAACGCTAATTTTTGAAAACTTGCGGCCGCAAATAAAACAACTACGCCCGGGAAGTCTTTTCAGCCCAAACAAATTATCACCTGCATCATGGAAGACGTAAATAAAGCAATGGCCGAAGCGAAGGCCGCAATGGAAAAAGCACTCGAACACCTGGATCACGAATTGGCAAAACTCCGTACCGGAAAAGCCTCTACCGCACTGATTTCGGATATTCAAGTAGAGTATTATGGAAATCCGGTTCCGATCAGTCAGGTCGCAAACCTGCAAGTTTCCGATGCTCGTACCATCATCATCCAGCCTTGGGAACGCAACATGTTGGGTCCGATCGAACGATCCATCATCAACTCCAACCTGGGCATGACCCCTGCAAATGACGGAGAAATCATTCGCCTCTCGGTTCCACCCCTCACTGAAGAACGCCGCAAGGAACTGGCTAAAAAAGCAAAAGCAGCCGGTGAAGATGGTAAAGTAGGTGTGCGTAATGCGCGCCACAAAACCCTGGATGCGATTAAAAAAGCGGTAAAAGACGGTTTGGCAGAAGATATGGGCAAACGCAAAGAAACCGAAGTGCAGGATATGGTCAACAAATTTGTGGAGCAAATTGAAAAAGTGATCGCTACCAAGGAAAAAGAAATCATGACGGTGTAAGCGCAGTTCCGCGATTACCTGGATAACCCGAATTACAACAACGCAAAGTGGCTTGCATTGCAGCAACACCACTTTAACCACAGTTTACATGAATTTAGATAAATTTTTGGTGATCGCCGGCGTTCCAGGCGTTCATAAGTTGGTTTCCACCCGCTCCAATGGATTGGTGATTGAAGACCGCCAGGAAGGCCGCACCCGATTTGTGCCCGTGCGCCAACAACAAGTAACCCCCTTGGCTACGATTGCCATCTACACCGATACCGAAGAAGGAACGGTTACCCTGACGGATGTATTCCAAAAAATGCTCGATCAACTGGAAACCAATCCTCCCGTTGCCTCGGATTCCAACAGTGCGCAATTTCGGGCTTATTTTACCGCGATCCTGCCCGAACACGACCAAGAACGGGTACACATTAATGACATCAAAAAGTGCATCAAGTGGTTCAATTTTATGATCGACAAAGGCATTTTTGAAGAAGTGAAAAAAGAAGCCGAATTGGCCGAAACGGAAGCTACGGCGGACGCTGAAACCAATACGGAAGTTGCTGCACCCGAAACGGAAACGACCTCCGAAACACCCGAAACTGAAGCATAAACACCCCATTGGAGGGTGTAATTTGCCTTTTCTGACCTGTTATTTTTTTGCCATGTATAAAGATAAAAAAGTCGTTGTGGTGCTTCCGGCATACAACGCCGCCAAAACCTTAGCCAAAACGTACAGCGAAATCCCTTTCGATATCGTGGATGAGGTGATTCTTTGCGACGACCACAGCACCGATAATACGGCGGAGCTTGGCCGACAATTGGGTATTCGGCACGTGCTGGTACATGAAAAAAATAAAGGTTACGGGGGCAATCAAAAAACCCTGTACAACAAGGCGCTCGACCTCGGGGGCGATATTGTAATCATGTTGCACCCCGACTACCAGTACACGCCCAAGCTCATTCCATCGATGGTGAATATCATCGGCGAAGATTTGTACCCGGTAGTGCTGGGGTCGCGTATCCTGGGTATGGGTGCGTTGCGCGGCGGTATGCCGATGTATAAGTACATCTTTAACCGCTTCCTGACCTTCAGTCAAAATCTGTTGGTAAATTATAAACTCTCCGAATACCATACCGGTTACCGCGCTTTTAGCCGAAATGTGCTCGAAACCATCGACTTTAATCAGAACAACGATGATTTTGTGTTCGATAATGAAATGCTCTCACAAATCATTTATGCCGGTTTTGATATTGGGGAAGTGACTTGTCCAACCAAATATTTTGAGGAAGCCTCCAGCATCAATTTCCGCAGAAGCATGAAATATGGTATGGGCGTTTTGCGGGTTTCAATTTGTCACTTTTTTCAACGGGCTGGCTTAGCAAAATATGCCATGTACCGTCGACTGAAATAATGTGTACTGTCACATATTTGCCTTATAATCACGGTTTTATCCTTACCCATAATCGGGATGAAGCACCCATTCGATCCCCTAAAGTCATTTCAGAAGAAACGATTTTAGGGGATCACCTCTTTTTTCCAAAGGATACAAAAGCGGGGGGCACTTGGATTGTCACTTCCCAACAGGGTAAAACTGCTTGCTTGCTCAATGGAGCCTTTCTCAAACATCAGCACCAACCACCTTACCGCCGTAGCCGCGGATTGATGCTGCTCGATTTTTTTGCGTGGGACGATCCATATGCTTTTTTTGAAAGCTACGACTTTCAAGGGATTGAGCCTTTTACCTTCCTGTTTTTTCAAACAAACACGGCCATGGAGTTGCGCTGGGATGGTGATCAAAGTTTTTTGCGCAATTTAGACCCACAATCCAGTCATTTCTGGTGTTCTGCTACCCTTTACCCGCCAGAAATGCAACTTGTGCGGGAAAAAGTATTTCTGGATTGGTTGGCTGCACACCCAGTATCAGCACCCAACATCCTTCAGTTACACCATCATGGCAGTGTGGGCGACCCCGATCATGACTTCGTTATGAACCGCGCTGAAAAAGTACGCACCGTGAGCATTACCCAGATTGTAAAAGAAGCCCAACTGGTTACCATGGAATATGAAGACCTGCTGGAACCTGGAGGTAAAAGGCAAATTAAAAAGATAAATTTGGAAACAGGCAATTTCCCGTTTCGACCAGGGGGCTAAATAAAATACCAAAAATTGCGTATTTTTCGAAAAGAAAAGCGGCTTAGATTTGTACCAATATTAACGATACTTAAAATATTGTGTCAAAATCGTTAATTATTTGTCAAGCGCCCGAACTTTCTTTGGTGCTTACCGTTGAATTTACTTAAATTAGCTCCTACGTTCTAATCCAATTGTTACATCATTTTTTTCATTGCCCTACACCCTGTTGTTTTTCGACCGCGAATCAATATGTGAACGGCCTTTTTTCTAATCAGCCTATGAAATTTCTCTTACTTGTTTTTGCCTTCGTGTTGAGTTCTGTGGCGCTGGGTGCGCAAAATCAATCCCGACCCGATTTATCCGTTTTCCCAAATCCCGCTACTGAATTTATTTCGGTAGAAGATCATTCCGACCTGGTGGGTGAAATTAGCGTGATCAGCATGGCTGGCCGGAAAGTCAAATTGTTTACCTATATCAAGGGAGAACAATATGCCGTTTCTGATTTGCCAAAAGGCATGTACCTGGTTCAATTGATCGATAAAAGCAAACGGATTCTTACCACACAAAAATTAGAAAAAAGGTAATGATTGACCTTTTTTAAAATGTATACTACACAGCCCTGTCAGAATTTATCTGGCAGGGCTGTTTCATTGATAATTATTTTCAAAAATTGTCTAGTACAGTCTACCTTCGCAGAGCGAAAATCCGCTATTTTCTGCAAGTACTGCCAATTTTCCATTTTACTGATCCAATACCTATGCTCAACAAACGCATTCGCAAAGTAGCTGTTCTCGGTTCGGGCCTCATGGGCACCGGCATCGCAGCGCAATTGGCCGGTTGTGGCCTTGAAGTTCTGTTGCTTGATATCCTTCCGTTCGATTTGAAAGAAACGGAAGCCAGCATTCCAGCCGCCCGCAATCGCATGGCAGCCACCGCATTGCAAAATGCCTTGAAGGCAAAACCCGCGCCTTTTTACGACAACAAATTTGCCAGCCGCATTACAATCGGCAATTTTGAAGACGATTTGCCCAAGATAAAAGACGTAGACTGGATCATTGAGGTCGTGGTAGAGCGCCTCGACATTAAAAAACAACTGTTCGAACGGGTGGAAAAATTCCGTACCAAAGGAACGCTCATCACGTCCAATACTTCTGGCATCCCCATTCATCTGATGGCCGAAGGTCGCAGCGACGATTTCCGCGCCCATTTTTGCGGAACGCACTTCTTCAATCCGGTACGCTACATGCGTTTGTTGGAAATTATCCCAACCGCCGAAACACACCCCGATGTGATTGCATTCTTTATGCACTTCGGCGATGTGGTATTGGGCAAACAAACAGTGCTTTGCAAAGACACCCCGGCATTTATCGCCAATCGGGTGGGCGTGTACGCAATGGCCAAAATATTCCAACTCACCCACGAACTGGGTCTCGGCATTGATACGGTGGATGCGTTGACGGGCCCGGCAATTGGCCGACCCAAAACAGGTACTTTCCGCCTGGGAGACCTGGTGGGCATGGATACTGCCGTGCATGTAATCAATGGCATGCGCGAAAACTGCCCCAATGATGAGCAAATTGGCGCGTTTACCATCCCGGCGTTTTTGCAGTTTTTGATCGATAACAAGTTCCTGGGTAATAAATCCGGTCAAGGTTTTTACAAAAAAACAGCCGAAAAAGATGCCAAAGGCCGTCCGGTCGTACTAGCCCTTAACTTAGATACGCTGGAATACGCAGTTGGTGAAAAACAAAAATTGCCAATCCTGGATACCCTGAAGCAAATTGAGGAATTGCCCCGCCGTATGAAGGCTATTTTTAAAGCCGACGATAAAGGTGCCGAATTGTTGCAACGGTCTTTCCTGGGCTTATTTGCCTATGCAAGCAACCGGATTCCTGAAATTTCGGATACCCTGTACGCCATTGATGATGCCTTGCGCGCGGGGTTTGCCTGGGAAAAAGGCCCCTTCGAATATTGGGATATGGTAGGCGTGGCAGAAGGCGTCAATGCTGCCGAAGCACGCGGAGAACAAATACCTGCCTGGGTAAAAGACATGCTGGCAGCAGGACATACCACTTTTTATAAATCCGAAAATGGTCAGCGCTTGTGTTACAACCCGGCCAGCAAAACCTACGAGGCTTTGCCCGGTGGCGCATCCTTTATCATTTTGGATAACTACCGCGACCAAAAGCCGGTGTACCAAAATGCCGAATGTACCCTGCATGATATCGGCGACGGTGTATTGTGCCTCGAATTTCATTCCAAAATGAATGCAATCGGTGAAGGTATCCTGCGCGGACTGAACGATTCGGTTCAAATTGCCGAAGAACAAGGCTGGAAAGGCCTGGTCATTGGCAACAATGCGCAAAACTTTACCGTGGGTGCCAACCTGATGATGATTGCCATGCTGGCTTACCAGCAGGAGTGGGACGAACTGAATATGGCGGTTAATTTATTCCAGCAAACCTCCATGCGCCTGCGTTATTCGGCCATTCCGGTGGTGATTGCCACGCAGGGTTATGTATTTGGCGGTGGTTGCGAGTTTTCTATGCACGCCGATGCGGTGGTTGCAGCCGCTGAAAGTTACATTGGTTTGGTAGAAGTAGGTGTTGGTATTATTCCAGGTGGCGGTGGTACCAAAGAATTTGCCGTGCGCACCTCCGATATTATTACCCGCGAAGGTGATGTGCAAATCCCGACCTTGATCGAACAATTTAAAATCATCGCAACGGCTCAGGTAGCTACCAGTGCCGATGAAGCCTTTAAATTGGGGTATTTGCTGCCTAAAAAGGACAGTATTGTACACAATGCCGCCCGCAATATTTCCGAAGCAAAAGCGAAAGTGCTTGCCTTGAGCGACAATTATATCAAACCAATTCAGCGCAAAGACGTATTTGTATTGGGTCGCACCGGTTTGGGCGCCTTGTACGCCGCCGCACATACCCTCGAATTGGGCAAATACGCTACCGAACACGATATTGTGATTGCCAAGAAAATTGCCTGGGTGCTTTGCGGCGCTGATCTTACCAGCCCACAATTGGTATCCGAACAATACCTGTTGGATTTGGAGCGCGAAGCATTTTTATCCCTTTGTGGCGAACAAAAAACGCTGGCACGGGTGCAGCACATGCTGGAAACGGGCAAGCCTTTGCGGAATTAGGATGGGGATTTACAAAATGCAACCCATGCTTGTGGTTGTTTGCATGTTTATGGGTTGTTGGTGCTACAAATATGCGACCTCTAGCGAGGTCGTGCGGTAATGGATCGTTTTCGTTTCTACAAATATTTGACCTCTAGCGAGGTCATGGCGTTGCCTTGAGCGTTCCAAGTAAATTTTGGCGATGGTACGATTTCTCTATCCAAATTCCAATGGCAACGCGACGACTTTGTTAAATGACGAACATTGGAAAGGCGTTATATAAATATACGACCTCTT
>JAIYAP010000006.1 GCA_027488935.1 Saprospiraceae bacterium | reverse complement strand
GCGTTTCGACGTTCATGGGCAAGAGTTGGTTTATGTTTCGCACCACAAACCTAAACTTTTGCCCTTTTTTATTAATATGTTTTCAAATCGGCTACGCCGATTTCTTTACGAACCATTGTGAAATAGGATGTGGTTAATATAACGTTGGACAGGTTATCCAAGGTACCTTGTAAACTTTCACTAGCCTCTACTCCCATATGTCGCTCAACTATTTCAGCATATTCGAACAGGATGTCTGTAGTTACGCATAATTCATATTCTCTCTGGAGTAATGCGCGGTAAACCCAATGGTAAGGTGACCGATTAGATATGCTTACTAACAGTACATTGGTGTCCAATACTACCCGCATAAATTATTTTTGCTGGTAAGGTGTCCTGAGTTTAGTATTCAAGAGTTGGTCAACTTTATCAGGATTCCAACCTTCTTCATCCCATACTTTATTGGCCGATTCAATTGACTTTTCTGCAAAAAAGGCAGCTAGTAAGGTCTTTACTTGTAAAAGGTCTTGATCGCTCAAATTATGGGAAAAGGTTTTGAGTAGTTCAAGTTGAAGATTTGACAACGGTCTTGCTAAGGCCTCCATTCGATAATAAGATTTTTTTATTTACAAATGTAACAACATTTGCTCGTAAATGATTCAATCATATTTTACGTTCTTACTTGTGCATTGTATGCATTCAATTTTGCAACAAATTTACGGTAAGATACATAAATAACCAAATATAGACACAAATAGTTTTGTTTTCCAGGTCTTGCATTCATGCCCACAGCGCTCGTTGCTCTATAAGCGGTTAATGCCCACCCCGCTACTTTAAAGCACAAACACCCGAAAAGCCATTCCGAGTTGAAATTCAGTATAGGCGCGCTGCGCACAAGTTTCCATGAATTGAAGCGTTTTTCCGCACTCCTCCATCAAAAATTTCCCTTCCGAGCCCAGGGCTACGACGGTAGTATACAGTCGAACTCTTTTTCCGCCGATTTCAAAATCGTCATGCACATCGTAGTCATCGGGCGAAAAATCGTACAATTCGGCTTCTTCCGCTTTCTCGAGCCAATCGGGCTCCCCGGCATATTTTTCAATGAAGTTAAGTGCCGTTTTCAGCCATCCGCGCTCCGGATCGCCATGAAAATCTTCGTAAACCTGCCGGACAAAAGGTAGTAATTCCGCTTTGACTACTTCCGATTTCAGGGTGAACGTGATTTCGCCGTCCGATTCGGTGCAATCGAAAGCCGTGTTGGGATAATAATCTTCGATCTTTTCGAGCAATTTGCCCTTGGAAATGCCTGCGGGTAGTTCAGTTGTTGCTTTTGCTACAAATCCGATGTGTAGATAGGCGCCCATAATTTTTTTGTTTTAAAAATGAATTAGATGCCACAAAAATACACGTTTTTAAAATAATTTGTGTTAAAAAATTAGAATTTTTTTCTGTCCCGATGCCTGCTGTTTCCAAACCGCTCAATTTGCGACCGCTGCTGCATCACGCCACGGCAAAATGAAATTATACAAATTCGGAATCCAATTCCGAATTTGTATAAAAAATTTCAAATCAGCCATTTATCCGCCGCAGCAGGCATTCAGATCAAAAATTACGGACAAGCACAATTCCCATCCGAAATGCTTAAAAATTGTAAGTTTAAACTTCCAGTTGGGAAATTCTGACCTGGTGGTGGACAAATAGAAAGCACCTCATTCGGCGTATCCGCAGAAAAAACACCGGTCAAATTTTCAGTTCCTATATCTAAGGACCAGGATAGGTTAATCGGAAAACTTCCCGAAAACAGCAGCGAAACCTCCGCACAACCATTTGCACAAAATGCCGGAGGGATACTTAAAACTTGGAACGTGGGCAAGGCATTCCATTTAACTTTTGCAAAGTACGAAAGGTCAATACAATTACTCGACCAATCTGGTGCACCAGCCGGCCCCGGTGCCGCTACCGCTGCAACAAAATAAACCGTATTCACCTGCATCGTGGAAGCATTAAAAGTAAAAGTCGGCATGGATGAAATTTGCAAAATACCGGTGGGCAACGTTGCCGTCGAATCGGTTACCAAAACAAATGAAAGCGCTGCACCCGGATTTAAAACTTCATCTCCAAGATGATTCAGGGTGATACTCTCGTCTGCACATGCCTGAACCAGCGATAGCGATTGAAAATGGCCAGCATCGTTGGCGCAACAAGCATTAAATTGCAAACCAGACCAGGCGCCCATATCGAAAATGCTTTGTATGGTTGGGCAGACCAATGTAAGCGCACCCGTAGTCATATCTAACTCAAAAACATCCTCTGTAAGACCATTATTCACTGAAACAAACACTTTTTGAATGCCTCCTACATAAAATGAGGCTGCGCCAATACCTAAGGTTGGATTATCAAATACAAGCAATGATGCCGCTGGATTGGCGATCGGAATCTCAAAAACACCACTAACAACATTATCTCCACCTAACATATATAAAAGGCCATTATAAAAAAACAAATCGCCACTGGGAAATAAGCCGGTTGGCAAATCTCCCAAATTGGTAAAAACGCCCGATATAGGATTGAATACACCTAAAAAACTACCTGTTCCAGCTGCATTAATTCCTACAAAATAAATTAACCCATTTTCAGCAACTACTAAATTATTGTATCCGCCCAAAACATTGCCTAACAAAGTAGAATTACCTGTAATTATATTATAGGAGAACACTTGATCGCCGTCTAAGTACACAGGATTTTGGTTTTGCGAAGCGCCAATGCCTGCAGAACCGATGGGTGCAATTTCCGTCACCTCACAAGTGCAAATATTTAATTTTTTGATACCCCCGATCGCTTCGAGATAAATCTGCGCTTGTATTTGTGAAAAACACAAAAGTGAAATTACGCCGAAAAGAATTAAAGACCTGGCTTTCTTCATTTTTTATAGTTGATTTAGCACCTCTTTAAGTGCGTGCCCGGAGGTAATGCATCCAAAATTTCCCATTATTTTTCGCAGCAAGCAAACATATTGATGCCTTCGCTTTCATACAGGATTTCGGAACAGGGCGCATTAAAACGGGAACTGGCGAATATGCGGTTCATGTCGTTTTCATCGCGGTGAATCAATTTCCAGTCCAAAATATGATCCATAAAGGCCTTGATGGGGTTTTTGGTGTGGAAATTACCCAAAATCAACCTGCCGCCCGGCGCGAGCAATTGATGGGCATAATCGTTGAGTTTCACCACCAGCTGGTCGTTAAAATAGTCGATCAGTCCGATGCTGTAAATCAGGTCCTGGGGTGGCAGCGAAATTTGGCGTTTACCGAGCGCGAGGTAAATCAGGTTTTCCTGGTGCAAGGCAACGGGTAATTTTTTTGGGTATTTTTCCAGGCGGTCAGTCACATGCGCCAGGGCTTTGATGTCGATATCGATGAGCGTCGCTTTGAGGCGTTCAGGATTTTCCAGTTCTGCATATACATCAAAGAGTTCCTGGGCCGGGCCGCAGGCAAAAATACAAATATTTACGGTTCGGTCGGGATGGGCGGCCAACTGGCGGTGAATCTGGTCACGCAGCAATATTCTTCTGTTTTTGACAGCCTTGGCAGTTGGGTTTTCGAGGCAGCAGCGGTCGAGCAGTTCTCCCACGCGACTGTTTCCCATGGCCTGATCTTCATAAATCTGAAAAATGGTCAGGTAATCGCCGGCATAGCCCCTCGGTTTGGTATAGGAACGCTGCAGGAAGTTGGCCATCATTAAATAAGGTGCCATTTCGCGCTGTAACTGGTACCCGGTTATTTCTTTTTCCTGTTGGGTACCAGGCGCATCATCGCCGAGGTATTGTTGAACGTTGATTACCAGGGCACCTAAGGCTTCGGCCAAAGCGGGCAATTGCGCCTTCAAACCGGTTTCGTCTTTCCGCGCTTCCAGGTGGTTCATGGCAAACATCTGGTCTTTAAATTTTTCCAAAGCAGCCCATAAAGGTGTATGGGTTAGGTGCGGGCTGCCCGGCTGTTCCTGCAGCGCACGCATTTTGGCCGTAACTGAACGAAGGCGCTGCGAAAGAATCGGCAGCAGGGCATTTTGAAAAGCAACATGAAAATCAATAGATTCCTCGATACGCTTGCGCAGCACCTCGAAAGAGATATGCAGCAACATACAGCGTTCGGCCGCCACCACGGTTGCCGAAGCGGGCAGGTTTTCAATAAAAGACAATTCGCCGATGATTTGTCCAGGCCCGAGGGTGGTCAGCAATTTTTGTTCTTCAGGGCTGTGAAAAACGTTCAATACGCCCTCCATCAGAATGTAAAATGCGTTCAGGTTTTCGTTTTGACGCACCAAAACGGTTCCCTGACTCAATTCAAGTTCCTCGGCGGTGTTCAAAAACCAGCTGCGTTGGGCGTCTTGCAGGGAAAACAGAAGGTCGTACGCCTCTTGGGCGGAATGTTGATTTGATGTGCGATCGGACATGGTTGGTTTATTTTAGAATAATTACAAGTGACTTGGGTGCGTTACGCCCGCACAAACGACGCTGTTTTTCCGTTGATGCTCAAAAAATAGATACCGCTTTTTAAGCCGCCGATATAAAGCGCCTCGGTGTCGGATTGGGCCACCCCCTCGTACACGACCTGCCCCAGGAGATTAAAAATCAGCATCCGTTCGCCCGAAATGGCACCCGTAATGGTCAGGCTCGAAGCGGTTGGGTTGGGAAAAACGGCAAAGACGTTCGGCCTCGGCGGCTCCGGGGCTTGGGTGCTGAACGACAGGGCCAGGTCATCCACGGATAAAAATGAGCACCATGCGTTGCTGGTGCAGCCGCCTACGCCGAACCTGAACTTAGTTGGCTGCACCAGGATTGTCAGGCTGTCGGGCAAAACATTGGGCTGTGTATAAGTAATGGGGCACTGGAAAAAAACAAACGTGTCCACGCCCGCTAAGTCCATTTGCCCGACACCGACCGTGTCGGTCCGTTGCAGGGCAGGGTTGTATTTCGTCAGGTAAACAACCACCAAAGCCGTATCGGTCAACCCAACGCTCATTTGGCCCTCCGCATAATGGTAAAAGCCGGTCAACAGCTTCGGTTTGGCGGAGCAGGCGCCCCGAAAAAGGGCCATATCGAAGGTATAATTGTACCAACGGGAAAGGCCGAGGGCAAAATTCCCGGTTTTAGCGGTGCTATCGCGGTACGTGCCGTGTAGGGAGGATAGCGCATCGCCAAGCGGGCTCAAGTGCTGCCAATTATCCAACGTCCATTTTTGCTCGTTGATGTCCGCATTGGGGAGGAATGTCCAGTTTTCGAACGAGGCGTTCAGGATTTGACCGGAGCATACCAGGTGCAAGAGGAAGAAAAAAAGGGTGAAAAGACGTGACATGGCATTCGGTTTTGTAAATACAAGGTTCAGGTGCGTCGAGGTACTGTTGTCGCTTTTGGCGAACGAATGCCAGGAAATCTATAGGAATTTCATTGGGGCGTGACCGCTAAAGCCAAGTTTTCGCTTTGGCAAATATAAGACAACACCTTGAAAATAAGGAGAATCTGTCATTTTTTCGCAATGAAATTTCGCTGATTTGGGCCAATCGACCGATTTGGGCATTGCAGGCCCTTGCCGAGACGAGCCACCATGCTGACTACGGCCACGGCACAGGATAATGGCGACCAACTGATCGGACTGTGGGAGCCCAGCAATGGGAAGGCCCGCGTTAAGATTGGAAAAATCGGATCCAAATACTACGGTAAAATTGTTTGGCTACGCGAGCCCAATGATCCACAAACCCAACAACCCAAAGTAGATAAAAACAATCCCGATGAATCCAAGCGCAGCGTACCACTCAAGGGGTACCTGGTGCGGAAGTCTCCGTCCAGATTACCCCGTATTTTTCAAACCACTTGATAGCGCATTTGTTAAACTCAATAACTTATTGAGCAACTTGTCTTTTTCCAAACTGTCTTCATCAGTCAACCTTCTCCATATTTTTAAATATTTTATATGCAGTTGATGTAAGACAAACAGTTTGTCATTCCGCCATTCTAAATTGTCATATTGGCCCATTCTTCTATCCGATGAAGGTTCGTCAAACAACATTTCAATAAAGTGTATGCCATTTTTATAATCTGTCAGGAGTTGATTCATAAATAAATCTCGTTCATGAACATCCTCATCTAAAGAAGCATATTGCTCCATTATTTCGAGGTTGGCAAGGATAAGATTGGTTTCTGTTTGAATCATCAAAAATTTAAAAAAATTCCAATGTTTAGCGGCCTGTTTTAAAGCGTTGTATTCTTCCGGTTTTTCTTCTTTGAGTGCTTTTAGTGCTTCACCGAGTCCGAACCAGCCTGTTAGCGTAAATCTTGATAAATTCCAACTAAATACCCATGGAATAGCTCTTAGGTCTTTTAGTGTTCTAGTACCTGTTCTTCTGGCTGGTCTGGAGCCTATTTTACTTTTTTCTAAAACATCTATGCAAGTAGCTTTACTGAAAAAATTTATAAAGCCTGGAGTATCTATCAAGTTTTTAAAATGCTCGAATGATTTTTGAGCTAAAAACTCCATAGATTCAGCAGGGTATTGAGGCGTTTCCTTTTTATTTTTATTTTCGGCCAAGTGTCTTGCAACCCCTGATGACAAAGCACTTAAATTGTATATTGCCGTCATTGGGTTTCCAAAAAGTTGTGCCACCGATTCACCTTGTACTGTTATTTTAAAAGTGCCGAAAACTGTATTTTCTGGCATACTTTCTAAAAAACGATGATATTTTCCGCCGCCTCTGCTAATGGTACCACCTGTTCCGTGGAAAAAGTAAATTTCGGTGTTATTATTTATGCCTGCTTTAGTCAATGCAATTTCGGCTTTATATAAATTCCATTTACTGGCAATCGTACCTCCATCTTTATTGCTATCACTATACCCTAACATCACTTCCTGCTTAAATCCGGTTTTTTTTGCGCGTGCTTTCGTAATTGGGTGTTTTAAAAATGATGCTACGATCTGTGGACCGTTGTGTAAGTCTTGTATTGTCTCTAATAGTGGAACCACTTTTATGCTGGTATTTAATAATTGTGTTTCACGCATCAATAAGTAAACAACCAATAAATCACTTAAATTTCTGGTCATACTTATAATGAATGAACCTATACCATCTATCCCGTACTGATTAATATGTTGGCGAACAACTTTGTAGCAATCTAAAACAGCGTCTGCCTCTGCGCCGTAAGAAATTGCAACATCTGTAATAGGTTCATTGTTTTCTAATAAATGATTTAGATAATGAACGCGTTTCTCTTCATCCCAGTTTTCAAAGTCACAGTCTTCCTCGCCATTCGTTTTTAAAATTTGTGTGATGGCTTTGTCATGAAAAGCACTGTTTTGTCTGATATCTAATTTTGCCAAATGAAAACCGAAGCTTTTGACTGATCGCTCAACTGGAAATAATAAATCTTCTGCCAGGCTTTTTAAGCCATTTTGAATTAATACCGCTCTTAAAAGCTTTAAGTCTTCTTCTAAGGCTTTACTTGATTTATAGTGTGTTTTGGAATCAGCAATATTTTCAGAAATGGTATTGTCTAGTTGACAAATGATTAAACTAACAAACTGTCTCCACGGTTCGTAATGATTGCGATCAGTTGCTCGTTTACCGGACTCGCCTAATGCAATAACTTTTTTGTCTATTGCTTCAGAAAGTTCGAATGGTACAGGGTTTGTAATGGCCGAAACCGATATTTTTTTTACCAGATCAACCAACGCTTCTCTTATCAGTGCAAGCGCAGTTTTTCTATGCAGTAACAGTGTTTCTTTAGTAATAGGAGCAGTTACAAAAGGATGTCCATCTCGATCACCACCAACCCAGCTGCCAAATTCAATGGTTGGAAATAAATCGGGATTTTTAATTTTGTTAGGATTTAAACCCAATGCCACCCATGCACTTTTCAAATGAATGTCTGTGTTTTTTAGCACAACAGGGAAAACCTTACTCAAATAGTGCATTACATTGGCTCTTTCATCTTTTACATCCGGTTTTTCCAGGTAGATTTCGCCTGTTCGCCACCATCTTTCCAACAGATTGATGATATTTTCTCTAATTACATTTTGTTCAATTTTACTTAATGATGTGTTTTCTTTTTGCACTAAAAGTAAATACAACGCACGATGAATTTCAATAACCGTAATCCTTTTAGCCTCTGTAGGGTGTGCCGTAAGTACAGGTATTATATGAGTTTGGGAAATTGCATCGAGCATTTCATCTTCAGTAAGGTTGGCATTTTTCCAAATATTGAATGCTTCTGCCCAGGAACCCCGGATCGTTATACTCTTGTCCTGGTCTTCCAATTTTCTTCTGTATTGGGTTGCAGCATTTTCTTCAACCAAAGTCATTAATTGGAAATAAATACTTAATGATTGAATTATTTTTTCGTTTGGAAGTTCATGCGCTTCAATTTTATCGCCCAGCAGTGTGCTGTTAATCAAAACGACTAATTCGTTTTCGTTAATTCGAGAGAGCATCTCCGTGTAACAATCAATTATAAATCTTCTGTCAACAGAAATGTTTTTGAATGGAGCATTTTTATCATTCATAAATCAAATTGTTTAATGTTTTTGAGTGCTTTTTAATGTTAATTTGAAGTCGTTCTTCCGAATCCGACTCCAAACGGTTGAGTGCAAGCATTAAAGCGCCGCAACTATTGCTTAAAGCAGATTGACCTGGTCTGATTATTTTACCAAGTTCTCCTTCATCCGAAATACCAATATGTGGGTAAGACAGGTATTTCTCTGTGACATAGGAGCCAGTTTCAGCTTTTGGATAGTGCTCCCTGATTTTTTGTTCAATCGTGTTTTTCATATCTGTATAAAGTTTATTTGACTGCTGCAAAAGGCTTTTCTTCTTTGATAGGCGCTTCGAGCAATTCAGAGAGAAACCCTTCGAGGATGTTGAAGTTGGCTTTACGGCGAAGCATATTTTTTTCGTCTTTTAATCCATTTCTCTAGCTCAACAGCCCAAAACACGATGCTTGACAAACCGATGCAAATCAATAACTCTGTAATTGTAAGCGATTGTGTTCCGAAAACGTCTTGCAAAAATGGAATATAGATAACGGCCATCTGTAAGCCAAGGGTTAGCAACACAGCCCCTACCAATTGTTTGTTCCCAAAAATTCCTTGCGTGAATATTGAATTCCAATTACTACGGCCAGCCATGGCCTGGCCCATTTGAGAAATACTCAAAATAGTGAATACGATGGTCATCCATTTCTCGTTTCCCTGATGAAATGCCCATGCCTGGGCACCAATGCCAACGCCCCCCATCAACAACCCAACCCAAAGAATATGAAATCCGGCTCCATTTGAAAAGATACTTTCATTTGGTTTTCGGGGCTTTCGTTGCAAAATATTATCTTCGGCAGGTTCCGCTGCAAAGGCGAGGCCCGGCAGACCGTCCGTGACAAGATTTAACCAAAGAATCTGAATGGGAAGAAGTGGAATTGGCAAGCCAATTAATGGAGCCAGGAATATTGTCCATATTTTACCACAGTTGCCGGTGATACTATATTTGATAAACTTCAGTATGTTGTCAAATATTCGGCGGCCTTCTTTCACGGCACGAATGATCGTGGCAAAATTATCATCCAATAATATCATGTGAGCCGCTTCTTTTGAAACATCGGTACCGGTAATCCCCATAGCAATACCAATATTGGCTCTTTTCAAGGCGGGCGCATCATTTACCCCATCTCCAGTCATCGCCACAAAATGATTTTTATTTTGCAGCGCTTTTACGATATTCAGTTTTTGTTCGGGCGACACACGCGCATACACTTTTATATATTCAATTTCCTTGTCAAACTCATCGTCGGATAAATCTGAAAGTTCAGCACCGGTAATTACGCTATCCATTGAATGTTTAAGAATGCCCGTTTCGGTGGCAATTGCTTTTGCCGTAATGGGGTGGTCTCCGGTAATCATTACCGGCGTAATACCTGCTGTATGGCAATCTGCAATGGCTTTAATAACTTCAATCCTTGGTGGGTCAATCATGGCAACTAAGCCAATAAATTTCAGGTCAACCTCAATCGTTTCAATGGAAATAGATGCAGGTAAGGCTTCAACAAGTTTTACGGCATAAGCCAAAACTCTTTTTCCTTGTTGGGCATAATTTACAGTAGCGGCATTTATCTCTTCTGAATTTGCATTATTACAACTACTTAAAATACTTTCTACCGCACCTTTAGTTATAATCAGCCATTGCCCGGCAAATGGATGAATGGTCGTCATGCGCTTACGCACAGAATCAAAAGGTAATTCATCTTGGCGTTTAAAATCAGCAATCCATTGCTTGTTATAATCTTTACTTTTTCTGGAATATTCAACCAAAGCAATTTCGGTTGGGTCGCCTTTGAATTGATTGTTTTCATCTACGATTACATCGTGATTGAGTTCCATTGCCAAAAACAGCACTTGCTCTGGTGAAAACGCATGAACGGTTTCTGCTTTTGGCGAAAGCCAAATATCCATCACCGTCATTTTATTTTGTGTGATTGTACCGGTCTTATCCGAACAGATGTAAGTAACCGAGCCTAATGTTTCAACCGCAGGCAGTTTTCTGATGAGTGCATTTTTGCGAACCATTCGGCCTGCACCCAAGGCTAAAGAAATGGTTATTACGGCAGGTAGTGCTTCCGGGATAGCAGCAACAGCAACCGAGATGGCGGTAAGCAACATTTTGATGGGGTCTTCACCACGTAGCAAACCTACTCCATAAATTATAACACAAATAAATATAACAACCAATGATAATTTTTTCCCGAAATCCGTTAATCTCTTTTGCAGTGGGGTTTTTGCTTCATCTTCTTGAAGCAGTTTAGCAATCCGACCAATTTCGGTATCCATTCCTGTTGCCACCACAATGCCTTCTGCCCGCCCATAGGTAACAATGGTTGATTTGTATGCCATATTGAAGCGGTCACCCATCGGTGGATTTTCAGTAGTCATTTCCTCCGTGCTCTTTTCAACTGCGTTAGATTCCCCAGTTAAGGAAGCTTCTTCAATTTTTAAAGCGTATGTTTCAGTAAGCCGAATATCTGCCGGTACTGACATGCCAGCCTCAAGAATTACAATGTCACCTGGCACAATTTCCGAGGCAGGAAGTTGCAGTATTTTTCCTCCTCTGCGAACGGTTGCATGAAATGCTGTCATTTTTCTTAATGCGGCCATTGCTTTCTCGGCACGGTATTCCTGAACAAACCCAATAATGGCGTTAAGCAAAACAATAATTAGAATAACAACCGCATCTTTTAAATCGCCAATTACAAAAGAAATCACTGCCGCTATGAGTAATATACTAATCATTACATCCTTAAACTGATGTAGCAAAAGAACGAGCACCGAAGTTTTCTTTTTTTCGATAAGTTCGTTTTTCCCATATTGGCTTAATCGTTCTTCTGCTTCTGAATACTGCAAGCCTTGCTTACTTGTGTTAAGCAGTTGATAATTTTCGGAAATGGGTAATAAATGATAGTGCATTTAAATTGTAGCATTTATTTTGAAAAAATTAAAACAGGCACTTTTGTCGAAACCTTGTTTGCTGAATTAAGCAAAAAATGTATGCACCAGATTCAAAACAAAATTATAACTTTGCCGTTTAAAAAACAAAGTATAACTTGTTAATATGAAAGCATTGCCATTTTTTCTTTTGTCTTGTGCACTTTTCTTCGGCGCTTGTTCATCGTCTGAAGTACTTCCTTTTACCACCGAAGAAGTTTCCATGCTGGCTTCCGGCCCTTTAATGGAAGGTTCTAATACTGCCCAAGGGGATTATCAACCAGCCCTCGAAAAATGGCTTCAATCCAAAGGCGCAAGAATGGCCGATGTGCGCGAGGCGAAACTCGTAAAGGCTTCCTTGGTGTTGCCAGACAGTATGAACTCCAGTTTAATCAGTGAAATAACCCTGCACCTGGCGGCAGAAAAAGCCGATATGCAAAAAGTAGGGGTTTTAAATCCCGTGCCGGAAGGACAAACCGGGCTCGTTTTGCAAACCGCGCAGGAACAAAAAAAAATCGCAGACTTTTTGCGTCAGCCAACCATGACTTTTGTCGCTGACATCAACTTGAAAAAAGATACCATGCCGGATTTGCATTTAAAAGGCATTTTTGAATTTCAAATTACACTTAACCGCTAACCAATATGAACATGAAATCTTTCTGGCTGGTTTGCAGCCTTTTAGCAACGATGCTGACTACGGCCATTGCACAGGATAATGGCGACCAACTGATCGGACTGTGGGAGCCCAGCAATGGGAAAGCCCGCGTGAAGATTGAAAAAATCGGATCCAAATACTACGGTAAAATTGTTTGGCTGCGGGAGCCCAATGATCCACAAACCCAACAACCCAAAGTAGATAAAAACAATCCAGACGAATCCATGCGCAGCGTACCGCTCAAGGGCTACCGGATGTTGAAAGACTTTGTGTTTAAAAATGGCGAATGGACCGATGGCACCATTTACGACCCGGAAAGTGGCAGCACCTACAGTTGTGTGATAACGGTCAAAGATGAAAATACGCTCGATATTCGCGGTTATGTAGGCGTAAAAGCCCTCGGTAGAACCGATGTGTGGAAGCGGGTTAAACTCAAATAAATACCCTGTGTATGTCGCTTCCTAGCATTAAAAAAGGCCTGCTTTTAGGGATATTTGCGTGCCGTATCCTGGTAGCCTCGGCGCAGCAGGATACCACTGCCACTGCGCCCGAAGAGGACTACAGCATCTACGACCAGGTAGAGTTTGTAGACGAAAATGCCAAACGGTATTGTAGTCCTAAAATATTTAATCAGAGTCCGCAGCGGTTTATTTCGCTTCAGTACGATGGGCAATTGGGCTATGATATGCGCTTTTCGCAGGTGGGTAGCTACCAGGAAAACGACAAGGTCCCCGTTGCGGAGTCTGCCACGGCCGTGTTCACTGGAGGCTTGCGTTTGTCCGCCAATATTCCGGTTATATCCAAAAACAGCCTGGTATGGCAGTTGGGTGCCAATTTCTGGCAAACAGGTTATCGCATGAAAGATCAGGTGTCCGGGATCGGCGCTGCCGGATTAATCAAAGAACTAGATCGCACCGGATTGCGCACTGCCGGCCTGAATACCACCTTGTTCAAACCGCTCAATGAGTACAGCTTCCTGTTGTTTCAAGGAAGTGCCGACCTGAGTGGTAATTACACCCTGCGTAATATGCAATCTTTGCGGTATTTGCGGTATTCCGGCGCCGTTATTTGGGGCCGTCGTCCCAACGATCGAAAGCAGTGGGGGTTAGGCATATCCAGGACCTACCGGGTTGGCGAAATGAATTATATTCCGGTGGTCATGTTCAATTACACCGCGCCCAATCGAAAGTGGGGTACCGAAATTCTGTTCCCGGCCCGCGCCCATTTCCGGCGCACGTTCAATCCGCGTAATTTGCTGCTGGCTGGATACGAACTGGAGGGGCAGAGCTACCGAATTGACAATCTCTCGGATACGGAGCGCAGCCTGGAAATACGGCGTGGCGAACTGCGCACCCGGGTAGAATTCCAGCGCCAAATCACGGGTTTTATCTGGCTTTCGGCGCAAGTCGGCTGGCGCTACAACTGGTCCTTCAACGCAGATACACTGCCCAACGACGGCCAAGAGTTTTTTCGGGGATTCACGGGAAACCAGCCTTATGCCATGCTCAATACCCTCGGAAATCCCTTGTTTTTCAATATTGGGGTGCATTTGGTGAGTCCTTGATTGGGATGGTGACCTGGGTGATTAATCTATTTCAAATCCAGTTTTTCAATGCTATTTCCAATGGTAAATGCTTTCATTTCCTGTTCCAGGTCTTTAAACGCGGACTTTTGAACGGATTTAATTTGCGCGCCTTTTCTCAACAAATGAATTTCGTCGCAAGTGTCGCTCAGCGTAGAGAAAATATGGGATGAAATGAGTACAATTTTGTTCAGTTCCTTAAGTTTTAGAATGATTTCTGTTAAAATAATATTACTTTGAATGTCAACGCCATTAAAAGGTTCATCAAAAATAAAATATGCGTTCTCTTGAAGTAAAATCGCGGTGATGGCCAACTTCTTTTTCATGCCTGTTGAATACGTGGAGGCATATTGATCGAGTGGCAAGTTGAAAATGTTCTTTTCTTCGATGTGAATGTTTGTTTTTCCACGGGCATTGCAAAGCAGCCGGATGTACTCCTTGCCCGTCATCTTTGAAAAAAAGAAGGGATCGGTTAACAGCAGTCCCAAATGGTTTTTTAATGGATTTAAATCGGAAATAATGCTTCCGGTATAGCTTTCCAAGCCGGCAATACACCGGAACAGCGTCGTTTTTCCTGCTCCGTTTTCACCTACAATGCCATACACATGCCCTTTTGAAAACGCCAGGTTTATGTCTGTTAAAACCTCGTTATTGCCGTACGTCTTATGCAGTCCATTAATCTTGATCATCCAGCAGCATTTTAAGTTTATAAATGGATTTTTTATAGAAAAATGGGATCATAACCAATAACATCGGTGGAAAATACACACTAAATGCGAGTAACATGCCTTCCGGTAAACTAATTTCATTGGGGTATGCAGAATATTTAGCCAGGATGATCGTCCAAACAAACAGAAGTCCAATCAAAAAAAAGAGTAAAACGATATGAAATTCATTTGGATAGAAAACCAAAAGACCCACTAAAACGGGGGCAACCAAAATGCTCGTATATTGGGTTGCGGTGACAATTTTGTACAGCAAGAATTTTTTTGGGGTGTGGGCGTGGACCCACACATAGTATGCCTGTTCCGGTTTTGGGTAGTAACTCAATACCGTCCCAAAAATCAGCAGCATGGAAAATATGCCCAAGTTGAAATTCCCTACCTGGACGGCAATTACCGTCAATAAATAGGCCATTGGAAAGAGGTAAAACGTCTTTCTGAATCCAACTAAAAATTCAAACGGCCTTTTTGAAAATGGGGTAGGGAGGGTGAAATTAACATTCGTTTTATAAGAAAAAACGGCAAAAACGATTGCAATTACCCATAATAAAGCGGCTTCCAGCAATGCGTTTTGGTATATCATCACCGTAACAAACGGAATGCTTACCATGCCGTTTTCCAAAATCCGAATCTTGTTTTTTACACGATCGCCAAAGGTAGTAATCAAAAAATCCGTTCTATTGCTTTCGGAAAGTTTGGACAGCAAACCAAGACAAGTCAACACCACGATGTATTTGGCAAACTCCGTCTTCTGAAAAAGGTATGCCGTAATTAAAAGGAAAGCGACTAATCCCAAAAGATAAGCCAAGATCGGGTTTATACCCGTTTCTTTGATTTTTCGGTTGGTTATAAGGAATTGTAGGTGGAAGTAGTGTTTCATTTTGTGTATTGCCACGGATCCGTTGCGGAAGTCGGGGAGCAAACGTACTGCTTGTGTTTTATATATTTTTATGATAGGGTGGAGTTTTTGATGGACACATTCATTTTTGGGCAGCTATTATCAACTTTTATCAATCCTAATCAACCCTTATCAACCTTTTAAGACAGCCTCATATTAAAAGGTTCCTCCGCGCCTGTTTACTCTACCAACACAATCTTGCAGGCTTTCGTACAACAAAAACACCCGGTACCGAACTGCTTCGATACCGGGTGGCGGCTTTTCTACGTTTGTTTTTCTAGGCAATGAAACTATCAGGACTTATCATTTGGGAGCGGGACCTGTTCTGAAAGGTACAGATTTTCCGTAAATTTTTGCCCCTGATTTAGTGATCACATAGGCTCTTACATAATAAAGCATCGGTGAAACAAGATTTGTCAAATCGCCATAAAACTCAGGAAAGCCTGTGCATACGACCTTGGGACCATCAACGGTTGGATTGGGATTGCTTGAGGTGCCCCAACAAAGCCCCACCTCACTAATTGTAGTTGGATTAACCGTTGTTGCTCCTCCACATTTTGCGCTTACATTGGTAATATCCCTTACAGACAAGGTCGTTACTTGTGCATGAACATTAAAAGCAAGCATGAACAGACCTGCAATAAGGAACGAAATCTTTGAAATCTTTAACATGATTCGAAAATTTAAGTGGTGAAAAGTGAAAGGTTGATGTTGTACAAGACTCGTTTTGCTTGTATACCTGTCCTTATGTACGGCTTGAAAAAAGGTAAATCGAAATCGAAGAAAAAAATAAAATTTCTAAAAAAGTTATTGATAATCAATGCTTTAAAACAAAAAAATGAGTCACCCCGAATTCTTTCGAGATGACTCTTGTTGCGGGGTTCGTGCGTATGTTATTGGAGACGTTGAAACTATCAGGACCTAGTTAGTCATTTACAGAACCTGGTGTTTGGAAAGATTTAACGTCGCCGTAAATTTTTTCCCCTGATTTAGTGATCACATAGGCTCTTACAAAATAAGTTTTCCCCTTAATAAGATTTGTCAACTTGGCAGAATAACTAGGAAAAGCCTGGGCTTCAACCTTGGAATCATCAACAGTTGGATTGGAATTCATGCTCCAACAAATTCCCAACTGCTTGATGTCTGGGCTGCTGTCAGTTGCTGCCGGCAGCTCCATAGTTATTATCCCTCCACTGACTGCAGAATTTTCATTAATTTGGTGTGCGGAAACCGTCTTTAAAGACTTTACCTTTGTAAACGTTTTCTGTGCATGTACATTGAAAGCGAGCAGAAACAAACCTGCAATAAGAACTGAAATCTTTGAAATCTTTGACATGATTCGAAAAGTTAAGTGATGAAAAAGTGAAAGGTTGTGTGTTTACAAGACTCGTTTTGCTTGTATACCTGTCCTTATGTACGGCTTGAAAAAAAGTAAACGGCATTGGAAGAAAAAATAAAATTTCTAAAATAGTTATTGATTATCAATTTTTTAAAATACAAAAAATAACTGTCGGTATATTGCACCCCGGTTCCACTAAGCGCCGCGCCGGAGTCTTTCCGACTTCATCAGGACAGGTTTTGACCTGCGGCATACGCTTTATTCTCAAGCATCTGCCAATGCCTTTCTTTGTCAACGTGAGCTACCAAGCTTTGTCATCCACGCCGAATCGGGGCAGAAAAGAAAAATCTAGGAACGGCAATAGGACTGAAGGCTTAATATAGGGGACACCACACAAGCCAAAAAGCCGCCACCCGATACCGAACTGCTTCGATACCGGGTGGCGGATTTTCTTTTCGTCCGTGTTATCGGGTTTTATCATCCGTTACTGCTGCCGGCACAAAACATTTGCATGGAAGGCGGGAAACAGAAGTTGCCTGGCACTCCTCTACAAATTTTAACACCTTGTACGGCGCATTGGCCATTACCTATTTGGCATTTACCATATGGCCAATTGCCAGCGCACCATGAAGTAAAGTTAAACAAGAATTTTGCTTCAAGTTCTTCTCCTGCGTCAACAGAAACGACCATAAAGAGGCTTTCTTCAACGGCTGCACCTTCGAAAGTATCCAGTGCTTTGTAACCAAGCAGTTCTCTTACCATGGGCTCGTTTACGTTCTCCGTACCTTCAAACATAACGCTTGCGGGCATTTCTACCATTTTGACTTGTTTGATCTCGTCATTTGCCTGGCGCACCAGCCAGAAGCCAACATAGGTGCGGTCGCTTGGGTCAGTTGGGTTGCCGGCGAATGCTACGCTCATTTGAGCAAGGAGGAAAAGCAGGGCCGAGATTTTTTTGATGTTTGACATGATTTGAAATTTTTAAGTTGATAAGTGAAAGGTTGTGTGTTTACAAGACTCATTTTGCTTGTATACCCATCCTTATGTACGGCCTGAAAAAAAGGTAAACGGGGATGGAAGAAAAAAATAAAAAAAACTGAACGGTTAAATTAATGTATTGATAACCAGTCTTTTAAAATACAAAAAAAATGAACCGCCTCTTGCGAAACGGTTCATTTTTTATCCAGGAAAGAATTTTTCATCTACTTTGCCTTGTGCTTTGCCCTCATCAAATGTGGGCGTTGAACCGGCATATACCGACGTATAAGATGGCAAAATGGATCATTGAATTTTTGAGGTATGTACCTATGTACAAGGTCAACCTACTTTTTCACCAATTTGATCTGGACCATTTTTTCGCCCTCGTTGAGCATTAAACAATAAACGCCGGAGGCTAAGGGTCGGGTATCAACGACTACTTTTTCTGTTACCTCGCCTGTGCTCATCATTTGGCCCAAAGCATTGACGATTTTGTAGGACAAGCGCTTGGTGTTGCCTGGTATCTCCACGATCACCTCATTCGAAATCGGGTTGGGATATACGTTTACCGCCAGGTCATTGCCCAATGTTCCAACACTTGTAACGGTGACGTTGATGCTGTTGGAAGGCGCCGTGCTGCATCCATCCACGGTTACGATCGTGTAGTAGGTTCCGGAAACGGTGGCCGTGTACTCCTGCGACGTAGCGCCGGGGATGGGGCCGTTTTGGTCGTACCACTGGTTGCCGTCCACGGCATCCGACTGTAGTACATCTCCGTTGACTGTGATGGCAGGGATGTTCCAGTTTGCCGTAAGCAGGATTGTTCCTTCCCAAAAACCGAAAAAGTATTGCGGCAGGTCCACCTGGATAAAATATTGCTTACCTGGTTCATAGCAATACGGCTTATTGATCACTGAACCCAAAGTAATAAAGTTGTCAAAATCGAACGTGCCGCCATCATCATTTGCTGCAATCAGGGTCATCTCGCCGGTACAGGTGTTGTCGGAGGAACTGTATAAGGCTAATTGAGAATCTATTCCGTCCGTCTGGATCATCACTTCTCCGCTCGAAGGTGCGATAAAACTGAACCACGCTGTATTGTTTGCTACCGGAGCACCGGCACCAGAGTCATCAAACCAACCATCCTGAGATTGTGGGTCAAACGAAAGGTCCAGCGGCGGTACCGGCTCATCGGCTTCTGCTGTGGCACAAGCAAGGTTGATCGCAGCGGGTGTACCAAACGCCAGGGGCTGTGCATTGCAGCGATTATCGTTGGCACCTGGCCCGGGAGCAGTCACAACCAAGGAGTCCCGGGCGGGGCAACCGTCAATATAAGGAATATAGGCTCCGGGCTCGGTGACCGTAATAAAGGAGGTGGTATCCCCCGTGTTCCAGGAAAAAATAGAATTTGAAGGCAATGCTGCCCAGGTTAACGTAGAAATGTCTAATGATGCAGCACCACCTGGACATAAAACAGGTATTCCAAAGGTGGAGATGTATGCATAAAAAGACTGAACAGCATACAAAAAAACGGTATTGCTGCTGCTTAGGCAAAAATCATTGTCAGGGTTTACCACCCAATAGTTTCCGCCCTCTTCGACGTGGATGGATTGGGTCGTCTCTCCCGTGTTCCATAAATAACTACTGCCAGGGCTGGCCGTCAACGTAACATCCCCGCTATTCCCGCAAAACGGAACGGTTCCATCAACTGTAATGGCCGGATACGCCGGGGTAACAGCGTTAGTGAAATCTGCGGCCGAAAAAGAAAGGTCATTCAGGTAATGAAACTGGGCAGGGGACATGGGGTCTCCATCTGCATTAATGGCAGTTACCACTACCGGAACCGTAAAATTACCGGATTCTTCCATCAAAATGGGCGAAACAGAGGTCTGTCCCATCTTCCCATTCAAAATGGAAGGACATTTGATGGAATAAATGACCGGACAACCGAGCGTCCCGGTAGGCACATCATAGGTGGCGGCCTTCAAGTTGGGCTGAAAATTTGCAACTTCAACCTCGTCGGGCCAGGTTGGCGTAAAAGGCCTGTCGGTTTCCACCCAGGTATAAACGATCTTGGTACCATCATCACTTCTCGACATTCTCGGGCGGTTGTAGGTAGGTGCGCTTGTAACAAAATCAAGATTGATGAGACCGACATGTGCTACCAGGTTTGCATTCCAGACATTGCCGTCAAAGGTAAAATCAACCAGGATGCCGGGATCCCCTCCGTTAAAATAGTAATCTTTTCTGTATGTGGTCACGCATACCAGGGCATGCGGGTCGCCATTGACATCTACCGTGATGTCAATTTCTTTGGCACAACCCGGATTAGATACCAGAGCGCTAACGCTGCTGAAAGCGGCCGGATCCAGTTGTACAGGCCCGTTCCAGGTAGCCCCTCCATCCGTCGTGTTGTAAAATACAGGATAAACTTTTTCTTCAGGCCCACCGTTCAGGTGAGTCAGCAAAACGACCCATCCTTTCGTACCGCTCGGATCGAATGCCATTTTCCAATCGAACAATTGGGGGCGTCCGCTATTTAAATTAAAATCTGGTGTCAACTCCGTGTTCACCGCCCAGGTAACATCGCCGGCGCTATAGCTTCCTTTCAATATTCGGATACCTTCCCCGTTAGAATTATTGTTTGAAATAGCGTCAATGAACCAGAAGGTGCCCGGTGTGCTTTGACAAAACCCGCCGGAAATAAATGTATTGTCAACGCCTGCCTGGTTGTAATTTTCTGTGGGAACAGCCGTGCCATCCAGAAGCAAAGAACCGGTAACATAACCGTTATAGTCGTTTCCGTTGACAAGGGTAGAACCTTGATAAACCAGCGAAGCATTGGCAGGATTTGTATTGCCGGCTGGATTGTAGAGGCCCACCTGCGGAAACCTGCCGGCATGGGTATTATTGGCAGAGTTTGGATTCAGGTTGCCCTGGTTGACTTGCCAGCTGGCTCCGTTGTCCGTAGAGATATCGTACTGGTAAACACCGCTGTTACCGCCGAACAGGGAAACATTCTGGCGGTGAATAAACAGTATGGTGTTCAGGTCATTGTTGACAATGATTTGATTGGGACGGTTAAAGCTCGTGGAAAATAAATTAGTAGATGACCCTAATGTCTCATAGCATTGGGCGAAAGATTTTCCCTGGAAACCAAGTGCAAGCACCAGCAGCAGGAGGATTTTTGTTCGATTGTTGATGTTTTTCATAATTTAAAATGTGAATGGTGAAGAATTGAGTGGTTGATTTTCTCTTATACTCATCCTTATGTTGGCATTGGGAAAAAGGTAAATGGAAAGGAGCGGATTTTTTCGCCGTGCTTGGTGTTTTCACCAAGCACCACTACGATGGGATCTGAATTTGAAACACTCACTCCGTTGTGTGCTTGGTGAAAACACCAAGCACGGCGGGAAAATAATAAAAAACCCTTGCTGGTATTCACACTGGCAAGGGCAACTATAAAGATTGCTAATACAAGTTACATGCTGATCCTCAGGTCACACAGGGCGTTTTCATTTGGGTCCGTTCATTACAATAATGGTAGGCTCAGCAGCCGACTTTGACAAAAGAGCATCCTGCCTGCGCTCCGCTGCAGTGCCGGGGTCGTCCAGAAAAATAACACGTGCATTGCCGAGAGTGGTCAATCGGGTGTTGGAGGCACATTGAAGGCTGGCTATTTCCACAGTTCCTTCCTTAAGAACAGGATAACTGAAGGTACTGGTCGAAACATCCTGAATAACCACGTTGGAAAATTCATTCGGAACGCGACCTTCTACCCAGTTGGTCGGGCAATTCCATTCGGTGGTTTTACCAGGGGTACCGCCTTTCCAGGTAGCGGTTATTTGAGCCTGAGCGCTCAGGCTGATCAGGGACAACAGGGCAAGGAGAGCAATTGACTTTTTCATACTGTTCGAGTAGTTTGCTTCGTGCTTAACTGAATTGATAAGCGAAAGGTTGAAGTTGTTACAAGACTCGTTTTGCTTGTATACCTGTCCTTATGTACGGCTTGAAAAAAAGGTAAACGGTGATGGAAGAAAAAAATAAAACTTCTAAAATAGCTATTGATAATCAGTGCTTTAAAATGTAAAAATAGATGCCCGAATATAGCAGCCCGGTTCGGCTTTGTTCCACGCAGGAGGCTGTGTCATAAGTACTGTTTTTGGTTATATGGTGAGTTGCTGAATTGTTTATAGCGCACACAATTAAGCGTTAACACCTTAAACAATTCATCAATTACACAATTAAACAGACTTATGAGACAGCCACCGACACGGCGGAACACCCATTTGCCTGAATAATCTTGCAGGTTTTTATACAACAAAAACACCCGGTACCGAACTGCTTCGGTACCGGGTGGCGGCCTTTCTATGCATCAGCGACAAAGATTTAATTACCAGCATCACAAAGCAGCGTAAATGGGATCCTCTTACCATTTACAAAACGAAACATGTATGGGGGTGATACACAAACCTTAACCCCCGGATCACAGCACTTAGTTTTATAAACATTGTAAAATCCTTTATAACAATAATTTGGGCTGCACCAACACCAAGAGATGAAATCATCCTCGCATTGCTTCTCTTTGCTTCTTTCATTCATGGGAATGAGCGCTATGTAGGAAGACACCACTTTCTCACCTTCAAAAGTTTCCAGTTTTGTGCACCCCATCAATGATTGTATCATTGGCTGGTTGAAGTCCTCAACGTTGAAGTCCTCAGTGCCTTCAGACAGTACCTCCAAGGGCAGTTGTGTAACCTTTACAATCTTGACCTCGTCATTTGCCAATTTCACCAGCCATTGGCCTTCAAAAAAGGTAGCGATTGAGTCATTCGGTGTGCCGGCGAATGCTACGCTCATTTGAGCCACCAGGAGGAAAAGCAGGGTCGAAAGTTTTGCAATTTTTGACATGACTTTGAAATTTTTTAAGTTGAAAAGTGAAAGGTTGAAGTTGAACAAGACTCGTTTTGCTTGTATACCTGTCCTTATGTACGGCTTGAAAAAAAGGTAAACGGCATTGGAAGAAAAAAATAAAAAAATCTTGAACGCCTCAACTAAGGTTTTGATAACCAATCATTTAAGATACAAAAAAAGTGACCCGCCTTTTTCGAAGCGGGTCACTTTTTTGGGGTGCGGCAGTCTGTTTTATCCCATCGGGAAAGATTCCTTCGCGCCTGTTCACTCCACCAGCACAAACCCCGCCCAGAAGAACGGATCTTTAAATTTCAGCTGCATGGCCTGTTGCGCCGCGCGGAAAGCATCGGGGATACTCATCTTATCCTGCAGCCAGTGGCGGTAGAAAGCAGACATGAGTTGTTGGGTCTGAAAATCGGGCACCTGCCACAAGGACATGATGAGGTATTTCGCTCCGGCAGTTTTGAAAGCGCGTTGCAGACCGTACACGCCTTCGTTGCCCTGGATATCGCCCAGGCCGGTCTCGCAAGCCGACAAGACGACCAGTTCGGTGTTCGACAGATTCATTTGGCTGATTTCATACGCAGTGAGGATGCCGTCTTCCGCCCCGGGTTTGAAGGACTTCCCTTTCTCCCAGGCGTAGTTGCCGCCCGCCAACAGCAGGCCGGAACGGATCATCGGATGATCCGACATTTTAAACACGGGCTCACTCCCGTCAACCGTCAACCGTTTACCGTCTGCCGTTTTCGGGTCCGGAAAGAAAAAACCGTGGGTGGCTAAGTGCAGGATGCGCGGTGAGGGCTGGTTGACTCCCAGGCTTTTGAATGCTTCTTCGGATGCTTCGTAATCTTTTCGCATCGTGGCTTTAATACCAGCCTTGGTAAGGATGCCGTCCAATGCCGTTACCTCTACTTTGGTCCAGGGAAGGTATTTCCAGCTGCCGCCCCGAAGCGTTGAGTCGGTGCTGGCAAAGTCCAGCCCTCTGCTGCGCGAAGCAACTGGACTGTTTTCCAGATCGGGTCTGGCCTGATCCATGGCGGTGGTGTCCAGTTCGTATTGGATGCCGCCAAAAAGCATAGCCTGGTTGCCGCTGTCTGTTGCCTGCTGCCCGCTACCGGTTACCAATTGTCTGGTACTGCCCACTTCGATGAGCCGGTAACGATTTCCGAGTGTGGTGGTTCCGGATGGACCACGAAGCGCTGGCGGTAGGACGATGGCCCCGAGGTTAAGCCGGTGCAGTTGGCCACTGGGAGAAAAGTAGATGGTCTGCATACCTGCGAGCGCAGGTTCAAGCGGCTTCCAGAGCAGTTCGTACAACCCATTTTGATTGTTGCCTGTTTCTGTATAGAGTTGATTCACCCAGTCCACTTTGCGCTTGTCTGCGGGTTTCAGCAGAGCCTCGAGTTGTTTGGCTTCGAAAAGCGGGATGAACTGGGGTTGTTCGGCGCCTCCCTCCTTCGATAGATCAACAACGGGCAAGGGCAACAGCAGCAGAGCACCGTACATGATGCTGTCTGTCTTTTTAGGAAAGTTTACCTTATAATGCACAAACTCTATGGCGGCTTCGCCCGCTTTCAGGGACGCCTGCACGTCTTGCCATTTCACTTGCCGGGTGGCCTCGGCGTACCCGGCAACCGAACGGGCGAGTTCTTTTTCGACTTCTGCGGCTTTTTCTTCTAAAAATGCTACGTCACTTCGCTCGGCGATGGGTTTGGCGTATTCGGCAGCAAGACGCCTTTGATAACCTTTGAGGCGGTAGTTTATTTCCTTTGTTGCAGGGGCGCCTTCTGCGAGATTGCGTAATCGAACAGCGGAATTGAGTAAAAAACCTTTGCAAAAAAGGGATTGGTCGAAAGCTATTGACGGCATTATTCCAGCTTTAATTTTACCTGCCACCAAAGGGCGCGTGAAGAGGCACATGCCCAAATTATTTGCGTTGCCCTGATAATCATCCGTATATGCTTCAAGCTGATGTTCAGATAGAAAAAAGCTGGAATTTAGCAGCCTGGACTGTTCAAGGGTGGATTGTTCCGAGAATAAAGATTCGGATTCCAAAAACCGGCCTTGCCTTTCGTATAAATTACCCAGATTTTTAAGACTTATTGTATAATTAGGGTGCGCCTTTCCCAGCTTTTTTTCCGCAATGGTTTTGGATTTAAGCAAGTAGGTTTCTGCTTTTTCGTACTGGCCAGCATCGAGATAATAGCGTCCCAGCGTTTCCAGCGTACTTACAACATAAGGATGTTCCTCGCCCAGGGTATTTGTCTCTATATTTATAACTTCGAGGTAGAATGCCTCAGCCTTTTCCTCATGCAGCATTTGCTTGCAAATCCCTATCCCTTGTAGGCAGTTCGAATAAAAAGGATGGTTTCTATCCTTTAATTTAATTTCAAAAATATCTCTCGCTTCAAGATAGAGTCGTTCAGCTTCCGTATACTTGCCTATACTAGTGTATAAATTTCCCAGATTTATCAAACATCCTGCATATTGATTATTTTCTATATTGTTATTTTCTTCCAAGAGGGATTTGACTTCGAGGTAAAACTGTTCAGATTTTTGGGTGTCGCTAATATTTTGATAATAAACGGCCAGATTTTGTAAAATGCTATAATAATAGGTGTGTTTTTTGCCAAGGACTTTTTCGATAATGGCCAGCGCTTCCAGGTATAACAGCTCGACTTTTTCGTATTTACCTGAGAACATGTATAATAATGCAAGGTTGCCCTTGCCTAAAGCAACATCGAGATTTTCCTTGCCTAGTTTTTTTTGATAAATGGACAGGGCTTCAAGTAATAAGGGTTCGGCTTTTTCATATTGACCCATTTGATGATATACATTCTCCAAAGTCGCCAATTTTTTCGCATAGCCCGGATCGTCCTTGCCGTATGCGTTTATGGCCAGTTTTACGGACTCAAGGCCATAGAATTCAGCTTTTTCATAAGTATTCGCCTTTTCAGCATAAAAATTACACAGGTTTGCGATGCAGTTCACATAATAACGGTGGTTCCGGTCATTTAACTTGACTTCGAAAATTTCTTTGGCTTCAAGATATAGTAATTCGGCTTTTTCTCTTTGGCCCAAATTTTGGTATAAAAGCCCCAGGTTTATCAGGCATCCGGCATAATCAGGGTTATCCTTTCCTATGGTTTTTTCCTTGATTTTTTGTGATTGGTGGTACATTGTTAAGGCTTCTTCACTCCTGCCTGTTGTATTATAAAGCAGTCCCAAATTGTCAAGGCTATTACTGTAGTCAATACTTTCTTTGCCTGAGATTTTTTCGCGAATTTCCCTGATTTCGAGAAAAAGTGGCTCCATTTTTTCGTAATTACCCAGAAAATAATAAGTGTACCCCAGATTCTTTAAACTCACGGCATAGTCGGAATTTTCTTTCCCCAATACTTTGCCCCGGATATCAACCGCTTCCAGGTACCATTTCTCTGCTCCGGCTAAATTACCGGTAGTTTGAAACAACCAACCATTGAGATGGCAAGTGTTTCCGTACGAAGCCGATTCCCGACCGAGTTTTTCTAAAGCAGTGGCTTCTGCAACAGCACTGACTTCGAATGCCTTGTCGAAACTTCCCTGCCCGGCAAACGCCCGGGCAACCTGCACCAGGCTGTCTACCTGTTTAATAGCGGTGGAATCAGGGGTTTGAGCGGCAAGCAAGGCGGGGCCAATAAAGAAAAGAGAAAAGAAGATTGATTTCATAGTTTGATTTGATTTTTGTAACAGACATCTATTTCAAAACCTCCAGTGCCCGCAAGCTTTGTTTCTGGAATGGGTGTCCAGGTGTGTTGGCCATTTTCCGAAATTTCGGAAGGGCTTTTTTCGGTTCACCTGTGGCCAAAAGGCCCAGCGTCCGGTGCCACTCCAGGTAAGCATTCCATTGGGGTTCACGGCCTTCCAATTGATCGTAGTAGCGGAGGGCTTCGGCGCCTTCGCCCATTTCCAGGAGGCAATAGGCCTTCAACAATCGAAGCGTATCGTTCTGCGCTTGTTGCTGTTCCAGGATTTCCAACTCCACGAAAGCATTGGGGAAATCCCGGGCAGCCAGCAATTGCGCTACCTCAGAAAAAGGCGCGTTGAATCGGGTGTTTTGTGGCGGGAACTGCGTGAACCAAAGTTGGTCGAGTGTTTTTTGCCAGGCGGAGTTTCCGTCTTGTTGTCCGCGGATGTTTGGCGCCGGGTAATCGGGTGCGCGCAAGCCCGAGGGCCGGTTGGCTGCAATGGGCTGTGAGGGCCGGGATTGGGGGGCTGGCTCCGGCGCTGGATTGCCCGGCACATTTTCGGGCGTCAGGTTTCCAGGAGCTGTGGGTTGAATTTCCTTTTTCGTCTCGCCGGGAACCGGAGCGTCCTTCCTTGTTTGCGGAAACACCAAAAGGAACACAACCAACAGAAGCAGTAGTGTTCCTCCAAGCAGCCACCATTTTCGAGCTGGGCCTGTAGGTGGCCGTTCCTTTAGTACGGCAGTCACATGCGCTCTAAGCAGTTGGTTACGAAGGTGTTGGCTGATAATCCGTTGCTGTTCCACCGCACGGGCAAATGCAGGATTTTCCTGCATTTCCTGTTGGAATGCTTTCAGTTCGTCGTCACTCAACTGTCCGTCTAAGTAAGATTCTATGTCAAAACTTTTCATTGAATTTATATGTTGTGCCTGTTTTTGAGTCAAATACCATCCAACAGGCCAGTTTCATTTGCTATTTCAATCAGCTTGTTCATACACTGATTTCGCTTGCTTTTGAGCGATGTCGTGGAGGAGTAGGACGTCAGATTTTGCTCCACGATCTCCTTGTCGCGCAAATTTTCAAAGTATTTCAAGCGGAGCAGTTGCCTGCAGTTTTCCTCCAGTTTGCCCAAAAGTTTACCCACCAATTGCTCCAGTTCTTTGTTGTTCAGATAGGCCTCCGGGTTAATATCTGAGGTCGTTTCGAAGTCTTCCAGCGCCTCATGCCTTGGTTTTTTGGAACGCACCTTGTTGGCAACCAGCTTCCGCACCACGCCTTTTGCATAGGCGACCGGACTAAAATCCGAATATAAAAAGCTTTGGTTTTGGATGTTGGTGATGGTGATCATCACGGCATCGTTCACCAATTCCTCGGCATCTTCGGCGCTAAGGGCTGCGTGCTGGGTTGCCTGTTTCACGTCGTAGGCAATTTTTCCTGCCAGTGCCCGGATCGCTGCCGGCTCTGCCCGGCCAAGCGCATCGTAAAATGCCTGCTTGTCCGTTGACCATTTTTGTTCTTCTTTTTTCAACGGTAATGAGAAACGTAACGTCATGGGTCTTATGTCAGCTCAGTTCAAAAGGTAAATAAGAAAGGCGGATTTTTTTCAAAATTTGACTTGTACACTCGATATGTGCTGGCGCTCGAAAGCGCTTGAAAGTGCGTGTAAATATAATGATTCAATTTAATTGACTAACAATGTTTTTACTGGCCACGGTTCCAGGCAATGCTTCAGCCGTATTACGGGTAGCGTAAGTGGGGGCAGCAGTCCATAAACGGTTTTGTAGGTGGAAGTAGCGTTTCATTGCTCCTGATCATCAGGTGTTTGTTTTTCAGCGGCCTCCAATTCCTCTAATACCTGGATGGCTCCTGCGATGCGCAGCATGGTTTTTTCCAGATCGGCTTGTTGCTCCCGCAGCGCTTTCAGCGCGTCCTGGCCGCTTTGATATTCGGTACGGAGTGTTTGGAGCCTGGCTAGTAAATTCATGATTGGCATAAGTGACTTTTTTTGGATTGCTTGATAAAGAAAGTTCAATTGTCTACTAATTTGGCAGCAAATATACAAGGTTTTGCCACTTTTATCAGTGCAACTACAGCATGGACGCTGTTGTTTCTGTCTAAGAAATAATCGTTGTTTATGTGATAAAGGCTTATTTTTCCGGTGCAATCAACCAGGTTTTCATCAGCCCTTTTCCTTTGATTTCTACCAGGCCGCGTTCCTGGCAGTGGTATTGGTCTTTCACTTTTTCATACACGCGCTCGGTGATTTGAATCGTACCGGGCAGACCGTTCGATTCCATACGGCTGGCCGTATTGACCACATCGCCCCATAGATCGTATAAAAACCGTTTTTCACCAATGATTCCGGCTACAACCGGGCCGGTATCGATACCGATGCGGAATTGAATTTGCTGGCCGAAAAAACGGAACCGCTCCGGGTCCTGCAGAATGATAAGCCCCATCTCAATACACGATGTTAAATGATCGGCTTTGTAATTTGGCAACCCGCTGACTGCCATGTAACAATCGCCGATCGTTTTTATTTTTTCCAGTCCCAGCCGCCCGGTAATCTGATCGAACCAGACAAAAATTTCATTTAACAAACGGACGATTTCATGCGGCGTATGTTGGGCCGAAAGGGTCGTAAACCCTACAATATCGATAAAAATAACCGTGGCCTCCTCAAAAGCATCGGCAATCGCACGGGAGCCATTTTTTAGGCGCGTGGCAATGTTAACCGGAAGGATATTCAGGAGCAGGGCTTCACTGCGCTGTTTTTCTATTTCCAGTTCCCTGAACAATTTACGCCTTTGTCGAAGCAGGTAAATTGCAAAAGCCAATACCCCTAACGCAAGGATAACTCCCAGAACAGCAGCGTATGTTTTTTGGGTTTGCAGGGTATTCTGTTGTTTTAAAATGCGCTTTTCGGCCTCATTTTGCACCAGCTCGTAGTTCGCAATATCTTTCAGGTAGGTTTCTTCCAGCAGTTTCTGCCGGTATTTTTGCCCGATTTTTAAATACTGAATAGACCGTTTGTAATCGCCTGTTTTTTCATAGAGTTGGCTAAGACTGTCGCACACCGCGATTAATTCGCCGTTTCCGATCAGGAATTCCACCTCTTTCAAACCTTCTGCATAAGCCTTTTCAAAATACGCGATGGCTGACTTCGTATTGCCTCGTTTTGAATAGCACTGTCCGTACAATTCAAAAACATTAAATACATGCCTGATACCGCCATACGTATTGTAATGATCTTCAGCAAGTTTAAGGTACGTCAGTGCGCGGTCGTAGTCTTTTTTAAATAGATAAACTTTGGTATAATTACACCAAAGCGCGCGAAAATTAGAACTGGGCTTAGGGTTTTTGCTGCAAAATTCGGCGGCAACATTCAAGTAATAGACTGCCGAATCAGGTTGACCTGCATGCAGGAAATAATCTGCTAATGACCGGAAGTTAATTTCCAGATTACCGTCTTGATTTTTCTTTATCCGGTTAAATGCGCGCATCAACTGAATGCCGCGCTGCGAAAACACGATACATGAATCGAATTTTTGCTCTTTGTTAAAGACAGACGCCAATTTAAGATAAGCAAAACTTTTAGTAAGCAACATGCTATCCTGGTTGGATAGGAGGGCGAGCTCGTCGAACAGGATTTTTTTAGCCAGGTCATAACGTCCCATTTCCCGGTATACGTACGCTTCATTTATATACAAACCGGCCGGATTATTTGCCAACGCCGCCAGGCGTTTCCATTCCTTGATTGCCAAAATGCATTTCACATATTTTCGATTCTCGTAATAAACTTGTTCCGCCATATTCGCCGCCTGATACATCCGCAGCGTTGTTTTTTGTATTCCCGGCAATAATGCCATGGCTGAATCAGCATATTGTTCGTGTTCGGCATTGGAAAAACTAGGATGGGTCATAAGGCGGAGGAATGCCCTGATCTTCCAGGAGGTATCGCTTAAACGGCGGGCCTTATCAAGCGCTGTAAAAAGGTAAGGCGTCAACACCGCTCTTTGCTCAAAGGGCATCCTGGAATACGTAATGTCTTCGAGCATGCGTATCCACTGTGTATCGGAAGTCACTACCGCACTATTCAAAATCAACAGCATGGAGTCAATGGAATGTACCTGCTCCGCTTTCGTCTGGGCGTGAACATCGAAGGTCAATAGAATAGATGTGACCAAAATAAGAAAGCGTACAAACATTGGTTTTCGATTTTATCAAAAAAATGGTAAAAACTTAGGCATCCTGAAAAACGATAGACTTTCTATTAAAGACGTTGATCAGGTTTTGGAATACGTTCACTGAATATTTGCGAAGGGTTGATTTAAAGGATTGGGCAATAAGCGGCTCCTATTTTGTTTTTTCGCTCAACAATTGGAATGTAAAGGCAGGCCGTTCATTTAGGACAGATTGCCGTTTTATGGCATGTCGGCAGTAGCCATTTTTTTTATTCTATCAATTAATGTTAAAACTGAAAACGTAATCTTGTTCTTGGTTATTCTCGCTGATTCGTAATCTCGAATTCCAAGATTCATTTCTGATGTAAGAGAAGATAAGTCTGAATAAAGCAAAAATAATTCATTGTGAAGATCATTGGAAATCAACAATAAGTTTTCATCGAGTAATTTTAAGGCGTCTTCGGTATTTCCCGTTTTTAAAATGGATATAGCTTTAGTGCAAAGACTTAGTAACTGATTATTCTGATGTTCATTCCCAACACCTGAAACTAACTCTTTTAACTTGGCATCAATAATTCCCTTATTTTTTAACTTCCCGAGCTTGATTAACAGAAATAACTTTTCTGCTTGCAATGCATCTTCCAATTCTAATGTCATAATCACACTTCCTTGTTCAATGCCTTTTACGGTTATAATTGACGGATTTACATTTAATAAGTGTGCAATTTCTTGTAGCACTTTAGCCGAATCATCCTTGGTAAATTTATGAAAATCTCTTTCTATTTTTATGGAAATATCTTGATACAAAAACTGTTCTGTTTCTTCTCCTAAAAGTTCAAAACCAATTAGCAACTCAAATAAATCATAGAATAATTTATCATGTTCCAAAAATCTTTGATGAGTATCGATTTTATTTAACTTCCAATTTTGCTCAATCGAGTAATATTTAGTTGATAATGATTTTAAATACTCCTTATATATCTCAATCAAACTAATATTTAGATTGTATTTGTTCTCTTTCAAAATTAAATAGAACGATTGAATCGCTTCGTTAAGATTGTCAGTCGACAATAAATCTTTTACCGGTTGAAGAATTTTCTTAAAATCACGTTTTTCTAACTTATATAAGGATTTTGCTGTTTCAGTAAGGTAGTATAAAATCTCTCCTCTTCTTGTCCTTTTTTTAGCTTCGACTATTAAATTAGAGTTATTTACAAACCTAATTACCTCGTTAATAGGGATATTGGACTCTCTCGAAATTGTATTTGAAGTGAGTAGTTTATATTTACTCGATAGAAAAACATAGATTATGTTTTTTTCTAACTCTTTTTTCATGTAACCTGATTTAATACTTCATTAAGCACTTGTTTTTAAGGTTCCAAATTGCTTATCCGTTTGCTACTGCAATTACCATAATACAGCAACATAATTGAGTGTACTCCTAATATTTAAGCAGTTGATCCTTTTATAAATCAATCACTTAACTTAAGATCTTTATAACAGGTCTGTTGCGATAATCCAATAGCAAATATACTATGTGCCCTTTATATATCCATAAAAACTAATGGACTTTTTAATGCACCTATACCTTTCTTCGTAATGTGGATGTAAATTTCAGTGATTTTACTGCTTGTATGCACAAGCAATTCTTGAATATATCGCAAATCTACCCTGTGTTCGAGCAAATGAATGGCGCAAAGTGTGTACCGTTGTATTTGGGTTAATTTTACTTAAAGTTTTTGCGGCTCTGAATATTTACTGCACACTCGGATTATTTACCGTTCGTGGAGCCCATAATAAATGACCGATTAGGACGAAAAAAGCCGGTACTACTGCTTGGCATTGCAAGTAGTGCTGGCTTCGTTCAATGAGGCTCAACCGCCAATGGTGTTTGCGTCCTACTCATTTGGATCAGGGCTTTTCGGAATTCTCCCCCAGTGCGGTTATAATTTTTATCTTTGGTCTCGCCCAACGGTTTGAATACCTGTAGGTGTGGCGTTTAGCCCTACTTGTAAGGTATGCATTGTTATGCTCTCGCTTTTATTTATTATTATCTTGGACATTCTGTTGGATCAAAATATTGACATCCTGATAAGTTACTTCCTCCACAAATAGGGCATGTCCAAAATGAATTATCCGGTATATCAGTGTATAATTCTCTATGAGTTTTTGCATCAATTTGATACTGAAGTTTCCTAAACCAAAATATAATTCCTTCTTCAATGATTTCATGCTTTGGAATTGTATAGGTGATTTTACTTTTCGGATGAAATAAAATCGTATTATAAACTCCTTGGTATTCTTGTGTCCAACCAGAATCTTTAAGTTCTTTAGTTAGTTCATTTCTTGACATGTCTTTACTATTAAGATTGTAAATATTCATTGTATGAACAATGTTCATTAAGCCTAATCCATTTTGATATCTTGTGTCTGTACACTCAATTAGTGCCCTAAAATAATTTCTATATGCTTCATTGATATCTTTTCCAGTAGCAATACAGCCAGGCATATTCAATGATTGAATGGAATTTTTAATTACCATTAATTCATGAGGAAATGTTTTAATTTCTTTCCCTCTTACATACAACATAGGAATCTCTGTTCTGTAACTATCTATGTTTTGACTCAAAAAATAATTTCTAACAGGCTCCGATTGGATCATCAAAAAATCCATTAGGTCATCAATCTGATCCTTATCATATTGTTGGGATGAATCTTTCTTTGAAATCAAATACCATTTACGATATAACTTAATTGCTTGTTGCATCTCAAATATTTTGTAGATATCTTCTTCAGAAATCTCAATTTGCTGCATGGCACATAATTTTAGTTTTTTATTATTTATCTCTATACTCCTACTTATGTCCAATCCTTTTCTTTTAATAATCTCTAAAATTTCTTCAGACACACAAAAGTTTTTAAGATTCTCAATGCACCAAAGAAGGTAGGAAGGTTCATTGTTTATTACATACTTAATTGTATGGCCCATGAATTTTCCAAATTCAAAATAGGATCTCTCTGTTCCAAATAAATTACCCGGCAATGGATAAGTGTATTCTTTGATTTTAATCGGTTTTCCATTTTCCTCGATATTAAACTCAGTAATCGGAGCATTTAAAAATTTATTTTTTAATTCGTTTCTTGATACAGCAATATCTTTTGAGATTTGATGACTTGAAAACTCTTCTTTGTTATTTCCTAAATTGGAATTATCAATTACATAATAGAAATCAATAAGGGCATCAATATAATTTCCTTTATTTCCGATTAATGAACCTCTGTACATATATAGATCTAACAGATTTGGGAATTCTTTTAACTTCTCATTAAAAAAGGGAATAGTCTCATCCAATAAATTATATTTGTTTGCGATTGCTGAGATGTTTGTATATGCAGCAATAACATTAGGGTTAAGCATTAGCACCTTCTTTAATAAAGAGATAGATAAAGCTGGATTAGAATCGGCAACATTCATTGCTTTGCAAAAAATGAATTCATCATTAGTTGATTCTAATTCTATCAGTTTGTCAAAAATTGGGTCTGCCATCTCATTTTGACCATTATAACTTAATTGATTTGCTTTTTCTAATAACTCTCTATTTGACATATTTCTATTTCTTGGTCTCAATTTGAATCACAATTCCTTTTTATTAGTGGAGCATAACTACCTTACTACAGCAACTCCATTGCATGTATATCCAATACCTCCGCAGTAATACCCCCTTATAAATCAATCACTTAATTTAAAAGCCCTATCTTCGGTCAGTTGCAGTAATGCTAAAGCAAACATACTACTTGCATTTTATATATCCAAAAAATCTAACGGACTTTTCAATGCGCCCATTCCTTTTTTAATAATGTGCGTATAAATTTCTGTTGTCTTGCTTTTCGCATGCCCTAACAATTCCTAAATATACCGCAAATCGACCCCATGTTCGAGCAAATGGGTTGCAAATGAATGGTGCAAAGTGTGTACCGTTGCATCCAGGTTAATTTTACTTAAAGTTTTTGTGGCGGTGAATATTTGCTGTACGCTTCGTTTGGAATATTTTCCGCACAAGAAACCTATCATATCTTACCGACCAAGACGAAAAGCCGGTACTACTGCTTGGCAGCAATAGTACCGGCTTTGTTTAACATGGCTTAACCACCAATGGGGGGGCTCTGAGGTTAGGGGGGTATGCGGCTGCGCATCCCCCGGTGGTGGCTAAGCCTTAAGAGTTAGCAACTTTTTTACTTTACAAATCTTGAATTCTCAAATTACTCCTCCAGGCTTGTTCCAGTTGTCCCAAGGAAACGTTGATGACTTCTCTGGTTTTCCCGCATTTTCATCAGGCATGTTTCTCCAAGCCGATGGCAAAACTTTCCCCAAAGCATTGAGAAGTTTTTCTGCCATTGTTAAACCGTAAGATTCTTTAGCTGATGTGCCATTGCCCTCCATTTTTTCAGCGGTTGGCGTTTTTTTTTCTTGATCCTTTGCCATTATTATGATGAGATTTTAAAAAACAATAAAACTACATGAAGGATCACCCCCATCAGCATTAGGATTGCTGCACGTTTTAGTTTTATTGCTCTGCTGTTATTAATATCCCTGTTTTTTATTGTTGAGGCTGCGAATTCAATAATTCGATCATCAAAAAACTCTTCATCTTTTGGTACTTTTTCTCCGTAGCTTTCAATTATTTCTTTTGGGTCTGCAAGCACTTGATGCTTATATATATTTATTGACATAATGATAAAAACAAACGCTGAAACAAATGTAAGGAAACCGAAAAGAAGTAATGACAGTTTTACTATATCGAACATTGCAATCGGAAAACTTGACTTTGTCGTTGGTAAAAAATTGGATGCGAAAAATCCCAAATAAAAGGTGACAATTGCCATGTAGATATTGGCTCGAGAAATTAATTCTTTATACCGTTCCTCTTCTTGGGCATAAAGGTATTTAAAGTGCTCAAACTGTTTTTCGGTTGCCATTTTGTTCAACTATTTTTTCATTGTTTGAAAAATTCTTGAATTGGTGTTCCATCGTCAGTCCAATTTGAAATTTTATTATCTATTAGAATTATTTTTTTAAACCCCGGAAATTCAGAGCCTAATAAATCAATTAAATATGAATTAAAATAGTTTATTTTTGAAGTACAAACCTCCTGTAATCTGTCTTTTTCAACCAAACCAGCGAATGTAAACACAAGCCATGATGTCTTCCATATGTGCTGCCCTAAAACCGAAGTAATAGATTTTATTGCGAATTTTTCAGACGGTCTAAACCTAGTATCATGAAGAGGGGTTACAAAAACGCTCATGAAAATTTCTTTTTCGTTGATTGACTGTTTCACCATATTCAGATAATGCAAATCCAACTCTGGGCCATCTTCGGCTAATCCAGGAGTATCTATCAAACAAATTTCACCATAATCTATGGTAAGCGCATAATGACTTACTATTTTGGTGCAAGCCTCATCTGATGCAGTCTCAGCAATCGCATGGCCAAAAATAGAGTTTATGAAACTTGATTTTCCAACTCCTGTTTTTCCTAAAATTAAAAAATTTTTCATAATTAATCCCAAAGCCAAGCAACTAATCCAACAGCAGCTCCAACTACTCCTCCAACAGCGGCTCCGACTGGGCCAAATGCTAATCCTATTCCTGCACCTGCTGTTGCGAGCCCAGGAATAATTGATGCGTTAATCTTTTTCTGAACTCGCTTTTTTTGGTCTGCTGATAAGGTGATTTTTGGTTCTTCATACACTGGAACTGCCTCAATAACTACAGAATTGCCTTTTACTTTTTTTTCTTTTTCTATCCTTTTGGCTGTTGCCATAAAGAACGGCAATGCCCCTTTGTCTGAAATTCTTTCTAAGACAGTTGTATATAACTCTCCTAGCCATTCTTGACCGTCGGGGTTTTTATACAACTCTCCTAAACCTTCCTTTCCCTCAGGTAAAGGCTTTCTTTTCGTTTCAATTGCAACTGATGGTATTTTTTCTGAAATATCTTTACCAGTATATTTTTCAATCTCTTCTCTTATTTTTCTAGTTCTAGTTTCTAATTTCTCAAAATATTCATCGACAGGAACTTGACGAGAGTTTGTAAAAATTATTACTCCACGTTCCCACACCGCAGGTGAAAATGCCTCGCTAATTAGCTTTATTGCTTTCTTTTCCTCAGATGTTACTCTTGTCTCGGCTAAAAACGCAACAAACCACATGGAATCAAACCCCTTTATTTCATTTATCATTCTATTTATATACATTTCGTCATTGCCTACCTCGTCTAATTCATCACAAAGTCCAGGTGTATCAATCACATTGAATTTAACCCCAAAGGACTCGGTTTCATAAACTGTTATTTCCATTGTTTCTGGATCAGAAGGATTGGTTTTAGCCACTTCTTTACCCATTAAAGCGTTAACTGTGCTTGACTTTCCCACACCAGTACGCCCTATTAGCAAAAAGGAAAATCTGTCGCTTTTGGCCTTCCCAATTTTTTCGAGGAATGTGTCCAAAAAGCCTTTTGCTCTTTCTTGGTTATCGGCAGAATTTTCAAAACTCGATTTTTCCATTTTTATTTATTTTTTATATTTTATTTTGTAATTGTTGCTCAACTACCATACTACCACAACTCCATTGCGTGTATATCCAATACCTACGCAGTAATACCCCTTATAAATCAATCATTTAATTTAAAAGCCCTACCTTCGGTCAGTTGCGGTAATGCGAAAGCAAACATACTACTTGCATTTTATATATCCAAAAAGTCAAGCGGACTTTTTAATGCACCCATTCCTTTCTTCGTAATGTGGGTGTAAATTTCAGTGGTTTTACGGCTCGCATGCCCAAGCAATTCCTGAATATACCGAAAATCTACTCCTTGTTCGAGCAAATGGGTGGCAAATGAATGGTGCAAAGTGTGTAACGTTGTATTTGGGTTAATTTTACTTAAAGTTTTTGCAGGGATGCATATTTCTGTCCTCTTCGTTCGGAGAATTTGCAGCCCAGGGTAACTGACTTTTCAAGACGAACAAAGCCGGTATTACTTCTTGGCTTTTGCAAGTAAAGCCGGCTTTGTTTAACAAGGCTCAACTGACGACGGGGGGCTTTGTGTGTAAGGGATGGTTTGGGCGGCTATGAATCCATTGAAGCGGTTAATCCATAAGAGTTCGGCGATTTTTATTTTAGACTACTTAATTCCTTACTTAATTTTTCTTTAAGGTCAATAATTCTCTCGTAGGATATACAGTTATATCCTCTTAGGTCAAACTGTAAATCCTTTATATTTTTTGTCAGTAAAACAGTTGCTTTGCCTTTGCCCAATGCATATCCAACCTCCAAATATACGTTAGGATTTGCTCCACTCAATTCTGCAATGACAAATTTTGCTTGCTCAATTTTACTTAATGTCCTTGCCAATATATCACCTGTAGATGAATCTTGATCAATTCTTTCACACAGTAAACCGTTTTCGTGAACTGCACCTTGTATCCCAAAATAAAAGACATCATCAAACTCTTTTTTAAAAGGCATAGCGACAAACACAAATGGTTTCTCTTCTATTTTATTTTCAAGTACCAAAGACTTATTGTTTATTTCTGCTTTATTGCTTACTGTTGTGGTTGAAAAAATATATGTCCATTCAGTAGAAGTTTTAGAAGAAAAATTAAAATTGCAAAGAAGTTCATTTGCGTACTTTTTTAATCTTTCAAATTGGTCTTTGTCCTTTTCAATGATGAATATTTTTTCAAGTTTATCACTTATAAATCCTTCGTCCAATGCATTTTTTATCCCTCTAAGTTGGGATTGAAAGGCTTCTACTTCATCTAAACCGTATCCAACGCCATGGATTGTAAAAGCAACTGAGTGTGCAGAGCCTAATGATTTCTTTATTTTAATCAAGGCATTTTTTGCAAAATCACTTATTTCTGCATAACGAAACGTCCACAATTCAGGTACTCCAAGAAACATGACATGTCTACATTCCATGTGCCCTGCTGATTCTATTATTCTGTATTGCCCTATATCGGGTTGGATTTCGGAAATACTAATATCTTTTTTATCTACCAAAAGCCCTGAAACAAATTTATCAGCACCGTAAAAGTGCTGTGCATATTTTAAAACTAAAACGTCACATGGAAAATTGGTAACATCCGAATTTACTAGTTCAAAAGTAATTTCCTTCGTGTCTTTTTTGATTTCAGATTTTTCTAGTATTATTTTTTTCAAACCTTTTACAACTTCTAAAAACGCACCGTCAATATCTGAATATTCTTTTATCGGTTTAGCATCTTTTGGCAATCCTTGAATTATTCCAAATGGTGCATCATGCCAATCGCATGGTCTTAATATTATTGGCACTACTGTCGATTGCCCCAATTCATGCTGCCTCATAGCTTGCTGAACTTCAATGTCAAAACAATAGTCAGACGCTAAAAAATCAGAACTTACTAAAAGAATAATAATATCAGCGCTTTCTAATTCTTTGCTAATCTCTTTGACCCAATTTTGACCTGGCAATATTTTTCTATCATTCCAAGTCTGAACATGTCCATTCCTTTTGAGCATTACCAAGTGTTTTTCAAATTCCTCTCGGTATTGCTCATCTTTATGAGAGTAGGATATGAATATTTTTGATTGAGACATATTTTGATTCTATTTTTGCTGAACTACCGTACTAGCGCAACTACATCACATTAACTCAATACCTACGCAATACTTCTTATAAATCAATTAATTAATTTAAAAGCCTTATAGCCTGTACATTGTGGTGATCCGAAAGCAAACATACTACCTGCATTTTATATATCCAAAAAATCTAACGGACTTTTTAATGCGCCCATCCCTTTCTTCGTAATGTGGGTATAGATTTCAGTGGTTTTACTGCTCGCATGCCCAAGCAATTCCTGAATATACCGCAAATCTACCCCTGTTCGAGCAAATGGATGGCAAATGAATGGCGCAAAGTGTGTAGTGTTGCATCCGGGTTAATTTTACGTAAAGTTTTTTGGGTCGGTGCATATTTGCGGTACAATCCGTTCTGAGTATTTACCCCGCAGGATACCCCATAATAACCGACTTATCAAGACACAAAAAGCCAATACTACTGCTTGGTATTGCGAGTAGTACTGGCTTCGTTCAATAAGGCTCAATTATCAATGAATGGGCTTATGGGTAGAGTATGGTCGTGTGCTTACCCCGCCCCCGTTATCGGTTAAGCCCTAATGTTGGCAGCATTTTATTTAAATTATCCTAGCAGTATATTTTATTTTTTGTTTACTGACTTTTAATTGGTCGATATTTATAGAGGTCTTAATACCTGCCACCGACTCTCTTTTCTTTTGTTCAAACTCTTCCTTCTTTCTTGTAACTACCTCAGATGTTGCGATACCATTTGTTTTAGCAATTTCCAAAGCTTTAATTACTCCAGTTGTATATTGCTCTAAGATATTAAAGTATTCATTGTATTTAAATTCAAATTGATTTGTTAATACTATAAATTCTTCAAGTCTATTATTAGCATCCTTTAAATATTGATTCTTTAGTATATCATCATATTTAATCTTCTTTACATTATTTGTAACTTCAGTATTCCGCTTTTCTAACTCTGCAAATAAGTTCATAATATAATTCTTATTAAAGTTTTTAAATAAGTTGTTTAAGTACTCACCAACATCCTCGTTTGGACCTTTTGGCTGCACTGGATACTTTAATGTTTTTGCAAAAAATATTACTTGTTCATTGATATTTTGCAGCAATATATCTAGTTCTTCTTTTTGATGTTCTAAATTAAACTTGAAGCCTTGATTTGCATCTGAAAGCGCGGTGTAGTATTGTATATATTTATTTAAAGATTCTTCAAAGTTTTTAATCTTTTCATTATCGATTTTGTCCTCAAATATTGACGTGCTTCTCAAAACACCGATTACGGAATTTGAAATACTTATTGCTGGTGTCAGTGATGGAATGTTTGTAATGATTGGGCTTTTGGTTATACCTTCAATCGCATCAATTATTTTTTTACCTTTGTTTCTTTTTTTTGGCTGAATATGTTCGGTTACAAGGTTTATTAGAGTCTCGTTAAATTTAAAACCTAATGCGTCACTCTGAGGGTTGTTTAGATCTTTAATTAACAATTCAAATGAATTTGTAATGTTTCTTGATTTCAAGTTTACAGTTTTGCTACTTAAAAGATCAAATGTTTCTACAGCATTTAGTAAGTTCGTGTCTAATATTTCATATTTAGTTTTAGCATCATATTCGTGACTGCTTAATAGTATTTTAACTGTTTCACTATTATTCTTATTAAGGTTACTAACAGTTTTGACTTCTTGCAATAATTCACTTGCTGTTTGATTATTAGATTCAGTTAAGTTTTTTAGTGCTTTAACTTGTTGAACTAATTCTTTGATTATTAATGAATCAGCACTTTGAAACGTTTGGCTAAAACTTTTTGTAAATGACAATAGGAGGATGGAGAAAAAAAGAATGTTTTTCATTTTATTTATTTTTATTTTAAAGTGATTGATGTGTTAATTTTATTGACAACTATACTAGAAGTATGGGACAACATCACCCCTTTCACCTATACCCTCAATATCTACCCAATAATTCCCTAGTAATACACCATAATAAATCAATCCCCTAATCTAAAACCCCTATCTCCGGCCAGTTGCGGTAATCCTCCCACAAACATACAACACACGTTTTATATATACCTAAAAAAAATTATACTTTTTTACAAAAAAACTATAATTCACCCTTCCCCATTAATTTCCATAACCACACTACGACAATGCCCCAAAAAAATCCCCCACCAAACCCCAATTTTCCCTAATTTTGCGCCCGCTATCCCAAAATGCCCAAATAACAACGCCAGCATGAGCAGAAAAATAGAAATCCTTTCCCCCGCCAAAAACCTGTATCAGGGTATGGCGGCCATCAACGCCGGTGCGGATGCGGTGTACATGGGCGCGCATACCTTCGGGGCCCGCACCAATGCGACCAACTCGGTGGAAGACATCGCGGAAATGGTGCGGTATGCCCATTTGTTTAAAGCGAAGGTGCTGGTGACGGTGAATACCATTCTATATGACAATGAATTGGAGGCTTGCCGGCAACTGATCTGGGAACTGTACCACATCGGCGTGGATGCGCTGATTATTCAGGATATGGCGATTTTGGAAATGGACCTTCCTCCCATCGTCTTGCACGCGAGCACGCAGGCGAACAACCGCGATGCCACGCATGTGAAGTTTCTGGCCGATGCAGGGATCCAGCGGGTGGTTTTGGCTAGGGAACTGAACCTGGATCAGATTAAGTCTATCCATGATGCCACGCCCGTGGATCTGGAGTTTTTTGTCACGGGTGCGCTGTGTGTGTCGTTTAGCGGCAACTGCTACATGAGTGTGGCCAATGGCGAGCGCTCGGCCAACCGCGGCTCCTGTGCTCAAAACTGCAGGCTGCCGTACCAACTCATCGACGGGAAAGGGGAAACGCTGATCGAAAACAGCCACCTGCTCTCGATCAAGGACCTGAACCTGAGCGATGAACTGCCGAACCTGATCCGCGCGGGCATTTCTTCGTTTAAAATTGAAGGCCGCCTGAAGGATTTGGTGTATGTGAAAAACAATACTTCCTACCTGCGCAAAAAATTGGACGCGTTCCTGGAAGCGCATCCCGAACAATACGAAAAAGCATCTTCCGGTCGTACGTTTTACCAGTTTGAGCCGGAACTGGACCGCAGTTTCAACCGGGGCTACACGGATTATTTTGTCAACCAGCGTCATGCGCGGATTGGCTCCTGGGAAAGTCCGAAATCGCAAGGGCAGTATATTGGTAAGTTGCTGGAAATCAAGGCGAATGGTTATGTGATCGAAAACCACGAACTGCTCAACAATGGCGACGGCCTGTACTTCGTAAATGAAGCCGGGGTGGGCGACGGACTGCAGGTGAATATTATTGTGAATGATCTGGTGGTGCCTAATGAACTGAAGCCAATTCCGGCGGGCACAGAAATATACCGCAATTTGGATGCGGAGTTTATCCGGATGGTGGAAAATGAAAACAGCGCGGTGCGGAAAATCGGGGTCAACATGCGTTTTAGCGAAACGGAAACCGGTTTTTGTCTGCACGTGGTGGATGAAGACGGACACGAAACCACGGCTTACTTAGAAACGCCCAAGGAATTGGCTAAAAATGCCGAGGGTTTGCTCGAAAATATTCAAAAGAACCTGGCTAAAACGGGCAATACGCCGTTTATCGCCGATGGGGTGGTGGTGGATGTTGCGCAGGCCTGGTTTTTACCTAATTCGAAGGTGAATGAAATCCGCCGGCAAGCGCTGGAGCAATTGGTGGAAGTGCGTATTCAAGGATATCAACGCGCCGAGCATGTGCTGGTGAAAACGGAGCATCCGTATCCGGTGCAGGAACTGGATTTTACCTTTAATGTATCGAATAAACTGGCGCGGGCATTTTACAAACGCCACGGCGTCACGGAAATTGAAAAGGCGTTTGAATTGCAATGGGATCCCGGCAAATCGCGGGTGATGGTGACGAAATATTGCGTGAAATATGAGTTGGGTAAATGTCCGCGCTACCAACGGGAGACGATGGGCACCAAACTTGCGGAGCCGCTTACCCTGAAACATGGGGAAGTGGAGTATAAGTTGAAGTTTAATTGCAAGCCTTGCGAGATGGAGATTTGGGAGAAGGACGCGGAGTTCGTCATAGAAGACGAACCGTAGCTGCGGGGCTAGCCCCCGCATTTTAAACACCGGAAAAATGAATATCGAACACCGAACACCGAATTTCGAAGTGGGTGCGTTCAGCTTAGAATTGCACGGAATGCTTAGCCTTGACCGCTATTTCGGTGTTCGATATTCCTTTTACAATTTAACCCGATAAAGCGTCTCCTCATACGCCACCCAAGCCGTCCCATCTTCCGTGCACAAATATAGGTTATCGGCAAAATACAATTGCAAAGCATGCCGTTTTTTATCAGAGGTGCTAAAACGAATGGTTTTTCCCGCCAATTTTAATTCATATTGTACGGTGGTCCGTTCCATATAATTGGGGTAACTGAATTCGGTGCCAGCCGATATACGTGCCACTTCGGTGATGCTGTTGTTGCCGTCCTGGATGGAAAAGTTGGCGTTTCCGGATAGATCATTTACCGCCATTGGATTGATTTTCAAGGAAATGGGTGGAAAGTGTTTTTTCAGGTCGTCCAAAAGGGAGTCGTCATAACTTACAGGGCCCCAGGCGGCGCGTAAACCTTTGGGTCCGTCTACCCAGATCAGATATTCGGGTATGGGACTGTATTCCAGCCAGCGCGCTTGCGGGTTTTTGTATAATTTATTAAATTGCGCCTGGTAATAATCGCGGTGCTCATCGAAGGTGCGTTCGGTTTCTTTCCAGGAGATGTAGGCGGAATTGTGGACCGGAATTTTATCCAAAATGGCAAAGTTGGCGGGGTCTAATTCCAGGAAATAATCCAGGATGCGCACGACGAAATGGTTTTCCAGCATGCCAAAGGAGCCGTAGCCCCAGTTTACGTTCGGATAGTCCTTGAAATACAAGGTTTTACCCGTTTGATCGAGGCATAAAAACCGGTAATCCATCGGAATTGGCTCAGACGGGTGGGACCTGGTTGTATCTTTTTGTTTGCGTGCTTTGGCAGCAACCACGTACACCTGTTGCTGGTTGGGCGTAATGTAAAAGGACTGAAAGGTGTATCCCTCTTCCAACACAAGCGGTTGGAGGTGGAGACCGTTTATCGCGGTGTCAAGAAAGCGGGGCCAATCCTCTGGGACTTTGTTTTCAGCACTTTTTTTGTCCCGGCAGCCAAACAGGAGGGATAAAATGGACATGGGCAGGATAAGCAGGAGGTAGCGTAACATTTTCAGGAAAAACATTGGAAAAGCACTCGGTTTAGGGTGGAAGTTTTAATCGTATTGTTCAAAACGCATTTGCATCTCGGCGTCAATGGCCGCTAAAGTATATAAACTTGCCGGACTGGCGGCTTTTCGGAGTTGCACATGGGGCGCGTCGCGGAAGGATTCCCAGAAAAAACCGGCGTCGAGGCCTATTTTTTCGGCTTCGGTGGCGTAAATCATGAGTCCGTTGGTCTCGTGCGTGGGCGTGTGCAGGAATTGAATGGCATGTTCGTCCATAACCCAAAAACAATCGACCGCTTCGCCCCATTGGTGCCAGGACAGTCCGGGAATGGCATTGGTGACGTGTGCGCCTTGTTGAAACCCGACGGCGTGGATACAATCGGCAATGAAATGGGCCCCGTTTTCTTTTAAGTCCTTGATTTTTTGGTTGATTTCGGCGATCGGTCTGGATTGTCGCCAGTAACGGGCCTGGATGAAAGGGTCGCGCAAGGTCGCCCTGGGCCGCAGTTCAATGCCTCGTTGGGCGCAATTTTGAAGGAGGGAGATTACTTTTAATCGGAATTCGGGTATTAGGAGTGTTAGGTCTGCCGACATAGGGTAGGTAAAGGTGGTACTAAGATGACAGGGGCTGGCTAAAAATACGAAAGTAGTTAAAAATAAGGTGATTTCCGAATTATGGTCTGAAAACTTAATATCGAACACGGAAAAAGGAATATCGAACACCGAACACCGAACACCGAAATTTGAAGTGGGTGCGTTCGGCCTGGTGGAATATCGAACACCGAACACTGAACACCGAATTTCGAAGTGGGTGCGTTCGGCTTGGGATAGCGCAGAATGCTTAGCGTATCCCGCTATTTCGGCGTTCGATATTCGGTGTTCGGTGTTCGATATTCTTTTTATTGCTCGCTACGCACCCGATTAATCCAAAAACAATCCGCTACACTAGGATCAACGAATATTTTTTTGCCGGTTTTTATATTGGTTATAACATTATAGTCTTGGTCTTTATAAAACGGGTCATTGCTAATTTGATGCAAATTGTATCCCCAGAAATCTAGTTTCCCGATCAGGTGTTTTACTTCAAATTGATCCTGCTGGTGTCGTTTTTGCAGGAGACAGGTTAAAACGCTGGCAAAAAAGGCGGCATAACCGATGCAATTGGCGCGACCATCCTCGAGCATTTGGTTGGGATCCTGTGATTTGCGCTGACCTGAAAAATGTAAATATTGATTGCTCATGGTCAGCGTTGCGTGGATCATGGTTTCTATGTCGGCATCTTGGTCGAGGGGAAACTGCTCAATGGTTTGTTGGAGTGCTCGATTTGTCAGCAGCAGGGTAGGGCGGTCGCCCACACGGGTATACTGGATGCAAGCGCGAAAAATGGGGCCTCTAAACAAGCAGCCGATCAGTAGGATAACCAGGCAATATCCTATGGTTTTAAGTATAAACCGCATCAAGTTGAACGGTTATTACGCCTGGTTTTGGGCTTGGATAATTTTCTTCACAAGCACAATTTGCCCCAAATGATAATGCGTATGTTCCACAATGCCATGCAGGTTCCGGTAATAGGTACCGTATTTCGAGTCGCCAAAGTCGGCACCGAGGATGTCTTCCGGCAATTGCTCGATCAATTGCGCAAAGGCTTCGGCTTCAGACCAGGTTTGTGAGAGGATGGCCTCCCAATCGGCTTGTGATTGGATGCTTGGGTGGGCAAAACTAAGTTCGTCTTTGCCTTCTAGCGGGCCGCCTTGTAATACTTTGGTGGCCACACGTACGTAATAGTGGATATGGTTTACGAGGGTCGCGATGGTGTTAAAATCATACACCTGGGTGGTGGCTTGTTGCCAATTTACGTCTTTTAGGTGCTGCTGGAGGTTGGATGTTGTCCAGTTGCCGCCAAAATATACTTCCCGGAAGTGTTTGGCGATGGTGGCGGGTGTGTTCATGGTGGGTGTGAATTAGAAATTTAATGGACAAAAATAGGGGGGGATTACCACGGATTACACGGATTAACACAGGTTTTTTTAGTCCGAAATGAATAAAAATCTGTGTTAATCCGTGTAATCGGTGGTGGTACAGGGGGTACTTTTGGAGGTGACACCTCGGAAGGTGACACCTTCGGTAAACTTCTTCCGCTCATTCCACGCTCAAAAGTCGCATTTCATTTCTATCCAAATAAGTGATTTTGTATTTCTGATTTTCAAAACCATAGACGTCAATATATAGTGTCAGGGAATCATCCATACTCCATATATTAATAAGTCGTTTTTTAATTGATTTTAAGTCTAATCCAGTTCCACACTGAATGTTAGGTTTGATTCGAACCTGGTCTTTTGTGAAAAATAATGTTCCATAATATCCGCGTTCCACTTTGGGATATGACTTATTCAATTCTATTGCATTGCCCTTTATCCTTGAAATTTCCCACGATCCAAGTACTCCGTTTAAAATACTGTCTTTCTGTTGCGTTTCAACTAAATTTTGGGGTGTTTCTTTTAGTAGATTTCCTAAGGTGTCAAATGTCTGGTAAACTCCGTGATGGGTGGTGTAATCCCAATTGTACCATTCCCCAATTTTTACATTATTTTTATAGTTTCCATATTCATAAAATTGGGCGTTATCGTATCTCCAAGCACCTTCCTTAGACCAATCCAAATACCTTTCCAGCGTTAGTTGCTCCTCAAAAGTTTCTGGATTAAAGGTATAAACGGAGTCTTCGAATGCACAGCAAATGGATGCGACGACTTTTCCTTGTGCTGCAATGGCGTGGTTCGGTAACAGATATTTGAGAAAGAGAAAAGTATCATTGGCTAGATAAAGGTATTCTGATTCAACGATTTTCTGATGTGGGAAAAAATGCCGGAATGCGATTGTTTTATCTGCGATTATAATTTGTTCAAAATCTGGTAAGGTATCGGCATCAAATTGGCGCTTTAATCCAAAAAAGTTGGGGTAATAAATGGTTTTTGTGGTTTGGGTATGCAAAAAATGCGTTGATAAAACCAATAGGAAAACCAGGATGAAGTGTTTTTTAAGTTGCATTATGGAGTATATTGATTAATAATCACCACTCCATAAACGGATGAACACCTATTAAAATGTTGCCCCTCCAGAAAAAATGATAAAAATTAACACAGATTTAAATCTTTACAAACGATCGACTGAACTGACCCTGTGCGTGGTATAGATGCAGGAAATAAACCCCTTTTGGTAGCGTTTCCACTCGAATTTGCTGGTCAAACGGCAAAGATTGCTTCGAAAGGATCGTTTGGCCCAACATATCGCTGATTTCGAACTGGACATTGCTCCAGCGCTCGTCTGACCATTGCAGGCGGATTTGTTCGCAGGCGGGGTTGGGGAATATTTCGAACGGTAAGGGTTGTATTGGGGCAAGCACGGCTACCGTTGGGCAGTCGATCTGCACAAAATTAGATTGATTGGTGGTGGTTCCGTTGCCCAATTGTCCTTTGTGGTTTCGTCCGCAGGCCCACAGGGATCCGTCGGTTTTTACGATAAAGGTGTGGTAATCGTAGCAGGAAGTGAGCGGGGTCCAATCCTGGTCGGTTCCAATTTGTACCGGGCTGTTTTTTTGCACGTTTGTTCCGTCGCCTAATTGCCCGTAATAGTTTCCGCCCCAGGTAAAAAGGGCGCCGTTGGTTTTGAGCGCGAGGGAATATTCAGAACCGGCATCGATGAAATGCCAGTCAGTATCAATTCCCATTTGGAGTGGTGCAGAGGTTGAAACGGTTGTGCCATCGCCTAAAGCGCCGTATTCGTTATCGCCCCAGGTGTATAAGGTTCCGTTGTTTTTTAGCGCCATGGAGTGAAAACCGCCTGCAGCGGGCTGCGACCAGTCTTTTTCAAGGCCAATTTGCTGGGGTGTATATTGATTTTGTAGGGTTCCGTTGCCCAATTGGCCTAAATTATTGTAGCCCCAGGTCCACAAACTGGAGTCTGCTTGAAGGGCAATTGCATGTGCCCAGCCTGCGGAAATTGTTTTCCAGGCATGGCTAGCTCCCACTTGAACCGGGCTTTTTTTATTGATGTTGGTTCCATCGCCCAATTGTCCGTAAAAATTATAGCCCCAGGTCCAGAGAGTGCCATTGGTTTTGAGCGCCATGCTAAAAAATCCGCCCGCCGATGCGGTTTCCCAATCGGTATCGGTTCCGATTTGAATGGGGCTTTTTTGATCAATTTGGTTTCCGATGCCCAATTGTCCGTGGGTGTTTTGTCCCCAGGCCCACAGGGTGCCGTCGGTTTTGAGCGCGATGGCAAAAAAGTCGCCCGCAAATACACTTTTCCAGTTATGGTCGGTTCCAATTTGGGTGGGACTCAATTTATCGTCGGTAGTGCCATCGCCCAATTGTCCGAACGTGTTGCGTCCCCAGCCCCAGAGGGTACCGTCGGCTTTGACGGCATTGGTATGAAAGGCGCTGGCGGCGAGGCTTTGCCAACATTGGGCTTTGATGCTGCTGGTAAAGCACAGGCAGTAAAACACTAGGGCGAGGGTTTGTTTCATTGGGCGGGTGAAATTTTATACAAACTTACGATTAGGATAAGGTTAATTTGATTTTGGAATATTAAGTTTGTTGTAGTTGGTTGGTAAGACTTGAAGGTGACACCTCGGGAAGGTGACACCTCGGGAAGGTGACACCTCGGGAAGGTGACACCTCGGGAAGGTGACACCTCGGGAAGGTGACACCTC
>JAIYAP010000013.1 GCA_027488935.1 Saprospiraceae bacterium | reverse complement strand
TGCGTAAATTGTATTGACGGGGCGACTTTTTCTGTCACCCCGCCAATACAATTTACACACTACCACAAATCCTTGATAAAATCTTAAACATCAAAAAAATCGCGCGTAAATGCACGAATCAATATGCATTATCCTGTAATCGCTATTGACGGGGTGACTGAAAAAGTCGCCCCGTCAATAGCGATTACGCATTACCACGAATATCCGGCCAAAAACTCAAGAAAACGAACAGAAGATCCCAATGCTAAAAGTCGTCTTTGGTCATCCAGACGGCACCTTTTTTGATTCAGATTCCTGTTTTTTGGCTTTTTAAGTGTTTCCCCCAAATATTTAGTAGGTAAAAACCCCCATTTTTATTTTTTTTCCTCCGTATATATGATGGATTTCAGAACAATGTCTAACTTAGCAGCCGTTAAATAACACTTTAATCCACTACCGTTTTGAAATTGTACAAATTCCCGGTCGCCGATTTACCGCACACAAAAAACAGCACCGGATGAGAAACATCGACGCAATTACCGTACACCCTGAAATCCAGGATGGGGCCCCCGTTTTCAGCGGCACCAGAATTCGAATCGAAACCTTTTTCGATTACTTGCGTATTGGCGTGAGCCTGAATGAGTTTTTAGATGAATTTCCGTCTATTACCCACGATCAGGCGATGGAGGTGTATCACCTCGCCAATCAACAGTTTACGCCCGACCAAATTCGCTCGATGGTGAGTGGTCCGGATACAACATTGGCGCCCGGCGCAGGAAGGGTTTATGCTGCCGCTTAATAATCCTTCGGTTTAATCCGCAAAAACTGATTGTACATTCAGGCGTTTGTTTCGCTTTTGATCAAGCGTCTGAATGCGCAATAGATTTTTTCCGCCGCAGCATCCCAATTGAATAATTTGGCCCGTTCGAGGCCCTTCGCGCGCAATTCCTGCCGCAATTCAGGTTCCGCATATATGTTGAGCATGCCCGCTGCAATCGATTCCACCGATGCAGGATCCACAAATAAGGCTGCATCACCCGCAATTTCAGGCAAACACGTCGCATCAGCAGCAAGCACCGGCGTACCCGCATGCATCGCTTCCACCATCGGCAAGCCAAATCCTTCACTCAAAGAAATATAGGTCATTGCCAACGCAGACGCCATCAAACGCGTCAAATCCTCCTCTGGCACATAACCCAGAAACTGTATATCCTGCTGGTACGGCGATTGTTCCCAGGCGTCTTTTACCACCCCTGTTTTCCAGGCAAACCTTCCGGCCAACAACAATTGCACCCCAGCGCCCGTCTTTTGTTTAAACTGGTCAAATGCCTGAATCAAGCGATGGATGTTCTTGCGCGGATGGATCGCACCGGTATAGAAAAAATAAGGCTGTCCGCCAGCAAACTGATCGCGCACCAACTGTTGATCCCCTTCCGAAAGCGGCACAAATGCTTCCCGACAACCGTTATAAACGACTTCAATTTTATCGTTTTCAATGCTGCACTGCTGTAAAATATCCTGTTTTACATAGTCTGAAACCGTCAGTACCAGTTCCGCGCGTTTTAAAAAAAAGGGCAAACGATTCAACAAATAATGCCGGGTAACAAAAGGCAACTGCTCCGGAAAATGCAACGGAACAATATCATGGGTGGTCATCACCGTAGGAATGCTCGACCGTAAACTGCACATACTGTCGGGCGAAAAGAACAAATCCGCCCCAAATTGCCGCAAAGCACGCGGAACCGCCCACTCAAACCAAAGATAAAACAACACCGGATGCCGCGCGGGTGGAAACAAAACAAGCGGTTTGACGTTTTCTGCATAAATAAACCGAGGATCAAAGGGCCGGTCAAATAAAAACAAAAATTCGTCCTCCGGATGTGCCAGCACCATGCGCCGCACCAATTCGTGGGTGTACCAGCCAAAGCCTTCCAATTGGCCTGGCAACAAAAACCGGGTATTGATTGCTATTTTCAGTGGAAAAGAATCTTGAATCTGAATGAATGATTTCAAAAAAGGGTAAAATTAGATACTTACCTTTGCATTTCCACAAGAATCCCAAACCAACACAAATTTCATTTTCCTCATCAAATATATATAGTCGATATGCTGGATTTTTCCGCAGCCAACCTCCAACGATTTACCGCAACCTGGGTCGGCAACAAAGGGCGCTATGAAGGGGTCAATATTCCCAAACAGACCCTCATACCACTCCACGATGTCGCTTCTGAATTGCTGATTACCGCATTTTTAAAACCTTTTGAAAAAACGGAAGAGTTTTTCTACTTCCACCACGAGGAAGATGTAAGCAACCATCCGGTGTATCAATCCTGTATGTCTATTTTTCAGGATCCTGAAACCCTCTCGGAAGAAGCGGGCAAACTTTCTCAATTGCTCTATCAATTCATGGAGATCCCCAAACTCAATGGCGGTGAACTGTTTATCGGATATCTGGACAATGTGTTGCTGCAAGGGGAAGAGGTTCAGGCGATTGCAATCTGGAAAATACAATCGAAAGACGCCATCCTAAAGACGGAACGCGGCGGTGAATCCATTGTGTTGAACGTGATCGACGGCATCCCAACCATCAAACCGGAAGTAGCCGCCCTGGTATTTAACCTGGATGAACTGGAAGGTTACCGGATATGCGCTATTGATACGGTCACAAAAAAAGACGAACGTTCTTTCTGGAAAGACGCGTTTCTGCGCCTGCGCCCGATTGAAGACAATTATTTCAATACCCGGCATTATATAGGACTCTCCAGCGAGTTTATCACCCAAAAAGCACCGGCCAAGTTTGGGATGGACCGCACGGATCAAATCGATTTGCTGAACCGCACGAACGATTATTTCAAAGACAATGAGGAGTTTGAAATCAATGACTTCACGGAAAGCTTGTTTCCAGAACCCGAACAACAAGAAGCCTTTAAGGAGTTTAGGGATGAATACGCCAAAGCGTACGCAATTCCTTTAGAAGACAAATTTGACATCAGCGGCCAGGCGGTAAAAAAAGAGAACAAGGTGTTCAAAAGTGTGATCAAACTCGACAAGAATTTTCACATTTACGTGCACGGCCGCCGCGACCTCATCGAACGCGGGTTTGATGAAGATAAAGGCAAGAAATATTACAAAGTATTTTTTGAAGAAGAAGACTAGTGGATCAACCGCGTTTAGGTTTACCGTGCTTTCTCAATGGTGAATCCAAACGTGGCCCCTTTCCCCGATGCGCTGCGCACGTTAATGGTCTGCTTGTGCGCTTCAATAATGTGTTTCACAATAGATAGGCCCAGTCCGGTACCGCCCACATCGCGGGAACGACTTTTATCGACCCGATAGAAGCGATCGAACACGTGTTTCACGTGCTCATCTTCAATACCAATGCCATTGTCGCTCACTTCTACCAAAATAAAGGTTTCCATATCGTAAAAACTCACTTTGGTAATACCGCCTTCTCGACCATACTTGATGGAATTGTGGATCAGGTTCATTAGTACCTGCCGGATACTTTCCTTGTCGGCCATCACTTTATAGTGTTGGTTGGCACCTTCTTTATAAGCTAAGCGGATGTTGCGTTCGGCGGCGCGGCGTTCCAGATCGGCAAAAACCTCATCACTCAATTCGTGGATGTCAAAATCCAACAAATCGAGCACCATTTGTCCCGATTCAAGCTTATTGATCGTTTCGAGGTCTTCGACAATATTTTCCAGGCGATCGGCATTTTTTGCGGCACGTTGCAGGTAGTTGACATTCACCTCCGGGTCGTGCAGCGCGCCATCCAACAGGGTATGCACAAAACCCTGGATGTTAAAAATGGGTGTTTTCAACTCATGCGAAACATCGCCAATGAAGCGACGGCGGTAGGTGGCAAGTCGTTCCAATTCTTCAAACTCCTGCGCATTTTGAGCCGCCCAGGCATCCACTTCCTTTTCCACATCATCGAGGATGTTGCGCTGCATATCAATCTTTTCTGCGCGAAAATCGGCCGGCATTTTGTGGCGGTGGATGATCTTGTAAATCAACTTGATCCGGCGAAAAATATAATAGCGCAACAGGTAAAAGTTGGCCATAAACGCCACAATAAAGGAAATCAGGAAAAGCATGGTTGCTTCCTGACCGGAAATACGCATCCAGCCCAATAAATTGAGCAATTGGATGAGCATTACCGTAACAACAGCCGACATGGCGGCCACAGAGAGCGACAACTCCTGGGGCGTCTGATTTTTAAACATACCCTAAAAATCGAATTTGTATCCGATTCCTTTCATGGTTTTGATGTATTCTTCGCCCAGGCGCTCGCGTAGTTTGCGGATATGCACATCGATTGTCCGGTTACCTACGATTACATCACTGCCCCAAATTTTATCGAAAATTTCTTCTCGGGTAAATACCCGTCCTGGTTTGGATGCCAACAGCCACAATATTTCAAATTCCTTTCTTGGCAATTCGATGGCCTGTTCGCCCCTAAACACCAGTACTTTTTGCTTGTCGATCACCAAATCATGTGCTTTGATTTGTGGTTGTTCTTCTTCTGTTTGACGACCAGCGCGGCGCAACAAGGCGTTGATCCGGCTGATGAGTACCCGTGGCTTGATGGGCTTGGTGATGTAATCATCGCCACCTACATCCAGTGCTGCAATTTGGGAAAAATCTTCGTCGCGGGCGGTTAGAAAAGCAACCGGTGTGTCGGCAAATTCTTTTTTGCTGCGCAATGCCCGGCAAGTTTCTACGCCGTCGAGCTCAGGCATCATAATGTCAAGCAAAATCAAATTCGGTTTTTCTCGTTCGGCCACCAGAATTGCTTGTTTACCATCGCTTGCAGTCACTACGTCATAGCCTTCTTTTTTAAGGCTGTACTGCAGGAACTCAAGAATGTCCGGCTCATCATCAACAATCAAAATCTTTTTTGTGGAACCGTTCTCTTTCATAATCATGCTTAATCGTTTGTGACAAAGGTAGACCCGTCTTACCCCGCACAGGTTTTACCTTTGGATTAAGTAAATGTAAAGTTTTTTTGAACGGCAACCTAATTTAAAAGACCTAGTAGCCACACATGAGCTTTCTTACGCTTTCAAACCAGGTTACCCCCAGCATTTTTTTCACCAAATTATAGTCGGTACAGGCCTCTGTTCGTTTGTTCAAATTCAGATAGGCTGTTCCCCGATAGTACAAAAACTCGGTGTTGTTTGGGTTTAAGGTTAGGGCTTCATTCAGTTTTACAATGGCTTCTTCTGGCTTTCCTTCATCCAGCAGCAGTGCCGCGTCACTCCCCAGGGTGAGGGCTCTGTCAAACTGTGTATTCGCCGTTTTGCAGCGTGGCGCATTCGATTTGAAGAATACCCGCAACGGAATCATCACATGCACGGCTTTCCCATCATATTGGGCGGGTGTCCAAAGTCCTTGTGATTTCTGAACCAGTTGCAAGGCCTCCCATTCAAAATCCAGGCCAAGTCGATTGAAATCCAATTGGTTGTCCACTTCAACGGTTCCGTTGTTGCGCAAAAGCAGGTTCATTTCGATAATACCGTTTTTGCAACTATCGCGATATGCTTTCGGATAGCGTACCTGGTTGGCCACAAAGGAGCGCAACGAATCCATGCCGCCCCGAAAACTCGGCTCTACGGCTACCGAAGTATAGATGGTGTCGCCTTTTACACTCAAATAATAGGGCTTGGTTTCTTCCAGTTTGAAACGCAGGGGCATGGTTTGACGCACCCGAACAGCTTTTTTATCCTGAATGCCAGGTTTCCAACTCAAACCAGCCTCATCGAGGGCCGTAAAAACCCGAACCGCTTCCGTGCCACAGCCGCCGCCAATATCGCGCATGATTTTGAGGTTGCTGATTTTCCCATTGGTTTCCACCACATAAGAAAGCACCACGGTACCCTGAATATCCTGTTGTCGGGCCGTTTCAGGATACTGAATATTGCCCGATAAGATTGATAATAAGGTGTATTGTGCACAGGTACGGATGCTGTCGAGCGTCCAAGAGGCAGGAATATTTTTAACGCAGCGTGCAATCATTGGAATGGGCAACTCCTCCACAAAATCATAAATCGTTGTATCAGTGGGGGTTGCAGGAGCAACAGTGGTTTGTGCGCGCACGTTGGTCCATAAAAGTGCGCAAAGCGCAAGCAGTGTATATGTTCTCATGATGTTGTTGTAAATCGCCGCGAAATAACACATTTATCGCCGTTTGGGCGCGTTTATTTTCCTGAGCCTGGTTGTTAAAAAAATTTAGCCCAATTTGGCTATTTTAACATTTTCGGGAGCCTGCAAAATAAAACCCGGCACGATATTCGCTACAATTGGTATCGTCATAGCACAAAAAAAGTCTTGCCAAGATTGACAAGACTTCCCTTCTTTTACTTTTGTTTAATCGTTTTCTGCATACAAGGGGTTGGCGGATTAACCTGTTTTGGGGAGTATTGCGGATAACTAGCGGTTTTTAGAAACACGCACAGTTCCATTCTTAATTTTAATTGTAACAGGTGAACGCATAAGCCTTGACATTTTTAAAGGTGAAACAGTTCAATGCAAACCATTTTTTCTTCAACGGAAAAAATAGGTATAAAAGATATTGTCTGAAAATTATGACATAAGAACATGAAATTTGGTTTAATCCGGCAAAATCACAGCCTTTCGCGGCGAAATTCCCCGTTATAATCCCATGTACATTTTCCTTTTGGAGTGGGTCAGTCGTAAGGACTGACCTTTTTTTTGCCTAAAAGCACCCTACTCGGGAAAATCATGTAGCAAATATGCAAAGTCTTTTTGAATTCAAGGTTGATATTTTTTTATGATTTTTAATTGAAGCCATAAGTTCCTTATCTTCGCCAGTAAAACTTTCTTGAATTGATGAAAAATCTCTTGATTATTGGGGCTGGTCGTTCAGCGACGATTCTGATCAATTACATTCTGGAGCAGGCGCAGCTAAACAATTTCTTCGTTACCATTGCTGATGCGGACATTGAACTGGCGCAAAAGAAAATTAAAGATCATCCGAATGGACGCGCAATTTGGCTGGATGCTTCCAAGCCCAATGACCGCCGGGAAGTGATTAACCGCCATGATGTGGTTGTGTCCCTTTTGCCCCCACAAATGCACTTAGAGGTTGCGCAGGACTGTATCGTGCTGGGCAAACATATGGTTACCGCAAGTTATGTTTCCAAACAAGTATTCCGTTTGGGCGACGAAGCCCGCCAACGTGCACTGGTGTTTATGAACGAACTGGGCCTTGATCCCGGTATCGACCACATGAGCGCGATGCAACGCATTCATGAAATTCAGGCCATGGGCGGCAAAATCACCGCATTCCATTCCTATACGGGCGGATTGGTGGCACCCGAAAGCGACGACAATCCATGGCATTATAAATTTAGCTGGAACCCCCGCAATGTGGTGCTGGCCGGACAAGGCACGGCCCAATTCCTGGAAGAAGGCAAACTTAAATATATTCCTTATCGCCGGTTGTTCCGCCAATATCGGCTCATCGATATTCCGGGTATGGGCAAATGGGAAGTGTATGCCAACCGCGATTCGCTCATGTATAAAGAGGCGTACGGTTTGCAAAATATTAAAACGCTGTTCCGAGGTACCATCCGACATATGGGTTTTTGCGATGCCTGGAACGCGTTGGTCCGCATCGGACTTACGGATGCCACTTTTCCAATTGTCGATTCAGATAAACTGACCTACCACGACCTGATGGAGGCTTTCCTCGGCATCAGTCAACATACAGGATCGGTGAAAGACCGGATCTCTAAAATGATTGAAACGGAGCCGAACAGCGAAATCATGCAAAAACTGGAGTGGCTGGGCTTGTTTAGCAAAAAACGCATCAAAGTGCAAAATGCAACCCCGTCCCTGATCCTCGAACGCCTGCTGCTCGAAAAGTGGGCGCTCCAGCCCAATGATCAGGATATGGTGATTATGCAACACGTGTTTGAATATGAACTCAACCGCAAAAAGAAAAAACGCACCTCTACCCTGGTGATGAAAGGCCAAAATGGCACCGAAACCGCCATGTCTACCTTGGTGGGATTGCCCCTCGGCATCTTCGTAAAACTGCTGATGCAGGGTAAAATATCCACCACGGGCGTAAATATTCCGACCATGCCCGAGGTGTACGAGCCTATTATGGCGGAACTGGAAACGTACGGGGTGCGGTTTATTGAAGAAGAGGAGTAACTTGTCGGAAGTTTGCTTTATCATTGAACATGCGTAATCCCGAATTTTGGTGAAAACTAAATTCGGGATTTTTTATCCACTACCACAAATACCATCATGCGCTACCTCTTCTTGTTGTTATGCCTTCCCTACAGCGCCTGCACCCAACCAACCGCCCTGGACAGTGTTCCACGCTTTGACGAACCGTTTGGCTATGGCGTTAATTTAGGCTATTTTCCACCCCATTTTGAAGACAAAGCACTCGCCGCCCTCGTACATGGTACACCCGACAGTGCCGAAACTGGCATTGGCATTAATACAATTCGACCGGGTTTGTACGCGCATTTCCTCGAACAATGGGGCTACGATGCGCGTTTGCCTCATTTTAAATATTACAAAAAAATTGGCCTACATAATATTGTCGCCATCATCGGGTTTCCTTCCGAAAAACAACGCGACACCATATTATATGACCCCAAAAATCCCAGCGCCTTATTCCGAAATTTGTACGAACCCATTTGGGACAATGGTGCCAACGGAACGCCCATCAATGAAAACAACCCGTATGCCGTGTATGTCTGGAAAATGGCGCGCATGTACAAAGGGCTGATTAAAATTTGGGAAGTTTGGAATGAACCCGATTACGGACTCCAAGGAAACGAATGGAAAGCAAAGGGACAGCCCGGTAATTGGTGGGAAAACAACCCAACGCCCACGGAAACCAATTTACATGCGCCCATATTTGGCTATATCCGCACCCTGCGCATCAGTTATGAAGTGATTAAATCCATTGACCCACAAGCACTTGTAGCGGTGGGCGGATTAGGATGGCCTCCTTATTTAGATGCCATTTGCCGCAATACGGATAACCCGGATAATGGCTTGGTGAAAGATGAATTTCCCCTGAAAGGCGGCGCGTATTTTGATTGCATGAGTTACCATTGTTACCCGCACCTCGATAATTCCACCCGCCAATGGAGCAATGCCCTTAACGGATTTAAATACACCCGACATTCGGACGCTGCAGTGGCTGGATTGTGGCAAAAAAAGCGCGATTTCGATGTTGTATTGGATAAATATGGCTTCAACAACCGCATTTATCCTAAAAAACACTGGATTTGCACCGAATACAATGTGCCCCGGAAGCGCTTTGGCGAATACATGGGCTCCGACCTGGCGCAAATCAATTTTGTGATCAAATCGCTGGTAACCGCGCAGGTACAAGGGGTGGCCCAAATGCACCTGTATAGTTTGGCCGACGACCAGCCGGAAGCCGCTGCCACGGGCGAATTTGCCTACATGGGCCTGTTTAAAAACCTGAATGGGGTAAAAAAAGGGGAAGCCGTTCCCAATTTAGTCGCTATAGCCCTACACACCACTACCCTTCTGCTCGATTCTACCCGATATGATTCTATTCAAACCAGTCGTTTGAATATTCCTAAAGACCTGGATGGGGCCGCATTTAAAAAAACCAACGGGCAATTTGTGTATGTATTATGGGCGCGCACACAAACTGATTTGGAAGAAACCGCACAAGGCCTTTTTACCTTTCCTCCCAGTGTTGAACTTAAAAAGTTCAGAAAATACGCCTGGGATTACAGCAAAACCCGTCAATCCGAAGTGCAGGAAGGCAAAACCGTGCTTTTAAATGGTAGTCCGGTTTTTTTAGTGCCCGAATTTTAATTTTGCCCTACCCTTCCTGAAAAACGGCAATCTAAACAACAAGCGATGCTATCAGATATCCTAAAACTGGCCCATATTGCCCAAAAACCGGTCCGCAACATCATCGGCCTGATGTCGGGCACCTCTTTGGATGGACTGGACATGGCCATTTGCGCCATTCGAAACGGCGGAAAAAAGACTGAAGTAAATCTGGTCCATTTTGAAACCGCCCCGTATGATGCCGAATTTAAAGCCGAAATCCGCAAGGTTTTTGCCCAAAAACAGGTAGACTTCCAATTTCTGAGCATTTTAAATGTCCTGATCGCGGAAAAACACGCCGCACTGATCAATACGATGCTCCAAAGAATGGGCATCCAACCCCACGAAATTGACCTTATTGCCAGCCACGGCCAAACCCTCATGCACGCCCCTCGTAGCCAGCACCAGCAAGACCATTACCCCAATGCGACCCTGCAAATGGGCGATGGCGATCATATCGCGCGCCGAACGGGCATCATTACGATCAGCGATTTTCGACAAAAACACCTCGCTGGCGGGGGCGAAGGGGCACCTTTGGCCTTGTATGGCGACTATTTTCTATTCTCCTCGCCCGATGAAGACCGATTTTTACTAAACATCGGCGGAATCGGCAATTTCACCTATTTACCCGCCAACGGACACGCTTCCGACGTGTTCGCGACGGATACCGGCCCCGGCAATACGCTCCTGGATGCCTTTGCCCGGCGCCTGTTCGAGGTCGATTACGATGCCAATGGGGCACAAGCCGCTGCGGGGGTGGTCGATCAGGGCTTATTGGAAATATTCAAAAGTGATCCTTTTTTTGCCTTGCCGTTTCCAAAAACCACGGGGCCCGAGCAATTCAGCACCGCCTGGGCCGATGCCGTTTTTGCACAACATCCGAAGGGTCAATTAAATCCGTTCAACCAAATGTCCACGCTCAACCGCCTGAGTGCAGAAACCATTGCGGATGCACTTAATCGTGTACAAGGTACGGGCGCCCCCAAAGCCCTGTATTTAAGTGGCGGTGGTGCAGGAAACCAAACCCTGGTACAACATTTGAAACAACTTTTACCCGACTGGAAAATATGTCCGATGCGGGATCTTGGCATACCGGGTGATGCCAAAGAAGCCGTTTTATTCGCCGTTTTGGCCAATGAAACCCTCATCGGAAGTGCTGCGCCTGATTTGAAACTCGGCGGAATCCCCTATTTGAGCATGGGAAAAATATCCTTGCCGGGTTAACAGCACTGGTTTCTTTGTTTATCTCCACGCTACTCGACATCTTTATTTCGCGCAGATGTTACTCAGAAAAAAGCCAAATGTTACGCAGAAAAATCTGCGTAGCATCTGCGAAAATGCATCTGTGTTACATCTGCGCGAAATATATCCAGTAGTGTGGTTTATCACCTACTTTTGCCCCATGAATCGTTTACAATTAGTTGCCAGCATTTTTGAGAAACAATCCTTTCTCTGCGTGGGCCTTGACCCCGAACTTTCTAAAATCCCCCCGCATTTGCAATCGGAACCCGATCCGATCTATGCGTTCAATTGCGCCATCATTGACGCAACGCGCGATCTTTGTGTAGCCTACAAGCCCAATTTAGCATTTTACGAAGCCCTGGGACCAAAAGGCTGGGTCACGTTTCAAAAAACGGTCGATTATATCGGCAGTTCACACCTAATTATTGCAGATGCCAAACGCGGCGACATTGGCAATACTAGCCGCATGTACGCCGAGGCCTTTTTCAATCAATTACATTGCGACGCCATCACCGTTGCGCCTTACATGGGTGCCGATAGTGTGCAACCTTTTACCGGATTTCAGGATAAATGGGTGATTCTCCTGGCCTTAACTTCCAATGCGGGCAGTGCTGATTTTCAGCAAACCGTCCAGGAAGGCGAACACCGCAAGTTATTCGAAAAGGTGCTCGTGCAAGCCCAGGCCTGGGGTACGCCCGAAAACCTGATGTTTGTAGTAGGCGCCACCCATCCCGAAGCCTTCGCGGGCGTACGCGCGCTTGCGCCGGAGCACTTTTTGCTGGTACCGGGCGTGGGTGCTCAGGGTGGAGATTTGGAAGCCATTTGTGCGCACGGATTGAACAAAGACTGCGGTTTGCTCGTTAACTCCTCCCGCGGTATTTTGTACGCCAGCGCCGGAATTGATTTTGCCGAAAAAGCACGGGCAGAAGCGCTCGCACTGCAACAGGCCATGGCCGCGATTTTGGCTAAGATTTAGCCTTCCATCCACTTAACTGAATACATTGTTGACCAACCCCTTATACATGCAACGTTGTTTCGAACTTGCCCAATTGGGGGCTGGCAACGTTGCCCCCAATCCGATAGTAGGCGCTGTATTGGTATACGAACATCGCATCCTCGGCGAAGGCTTTCATGCACAATACGGCGGTCCGCACGCGGAAGTCAATTGCTTTCAATCGGTGCAACCGGAAGATCGTTCTTTGATCGAAGCCGCCACCTTGTATTGTTCGCTCGAGCCTTGTTCCCATTATGGCAAAACACCGCCCTGTGCCGATCTGGTGATCAAAAATCAGGTAAAAAAACTGGTCATCAGCAATTTGGACCCAAACCCTTTGGTCGCCGGAAAAGGGGTTGAAAAAATCCGCGCTGCCGGCATTGAAGTAGAAACTGGTTTACTGGAAGATGCAGGTGCCTGGCTGAACCGCATATTTTTCAAATGGATTCAACAAAAAACACCCTATATCATCCTGAAATGGGCGCAAAGCCAGGATGGCTACATCGGAATTTCGGGAGCACGCACTTCTATTTCCAACCCAATCACCCAACGATTGAACCATCGTTGGCGCAGTGAAATTGCCGCTATTTTAGTGGGAAATACAACCGCCATGGTGGATAATCCAAGTTTAAATACCCGCGCCTACCCTGGTCCCAACCCTTTGCGTATTGCCCTGGACCGCCACGCCAATATCCCCGGCGATTATCATTTGTTCGATGACCAGCAGGAAACCTGGATTTATGGTCCGCCAAGAACCGGCGACTGGCAAAAACTGCAATTTATGGACCGTTATGATCCGTTCGAAATTCCGGCGTTGCTGGAACAACTCAGTCAGGCCCAAAAAACCAGTTTGCTGGTGGAAGGTGGCGCTCATTTGTTAAAACAGTTTATTTCTCAGAACTATTGGGATGAAATTCGGGTTATTGAAAACGCGCAAATGCTTGGTGGTGGAATTTCTGCCCCAGACTTGCCCGTGCAGCTGGATTTGAAAACCCGGTTTAAGGTGCAAGACGACCAGATTTCGGTGTACGTGCGCAGTGTGGCAAAATAAAATATGTAAAAAAATGAAAAGGCACTTGCTAATCACATTACAGGTACCTATTTTCGTCCCGTGTACAATAATCCAAGTATTTGACTATGGCAGCGAAATCAATAATAAAAAGTGGACAAGCACTTCTTGCTGAGCCTTTTATGCTTGATCCTTACTTCAAACGCGCAGTGGTGTTGCTGTGCGAGCACCATGACCAGGGCAGCATCGGCTTCGTGTTGAACAAGACTATTGATATGAAGGTGAACGACCTGATGCAAGATTTTCCATTCTTTGACGCAGAAGTGTACTACGGTGGTCCGGTGCAAACCGACACCTTGCATTATGTGCACAATATGGGTGATTTGCTGGAAGAAAGCATCAAAGTGAGCACCGGCGTATGGTGGGGCGGCAATTTTGATAAATTGAAATTCCTGATCAATGCCGATCTGGTGAAGCCCGAAAACATCCGCTTTTTCGTGGGTTATTCTGGCTGGTCGGGTGGACAATTGGAAGACGAAATGGAAACCGGCTCCTGGGTGACCGCCTCCATGGATTCCAATTATTTGTTCCGATCTGAACCGACTACCCTATGGAGCCAGATCATGTACGACAAAGGTGATTTGTTTGAAATTATCTCCGACATGCCGGAACAAATGAGCTGGAATTAATTCCTACAGCAAACTTTCATACGCCTGTAATTCCATCATCACACCTGAAACGGTTTGAAAGGCTACCGGTTTTGCATTTAAATTACAAAATGCATGGCGCAGCTTGCCGTTTTGTTCCTGAAAATCGATTTGATATACATCCGGCGTTAGCATTTTAACGTCCAACACCTGTGTATGCAGCAATTCCAAGGCCTCCTGGTATTCGCTGATTTGCTCGCCGCTATATCCAGCCACCGAATCGGATGTAAACAACACGCCACCCAACAAGGCATTGATAATCAACACGGTGTACTGCTGCGTGGGTGTCAGTTGTTGATCATTACTTCTTAGGATAAATACATCCGGATCGTTCAAAAAGGCGCGTTGGTGCAAAGGCCAGCGTCCCAGGGTGTTGCGTAAAGAAGCCAGGGTACTCACCATTTCCCGGTGCCCCAACCATCGCAACAGCGGATTGTCCCAGGCCAGTTGCACATCGCCGCCGATCCGGCCATAATCGGCCAAACCAAACGCAGCGCCCAGCGGTACCCCACAAGCCAGCATTTTGTGGTCGCCCATTTGTTTGCGCAACCAAACCATCGCCTCGTGCATCACTTGTCCGCGGGTTTTACCGGAGGGAGGGGCCAGACAAACCGCAAATAAAAAATCCAGTTTCAGAAGTTCGAAACCCCAGTTTTTCAGCATAACGTGAAATACGCCACTCAGGTAATCCTGCACTTGCGGGTTGTAAAAATCGAGGGCATAATACCAGCCACCCGAGCGAAACAAGCCGGGTTTGGGTTTCCAAAGCGGGTTCCAACCCACGATCACCCGTTTACCTTTGGCATCTTTGAGCAGCCAATCGGGATGTTTTTGTACCAATTCGGAGTGCGATGCGGCGATAAAAGGAGCCAACCACAAGCCCGGCTGCATTTGTTCTTTTCGGATCGCTTGCGCCATGGCCGCCATACCCTGCGGAAAGCCGGCATTTGCGGAACGCCAATCCCCTACCGCCGTTTGCCAACCATCGTCGATTTGAAAAAACACATCACAATCGCTTGGTTGCGTGTCTTTTATAAACGTAGAAAAGCCCTCCAATTCCTTTAATAACAGCGGGGCATTGATCTTTGTAAAATACTGGTACCAGCTCGTCCAACCAATCGCCTTGCGCGCGGAAACCTTGGGAATTTCCATTTGCTCGAAATAAGGATCAAACAATTCCTTTGGCTGACCCGTGCGCGCCCAAATTTCCAGCAGTGGAAACGAATGCGATAAACCCAACTGCTCCAAATCTTTGCGGATGGTTAAGATCCCCGTTTGATGGTTGTATAAAAACAAGGTAAATCCCGTCTTTTCACTGGTGGAGCCGATCAATTGTTGTTGTCCGTTGCCTAAATCAACTTGGCAATACGTCCAGGCGTGTAAGTTACCAGCGCCGTGGGGAATATTGGGAATGGCATCATCGCCGTACAGGCCCATGCGCTTGCGGGCGATCGGACGCAGGCGCGGCATCGTACCGTTTAAAGGCAACCAGGTACTTTCACTCCAGGACTGGTAGCCGTTGGCAAAAAAGCGCGCATTTTCGGGCCATTTTACCGCGTATTGCAATTCCACCCGTTGGAGCACCACATCCTGTTTGGGATGCAAAAACAGCGACACCCGCAGTCCACTTTCAATGCTTTCTTGTTGAAAATCAACATATAAGTCCTCGAAGGAATTGTACTGATTTGGAAGCAGGGTACGGGTTTCGGTGGCGGTTTGGAGGATGGCGGCGCGTAATTCCATGGTGTGGATTTTGGGCGTAAAATAGGGGGAAAGTAGAAGAAATCATAAACTCCGCTTCCCGCATCGTACCTTTGCCCCAATGTCTACTTTTACACAACAAAAACTCCACCCGATTTTGGTGCGCGCGGTCGCCCAATCGCTGTATTCCATTTTTTTGGACGACCGGTACGCCGACAAGGTGATTGAACATACCCTGCGCAACAACCCCAAAGCGGGCAGCCGCGACCGGGCATTTATCGCAGAAACCACCTACGAAGTGGTGCGCTATTTTCGCTTGTACAGCGCTATTTTAGGACGCACACCCGAACGCGAGGCCGATTTCTGGCATATCATCGGCATCCACTTTTTGCTGCAAGGCGCCCCTGCCCTGCCCGAATGGCGCGAATGGGAAGCCTTACACCCCAAATTGATCCTGCACAAAGCACAAGGTTTGCTTGAAACCCGCCGTTTTCGCGAAAGCATTCCCGATTGGTTGGACGACCGCGGCGCACAGGAATTGGGCGATGCCTGGGACGAAACCCTGCATCATTTAAATAAACAGGCTTCGGTCGTATTGCGCACCAACACCCTAAAAACCAACCGCATTGCCCTGCAAAAGCAACTGTTGGAAGAAGGCGTGGAATCCGAACCCATCGGCGATGATTTGGCCTTGCGCTTGCTGAAACGCCAAAATGTATTTACCACCAAAGCGTTTCGGGCAGGCATGTTTGAAGTGCAAGACTATAGCAGTCAATTGGTTGCGCAACTGCTCGCGCCTGCGCCCGGTATGCGCGTGGTGGATGCCTGTGCAGGCGCGGGCGGTAAAGCACTCCATATATCCGCCCTGATGCAAGGCAAAGGCAGTCTGATCGCCCTCGATACCGTCGAATGGAAATTGGCCGAATTGCGCAAACGGGCCAGTCGAGGTGGCGCACCCAACATCGAAACCCGGGTGATCGAAAGTAAAAAAGTAGTAAAACGCCTGTATGATTCGGCCGACCGCCTGCTGCTCGATGTGCCCTGTAGCGGATTGGGCATTTTGCGCCGCAACCCGGATGCCAAATGGAAATTGAAACCCGCCGCCATCGAGCAATTGCGGGAACTGCAACAAGAAATCTTGCAAAGTTACAGTCCGATTTTAAAGCCGGGCGGACGTATGGTGTACGCCACTTGCAGTATCTTGCCTTCCGAAAACCAGGATCAGGTGACCGCGTTTTTGAATAGTCCAGCAGGTATCGATTTTCGCATGTTGGAAGAAAAACGCATTTTGCCCCAGGATCAAGGCTTTGATGGTTTTTATATGGCCCTTTTAGAAAAACAATCACCCGCATAATTCCTTCGTCATGCATGTAAGTGCACTTTTAAAAGACTACGTGGCCTTTAATGTTTGGGCCAACGAACAATACATCCAATGGTTTAAGGATCAACCCGATACGGTGCTTGAACAGCCGATTGTATCGAGTTTTCCTTCCGTGCGCCTTACCCTATTGCACATTTATGCGGCCGAGGATGTATGGTTGCATCGTTTGAAAGGAGATGTACCTACCATCTTTTTGGCCAATACCTTTGAAGGCAGCAATGCCGTTTTAATGGAAAGTATGCTGGCCAATTCCGCCAATTTTCGCGATTACATCCAGGCGCAGGTGAATGCTTTTTTTGAGGAAACTGTTGCGTACAAAGACCTGGCGGGAAATGCCTACAGCCAACCACGGGCAGAAATGATCCAGCATTGCATTCAACACAGCACGTTTCATCGCGGACAATTGCTGACCATCGGCCGGCAACTGGGTTTGATGCAGCCACCTTCCACCGATTATATCCGGTTTACCCGCCTAAAACACTAATATTTTGCGGTTTTTACATACATCGGATTGGCATTTGGGCCAAAAGTTCATCGGCCAAAGTCGAGACACAGAACACGGCCTTGCCCTGGATTGGTTGCTCGAAACCATCGCCGCCCAGCAAGTAGACGCCCTGATCGTGGCGGGCGATATTTTTGATGTCAACAATCCGCCCACCAGTGCCGAAACCTTGTATTACCAGTTTTTATCCCGGCTGATCGGCACCCATTGTCGCCATATCGTTATTATAGGCGGCAACCACGACGCACCCAGCAAACTGGAAGCACCCAAAAACCTCTTGCAAGCCCTTGGTATTCATGTCATTGGAAAAGCCGGTGGCCCCGAAGAGGAACTAATTTTACTCAAAGAAACAGCGGGCAAACCGTTAGCCCTCGTAGCCGCCGTGCCGTTTTTGCGCGACCGCGATTTTCACGTCAGTATTTCCGGGGAAGGTATGGACGATCGAATTACCCGAATTAAAGAAGGTATTTATAAGCATTACCACGAAATGGCCGCCTGCGCCCAGGAAATACTGGATGCGCAAAAACTGGATATTCCCGTACTCACGACCGGACATTTATACGCCAAAGGCGCGGCTGCCACCGAAGAGCAAGCCAATATTTACATCGGCAACCTGGAGAACATCGCCGCCGAGCAATTTCCCGAAATCTTTGATTATGTGGCCCTTGGACATATCCATCGTCCGCAAATTGTCGGGAAGAAACAACATATTCGCTATTGCGGCTCGCTCATTCCACTCAGTTTTAGTGAAATCGCCGATAAAAAACTGGTGCTCCTCTGCGATGTTGAACCCGGCAAGGGATTGGTCAACATCCAGGAAATTCCGGTGCCGACTTTCAGAAAACTGGCCACCATTCGCGGCTCCCTCGCCGAAATAGAAGAAAAACTGCAAAAACTGCACGATCCCGAGGCCCCTTTACCCGCCTGGGTAGAAATATGGGTAGAGGGCGACCAGGAAGTTGCCGCATTGGACCGCCATCTTCGGGATATCGCCAAAGATCTAAACCTGGAATTGCTCAAAATCAGGCGTCCACACAGCGCTGCAGCCCTCGATGCACTGACCGAAACCGAACAACTGGACGCTTTGTCTCTGGAGGATGTGTTTTTAAAACGCTGCGAAAGTTTGGGATTGAGTTCGGAAGCGACGGCTACGCTTTTGCGGACCTTTGGGGAATTGCGGGAGTGGATGGAGACCCAAGAATGATTTACGATTGCGCGATTTCCGAGTTCCGATGTAATGCGTAAAATTTATGTAGGATTTCTTGCCAGATATTCGTACAAATGTGTAAAATCAAGTGTCGGGGCGACTTTTTCAGTCACCCCGACAGTAGATTTTACATTACAAGGCACAATGATGCGTGCATTTACACGCGATTTTATTGATACTTAATATTTTATCAAAGATTGGTGATAACGTGTAAATTCCATAGACGGGGTGACCGAAAAAGTCGCCCCGTCAATAAAATTTACGCATTTACGTGGGGTTAAAGGAACTACCCTCCAACCTTTTCCGACACCTTTTCCAAACTCTCCTCATGCACCGCATTCGCCCGACCCGACGGATCCGCATTCGCCTGCCACATCGGGATCCAGGGCAGCACGGTGCGTGCGGCGCTTTCTTGGGGAAAATGTTCGTGGAAGAGCGTACGAATATAAAACGCCTCTTTAGTCGCCGGTGTGTTGAACGGGAACCGCTCCCCAGCCGTTTCAAATTCGGCATCCGATACCGCATTTTCGCAAAAAGCCTTCATCGAATCGATCCAGTTGTAGCCAACGCCATCGCTGAATTGTTCCTTTTGCCGCCAAAGAATCACATCGGGCAAATACGGATCGTTTTTATCCACATCAAAGGCTTTCCGCAGCACCGCTTTTTCCATTTGTACGCCCTTCACCGGCCGCTTCAAAGACGGATGCAACTGAATGGATTTTTCCAAAAATGCCTTATCGAGCATCGGAACCCGCACTTCAATGCCATTGGCCATCGTGCTTTTATCCGCGCGCAACACATCGGCCGTATGCAAGAGCCGCACCCGGCGTTTTGTTTCTTCTTGGAACGCCTGTTCGTCCGGTGCATTGAAAAAATAAAGGTAGCCGCCAAAAATTTCATCCGCGCCCTCGCCCGAAAGCACCATTTTGATGCCCGTTTCGCGGATATAACGCGTCAGGAAATACATGGGCGTGCTGGCGCGCAAGGTAGTCACGTCGTAACTTTCTAAGTGCCACACTAATTTGCGCATCATCTCAATGCCTTCTTCTACCGAAAAGTACACCTCATGGTGGGTGCTGCCGATGTGTTCCGCCACAATTCGGGCATATTTCAAATCGGGCGCTTCGGCATTCAAACCGATGCTAAAAGAATGCAATTCCTGTCCGGTGCCGCGCAACTTCCGCGCTACAATGCTGGAAATCAGGCTACTATCCAATCCGCCTGACAAGAGGACGCCAAACGGCACATCCGACATCAGGCGTTTTTCCACCGCCGCTTCCAGGGATGTACGCAATCCGTCCGCATCCATATCTATGGCGGGTAAACTTTCCCAATCGGGTTTATAAAACAGTTGCAGTCCCAATTCCGGGGTATAAAAATGGCCGGGCGGAAAAGCCTCAAATTCTATACAAGCATCCGCCAGCGCTTTCATTTCGCTCGAAAACCAGGTACGACCTTCGGCATCTTTGCCCCAATAGAGCGGCTTTTTACCCATGGGGTCGCGGCCCGCCACAAAGGTGTTTTTATCCTCATCCACCACCACAAAAGCAAACATTCCATCGAGGTGGTTGCAAAAATCGGCGCCAAATTCCTCGTATAAATGCACAATGACTTCACTGTCCGAGGTCGTGCGGCAGGTGTATCGATTACCCAATAGGTGCGTGTGCAAATTTCGGTGGTTATAAATCTCCCCATTATGCACCAGCCAGGTATTACCCGTACCCTGGATCGGTTGTTTTCCGGTGCGTAAATCAATGATCGACAAGCGTTCGTGACACAATACCCCCACGGAAGTAGTCCGCAGATCGCGCTCATCGGGACCGCGGTGGCGCATCCGCGCACTGTGCGCACGCGCGCGTTCCGGGTCGATGGGTTTTCCTAAAATGGCCAAAATTCCACACATAAGCAAACTGATTTAGTGTAAAAACTACAATAATCCCGACTTTTAAGGAAAGATGCAAGTTTTGGGTGTGGTGCAGGATAGGTTTTGTTGCCAAATTATGTTTTGAATACGAATAATTGGTGGTTTTTGTGGAGGTGGAGATTGCAAAAATTCGCTGGTATGAAGTTATTGATTATAATTATATTGAAAAAAAATATGGAGTTTTTGGGAAAAAAAACCACTTGTAGAGGGGAAGGGGGCCACGGAGTTACACGGAGGTACGGAGGGGCACAGAGAAAAGGGGCCACGGAGAAAAGGGCCACGGAGTTACGCAGAGGTATGGAGGGGCACAGAGTTTTTCTCCGTGTAACTCCATTCCTCTGTGAATCTCCGTGGCCCCTTTTTTTCTCCGTGTAACTCCATTCCTCTGTGTAACTCCGTGACCCTTTTTTTTCTCTGTGACCCCTTTTTTTCTCCGTGTAACTCCATTCCTCCGCGTAACTCCGTGGCCCCTTTTTTTCTCCGTGTAACTCCATTCCTCCGCGTAACTCCGTGGAACCCCTTTCCCCTCTCAATCAGCCTCTATAACTATTTTTTAGTTAGACCAGAAAAATCAAATTTCACGGATAAACTGCCGCGTTTCATGGATAAAGCAAGCAATTATACAGAGGAAATACATGGTAAGTTGGATTGGAAGACTGGTTTCATCCAGCGAGCAGGCAGCAGTTCCCTGTTCTCCCTTACTAATTGATCAAAAGCGGGCGGACAATGGGATCAATAGAGTTCAAATTCAACAAAAAAGACCGCCCGGAGCCTTGTGTTCAGGCGAAATTGCCAGGATGCAACATGCGTTACGATGTTTTTTTGCTTTTTCATCCATGAAATTGGTTGAAACATCCAAGGAATTGGTTGAAACATCCAAGAAATTGGTTGGAAGATCCGTGAAATGCGGCAACTGAAGGATGCGACGGTTTAAAAATTCCGAGTTTTGAATCGGTTCATCCAGGAAATAGGTTGGTTGATCTGAAGGATTGGGTGCTTCATTTGAGCAGTTGGTCAGTTCCTCCATGAAATTTGGAGCCACCTCCGTGCAATGTGCTGATTTAACTGAGGAAATTGCGGGTTTAACCAGGAAATGCCTTTAAGATTCCAGTTGTCTTTCGAAGGTTTGGTTTTATAAAAATGAATTAAAGAGCAACGTTACGACCTCGTGAGCGATCGTTATTTTCTGGTATTTACGGCTTCCTTTAATATTTTTCTGCCCGTTGCTGCCTCCCCCGCCCCAACATTCGCCTCAATCAGGGACAACAAATCGCCCATTTGCACCGCTGTCATACCAAGGTGCAGGGCTATGCCAAAATGACTTTTTAACATCGGTTCTACGCCGCCGAGATTGACCAATGCAGTGATGGTTGCTACTTCCCTGTCTTGGTAACTTAGGACGTCTCTCCCGAAAATGTCAGCAAACAAGTGTTCTTTCAAAAACACATCGATCTCCGGGCTGAATGCCCCATACCCGGAAGTGGGGGGTGTAAGCAGCGGCTGTCCAGTGAGGGCTTCCAATGTTTTTTTGCCTCGGTCATATTTGCTGGAGGTATCGGCAATAGGAGAAGCGTCTTTTCCTAGTTCATCCATGATGCTTTGCGATTTTCGCTTTTCCAATACTGCTATTAAAGTATTGAGTCCTTGTATGCTTCGTGGAAAACCGCAATAGGCATACAGATGTACCAGCACCTCCTTAATTTCATGGACGGTCAGGCCTCCATTCAGTCCATCATTTATAGCTTTATTTAATCGCTCCAAATCACCTTTGGTGGTAAATAACGAGATTGCGACGATATGCTGGTAGCGGTTATCGAGGTCATGAAGATGGTTCACAGCGCGCTGTTGTTGCGCCACACCTTGTTGATATACTTCATCAGACACTTCATACAGCCAAATCACCCTGCCTTTTGGATGCTCCCTGGTAATTGCCATTTGCACAAACCAACTATCCTTGGAAGCGCCATGCCAATGCTCCACATCAGGCGGGCAGTTCACTACATCGCCTTTTTGCAGGATTTGTAGTGGTTTCCCTTTTTCCTGGTAGTAACCTATCCCGTCCAATGCCAGCAGGGTTTGACCGCCGGGGTGGGTATGCCATTTCGAGCGGGCTTTGGGTTCAAAGACCACATTGCCGATGGTGGCACTAAAGGTACTATCTGCCGGAAGCAGGGGCGTCACCCATACCGTTCCTGTAAAGTTGCCACCCTGCATTTTATCGCCTAAAGGGAATATCGTATTGAGCATAGTGGGTAGGGTTTGTGCCTGGGTGATTTTTGTCCATGACAAAACAAACATCATAATATATAGGATGAACACTGTATTTTTCATTAATCCAATCCTTTTTCTTTAAGAAACTTCGACATCAGGTCTGCGATTTGAAGGTTGTTCAAATCTGAGAACGGGAAGTGTGTATTGCCTTTGATCCCTATTTCTGGCAGATGTACGACTGTGACATCCCCGCCATGTTTGTTCACCGCATCCCGCCATAGTTTGGCCATGGCAAGGCGCACCCGCCATCCGTCTGCACCTGGATTGGGGGAAGGTTCATCGGGAATATTATCCCCATAATAAATAATAATGGGGATTTTAGTCAGCTTCATAAAATCAGACATAGCAACACCTGATGCAGTCAGCCTTCCGCCCGAACTTTCCATTGGTGCGGGTACTGCTCCTTCTGGAAATAAAAAGCCGCTTCCCGGCTCATAGGAAACAATGGCTTTTACATTTTGACTTTTTATGGCTGTTAGCCAGCCCATGCCACCAGAATGGGAATGGGTCACCAAAATGGCTGGCCCAATTTTACGGAACAGCGCCGCCGCTGCATCGGTTGTAACGTTGATGTCTATAGCCCCGATATTTGGTGTCATGGAGCGGAAATACTGATTTAGCGTATTGGTGTCCCGGTCAAATTGCACACCATCAAAATAGTTGGGCCATACACCGACGCGAAATATATCAAACCATTGCTGTTCATCGGGCGTGGGAATAATGGTAGACTCTACTGTACTGCGCCCGGCATCGCCCCTTCTCGGTTGGTCAAGCAGATAGGTGCTAAACCCTTTTCGCAGGAAAATATTCTGATAGCCTTCCCGGCCATCCGGTGTGGTTTCCCAGGTTTTGGAAAATTGCCCTATTCCGTGCCACATCACCAGCGGATATGGGCGGGCTTTGGGCGGTATTTGATAAAAAACATAGGCATGATCGCCATGGAAAGTCTGCCCATTTGGCGTAGGCTTGTAGGGGTCAAAGGTACCGGGATTGGTAATGACTGTGCCGCCTGCTGCGAAACTGCCTTGTTCCTGTATAACCATTTGCCGATGACTGGCACAAGCGGTAAACAACAAGGACAGGATGACCGATAATAGTCTGAAAAATGCTTTTTGATGCATGTGTTTTAATTGTGGTGAAGACCTTTTATTGAAGATTTTTACCGAAAAAATCGGTCAATTTTTGAACCGCTTGCGAGACGTATTCGGGCTTCCAGTAGGTTTCTATATGCGTAGCTCCTTTCAGTAGAAACAGTTCCTTATACTTTGCATTGGTTGCTTTAGGAAATGCTTCATCCGTCATATACTTTGTGTCGGCTTTGCTTCCGGCAATCATCAACAGGGGTTGATTGATTAAATCCATATTCGTGGTGGCGTCCCAGGTCATCAGGTCGAGCAGGCTACTCATGGTATACAGAAAGGTTGAATTAGGATGCGCATGGGTTCTGAAATAATACACAAAGCCTTCTCGATACAGGTCGGTCGTGGTTTTGGCGATTTCCGCATCGGTGATACTGGCTACCCCTGCATAGATCATTTCACCTCCAGCCATTTCCTGCGCACGCGCCGCCGAAGCCTTGTTTAAGCGTTCTTGAATGGTATTTATCTGTGAATTCTGAAAACCATTGCGCCTAACTTCTCCTGAATTGAACATACTCAAAGTGGCAACCGCTTTGAAACGTTTGTCCGATTGTGCTGCTTTTAATGTATATCCACCCCCACCACAGATGCCCAAAACACCCAAACTGTTCGCATCAACCCCAGCGTAGTGCGTGATAAAGTCAGCCATGCCATGAATATCTTCAATCCGGTTGGTTGGTTTATCCACATGACGGGGTGTTCCACCGCTTGCACCCTGATAGGCAGCATCAGCGGCGATGGTGATATAGCCCGCCTCTGCTAATCGCTGCGCATATAGGCCGGCTGTTTGCTCTTTTATCCCCCCATTTGGATGGGCTACAACGACAGCCGGATATTTTTTTGATGCATCGTAATTGGCTGGCGTATAAACATTGGCGGTGATGTCAATACCGTTCAATTTATAAGCGACCGGATGGATATTTACCTTACCTACTATATTTTCGGTAATAGCCCCTTCATATACCAAGGTCCAGGGGTTTTGCTGAAATGCTTTTTTATCCGTTTGAGCACTTGCTAAATGAATTGCCAGCATAGTTATTGCCATTGATATTGCTCTTTTCATCATTCTGTTTTTTAAATGCCGCGTGATTGAATGGTTCCCCGATGTTTTGCCATCGCCTTTTCAACTACATCCAACCTGGCCTTTCGGGGGTCTGGTTTGCTGATAACCTTGCTATCTTGTTCAATGTCGAGCATCGGTTGATCCTGATTGTTATAGCGCGGCCAATTGGGCAAGCCTTGTGCATTTGGGTTTCCATTTTTAGCGAAATTTGCCCAATAGGCACACATCACCCTTGCCAGTTCTTTTTCTTCAGGAGTGGATTCTACTGGCGGTCCCCAACGGGCATGCAGGGTATTGAATACAAAGGATACTTCTGAACCATGACCTGCGCCGTAAGGAGAACGCTCCCGAGATGTCGGTGGCACATATCCAAACTGATACATATAGGCTGGAGCACCTTTATCCAAAAATACCTTGGCGGTCATGCGAGCAGGCTCGCCCCAGACCCAATCTGTATTGAATTGAGTGATTATCTCCTCAAATGATTTGACTCCATTGGGGTCATATGCAGCCTTGGCCTCACTGGCAAGGTCGCCAAAAGTTGCAAATAATTCTTCTTTGGTTTTTGCATTACTAACGAATGCCCCCCCTATTTCGGCGCTGCAGTTTCCAATCATTAAAGGCATCCTGGGCTGACAGCCAGCTTTATAGGCCGACTCTGCCGTCTCTACTACCAGTTTACCATCCAGAATTGGCCCTGAATAGATACGGGGGCCACCCTGGCCGTCGGTTTCCTGGCCGCCATCCACGATTTCTACTACACTTAACGCACGCAATTTTGCCAAGGCAGCGGCATCGGTATCTTTTATCCCGTGTTTTCGGGCAAAATTCAAACCGATGGTTTCAGCAGAAACAGGGTACAACACGTCCGCATTATCTTGTTTGATGGGCCTTCCGGTCAGCACGCCATCCCGGCCACCACCTGACTCGCTGATGAGTTTGTGGAACAGGCCCTTTGCTGCCGGTATGGTAAGCAGGGAATGAACCGAAACCCCACCTGCCGAGAATCCAAAAATAGTGACATTTTCCGGGTCGCCACCAAAAGCAGCAATGTTCGCCTTAATCCATTTTAGTGCTGCAATCTGGTCCATATATCCATAGTTTCCTTTGGGTTCTTCAGGATACTCGGCGCGGAGGGCAGGATGTGCAAAAAAGCCCAAGCGCCCCAGGCGATAATTGATGTTGACCAAAATAACGCCTTGTCGGGTGAGCGCATCCCCGTAGTTTTGCGGACTGGAGCCACTGCCCCCGGTAAAGCCCCCGCCATGAATCCATACCATCACCGGCAGTTTGGCGCTGGCGATACTGTTGGCCGGTTTCCAAATATTCAGGTACAAACAATCTTCCGATGAGCCTTCTGCGATCGTGCCGGGCTTTGCCCCCCATCCGGCCTGGGCGCAGTTTGGCCCGAATTTACTGGCATCCAACGCGCCTTTCCAGGGCGTTACAGGTTGTGGTGGACGCCAACGAAACGCACCAACAGGTGGTGCAGCGTAAGGAATGCCCTTAAAACTGGACACATCGCCTTCTGTTACACCCCGGACGACACCAGAGGAGGTGTTGACGGTGGGGGATGAGGATTGAGCATTGCTCTTTGCTTGAAACAAGACTAAAAAGGCAAGCCCAGCAGTGAAGACAAGACTAATTGAAATTTTTTTCATGGCGCTCGGTTTAATCATACCCAGATTTAAATGGATTTGAAGACAAATGTTTTCATATTCACTTTGCGTTGACTATAATGCATGGCACAAAAGTCCTTGCCTTCCAACTCAAAGTTGTTATATGGATTACTGAATCTTGAACCAATTTTACTGATTCTGCAGTCCAGGCTGTTAATCTGGCTTGGAAAAAGATAGATTTGTCGCTTCACCCAACTGTTTCAACATGATCCGCACTTACGAATTTGATACCATCAACGAATATAACCGCTTCAACAACCACAAGACGCTGAACCCTTTGGTCAGTGTGATCGACTTTTCAAAGGCCAACCCAAGGTCTTGGGGCGGCGAAAAAAAAGTGCGGATTAACTATAACTTTTACTGCATTTTTTTGAAAGAGGTAAAATGCGGCGACCTGAAGTATGGACGCAATTATTACGATTATCAGGAAGGTACTTTGGTTTTCACCGCACCAGGTCAAGTAATGGAATTAGAAAACACCGGCGATACTTACCAGCCAGTCGGGTACGGATTGATGTTTCATGCTGACTTGTTACCCGGCACCAGCCTCGCCAAAAACATCACCGACTACCGATTTTTCAGCTACAACTCCAACGAGGCATTACACCTCTCAGATCGGGAAAGGCGCATTGTGATGGAATGTTTTTCGAACATCGAATTTGAATTGCAGCAAGGCGTTGATAAGCACAGCAAAAAGCTTATTGCCTCAAACATTGAACTTTTCTTGAGTTATTGCGAGCGTTTTTACGACCGTCAATTTATCACGAGGGACAACGCCAATAAGGGTATTCTGGAAAGATTCGAAGCACTGTTAAACGCCTATTTTTTATCAGAAAAACCCTTAGAAATTGGTTTGCCTTCGGTCGCATATTGCGCCAGCGAACTGAATTTATCTCCTAACTATTTTGGTGATCTAATCAAAAAAGAAACGAGTAAATCGGCACAAGACTATGTGCAAAACAAGGTTATAGAAATTGCCAAGAACCGGATATTTGACACCCAAAAAACGATCAATGAAGTTGCTTTTGAATTAGGGTTTAAATATCCACAGCATTTTAGTCGGCTGTTTAAACTTAAAACGGGAATTTCGCCGAGTGCATACCGGGGTTAGCAGCAGCACATGAACGATCCTGCATAAAAAGACGGAGCCAAGTGCTGAATTTAGGAATTATCCTGATAAAGCAAAAATATTTTTTACCAAGCAACATTTTTTTATTGATTATCAATAAACACTTCCTACCTTTGCGGCATCAACTAAATTCGCAAAGTCATGGTAAAAAGAATTTCAACCGTGTTCCTTCAGGTAGTCGTCGTGCTCATCGGCATGATGGTCCTGGCCTTTTTGATTATTATGCCCACCAAAGAGGGCAGGGCCGAAAACCTGGACTTGTTCCATATATACGCTGACCCACTTATTCTGTATACATACGCCGCATCCACCGCTTTTTTCGTTGCGCTGTACAAGGCGTTCAAGTTATTGGGGTATATTGGACAGAATCAGGTGTTCTCCATCAACTCCGTCAAGGCTTTGGGGGGCATAAAGTATTGTGCCATCCTATTGGCCATCGCAATCGTGCTGGCAGGAGTTTACATCAGGCTATTTCACCATGAAGATGACGACCCTGCGGGCTTTATAGGCTTATGCATCGTGACTACATTTGCTTGTATCGTGGTGGCCACCGCAGCGGCAATTTTTGAGAAAATCCTGCAAAATGCCGTGGACCTGAAATCTGAAAACGACTTGACAATCTAAACAATGGCAATTATCGTAAACTTAGACGTGGTGATGGCAAAGCGGAAAATCTCCCTGAACGAGCTTTCCGAGCGGGTTGATTTGACCTTGTCCAACCTTTCCATTTTAAAAACAGGGAAGGCCAGGGCCATTCGTTTCAGCACCCTGGAAGCCATCTGTAAAGCATTGGACTGCCAACCGGGGGATATTTTGGAATATGTAAATGATGAAGCAAACGGAATGAACCAATAGACCTTATTATATATGAGCGGGTAAATAGGGTTGATCGTGCTCCCGAAATTGGACAATTGGATCGCTGCGCAGGGCTTTTTTGAAAAACAAGGTTACGAGTAAAATGTAATGTTTTTGTTATATTGAAGTGGGGCGTTTGGTATGGGAAGTTGGTATTATATTTGATTTCTTTTAAATGGTTGATTTGATTGGCTGCTAAATTGGTTCCGTTGAACGGTATTAGCATAAACTGCCTACCTAGTACCGATTTATTACCTATAAAAACCTGAAAAGCATCGCATGAATATGCTATATTTAAATTTTTTTGGTATGTTGTTTGGGGGAATGTAATGGATGCCGTACATTTGAACGCATGCATCCGCGGATGTTGTTAGCGCCTTGATACCAAGTTTTTTGGAGGCTTGGTGCTGATTTGATTTCGGATTGCCGCAAGAGCTCCGTACGCTGCTTTTAATTCAAGTAATTGTTTTACAACTAGTACAACTGCGTAGGTATTTGGGATAGACGCGATGGAATTGCGGTAGTACGGAAGTTGGCGGTAATTAAAATGAAAAAAATGAGTACCCTATCAGAATATGAAGAACTTTTGAAGGTTAAAAGACTGTCAAAAGAAAAGAATAAGGATGCAAAAATGCAAATGCCTTTTGAATGCACCTATGAGAGATTAAAAAATGATTTGAAGAATCAATATGTAGAAAATATAGATGAAAAAATAAGACGATGGATAAATATTACAAAAGTACCTTACTTTGAAGATACAATACCTGTTCGATTTTATATCCAAGCAAAAATGCTTTATCGAGAGGGTTTCTATGAGGCTGCAATAAGTGTTACAAGAAGTATATGCGAAATGATTTGCTACGAGGAAATATCAAAAGCACATCATCCGTTTGGCGATTTGGCAATTCCAGATAAGCATAGCCCAAGTTTTAGTGCTCTCAAACAGTTTTTACTAATGCCCAAAACCATAGAAAAGAAGATTTTTGAAAAAGACATTGTTGGGAAAATTGTTGATTCAAATCCAAAAGATAAAGATAGTAACTTCATCAAGTCTTCATACTTGCTTGACAAGACATTGGGCAAATACAGATTGAAATTAGAAACTGCCAAAAAAGAAGGAAATCTAATTCGATTCTTCAAAATATTTGAAGATGTGGCATTTAATGATTTTGAAACATTTGAACCATTGGTTTTAACAGAATTAGAAAAGGTATGGATAGACGGAAGCACATATGTCCATGTGAAAAGATCCAATAATTTAGCAAAAGAAGATGCCTTCTCTGTGATTGATGGAATTGGTTTTGTTCTACATAATTTATATGGAAAAAGCATTGAAATAGGTGAAGAAGTTGTTTCAGCATATAATTTTTTCCCTGACATTTGCACAGGTGTCACGTTTGCAATGGATATTTTTCCAACACCAGAAGCGGCTCATTTAGGTTATTATAATTTGCCAACTCAGGAGCAAATCGGTAGAATTGTAAGAGCAATCGGAATATGGGAAGGAGAATGGGGAATTAATGGTAAAACAGAAAAAGGAAGACTTCATTTCTTCAATGAGGGAGAGTACATTAATTGCAATTTTGAAATTTACGAAGCAAAAGAATTAATAAAAATGGGGATTTCATTTTATGGTGACTACTTCTTCATTAATAGAATAGAAGGAGATAGGGAAAAGTATTTTTTTGAATTATCGTTCTTAAATGAAAGTACTTTAATAGGCAAGCACAAACATTCAAATAAAATAATGAAATTCATTAAGTTGGAATAAGAACTACTGCCAACAACGGCTTGCTGTCCATGCTGCCGAACAGCCAACCCTCAAACCCAACGCACGGCGGCACGGCAGCAAGCCAACCGTTCTACCCACCCATATAATTCAAAAAAAATACCAACATCACAAATACTATGTTGAAAACAATCTATTAATGGAATCAAAACAATTCATATTACCATAAGCGCTCTCCATACCTACCCACCAACGATCCAAACACTTATCATATTAAAAAGCAAGATACTTGAAAGGTTAAATCTATCTTTGTGCACGCATTTCAAACAGACATAAACAGAATGATAGAAGTGTTGGAAGAAAAAGGAGTAGCATCAAAAGACTTATTAAAAGATAAAAAATGACAAGCACAGCGCAAAGAGCAGAATTGCAAGCCAAGATTTGGAAAATAGCCAACGATGTACGTGGCTCCGTAGATGGATGGGACTTTAAACAGTTCGTTTTAGGAACACTTTTTTATCGCTTTATCAGCGAAAACTTCACCCTTTACATTGAAGGCGGGGATGAAAGCGTCAACTATGCAAACTTTCCGGATAAAGAGATCAGCCCCGAAATAAAAGAGGATGCCATTAAAACGAAAGGGTATTTCATTTATCCCAGCCAACTTTTTGTAAAAGTTGCCAAAACCGCCAACACCAACCCCAATCTGAATACAGACTTAAAGGCCATTTTTGATGCGATTGAAAGTTCTGCCAATGGTTATCCGTCGGAACCGGACATAAAAGGGTTGTTTGCGGATTTTGACACGACCAGTACTAGATTGGGCAATACGGTGGAAGCCAAAAACAGCCGTTTGGCGGCCGTATTGAAAAGTGTGGCAGAATTGAATTTCGGGAATTTTGAAGACAACCGAATCGACCTTTTTGGCGATGCCTATGAATTCCTGATCTCCAACTATGCCGCCAATGCCGGAAAATCGGGCGGTGAGTTTTTTACGCCCCAAAACGTATCCAAACTCATTGCGCAACTGGCCATGCACAAGCAAGAAAAGGTAAACAAGATCTATGATCCCGCGGCGGGTTCCGGGTCTTTGTTGTTGCAAGCCAAAAAGCACTTCGACAATCATGTAATCGAAGAAGGATTTTACGGGCAAGAAGTGAACCACACTACCTACAACCTTGCCCGGATGAACATGTTTTTGCATAACGTCAATTACGACAAGTTTAATATTGCGCTGGGCAATACGCTCCTCGACCCGCACTTCGGCGATGAAAAACCTTTTGATGCCATTGTTTCTAATCCCCCTTACTCCATTCGGTGGATTGGCGACGAGGACCCAACGCTCATCAACGACGACCGTTTTGCGCCGGCTGGTGTGCTGGCGCCCAAATCGAAGGCCGATTTTGCTTTTGTGTTGCATGCGCTGAGCTATTTGTCTAGCAAAGGCCGGGCGGCCATCGTTTGTTTTCCTGGTATCTTTTACCGGGGAGGCGCCGAACAAAAAATCAGGAAGTATTTGGTAGACAATAATTTTGTAGAGACCATTATTTCGGTAGCGCCCAATTTGTTTTACGGTACCTCTATTGCGGTGACCTTGTTGGTGCTTTCCAAAAGGAAAACGGACACCAAAATCCAGTTTATAGATGCCAGCGGGGAAGATTTTTTCAAAAAGGCAACCAACAACAACGAGTTGACCGATGCCCACATCGAGAAAATCATGCAAATCTTTGACAGCAAGGAAGACCTGCCCCACGTGGCGGTTTCGGTAGACAACACCAAGATTGCAGCAAATGATTACAACCTTTCGGTGAGTTCCTATGTGGAAGCCCGGGATAAAAGCGAACACGTGGACATTCATCAGTTAAATGCCGATATCGCGGCTACTGTTGAAAAAATCAACCAGCTGCGTACAGATATTGATCACATTGTAAAAGAGATTGAAGGATGAGCTATTTAGAGAAATTGTTGGAAGGTGCGGAAGTGGAATGGAAGGCGTTGGGGGAGGTCGTGGATGTTTATACAGGCGGTGAGCCTCCCTCAAACAGTGTAAAAGGAAATACTTCAAATAATTTGTACAAATTTCCAATTTATGGAAATGGTATAGAAGTTTATGGGTATACTGATAGTTACAAAATAGATAAAGATGCAGTTACAATATCTTCAATTGGAGCAAATACTGGAGCAATCTATTACAGGGAAGCATATTTCACCCCAATAATCCGTCTAAAAGTTGTTATCCCTAAATATAATGATTTATTATCAAGATACCTTTATCATTACCTTAAATCAATTACAATAAATAGTAAAAGCAGTAGCGTCCCTAATATGAACGCTTCCGATGTAAAGAAGATTGATATCCCCATCCCCCCGCTCTCCGTCCAAAAAGAAATTGTTCGTATTTTAGACACCTTTACGGAGCTTACAGCGGAACTTACAGCGGAGCTTACAGCGCGTAAAAAGCAGTATGATTATTATCGGGGAAAACTGTTGCATTTTGAGGAAGGTGAGGTGGAGTGGAAGACGTTGGAAAGATTATCTGAGAATATGGATTCAATGAGAAAACCCGTAACTAGTGGACTAAGGGAGACTGGTAATATCCCCTACTATGGTGCTTCTGGAATTGTTGATTACGTTAAGGATTTTATTTTTGATGGAGATTTTTTATTAATTTCAGAAGATGGAGCAAATTTAATTGCAAGAAATACTCCAATAGCATTCAGTATAAGTGGAAAGAGCTGGGTAAATAATCATGCTCATGTATTGAAATTTAATACTTATGCAGATAGAAGATTTGTTGAGTACTACCTGAATAGTATCGATTTAACTCCATATATTTCGGGTGCTGCTCAACCAAAATTAAATCAAAAAAATTTAAATAGCATCAAAATACCGAACCCATTACCAAAGGAAAAGGCTCGCATTGTCTCCATCCTCGATAAATTCGACAGCCTTACTGCCTCCTTTGGTGAAGGTCTGCCGAAAGAAATCGAGCTTAGAAAAAAGCAATACGCGTATTATCGGGATCAATTACTCGATTTTAACAAATTGAAGATTGGCCATGAAAAAAGATAAAAACACAGAAAACAGTTCATCGTTTATCATCTTTAAAACAGAAGATGAGAAGATTTCGGTGGATGTGCGTATGAACGAACAAGATGTGTGGCTTACACAGGATCAGCTATCTATATTATTTGGTGTAGAGCGACCTGGCATTACGCAACACATTAAAAACATTTTTGTCGAGGGCGAACTAAACGAAAATTCAGTTAGTAAGAAATTCTTACGAACTGCCGCAGACGGCAAAAACTACGATACCAAGCACTATAATCTGGATATGATCATTTCACTCGGTTATCGAGTAAATTCCAAAGTAGCAACGCAATTCCGTATTTGGGCCACCAAGCGGCTGAATGAATACATCCGAAAAGGTTTTACGATGGACGACGAACGCCTTAAAAATTTGGGCGGTGGCGGTTATTGGAAAGAACTGTTGCAACGCATCAGAGATATTCGTGCATCTGAAAAAGTGTTTTACCGCCAGGTATTAGATATTTATGCCACCAGTATTGATTACGATCATAAGGCGGATGTTTCCATTGAATTCTTTAAAAAAGTACAAAACAAGATCCACTTTGCCGTGCACGGGCAAACCGCAGCCGAAGTGATTTTTAACCGCGCCGATGCGGAAAAAGAATTTATGGGCTTGATGACTTTTTCAGGCACCCGACCACATTTAAAGGATGTCGTGATTGCCAAGAACTATTTAAACGATAAAGAACTTAGGGCATTAGGGCAAATTGTTTCTGGTTATCTGGATTTTGCCGAACGACAAGCCGAACGAGAAGAAGCCATGACCATGAAAGATTGGGCAACACATTTAGACCGCATTTTAACCATGAGTGGAGAAAAACTATTGCAAAATGCAGGAAGTATAAGCCATGGCGAAGCCATTGAAAAGGCCACGAATGAATACAAAAAATATCAACAAAAAACACTAAGCGAAGCGGAAAAAAACTACCTGGAAAGTTTAAAAACCATAGAACAAAAAGCAAAAAAGGCAGAATGAATACCTATAAAACCATCGCAGAATCGAACAACTTCATCGTATTAGATAACTTTACCCGGTATTCTGAAACGAATGAAGCGCCCGCCGCCTATCAAACGGAGGCGGCGCTGGAGCGTGAATTCATCCAGGATCTGATCCAGCAGGGGTATGAAAATCCGTCGGGCCTGAATACCCGGGAGGCCATGTTGGCCAATGTAAGGGTGCAACTTCAGGCGCTTAACGATGTGGCGTTTTCGGATGCCGAATGGAATCGTTTTGTAGAGGAGTATTTGGATAAGCCGAGCGACAACCTGGTGGATAAAGCCAGGAAAATACACGACAATTACATTCACGATTTTGTTTTTGACGATGGACATATCCAAAACATCTACCTGGTTGACAAAAAGAATATTGCACGCAACAAATTGCAGGTAATTGCACAGTTTGAACAAAAAGGAACCCATGCCAATCGGTATGATGTAAGCCTATTGGTCAACGGGTTGCCGCTGGTTCATGTAGAGATTAAAAAGCGCGGCGTAGCCATCCGGGAAGCATTTAATCAGGTGCATCGCTACTCCAAAGAGAGCTTTAACAGCCAGAATTCCCTCTACAAATACATACAGATTTTTGTCATTTCCAATGGAACGGACAGCCGCTATTTTGCGAACACCGTGGAGCGCAATAAAAACAGTTTTGATTTTACCATGAACTGGGCTAAAGCGGACAATACCCTGATTAGAGACATAAAGGACTTTACCGCTACCTTCTTTGAGAAACGTACGCTGCTAAATGTGCTCCTCACCTACTCCGTTTTTGATGTGAGCGATATCCTGCTCATCATGCGCCCCTATCAGATTGCGGCAACGGAACGCATGTTGTGGAAAATACGCAGTTCGTATGAAGCCAAAAAATGGTCTACCGCCGATGGAGGCGGTTACATTTGGCATACCACAGGTTCAGGAAAAACGCTGACCAGTTTTAAAGCGGCCCGATTGGCCACGCAACTGGAATTTATTGATAAAGTATTCTTTGTCGTGGACCGCAAAGACCTGGACTTTCAGACGATGAAAGAATACCAGCGTTTTTCCCCCGATAGCGTAAACGGTTCAGACAGCACCGCAGGGTTGAAAAGGAATATTGAAAAAGACGACAATAAAATCATTGTTACTACCATCCAAAAACTAAATAACCTCATCAAAAGTGAGGGTGATTTAAGCATTTATCAAAAGCAGGTCGTTTTCATTTTTGATGAAGCGCACCGTTCGCAATTTGGTGAAGCGCAAAAGAACCTGAAAAAGAAGTTTAAAAAGTTCTATCAATTTGGTTTTACCGGTACGCCGATCTTTCCGCAAAATGCATTGGGCGCAGAAACAACCGCCAGTGTATTCGGTCGCGAATTGCATTCGTACGTAATTACAGATGCCATTCGGGATGAAAAAGTATTGAAATTCAAGGTGGACTACAATGATGTACGCCCGCAATTTAAAAGTATTGAAACAGAATTAGACGAGAAAAAGTTAAGTGCCGCGGAGAACAAAACGGCCTTGCTGCACCCGGCCCGCATCCGGGAAATAGCGCAATACATCTTAAAGAATTTCAGGCTAAAAACCCATAGAAACCAGGGCAGTAACCAGGGCTTCAATGCCATGTTTGCCGTTAGCAGTGTAGATGCAGCCAAGTGTTATTATGAGGAATTGAACAATTTGCAAAAAGAGCGCGAAAAGCCCTTAAAAATTGCCACCATTTTTTCTTTTGCAGCCAATGAAGAACAAAATGCCATCGGTGAGATTGTAGATGAAACCTTTGAGCCATCGGCCATGGATAGCAGTGCCAAAGAGTTTTTGGCAAAAGCCATTCAAGATTACAATGCGCTGTTTAAAACGAATTACAGCCTTGATGGCAATGAGTTTCAGAATTACTACCGCGACCTGGCAAAGCGGGTAAAGAGTAAAGAGATTGACCTGATCATTGTAGTGGGCATGTTCCTTACCGGCTTTGATGCACCCACCTTAAATACCCTGTTTGTTGACAAAAACCTGCGATATCACGGCTTGATGCAGGCTTTTTCACGCACCAACCGTATTTATGATGCGACCAAGACATTTGGCAATATTGTCACCTTCAGAAATTTAGAGCAAGCGACCATTGATGCGATTACCCTTTTTGGGGATAAAAACACCAAAAATGTGGTGCTTGAAAAGAGCTACAAGGAATATTTGGATGGCTTCTCAGATGTGATCACGGGTGAGGCGCGCAGGGGCTATGTCGACGTGGTAAGGGATCTGAAGGAAAAATTCCCCAATCCCGAAGACATTGTAACAGAAAAAGACAAAAAGGAATTCGTAAAGGTTTTCGGAGAGTATTTGCGCGTAGAAAACATTCTGCAGAATTACGACGAGTTCAATAACCTGAAAGCATTTCAATCCATAGATAAAAATGACCCGGATGCGGTAGAAGCATTTAAAAAGGAGCATTTTTTAACGGATGAGGATATGGCCCTCATGCAAAAGATTGAATTGTTGAAAGACCGGACGATTCAGGATTATCGGTCTACCTACAACGACATCCGCGACTGGTTACGGCGCGAGAAAAGCGGCAAAGCATCCGAGGAATCTGCCATAGACTGGGATGATGTCGTATTTGAGGTTGACTTGTTAAAATCACAAGAGATTAACCTGGACTATATCCTCGAATTGGTTTTTGAGCACAACAAAAAGACAAAGGATAAGGCTACCTTGATTGAAGATGTCCGCCGGGTTATTCGTGCCAGTGTGGGCAACAGGGCCAAGGAAAGCCTGGTGGTTGATTTTATCAATGAAACAGATTTAGATACCCTTCAGGACAAGGCTAACGTGATTGACTCGTTCTTTGCATATGCGCAACAAAAACAGCAAGCAGAAGCATTAGAATTGATTGCAGAAGAAAACTTGAATGAAGCAGAAGCAAAGCGATACATAACTGCTTCTTTAAAACGTGATTATGCCAGTGAAAACGGAACAGAGCTCAATGCCCTTTTGCCCAAAATGAGTCCTTTAAACCCGCAGTATTTGACCAAGAAGCAACGTGTTTTTCAAAGGCTTGTATTATTTGTAGAGAAGTTTAAGGGGGTTGGTGGCAAACTATAAATGGGTTATAAGATAAATGAGAACAATTCTGGTAGATTTATGCTAAAAAGCCATTAGGTTTTTTGGATATATAAAATGGAGGTGGTATGTTTGCTTTTGGATTATTGCAACTGGCAAGTGATTGGTATTTTGAAATAAGTGATTGATTTATAAGGGGTACACCTACTTAAGTATTAGGTATATGCGGATGGTTTTGTTGCAGTACGGTTGTTTAGGCGAAATAACATTAAAAAATATGAACTTAAAAGAAATTCTTATATCTTGGCTTGAGGCAGGTGATACCCCACGGGTGTTATCGGGACTTTCGGTTGTTCGTAAAAGGTGGACAAATAAAGACTTTGCCTTTGATATCTCCTTCCAATCTGGCCGATATCAAGATTTGCAAGCGCAACAAGCCAAGGGAGTTATATCGCAAGCAGAGTACCAATTAGAATCAGCAAAAATTAGGCAAGTACTTATTGAGATCATAAATACTTTTCCTGATCATTGGACAAGTGAAGGTTTGGAGGATATTCCCTCAACTAAAAATCTATTCTCTGGAACGACTTGGAAAAAATGGCCTGCCATTGTTACAGTTATAATTATCTTTAGTGGATTACTGTTACAATTTACTGGGTATCCTCTTCATAATATTTTTCAAAAAAACTTAATCAGGCAAATGCAAACCACCTCCAGCGACACCCTCTTAAAACCAAAGTTGCAAATTAACACCTCTGGCGATAAAAGTCCAGCAATCAATGCTCCGGGCGGTAATGTAGAAATCATCTATCGTGAAACCACTTCGGCAAAAAAAACGAACAAAAAAGATTCTTTATCAGACAAATAACCTGCCAAAAAAAATGAGAATAATTTTATTACTAACGCTCTTACTTACTTGCTTATTTTCTTCCTTTTCGCAAGAGTTGATTACCTTCGATGAAAATAGTCCCGCAGTTATTGCCCAAAACTTTTCTGTTGTATATGGAGTTAGGGTTGATGCTATTTTATCTGTCCTTAATATTTATGAAAAGGAGGGTTTGACACCAGAAGATCGAAAACGTTATACTGAAAATTTACTAAAGACATACCAGCAATCTCCTGAAAAAAAGCAATCCGCAGATAAACTCTCAAACGACTCCAAAACCAAACTCGGCCTGGCCAATTCTCCTGCACTAGTTGATGCACTTAATTGGGATTTGTTCGCCCGTAAAAACTACCTGAGTACTTTCGGAACCAATAGTCCTGCAGTAGTGGCTGGCGGCAACGTAAAAATTTGGTATGGCATTCCGCCCAACGTATTGCGTACTTTAGCTGCGCGTTTAGAAGAAAATAAGACAGCCCAGACTGACTTTGAGAAGAAACTAAGTGAACAAGCAAAAAAGTACGAAGAACTGAAAGCCGAATTTGAAACTTATAGCACTAGTGACCAGATCATAAAAAAAGCAGAGCAACTTTTAAAAGAAGGAAAATTAATTGAAGTAGAAAAATTGATCGACTCCGACTACGCTATTTCCAAAAAACGACAAGCATACAAAGGCTATTTGTTTGGAAAAACAAAGGAATTAATGTTGAAATACGATACGGCAAGTATTGGTTACAAAGACGCTATTTTACTTGATCCTGATAATTCTAAATATTTATTATCATATGCTAACAATCAGTTACAATTAACAAATTTTAATGAGGCGATCAAGCAGTATGAAAAAGCCATTTCATTTTTATCCACAAGCCCATCCAATTCTGAATTAGGAGTTGGTTATTCCAACTTAGGCATGGCATATGAATCAATTGGAGAATACCCTAAGGCTCTAGAATGTTTCAAACAAGCACTGCTATTACACGTCAAATTAAATGGTAAGCCTGTTTTAGCGGATTATAACAATTTAGGAACCGCTTATATACACATGGAAAAATTCATAGATGCGATAGAATTATTTAATATGGGTTTAGAATTAGCATTGCAATTGTTTTCAGAAACGCATCACATGGCGGCTGTTTTTTATAATAATCTTGGTGTATGTTATGAAGGCATTAACCATCTAGATAGTGCTTTAATTTATTACGAAAAATCTTTATTTATTAATTTACGAGAATTAGGCGAAAAACATCCAACTGTAGGTACTAATTATAATAACCTAGGTCAAATAAATCTAGAACTAACGAATTTTGAAGAGGCAAAAAATTACTTTGAAAAATCTTTGTCATTATATTTAAATTTATATGGGGAAAAAAACCCTGATGTAGCATCTATTTATGTCAATATTGGCGACCTAAAAAAATCAAAAGAAGAATATAATGATGCTATTTATTTTTATGAGAAATCATTAAATATATATGTAAATTTATTTAATGAATTCCACCCAAGTATCTCGAGGTGTTATCGAAGAATAGGCTTGGCCTACAAAGATAAAAAAGAATATGATAAAGCAATTCATTATTTTAAAGAAGCATTGAGTATAGATTTAAAGACTTCGATAACAGAAACTCCTGATGAAGCAAGAGATTATAAAAACCTAGCAGATATTTATAAATTGAAGGGAGAATATGATCAAGCAATCAACTTTTATAAAAAATGTTTAGATGTTAATTTAAGTATTTATGGCAAAAACGATCCGGAAGTAGCAGATGATTACAATAATTTGGGACATATGAATGTGGCGAAAAAACAATATGACATAGCTATAGATTATTTTAATAAAGCATTATTAATACATTTGGATATCTTCGGGGCCAATCATGAGGCAGTATCTATAGATTATAGCAATCTTGGGGAATCTTATATAGAAAAAGAAAACTATGAAACAGGGCTTGACTACCTCGTAAAATCTCTAACAATAGTGGTTGAACTCACCGATGAAAATGATTTAGAATCTGCTGTTTCTTTTAATGGCATAGGTCAAACCTATTTAAAAACAGGCAATTTTGAGAAAGCAGTTTATTGTTTCGAAAAATGTTTAAAAATTTTAAATGTTTTTTATCCGGAGGGCCATAAAGATATAAATTCTGTAAAAAAATCTGCTAGTCGTGCTTATAATTCTATTGGCGTACAGAAATCTAAAAACAACCAATATGAACTATCTATCGAATCTCTTTCACAATCATTGAAATATTCTGAAGATATCAAAGATTCGTCCTTTGCCATTATTTGCCTTATCAATATTGGAGCATTACATAAAGCAAATAACCATTGCGATTTGGCTTTGTCTTTTTTAGATAAAGGTATAAATTATATTGAAACCTTAGATGACGGTTTATTATTTCAACTTCAAACATTACCTGATAGTATCCTTAATCACCCTGATTTTCCTGAATGGCTTGGAGAAAATAGCCATATAGTTGAATATTTATTTTTACAACTTGATAAAGCACGATGCTTAAAACAACTGAATAGAAAAAAGGAATCTGATGAATTATACAAAATACTAAAGCAACAAGCTATTGTAGCTAAGGACGAATATATAATTAAAAAGATAAAAGAAGAATTTTGATGAAAAAACGACTTTGTTTCATGGTTAAAGAAAATTTGTATTTCCATGTTTTTTCATTTTTTTTCAACCTATAAAGGTTTTTTTTAAATTATATCTAGTATTTCGCTAAATTTATAAATAAAATATAGCCTAACAACAAAGCCTCAAAAACCATAAAAGTAGTATATTTGTTGGAAAAATCCTATCAAACCAACATCAATAATTCAATAGATTAGCAAGAGTAAAAATAGTGAAGAAAAATTGATTGAATTGACTTTTTTGGAAACATGAAATCCACCCTCCCCCTACTCCTACTCACCACCCTACTCTCCGCCCAATCCGACCGTGTCTTCCTGAACTGGGATTTATCCAAACCTGCCAGTTTCCCAGGCGGTCAATTGGCGTTTCGTGATTATTTCAAAAACACCCCCTACCCTACCGATACAACCATCCGGTCAAGCGGTAACCGCCTGGTTGTCGGCTTCGTGGTGGAACATGATGGCGTTGTTTCTGATTTGCGTATTTTTCAAACGCCCGGCCCGGCATTCACTGCCGCGGTTATAAAGGCGATGCAAGGCAAGAAATGGAATTCGGCTGAAGCCAACGGACATTCGGTGCGGCAATTGATGTTTTTATGTTTCTTTTTTCACCATCCCACGAAAAGGGTGGTTGTGCAGGAACATTATTTACACGTGAACGATTATGCCAGTTTGCAAGCCATCGATCCTGCTGATTACCCTAAACTCGGTTTCCCAACGGAGGAGCGGTTTATGGGATACAACCCGGAAGATACGCTTGCCGCCAAACAACGTTATCCCGAAGCAGCAAAGGCCGCCGGGATACAGGGGGAGGTGGGCGTCACCGCTACCCTGCAACCCGACGGCAGCCTGACGGACCTGACCCTTTTAAACGATATCGGGTACGGTTGCGGGGAAGAAGCGCTGCGCCTAACCCGGCTGCTCAAAAATTGGGTTCCCGCCCAGGTATTTGATTCCACTTATGCCTCTTCGCACGAATTTATCTATGTGTTCTGTCCGGATCCTGCGGCAATTGAAACCTCGGATAAACTATACACAGAAGGTGAAATCCTCCCGCCCGACAGCAAATACGATAATCAATTACTGGCACATACAAAGCCGGTTTTCCTGAACGCCAAATATGTACTGGGTGAGGATTTTAACCTGGTTCCGTATAACAACGCCATGGTGGAAGTCAATTTTATTGTAGAAAAAAACGGTAAAGCAAGCGCAATTGAGGTCGGGGGCAACGCCTCGGAAAACCAACGCGCACTGGCCCGAAAATTTATCGAAACCAAGGAATGGACTGCTTCGAGGTGCTGCAACCGCCCCTGCCGCATGCAGATTAAACGCTTTTTGTATTTCCACCGCGGTCTGGAAGAAAACAGTTGCCAGCATGAAGCCCAGCTCGTTTTTAGTAAAAGTGCCCTTCCGGTCGCTCAGTTGTGGTCGGATAGTCGGTGCGATACCCTATTTGAATCCGTTGAGGTAGACCAGCCAGCGGTTTTCCGCTTTGGCCCGAAGAGTATTGACGAACTTGTGGTGCTTCACTGGCCCCGCTATAAATCCGAGCTTCCGCCTGGCGGGGAAATTCTGATCCGGATTTTGGTGCCTGAAAACGGCAATGTGCGATACATGGAGTTATTCAGCGGTGTAGGCGCTGCAGTCGATAAAAAAGCACTGTCGGTGTTAAAAAGAGCGTCGGACTATTGGACGCCTGCTTATAAGGATGGGTACAAGGTATCGTCGTGGTCGGTGGTTCGGATTGGGCGGTGATGGGGGGATTGAGGGGTTTCGTTTAGCAAAACGCTGAGTGTTAAAATCAACGTGGGCTGTCATCCTGAAGGCTGTTTCTTTCCCGTTCGGATCATTGATTGCGCGCTATGTTAAAGGGAAAGAAACGGACTGAAGGATCTAGCCAGGCCGGATTGAGCGCTACCCTTGGCTAGATCCTTCGCCTTTTTTCTTCCCCCTTTTAGATTTTAGGTTATTATAGACTATTTCGGGGGAAGAAAAAAGACTCAGGATGACAGCTCACGTTGTTTCGGGCTTATGATCTTTTGTTTAGCAAAGCACACGTTGTTATGGCATCAATGAGAACCTGAAAAACAGCCGCACTTTTCACCCCAACTCCTCCTCAACCCAGTCCTCAATATTCTTGGTTTCACTCGAAAAATTCACCCCAACGCCGATCACCTTTTTACCTTTTTCCCAATACGCCTGGTGGTATTTTTTAAGTTTGATCTGCTCAAGCGCAACTTCGGCACTTTTATCAAGTTTGAACTCCAGGATGTAGACGTGTACGTCCGTTTCCACCACACAATCGGCGCGTGCATCGCTCATCATCACTTCGCTTTGCACCCGTAGACCCATGTACTTGAACAGAAGATGGATGGCAGCGTGGAAAAATTTCTCCGGGTATTTTTCGTGCAACAAGTGCGGCAAACCTTTGAACATGGCTTGCAAAATGCGGATGACTTGCTCCAGATCATTGGCATAAAAAGCCCGTTCTAATTGCACGGCTACTACCAGCCCCTGGCCTTTGCGCACCCCGCCAAAAGCTTCCAGCAAATAAGCGTACATGGAGTTTTTGACCTCATGGTTGGGATAATCCAGGATATACAAGCCAAATTCGTTTCTGGATTTGATGGTCAGGTAGCCGGTTTGGTACAGCAGCCCATAAGCCCGTAAATCTTCGAGGTCAAAACTGTCGAAGTCAAGTTGGGCGTGCTCCTGGTGCTCAATATCGTACAAGCCCTCTTGTTTCAATAAGTTGATCAAAAAGGTGGGTGTTCCGGTAGCAAACCAGAAGTTTTCAAACTCTTTTTGGTTGAAAAACAGGTTGATGGAAACCGGATTGTAGACCGTTTCCGAGTTAACATGGAAGCGATAGCCATTGTACCAAAGGCGCATTTTGTCCAGTAACTCCGTTCGGGTCATTTTTAACTGAATGGAAACTGCATCAATTTCTTCGGTAAAATTGCTTTCCAATTCTGCCTGCGTATAGCCCAGCATCGTAGCATAGTCCGACTGCATGGTCAAGTCCGTCAAGTTATTCAACCCGGAGAAAATGCCTACTTTGGAAAACTTGCTGACTCCCGTGAGAAACACGAATTCGATAGCAGCGTCAAGGTCTTTTAGAACGGTGTAAAACTCTTTTAAAAGGTCGCGATTTTGGTAGGCTTTTTCGATTTCCTTTCCCAGGTAATTGATGATCGGTGCATCGTATTCATCGATCAATACAACTACTTTGCTTTCCGTGGCAAGCTTGGTGATGAGTTCTTTGAATTTATTCGCATTGCCTATGTTCTCCAGCACAATCCCTAACGCTTTGGCTTGATTGTTCAGCTCCTGGTTCAAAGCAACATCAAGCCCCAAACTTTGAAACCCAATAGAGGTGAACGAAATCCGAATCACCGGATGTTTCCGGCTCCAATCCCACTTGTCTTCAATCCATAAGCCTTTGAACAACTCCTTGCTGCCACTGTACAACTCCTGGAGCACAGCCAATGTGATGGACTTGCCAAAACGACGGGGACGGGAAAGGAAATAAGCACCTGGCCTACTTACCATCCGGTAGATGTACTCGGTCTTGTCGATGTACATGAAATCATGCTCGATGATTTTTCGAAAATCCTGTAGCCCCAGTGGAAGTTTTTTGCTCATCGGTATTGTAATTCTACTTTTGGTACAAAGATACAGAACTATTGCTGAAATGGAAGTTTGGGCGTAATTGGGCGCTGCCCTTAGCGGGATTTCGCCTTGCGCTTGGGTAGATCCTTCGCCTTTTTTCTTCCCCCCTGATGATTCTTAGTTATTTGAGATTGAGACGGGGAAGAAAAAAGACTCAGGATGACAGCTCACGATTACATAAAGTGTAGATCTTTAGTTTGATAAAGCCCGTAAAGTCAAAATCAACGTGATCTGTCATCCTGAAGGCTGTTTCTTTCCCGAACAAATCATTGATTACCAGAAATGTTAAAGGGAAAGAAACGGACTGAAGGATCTAGCCAGGCGTAATTGGGCGCTGCCCTTAGCGGGATTTCGCCTTGCGCTTGGCTAGATCCTTCGCCTTTTTTCTTCCCCCCTTTTAGATTTTAGGTTATTGTAGACTATTTCGGGGGAAGTAAAAAGACTCAGGATGACAGCGCACGTTGATATGGGCTTATGATCTTTTGTTTAGCAAAGCACACGTTGATATGGACATTGGGACTTTCGTTTAATAAAAATCTGCATGTTAAAATCAACGTGAGCTGTCATCCTGAAGGCTGTTTCTTTCCCGAACAAATCATTGATTACCAGAAATGTTAAAGGGAAAGAAACGGACTGAAGGATCTAGCCAGGGGAGGATTGAGCCCTGCGCCTGGGTAGATCCTTCGCCTTTTTACTCCCCCCTTTTAGATTTTCGGTTATTTTAGACTCTTTAGGGGGGAAGTAAAAAACCTCAGGATGACAGCCCACGTTGTTATGGGCTTATGATCTTATGTTTAGCAAAGCACACGTTGTTATAATCATTGGATCTTTCATTTAACAAAAATCCTGGAAATTAAATACAACGTAATCTATCATCCTGGGTATAATTGTCGCATATTTGAAACATTTCAAATTACATCACCACGCTCAACATGTTTAAAACACTTTTCATTGCACTGATTTTGTGCCCAATCCCTGGGTTTGCGCAGGTTTTAACCAATGGTACAAATATTCCCATTACAAAAACATGGTCGTCGCAACCGGGTGGATACACCTACCCGATTAGTATCGCTGTTCCAAGTGGTCCGGTTCCACCGGGTGGATTTCCGGTATGCATCTTACTACATGGCAATGGTTCGCAGAACCTGGGGGTTTTGGCGGGACCACCCATGCTTGGTCCGATGCAATTTGGTGCGGTACTTCCATGTCACATACTGGTTGCTCCAACCGGATTTGAAAACAGTTGGAATATTTGCGCTGAAAACAGCGACGCGCCCGATGTTGAAATGCTAAAAGATCTTGTGCTACAATTGCAAAGCTACTCCAACGTAAACTCCAATAAAATTCGTGTATTAGGGGGATCCAACGGAGCGGGCCTGGCCAATCGGTTTTGGATCGAAAATACGAATCCGGGAATTGATATCGTATGTGCAACCGTTTCCCATTTGAATGATTTCCAATATCATGCGGGAAATTTTTACAAACCAAGTGGTATTACGAACACCAATGGTTCATTCTGTGGCTACGATGTTGTTTCAAGCCCTTTAAACACCACAAAATACTTGAGCATCAGCAATGTCAACGATCCCATTATTCCATACCTGGGTGGCACTTCTGTCGTAGGCGCAAATTTTTTGCCTGCTGAAACCGCAGCCCACCATGTTGCAACTTACAAAGGTTATACCGGAAGTATTTTAACTGCTGGGACGGTAATGGGCAGTGGATCTTCTGAAATTACGGAATTTTCGTATTTATCGGGCGCGGTGGTGCTTATTAAAGGCAGCGCGGGGCATCAGACGAACGCTGCACAAAAATCCTATATTACCAATTACTTTTCAGATTGCGCGACTGTGGTAGGCACGGAAGATAAAAAGGAAATCCAAATAGGCGTTTATCCAAACCCGGCCTGCGATCGACTTTATATTCAAGCAAATGCCGCTTTAGTTGGGGTCGACTACAGGGTGTTTGATCCATTCGGAAGGCCCCTATTGTCTGGGAAAATAAATTCAGAAAACACCAGCGTGGATATAACAAACTTATCAAAAGGAGTGTACTATTTAGTGATCGGCGGGGATTTAAACCAGGTTTTGAAAGTGGTTAAGGATTGAGGGATTTGGTTTAATAAAACGCTGAAGGTTAAGAGCAACATGGGTGCTTCATAACTTGTTATAAGTAAATACTGAGTATATTTGTCCTACAAAGAAGCATTACAACCACTCATTTCGAAATAACTAAATCTAATGGATCATGAAAGTGGATTTTAATAATTGGGTCCAGGACTTTATCGCACGAGATAATGTGACCATTAAGGAACAGGATGAGCGCGGTGAAAGCGAAAAAGCAGCAACAGATGCAAAAATGGAGGTAGCCAAAAATTTGAAAGCGATGGGTTTATCAAATTCAGATATAAAAAAAGCAACCGGGCTAACAGAGGATGCAATAAATGCGTTGTAAAACCGACCAACATGGCAAAACCGCCCGCAGCCATCAAACTGAAGGTGCTCCTATTTTCCGTTTCCCCTAAAAGCACCTATATTTGCATGAATAAAACAGTTTTGACATGACAACGGTACTAAACGTTAGTTTAAACGACCTAAGTAGTCAGTTTATCAATGACTTGAAGCAAAAATTCGGGAAGACTACCGAGGTGGAAATCCGACTTCAAGATAAATCTCCGGCAGATGATTTGTTCTCTGAGGATGACTTTTGGCGTATTATTGATAAGATAGACTGGTCAAAAAAAGATGGAGAGCAAAAGCTTGCACCCGCAATGAAGGCACTTGCCAAAATGACTGTAGCGGGTATTTGCCTTTTTGCAGACAAGTTATCTGAAAAATTATATCAATTGGATACGCGCGCGCACGCCACCATGTACGCGGCCAATGAGCCAGATAACTTTATTTCTGCTGATGACTTTTTGTACGCACGTTGCGCCGTGATTGCAGAAGGAAAAGCGTATTACGAAATGGTGTTAAATGACCCTGCAAAGATGCCAGAAGATATCGTTTTTGAACCATTGCTTTACCTGGCTGACGATGCGTTTGAAATGAAGATGAACGTTCCATTTAATTATATGCCAACTTATAACTACGAAACCCAAAGTAATAAGTCTGGCTGGCAATTAACACAATAAATCATGCCGCACAAGAACGCTGACGATAGTGAAGAACTACACCACCTCTATGAGATAGTTGATAAAGTTGACTATGACACGTTTAAATATGGAATTAGTAGCGGGCCAATCAGTAAAAAAGATGGAATGTCAAAAAGAATGCGTGTACAATTGCGATTCGCAAACCTAATTGACAATTGGGCCCGATTTTTTACGCGCGTTCTAATTCACGATATTCCAGGGCGGAAAGAAGCAAAGCGCATTGAAAGTGAGCATATCCAAGCCTATAAAGAAAAGCATGGTCAACGCCCAAGAGGAAATTTAAAAGATTGACCAAACCATGCGCATCCAACGTATCCGACTGCTCAACCTGAATTCTCTGCGCACGCGCGTGGAACTCGACTTTGAGCAGCCCCCGTTTACTTATACGGGTTTGTTTGCCATTACCGGCGATACCGGTGCGGGCAAAACCACGCTGTTGGACGCTGTTACCCTCGCTTTATACGGCAAAACCGCCCGCAGCCATCAAACTGAAGTGATGTCGAATGGGGCCACGGAAGCCTGGGCGGAGGTGGAATTCAGCAGTTCGGAAGGACAGTTTCGATCAAAATGGATGCAGGCGCGGGCACGCACGGGTACTTTAAAACCGCCGGTTCGCGAATTTTCAGCCTTACTACCCGACGGAAACTGGCAGGTGGTGGCGACTGGGGTTAAGGAAGTGGATCTGTTGGTGGAAAGCAAAAGTGGACTCAATTTTGCGCAGTTTCGGCGCTCGGTGTTGCTGGCACAGGGCGATTTTGCGGCTTTTCTGAAAGCGAGTCCCGACGAACGTGGCGCTTTGCTGGAACAAATTACCGATACGGAAATATACAGCCGGCTGTCAAAAGCGGCGTTCGAACGGTTTAAACTGGAAAAACAGGCGCTTGATCAACTTATCCAGGCCAGCGCCCAATTGCAATTGTTGCCACCAGAAGCGGTGCTGGATTTGCAACAGCAGCTGGAAACCTTAAAATCGGAATCTGTTCGGCTCAGCAGCGAAATTGGCAGTTTGCGCGATAACCTGCGCTGGCTCGAACTGGTGCGATCCATCGAGGAAAAGATAGCGGCATTCGTGTTGCAAGGCCAAAAACTGGCCGAACAACAAGAAGATTTTAGTCCTGAATTTGCCCGGCTGGAACTACACCGCAAAACGATTCCCCTTCAGCCCCAAATCGAGCGTTTGTCGGAACTGGAGCGCAACCGGGAAGTTTTGCAAACGGAAATGGCACGCCTGGAACTGGAAATAACCAGCGCCGAAACCCAAGCCCACCAATTAAAGGAAACCCTGCAAGGAGCAGAAACGACCCTGGAAACGGCGGAGCAAGAACGCAATACAGCAGAACCCGTTTTTCAATCGGTGCGTCGGTTGGATGCGCAAATTTTGAGCGCCCAACAAAACACTATTGCGCTCAAAGATGCTTTAGAGCCCCAAGTGCTCAAAAAAACGGCCCTGGAAGCGGAAGTCATGCAGACAACTGCGTTACAACAAAGCCTGCAACGCAACAGTACTGCGCTCGAGGCCTGGGACCTGGCGCATCCCGATGCGGATCAATTATCGCAAGCCCTACCCCTCGCCGAACAACACCGCGAGCGCATGTTGACCCTGCACCAAAGTTTGCAAAAATCAAAAGCAGATTTGGAAGCATGCCAGGACCGTAAAGCCGAATTGGATGCCCTTCGTTCAGGTCTGACTCGACAAGTACAAAAGGCGAAAATGCATACGCTTTCGGTTGAAAATCAGTTGAAAGCATTGGTGCTGCGTTTTGAATTACCCAGCGCGTTTTTAGCCGCCGAAGAAGCCTTACTCGAAAAAAGCAACCAATTAGGCTTACAATTGCAACGCCTGGAGGATTTTAATCGCCTGCACGCGGCTTACCGACAAGCGTTGCGCGCGCTCGCACAGATACGCGAAGAACAAGCCAGTTATTATGCGGAGTCCTATCATATTGAAAATGAATTACTTACTACGCTTGATTTACTGAGCGAACTGGAAGATAAACGCCAACGAAAACAAGCGCGGTACGAGCGGGAAAACTTGTTGGTCAACTATGAACGCGAGCGCGCCAACTTAAAGGAAAACGAACCCTGCCCCTTGTGTGGCAGCACGGACCATCCTTTTCGCCTGCATCCCTTCGAAAATTATGTGGACGATGCGCGTTTGGAACTCGAACAAGTGCTCCAACAAGTGCAATCCATTGAAAAACAACAGGCGCAACTGCTGAACCGCCAATTGCTGTTGCGCGATCGCATGGATAGCGTGGAGGAGGATTTTGGCGCGGTGCTGCGCGGACAAACGCAACTGGCACTGGTGCAATTGCAAGTACAGGAATATCAAATTCGTCAGTTGTTGCCCGGCTTGGAAAGTCCTGATTTTGATGCCCGCGAACAATTGCTGGAAGAACGGATGCTTACTTTGCGCGCTGATTTTCAATATTTTAACGACGCAAAAGCCCAATTTCAACAGCAACTAAAAGCCTTACAGGCAGCCGAGAAGGCACAATTGGAGGTGCAGCAGGCCTTGCAGCAACACGATTACCAACAGGCTTTGCTTGAAACGGATAAGAAAAACCTGGAAGAACGGATTTCTTCCTATGCTACCCAATTCAAGGAAGAAGAAAAAGGCATCAACCTGGTACTGGCGCCTTTTGGTTTGAACTTTGCGTTAAGCCCTGTATTCAAGCAGCAGTTTGATCAATTGCGCGCTGTATTGCAACAATTTTTGGATAATTCAGCCCGAAAATTAGAAGTGAGCCAGCAATTAGCATCTGCACAACAAGGATTGGAGCAACTGCGGAAACAAATCCAGGAACGTGCGGAAAACATCGCTCAATTGCAAGCGCAACAAGGCGATGCGCAGTTAAAACTGGAAAATCTGCAAGCCGAACGGATGCAATTATTTGGTGCCGACGATCCCGATCAGGTGCAATTGACCCTGGATCAGAAAATCATCCAGTTGCGGCAAGAAACGAAGGTATACAACGCGCAATATCAAACCCTGAGCGAACAGTTAGCCGCCGCGCGCGCAGGCCTGTCTACCCGTGCGCAACAAGCGGCTGACCTCGAACAGGATCAACAAAAAGTGCGGCAACAATTGGAATTAGGCCTGCAAACAACCGGATTTGAAGATATTACTGCATTGCTCGAAGCGGTTTTACCCCTCGAACAAGCAACGCGCATTGAACAACAGGCGGCCGACTTGCAGCAACAAGCACGCACCCGCCAGGAAAGACTTGCGGAATCAGAACAGGCCTTGAAAAATGCAATGGCCAATCGTTTTCCGCTGCTGGACCAGGTGGAATTACAGCACCTGTTGCACACCGCAGAAGGCGCGTACGAACAAATTTTGTTGCGCTCTGGCGGATTTCAGGAGCAATTGAATGCCAATGCCCAGCGTCAAGAGCAAGCCCAGGAGTTGCTGCAAAAAAAGGAAGCCCAGGCCATAGAACAAGCGCGCTGGGAGCAATTGAATGAAATTATCGGTTCTGCCAGTGGCAGTGTTTTTCGCAAATTTGCCCAAAGTCTTACGTTGCAACAACTGTTGCAGCATGCCAACCGCCATTTCAGCAAATTGCAAGGCGGCCGTTATCGCTTGCGCAAAAAACCCGATTCTGAACTGGAATTAGAAATTGTGGATACTTTTCAAGCCGATTTTGTGCGTTCAGTGTCCACCCTGAGCGGCGGGGAAACGTTTCTGACCAGCCTGGCGCTTGCTTTAGGCTTGGCAGACCTTGCCGGTAAAAAGACCCAAATCCAGACCTTGTTTATTGATGAAGGATTTGGCGCTTTGGACGAAAACGCCCTCGAATTGGCCATTTCTACCTTGGAAGCCTTGCAAGCCCGCGGGGTGTTGATTGGCGTGATTTCGCATATTCGAGAAATGAAAGAACGTATTGGAACCCAGGTGCAGGTTCTGCGTCAGAGCGATGGGTTCAGCATTGTCATTCCACCTAAAATTTAAAGTCCTTTCACATCCACTTGCAATTTCCCCTTCGAAAACAGGTTCACCCGAATGCTGTTCGGCATAATCCGGGTGTTCTCCACGGTAAGGGTATCCACCGTGCCGCTTAGTACCACGCCCGGCTGAATCGGATAATACTTTAAGGTGTTTTGAATTTCAGCGCGCAAGGCTTTGATGTTTTCGTCGAGCGGAAAAATCATCGAATCCTTCATTTTCTTCTTGATCGTGCCTTGGAAAATCCAGGAAGCCGATTTGAGCAGCATATTTTTGGTATCAAAGTGAAAATCGAAATCGGTCATTTCAATTTGATTCTTTTGTGCATTGTACACCGGACGACCCATGAAGTAAATATTGCCCACAAAGGAACCCGAAAGCAGGGTATTTACCACAATACGGTCGTTGTTGCCCCATATTTGCAAATCTTCCACTTTTACTTTTTTCTTGCCCGATTCAAAAACCTGGCCGACCATAAACGTGCGCGCAATGCGTTCGGCCTCCGGAAAAGGCACATCGGTGGCCACCCGTACCTGAAATTCATCGGGCGTATTGTCGTATTCAATGTTGCGTAGCAGGGGCAAACTGGTATTTTCCCGAAAGGCAGGTTGGGCTCCAAAATTCACATCATTCAAACAATCCACCGAAATTTTGGCCTTGATGCTGTTCCAATCGGTCACAATCGGTGTCATGCTGATGCCGGTTGGGGTCGTTTTGATCCACATTTTATATTCATCCGACAACAAGGTGGGGGTTTGCAGGGCATTCCAGACTTCCTGGACGGCCGGACGCAGACTCAATTGCTGGCTCACCAAACGATCAATGGTTTGGGTAAGGTCTTTTTTACTGCGTCCAATGGCGAGGTTGGCAATCGATTCGATGGAAACATTGCCCATGCCGGTTTTCAGCACGGGTTTGCTCAGCCATTCATGGTATTCGAGTACAGTATTGGTTTGGATCGACCAGTCTTCCTTGATGGCGAAGGTCGTTTTGAACGACAGCCCAATTTCTGCCTCGGCTTCGGCTTCACTCACGTACAGGTTTTTCTTTAACCACAATTTTAACGGAACATAATATTTAATCGTTTGTCCGTTCAGGTTTAAGGTAATGTCCCGACTTTTCCAGGCATTCATCATAAAGCCGTCGTTGTTGTTGTCGGTGTAGGAATAGTCTTCGTACAAGGCTTTGCCCGACAGTTTGTTGTTGATGCTGGTCACCAGATCGCTGATGGAAATATTGACCGGGATGGAGATGGTCGAAACTAAAGGCGCTTCTACGGTTGTGTTGTATTGTTCGGCAGGTTTGGGAGCGTCGGTAACGGGGACGGTTTTGCAGAAAGTGAGCAGCAAGCAGCAAGCCAAAAGGCTAAGAATTTGGGTTTTCATTTGAAATTTTCCTAAGTCGTGAAAGTCGATGCAATATTAGGGGTATTGCAGGAATTGTGCCAAGGGGATGGAGAGAAACCTTTAATTTTTAGCAGCATGGAGCGTCGAGCGCTTCAGGAATGAAGGCCACGCGCGGCGGATGATGACAGCCCTCGTTGTTATGTGCATTGGATCTTTTGTTTAACAAAACGCTGGGTGTCAAAACTACGTGTGGGCCCCTGTGTAAAAATGTTCGGAAGCCTTTCCGGTACACCTGACACGTCGGAAGCGTTTCGAACGCTTCCGACGTGTCAGGTGTACCGGAAAGGGAGTACCGCGAAAACATTTTGAGCTGGGCGTGGTCTTCACTTTCACCACGCAAAAAAGCTTGCAGCGCTCAATCTTTGTTTTTTTACAACTAACGCACGGCGGGAATTGAGCGTGGGAAGAACGAAGATCACGCTCAACGATGTAGCATTGAGCGCTTCGGAAGTGAAGACTTCATTCGACGGAAATAGTACTAGCATAAACTACGTACCGTCTACTACATCTGTGCCATGAATTACTTGATAAGCATCGTATAAATATGCTATATTGAAACTTTTTGGCTATGTAATTTGACGTATTGTAAAGGACTTGGTACTATTGTGTGGATGTTCAATAGGAGTATGCCCGTTATATAAAATCGAATTAACATGAAAAGAACCTTCTTGAGTTTTGCATTTTTGGGCATGGCACTTTTATGCCATGCCCAAAGGCAGTTCAAAAATGAATTCAGCCTAGGCTATTTTGCCGCAGGCGAATTTTTTGATGCCTCCCCGTTTAAATTTTCAAAGTTTAACGGGGGCAGAAACATCTCCCTTAGCTACAAAAGACATTTCAAAAAAAAGTTTACCCTTGGTCTGACCTACAGCGGTTGCTCCTTTATATATGTACCGCCAGTTATTCCACCTCCTCCGCTTAAAGTTTTTAACAGATTCCAACAAACGCTTACGGCTAACTTTGGTATTGGTTATACAATATGGAAAATGAATTTAAGGGCAAAGACCGGGATTCGATACAACCTTAGAGGACAACAAAGTAAGATGATCCGTTATGGTATCCATGCTCAAGGATGGGGAGAAGGTTATGGGGAGATTTATGAATACAGTAAAATTGGGCCAATGGTCGGCGCGTCCATTGCACATCCGATCATTTGGAGGTTTTTTGGAGAGCTGGACTGCGAATACGTACACCTGTTTTCCGGGGTTGATCGGAATCAAATGCTTTTATCTTATCGGATTGGTTTTAGGTTTTGAGGTTAGGTATTTAAAAGTAAACCACCTACGGCTCGCTATTTTGCGGGCCGTAAGTGTAAATTCCGCAGCACATGGTCTTAGTTTTCACAACATATAATAAGGCTCAGCAATCAATTTTTGTTTTTTACAACTATCGCGAGGCGGTGGATTGAGTGTGGGAAGTACGAAGATCACACTCCACAATGGATCATTGAGCACTTATTGTCCAAACACCCTATATTTGCATCTATAAAGCACTAAAAATATGACCGTAACCATCGAAACATCGGGAATTCATGAAGTTGAGCAGCTGCTTGTGTTGCTTAAAACCTTGGATATTAAAAATATAAAAATCCAATCGTCGCCCTCTACGCCGCAAGCTAGCATTACGCGCGGTGATAAAAATATTGATCCTAAGCAGCTTTTCGGCATCTGGAAGGATAACCCGAGGACGATTGAGCAGATTCGTTTATCAAATACCGCTTTACACATATAACACCCGAGATTTCGACTTTTTACCTGGGTTAATTCTACACCAACCTGTTTAATATCAAGGCATTACAGCAATTGTACCAAGGACATTACCGAAAACCCCTAATTTTACCCCATGCTATTCAACAAAATCCACCACATCGCCATTATTTGTTCCGATTATACCCACTCCAAAGCATTTTACACCGAAATATTGGGTTTAAAAGTGATTCGGGAAGTATATCGAGAAACACGGCAATCGTATAAGCTAGACCTTGAACTGAACGGCCAATACGTCATCGAACTATTTTCCTTTCCCACTCCCCCACCCCGCCATTCCCGACCAGAAGCCGTTGGGTTGCGGCATTTGGCCTTTGAGGTAGATGACCTGGATGTGGTGGTGGCCCATTTGCAACAACAGGGATGCATGGTCGAGCCGATACGCGTGGATGAATTTACCGAAAAACGCTTTACTTTTGTGGCCGATCCGGATGGTTTGCCGATCGAGTTTTATGAAAAATGAGTTGAACGATGCAACAAAACAATCCTTTACACGGCGTTACCCTGCAAATGATGCTGGAAGAATTAGTAGATTACTACGATTGGCCAGCATTGGGCGAGCGGATTCCAGTTCGGTGTTTTTTATATGAACCGAGCATCAAATCCAGCCTGGCTTTTTTGCGCAAAACACCCTGGGCGCGGGAAAAAGTGGAAGATTTGTATCGGAAACTATTGAGATGATAACTTATAAGTACCCGTACAAATATTTAAATTAAAACAAAATACATATTATACCTAATAAATTGGATTACGATTCGTGCATTTGCGCGTGAAAGAAACCTACCTTCGTCCTGGTTTTTGGTTGCTCTCTCTTTGAGAAAGCATTAAAAGGGAACACCGGTGCAAATCCGGGGCAGTCCCCGCTGCTGTAAGTTTTATCCGAACACGCGTTTGGAAGCAAAAAGCACGATGCCACTGTGTGCAACACGGGAAGGCGCTTTTTGTAAAACGAGCCAGAAGACCTGCCATTCACCAACTTGTACCAGGCTTCGGGCAGAAAGCCGGGAACGATGTGCTTTCAGCGCCGAAACCGCCGCAGGGTGTTTTGGGCTGTACACATCTACCGATCCTTCCCGTTTGCCTTTCATTTTCACTTTTTTAAACATTAAAAATGAAAGTCAGACTTTTTAAACCCTCCCTCTTTTTTGTGCTGTTGGCACTCAGCGCCTTTTGGGCCTGCAAACCAGATCCGGTGTCCGACGATTGTGGCAACCGCAATGGCAATTACGACAAAGGTATTTTTGTGGTCAATGAAGGTTCGTTCAACGGAACGGGCAGCATTACCTGGCATGATGCGAGCCGCAACCTCACCGTGGAAGATGTGTATGCTTCCGAAAACTGTGGCGCTGTGCTGGGCCAATTTGTACAATCCCTCACTTTTCACAATGGCAAAGGCTACATCGTTGTCAACGGAGCCAACAAAATTGTGGTGGTAGATGCCTCCACCTTCGAATACCTTGATACCATCGGCGGACTGGGCTTTCCACGCTATTTTTACGCAGTGGATAACAACACGGCGTATGTTACCCAATGGGGCGCAGATGGCTTTTCCGGCAGTTTGGCAAAAGTGGATTTGAACACCAATAAAGTGTTGAGCACCATAGCATTGCCACAACCTGAAAAGATGTTTAAATCGGGTGCAAACACCCTGTTGGTCGCCAATGTTGGCGGCTACGGACTGGATTCGACGATTTCTTTTATTGATTTGAATCTCGGACAGGAAGTGGACCGCCGGAAATTCCGAGGTGCCCCCAGCGGTTTTGCGGCCTTAAATGGCACTCCGTATGTAATTTGCAAAGGCGGTTATGGTCCGGCACCCAATTACGATGCCTATCCGGGCTGGCTGGCCAACACCACCAATGGCAATGGATTTGAATTATTGCCAGGCGCCGATGATTTGTGCGCGAATCCTGCAGGCAACACCTTATATTATATAGCGGGTGGTATTTGGTCTTTCAATGGCATGGGGGCGCCTGTCAAAATCGTGGATCAGCCATCTTATGGGTTGGCTTGTGATCCGGTCAATGGCAATTTGTATTGCAGCGATCCGAAAGATTTTTCGTCTGCTGGGTCGGTATCTATTTATCAACCGAACGGCACAAAAATCGCTACTTTTCCAGTGGGTATTGCGCCTGGGGAGATTGTGATTCGGAATTAATCCGACAAAGATTTGTGGCAAGGTGTAAATTCCATTGGCGGGGTGACTGAAAAAGTCGCCCCGTCAATAGAATTTACGCATTCGTCTGGAATAAAAGCAGGCTTGGGCGCTGCGGATTACCAGTGCCAATTTAATCCCAAACTCAGATAGGCGATGCCTTGATCATCCCAGCTCCCGCCATTGTTGTAGAAGAGATTGCAGCTTCCCTCTAGGGTTAAGTTGCTCCAAACTCTGAATTCAGCCCCCAAAACGGCTGGAATATACCAGTTGCCCGGTCGCCGAAAAGCATACTCCACGAAATTGCGGTTTTCAAAAGCATAGTTGCCAAGCAGAAACCCGGACTCCAAAAAGAGGCCAAATCGGTTTGAAGATGCTTTTTGCACCGGGTGGATGACATAATACCTTCCCCATATTCCTGCCATATAAAAGTTTTGGGTGGGTGTTTCAAAGTTGCGCGCCTTGATAAAACGCGCTTGAATCCCCGCATATAGCTTTTTGGTGATGGAGACGCCCGCTTTAGCCCCTGCAAAATGCGCCACTTCATATTGGTTGTCGCGGTCGCCTACATAATCTTCGGCAAACCCGTAATGGGCGCCCAGCAGCAATCGATCTCCCCAGGGATGACTGGATTTTTCCTGAGCAAAAATGGTAAGCGGAAGCAGTAAAATAACGGAAAGTAGAAACTTTATGTGCATAGAAAAGTTATTTTGTGTTATTTAAGATGTTTTTGGGGCTGTTTTAGTTGCCTGATCATCATAATTAAGATATTCGACCTCTAGCGAGGTCGTGCGGAAAAAATATCATTGGGCAACGCGACGACCTCGCGAGAGGTCGAATATTTGTAGAAAGATACCATGCCCGAACCCGCTCACGACTTCGGAGAAGTCGAATATGGCATTGCAAGGCATCATAACACCTTTATTTACATGCTATTTTATAGATGCTAATATCTTATCAAAGATTTGTAGTAGCCTGTAAATTCCATTGGCGGGGTGACTGAAAAAGTCGCCCCGTCAATAGAATTTACGCATGCGTGTGGGATTAAAGCAGGCTTTAGCTGTTATGCTTGAAATTGATCGCCAAGGATTTTCCGCCGGATATGCGTAGTAATTGGTAAAAATCCCGAATTTTGATTTTTACCAAAATTCGGGATTTCTCCTGTTCAAAAACCATTAAAATGCCCACCATACAAGCGCAATTTGAAGAAAGGCAATATCCGCCCTTTGATTTTATCAAAACCCTGCATTGGAGCGGCAACCATTGGGATGATATATTGTATTTTCCCAAAGACTATCAGATTGGGCATATCAAGCAAGGTCAAGGTACATTTTTTCAAGGAGATGCAATTTTGCCCATTACAGCAGACCAGTTTTACCGCGTTCATCCGGGTAATTTACATTCCGGCAAACCCGATTTTGATGCAGGTTGGGCAGCAGATGTGGTGGTGGTAAAAAAAGATTATGTCGCAGAAATTTGCCGTTTCGAGCCCGATTTACCCACTTACACGCCTATGGTGACCACCGTTGCAGAAGAAAATGCCGCACTAAACCTGAATTTCAAGAAGGTTTTGGAGATCCTGCAAGATGTGGAACAAGATTCCATTTTAAAAGAAAGTAATTTGTATTATGCTATTTACAATTTAATTACGCTGGGCGCTCAACAACATCCAGACAAAAGCGAATCCATTACCACGCATGATGCGATCACACGTGCGCAAGCCTTTATTGAGGAAAATTTTAAAACAAACTTCTCCCTCGATGAATTGGCCAAACAAGTGTACCTGAGCAAGTTTCATTTGTTGCGTGTATTCAAACAGCACCTTGGTATTTCACCTGGCATGTACCAAATGCAATTGCGTTTAAATGAAGCGCGCAAATTGATTTTCAAGGACTTATCCCTCACCGAAGTAGCGCTTGAACTGGGCTTTTCCGACCAGGCGCATTTTACCAACACCTTTAAAAGATATTCAAACGGTGCAAGCCCACGCGACTTGCGCAAAACAGCAATATTCTACAATTTTACGGAGTAGGCAGGGGGGTATTTTTGTGGCATCAAACAACATAAAAATACACTCAAATGGAAAATGCACTAAATTTCAAACGAATTATCATCGGTGGCCTCATTGCCGGCATGATTTTAAACCTGATTGACACCCCGAATGGTATGTTTATTGCCGGCCCGCAAATTAAACTGTTTTTGGCCGAGCACAATGTTCCCTTCAATCCACTCATCCCCGCTTTCTTCTTCCCCTTTCATTTGGTCTTGGGTATGATGATGGTATGGACCTATGCCTCAATAATACCCCAATTCGGTGCAGGACGAAAAGCGGCCCTTTATGCCACCATCTTATTATTATTGAGCACGCGGTTGATGGCCTTTGGATTTGTAGTGATGGGGCTATTACCGCTTCATTTATACCTTATTTTATCGGCTACCATGATTTTAGGTTCCTTGATGGGCGGACTAGCCGGTTGTTGGTATTATAGTCGGGTATCAAAATGAACCTACCCCCTCAATAGCAGCACTTTAGAAACAATCAGATCAATTACCTCCACCAGGATGAGCAAAATAACAATCCATTCCAGTTGTTTGCTTTCCCGGTGGAGGTACAATTCGCGGAACACCGTCAGGTTATCTTCCACGACCTTAAACGTATATTCAATTTCTTTAAAGCGGGTTTGCAATTCAAAGGTACGCGCCATACCGCGGTACAATTTATCGAGGTATTCATCATCCCAGGTCAAATCAGGGCTATCAAAAATGAACAGGTTTTCGACAATCCTGTTTTTGTTATTCAGGGTGCGGCCGATAAATTTGAGCATGTTTTTACGCGTGATGCGGATAGAACCGTCTTGCTCCAGTTGCGCGGTCAGTCCATTGATTTCACTCAATAAGGTATTGGCCCGCTGTGAGTAAAAGTCGAGCGCAACCGTGTGCGCGAGCGAGAGCATCGTAATTTTGGCTACATTTTCGTCCAGGCGCGGTAAGGTGATCTGGTCAAAGCCAAAAATAATCTGGCTGCCTTCTTTTTGTTCGATTTCAAAATCGTCGCGCATTTTTTCGGCAAGCGGCGATTTTACAAATTGCTGGAAAAAAACCAGGTTTTTGCTCACATCCACGTCGGGCATATTGGCAAAAACGACAGCGCCATAGTCGAATGCATAAAAATACTGATCTTCATCCACGCGATAGAACAGTTCGTTCGGATTTTCTTGCAGCAAAATACCTGCATACGCGGATTTAAGCCGTTTTAAATCCAATTGTTCGGCGATGTAAAAAGCCGTTATTTTCATGAATATCCTGTTTATGCTTAACTTTAAAAAGTGTAGCGTTAAACTATGGTAAATAAACCACAAAGCGGCTACATTTGCTCGTCCGAAAATTAAATCACTTTGTTAGCAACGCAAATAGTCGATATTGCCATCAGTGCCGTGCTTGGCTTGGTGATGTTTGGAGTGGGCCTGTCTTTATCGATTTCCGATTTTTACAGGATCATCCGATATCCGCGCGCCTTTTTCACCGCGCTTACCGTTCAAATGATCGGTCTGCCGCTGATTGCCTTCGCGATACAGGGACTGCTTTCACCCTTGTCGCCAGAAATCAAGGTAGGATTTATCATCCTTGCGGCAAGTCCGGGGGGCGCGACGTCTGGCTTTCTTGCCTATCTCTGGCGTGCAAATGTAGCACTTTCCTTGTCAATCACCTCTGTAAATAGCTTCTTAACCCTCATTTCGATCCCAATTGTAACAAATTTGGGCTTGAAAGTGTTTTTAGGAACCACCACCGAATTTCACCTGCCACTCTGGGAAACGATGGGGCATATTTTTGCCATTGCGATCTTGCCTGCACTCTTGGGCATTTTTACCAGAAACCAATTTCCGCGCTGGTCGGAAAAAGTCAGCCGACCTGCCAAATATGCCATGATGGTGCTGCTCGCCATTGTATTTATGGTCAAACTGTTGGTGGGTGAAAACCAGGGCGGCGCTGGATTGGACCTGCACGATTTTATTCAAATCACGCCATTTGCTTTAATTCAAAACCTGGCCTGCCTGCTCATCGGATATTTCACGATGAAGATGATGGGCATGGACCATGCATCTCGACTTACCGCTGCCATGGAAAGTGGGGTCCAAAACACCACGCTGGCCTTTTTGATCGCCAGCAGTTTTTTGCACAACCAGGAAATGGTAAAACCGGCCCTGGTGTATTCCCTCTACTCATTTTGGACGGCCTGTTTATTTGCTTATTTGTCTAACCGCATTGCCCGCAATGGGCCCGAACAGCCCGTGCAAAATTGATTTCCTATTCATTTCATCGCGCCTGCTTTGCCATTAAGTGCTGCAATTGTCTTCCAATTGCCACTTCTGCTGGCATTTCCCTGTTAAGCATACAACATAGCCCAACAGAGCCAACTACATTTGCGTCGTATTTTTACCCATGATGCAAGTTTGCATTTATTTTAAATCAAATCCAACTGTTGTTTGAATGAAAAATCTTTTCCTGTCTTGCTGTTACGCCCTGGCGCTTTTGCTTTTGACCCAACCGCTTTCTGCCCAAGATTATAACGTACAATTGCGTGGTACCCTGGAGTACCCCGGCCAAACCTTGGCAAATATTTGTGGATATGCCCAAAATGGACGCGAATATGCGTTGTTGGGTGCATCGCAAGGTTTAATTATTGCCGATGTAACCGATCCGGATGCCCCGGTGACCATCCAGCAAATTCCTGGTCCCAATAATTTATGGAAAGAAATTAAAGTATTGGGCAAATACGCTTACATCACTTCCGAAGGTGGACAGGGTTTGCAAATTGTTGATTTATCCAGTTTGCCTTCACCGAGTACCACGTTCCACCAATATACCGGCGATGGCACGATATCGGGCGCTTTGAATACCATCCATGCCCTGCACATTGACGAAAAAAAGGGTTATTTGTACCTATATGGAACCAACTTGTTCAATGGAGGGGCCGTTATACTGAACCTCAACCAGGATCCTTACAATCCTACTTTTGTCGGCAAATATGATGTTAACGGCTATGTGCACGATGGTTATGCCGACAATGATACGCTTTATGCTGCGCACATCAATGGCGGATTTCTTTCAGTAGTAGATATGAGCAACAAAGCCAATCCGGCTGTACTCGGTACCATTCAAACACCGGGCAATTTCACCCACAACGCCTGGATGCTCAGCGACCGCAAAACCATCCTCACAACCGATGAAGATTTCCCATCCTTCATTACAGCTTACGATGTGAGCGACCCGAGCGACATCAAAGAACTGGATCGCTCGTCTACCGGCGATGGCAACAACGCAATCGGCCACAACACGCATATTCTAAACGACTGGGCTATCAACTCCTATTATATAGACGGATTTAACATCGTGGATGCGCACCGCCCGGATAACCTGGTAGAAGTAGGCCGATTTGATACCTGGGCTTCCGGCGGAACATTTGACGGCTGCTGGGGCGTTTATCCCTTCTTGCCATCTGGGACCATCGTGGCCAGCAACATTCCGAATACGGGAGGCGGCACCGGCAAATTATTTGTTTGCACCCCGAATTATGTGCGCGCCTGCTATTTGGAAGGCCAAATCACCAACGGTTGCAATGGTCTGCCGCTGGGCGAAGCCGTGGTCACCATTGTTGGCGCACCAATAAACACCATTGCGACATCTAAAGCAAGCGGTATTGTAAAAACGGGATACGTCGTGCCAGGCACCTACACCGTAACCATTAGCAAACCTGGTTACCTCACCGAAACACGCACGGTGGTACTGGCAACTGAACAGGTTACCCCACTTAATGTTACATTGTCGGTAGAGAATGCAGTTTCTGTGAATGCTACCCTCAAAAATGGAAACACCCTGGCCGTGGTTCCCAATACCGAACTGTTGCTTGCTGGTAATGCGCAAGTGCTCAAACTGCAAACCAATGCACAAGGGAAGTTTGACCTCAACTGTTTGTCTGCGGGCACCTACCGCGTGGGCGCTTGGGGCTTCCGCAATGGATCGATCACCATTAGCGCATCCGGTCAACTTGAAATTGCATTGGAACCCGGCTACTACGATGATTTTGAATTGAATTTGGGTTGGACCAACACCAGCAATGCCGCATCCGGCGATTGGGAACTGGGTGTTCCGGTCGGAACTTATTACAACAACCAAATCAGCAACCCGGAAGCCGATGCCGCAACAGATAACAACAACCTGTGCTATGTAACCGGCAACGCTGGCGGCGGCGCAGGCAACAATGATGTGGACAATGGCGAAGTGATTCTGAGCACGCCAACCATGAAGTTAAATGGCTTGCAAGATGCAGTACTGTCTTTCGACTATTGGTTTTTTAATGACGGCGGACAAGGCACAGGACCAAATGACAATTTCACGGTAAAAGTGACCAATGGCGTACAAACGGCTACTGTCTTTACCACCAACCTATCGGAAAGTGTGTGGCGCAGCTCGGGCGACATCAGCCTCAAAAATGTTATTCCGCTCAATAACTCGGTAAAAGTATTGTTTAGCGCCAGTGATGTTGCGCCAGGCCACCTCGTAGAAGCCGGTGTGGATATTTTTAAAATAACGTCGATTGCAACCGCTGTAAATAACCCAGTGGATGCCAATGCCAGCATCCTTGCAACGCCTAACCCCACTGCCTCGGAATTTATGTTGCGTTACAACTGGCCAGGTACCGAAAACGCAATTCTCGAAGTGCGGAATGTGTTCGGACAGGTTATGTTGCAGCAAAAGGTAGGCATTACCGGCAGTTACACCTGTGGCGCCAACTGGGCGAGCGGCGTTTATTTCGTTGTGCTTCGGAATGATCAAGCGCAGAGTGCGGTGCTGAAAATGAATAAATTGTAATATCGAACACTGCGTGACAAATTTCGCGCAGATGCTACCCAGATTAGTTTTCTCAGATGTTACACAGATTTTTCCGTGTAACATCTGTTTTTTTTCTGTGTAACATCTGCGTGAAATAAGTCGAATAGTGTAATTCCTCACTCATCACTCATCACTCATCACTACCTTCTTCCCACATAATTATGCGGCGTAAGCGCCTTCAATTCTTCCTTGATGGCTTCAGAAACGGCCAACTCCTCAATAAATTCATGTAAAACACTTTGCGTAACAGCGCTCCGTCCTCGCGTAAGCGCTTTCAACGCCTCATACGGCTGCGGATATCCTTCCCGGCGCAAAATCACCTGAATACCTTCGGCAATCACCATCCAGTTGTCTTCCAGGTCGTCGTACAGTTTTCCTTCGTTTAGGGTCAGTTTTCCCAATCCTTTTTGGAGTGATTTGAGCGCAACCAGGGTATGTCCCATCGGTACGCCAATATTGCGCAAAACCGTGGAATCGGTCAGGTCGCGTTGCAGTCGGCTGATCGGTAGTTTTTCGGCCAAATGCTGAAACAAGGCATTTGCCAAACCAAAATTTCCTTCTGCGTTTTCAAAATCAATCGGGTTGACCTTGTGCGGCATGGCCGATGAGCCGACTTCATCTTTCACGGTTTGCTGGCGGAAATACTCCATGGAAATATAGGTCCAGATATCCCGACAAAAATCAATCAGAATTGTGTTGATGCGGCCGATTGCCTGAAATTGCGCGGCCATACAATCGTAATGTTCAATTTGAGTCGTCGTTTGCGAACGTTCCAGCCCGAGAAACTCCCGTACAAAATCGTTTCCAAATTGCTGCCAATCAAAATCGGGGTAAGCGGCGTAATGTGCGTTAAAATTGCCTGTTGCGCCGCCAAATTTCGCCCGGTGCGGAATGGCTTTCAACATCGCCAATTGAATTTCAAGGCGTTCGGCAAAAACGCGCAATTCTTTACCAAGCAAGGTGGGCGACGCCGGTTGTCCGTGCGTACGCGCAAGCATGGGCACGTGCGCCCAATCCTGTGCGCGCTGCTCCAAACTGGCAATAATTTTAGAAATCAGGGGATAATAAACCGATTCGAGCGCGTTTTTCAACAACAAAGGCGTGGCGGTGTTGTTGATATCCTGCGATGTAAGTCCGAAATGCACAAACTCGCGCAGATCGCCCAACTCCAAGGCATCAAAACGTTCTTTTAAAAAGTACTCAACGGCTTTTACATCGTGGTTGGTGGTGCGTTCGATGCCTTTTACAAATTCGGCATCCCCCAGGCTAAAATGTTCAAAAATGCCGTTCAGGTCGTCTATTTTATCGTCCTCAAACGACTCAAGTTGGGGTAATCCAAACTGACACAATGCGATAAAATATTGAATTTCAACAAATACCCGATACCGAATCAGGGCATATTCGCTAAAATAATCGCTCAATTCACGGGTTTTGTCCGCATACCGACCGTCAATCGGTGAGATGGCTGTAAGCATGTTTTTCTGCTGTTTCTATTTATAACAATGCAAAATTAATAAAACCTGTAAAAGCAGCCTTGCTATCCCACTTCAGATCAGGTACTTTTGCCCAAAAATTCATCCGATGCGTACTTTCTTGCTTTTTCCACTTGCCTTTTTCTGTTTGTCGCTGCTCACCGTGGCTTGTGACGACCGTGCCAAGGTTCAACTTTTGCAAAAAGAAACCGAAGATTTACACGATGATGCCATGAAAGGTATGTCGGTCATCAACCGGGTTGCACGCAATTTCAAAAAAGAAGTGGCAGCACTTGATTCCATCGGTACCACCACCGCCCTCGAACGCAAAGCCGCTTTGCTGACGGTCATTGAACAAATGGAAAAAGCCGAAAACGACATGATGGCCTGGATGGCTGAATACAAAGCGCCCGACAGCCTTTCTACCTCCGAAGCGTTGAAGTACCTGCAAGATCAATACCAAAAAATGCAACAAAACCAGGCCGACATCAAAGCGGCCATGCACGCTGCTAAATCGTTGGCGAAATAAGCGCCTGATTGGGCTTTTTTATCTAAATTTTAAGCATAAAATATGGCTGCCATGTATAAACAAGTATGCTTTTTTGCTTTAATCCTCTTGATTGCTGCTTGCGGACCAAACGTGGATGCACCGCTGCCGATCCTGGGCGAACGCGATGTTGCCCCCAATGGAGATACCATTTACCGGTCCATTCCTAAATTTGCATTTGTCGATCAGGACAGTCAATTGGTAAACAATGCCACTTTTGAAGGGAAAATATATGCTGTTGACTTTTTCTTTATCCACTGTCCGACCATTTGTCCGAAAGTAAAAGCCAATGGTTTGCGCATTTACCAGAAATTTTTGAACGACGATCGTTTTATGTTGCTGTCGCATTCGATTGACACCAAAAACGATACCGTGGCTGCTTTGAAGCGCCATGCGGATAAATTAAACATTGATGCTAAAAAATGGCGTTTTGTGACCGGGGCAAGGGATTCGATTTTTGGCATTGCAGATGATTATTTCAGTATTGCCAAAGAAAATCCAGACGCACCGGGCGGCTTTGACCATTCGGGCAGAATTATTTTGGTGGATAAAAACCGGCATGTGCGTGCTTTTTGCAATGGCACCGATGCCGAAGATACCGACCGATTTATACGCGATATTGAACGGCTGTTGAAAGAACAGTTTCCTGCTCAAAAGTAAATAACGAATGCAAAAAATATTGATTTTTAGTCTGTCATTGGCTATTTTTTTGGTTTTCGCTTGTGATGGAAACCAATACCCATCCGGTGCGCGGGTGTATAAAGCGACTTGTGCCAACTGTCATTTGGACGATGGTGCGGGTTTGGGGGCGCTTATTCCGCCGTTGGCCAATTCGGATTACCTCATACAACACCGCGATCAGCTGGCATGCATCGTACGTTATGGACTGGTAGATACCATTTTGGTAAACGGTATTCGGTATCAGGAACAAATGGCGGGTATCCCGAACTTGTCTGAAGTTCAAATTACCAACGTATTAAACTACATCGGCAGCAACTGGGGGAATAAAGTACCCGCTTTCAGGCTGGAAGAAGTGCGTACAAGCCTGCAAAGTTGTAATAGTTTGCCAACCCAGGACACAAAAACAAAGCAGTAATTGGACATTAGGCAGACGGTACCTACATTTGGGACGCGTAAATTAATCTGCAAGCAATTACTGCACACTGATGAAGAAAATTTTGATGTATTTCGCCGCTGTAATGACGGCTGGCCACCTGTTCGCACAGGCCCCTTTGAATGATGATTGCTCTGGTGTTACCGAACTTGGTTTTGCACCAACCTGCCCTACCACCATTTTTTCCAATGTGGGCGCCACGCCCAGTAATATCGGGATGGACAATGTACCCTCCTGTTTTGGCAATATTCCCGCAGCACGCGACGTATGGTTTTCTTTTGTTTGTCCGGATACGTTGTTCGACTTCCGTATGACCTTAGAAGCAGCCGGCGCAGATCCGATCGTTAACCCGGAGTTTGCCGTATACCGCGGCGATTGTATTTTCGATGACCTGGCGGAGTTTCTGTGTAAAAAAGGCGATCCAGGTGACACCTCCCTGATACTTGATCTGGCGGGATTGACACCGGGCGCGACCTATTTTATTCGGATTTCTGATTTTGGCAACAATGTCAACAATGCGGGTGGTTTTACGCTTTGTGTAGATAAATTGCCGCCCGTATATGTAATTGGCGATGGTGGTTCGGTCCTTTGTGAAGGCACCGTATACGACAGCGGTGGCCCCTCGGGAGATTACAGTGAAAATGAGGACTTTGTGTTTGTGATTTGCCCCAATGACAATCCAAATTGCATCACCTTTACCCTGGAGTATTACAATATAGAAAACGGATTTGGTCCAGACGATGCCGATGCCCTTAGTTTTTATGATGGCAATAGTGTGAATGCCCCCCTGATAGCAGCGCTGCAAGGGGGTGGATTTCTGGAGCCGCCGCCAGCTGGGGGTGGTGGTGTAAGTTTCCAGGTACAAGCGACCAGCGGATGCCTCACCCTGGCCTTTCAATCGGATGCTTTGGTCAATTTTGAAGGCTGGAAAGGATCCTGGGTTTGCAGCCAGGCCGCTTGTCCGCAACCCGACCCCATTACCGTCAAAACGGATATTACAAGCAACGATATTATTGCGGCTGTTCAAACACCCGCAACCACCGTTACGGTCACAGATATTAACTGTCCAACCGGCGCTTATGGGACCTTTAGTTATCCTACAGACGACAATGACCTGGGGCTAAGACAAGGCCTGGTACTGACCAGCGGCCAGGTATCCAATGTAGTAGGCCCCAATAATTCGACGGGTGGACCGTTTTTTGACAACAATGCACCCGGCGATCCAGACCTCGATTACTTGTCCAACGACCTATTGCAGGAGTCTAATGATGCCTGTATTGTAGAACTCGATGTGTTTGCAGCCACGGATGAATTGAGTTTCGAATACGTGTTCGGATCAGAAGAATATCCAGAATACGTGGAAACGATCAATGATATTTTTGCCTTTTTCGTTTCTGGTCCGGGCATTGTAGGCGACCCGAACCTGACGAACAGCGCCAAAAACATTGCCTTGATTCCGGGTACCAACCTGCCTGTGGAAATTGCTTCTGTGAATAACATCCTCAACTGGGAGTTTTACCGGACCAATGAATTAGGAACGATTTTGCAATATGACGGACTTACTTCCGACAAATTCGGCATTAAAAAAACCTTAACGGCGCGTACGGCTGTTATACCTTGTAATACCTACCACTTAAAATTGGCTGTTGCCGACCGCTCCGATTTTATTTTTGATTCCGGGGTGTTTGTTTCTGAAATTCAAGGTGGCACACCCGATTTGCAAGTACAATTTGCTTCCGGCATCAACTACTTTATCGAATCTTGTTCGGGGATCAGCGATCAATTGTTGATTTCGTTAAACCAGCCTGTAGAAAAGCCCCTTTCGTTCACCGTAACCGTTGGTGGTACGGCAACCCTGGGCGTGGATTATAACATTGCAATTCCCAACGTAATCACGTTTTTACCGGGACAAACTCAGTTATTTTTCCCCATCGTTCCCCTGAATGACAACCTGGTAGAAGGTACCGAAACAGTAACGATTACCTTAACCAACAACTTCGGTTGCGGTACAGTCGTGTACAAAGTGCTTTCAGTGGACATTAAAGACAATGCAGAGGTAAATGTCGTTGGTGGAGACACCATTATTGTTTGTGCTGGAACGACCTATAAATTACAAGCGGAAGGTGCAGTGAACTATTCCTGGGAGCCTCCCACGGCGGTAAGCAATCCGCTCATTGGCAATCCAACCATCACGCCTACCCAGGACCAATGGCTGGTAGTGACCGGCACCATTGAAACCTGCGTGGACATTGATTCTGTATATATTCGTATTTCAGATCCTGTTATTGACCTGGTGGCTTTGGCCGACACCGCTATCTGTGTAGGAACAGGGGTCCCCTTACAAGCCATCAACAATAACAACGGCGCAGGCATCAGCTGGTCGCCAGCCGCGGGATTAAGCAGTGCAAGTGGTGAATTTGTAACCGCATCGCCCACCACTACTACTACCTATGTGGCCACCCTCACTTTATCAGGATGTAAAGTGACCGACCAAGTAACGATCCTGGTGGATACCTTGTTTTTCCCGACGTTCAATACCCTGGATACCACCATTTGCCAAAATTACAGCGTACAACTGGCCGATGTGCTCGATTTAAGTACTGAATACGATTGGGAACCAAGCGCTGGTCTGAGCGATACAACCAGTTCCGGCCCGATTGCGACCCCGGATGTAAGCACCTTGTACACCCTTACGGCTACCAGTGCCAACGGTTATTGCACCCAAACCGGTACGGTAAACATAAAGGTCATTGCAGCCGATGTAAATATTACCGGCGCTGAATACCGCGAAATTTGCCTGGGCGACACCTTGAACCTGACCGCAATTTCCGCGCCCGCAGGATCACAAGTGATTTGGACACCCGCATTTTACGTGAGCCCTGCAACAGGAAACAATGTAAAAACGGCACCAGATGAAACGGTAACCCTCATTGCTACCTATAATATCAACAATTGTGTGGTTTTTGACTCGGTGCGTATTCGGGTAGACTCACTCCCCTATTCGGCCATTCGCCGCTCGCCCGATAAAACCATCTATTGCCCGGGTGATACCGTTTTCCTGCTTTCGAACACCTACGAACCAGCCAGTTTCCCGGATATTTCCATCAATTGGCAGCCCGGTGCAGGCCAATTAACCCCAGTGGAAAAATGGAATATGGTCATCAATGCGACCGTAACCGACACGTTTATCCGTACAACCGATAACCGCGCTTGCTCGGTCATAGATACCGTTATTGTACCCGTGGCGATTCCGCCTACCTTTACCTTTACCCTCAACCCACCCAGCATTTGTCCGGGCGAAACCACCCAGATTACCCTCGTGACGGATCCGCCGGGTATCGAAATTGAATGGGAAGAAAGCCCAACACTTTCTTGCACCGATTGTAAAAACCCAATTGCCAATCCGACCCAAACAACCACGTATCAGGTAAAAGCCAAAGGCCTGCCTTGTCCTGCTGGCGCTTCCGTAACGGTTCCGGTGAAATCATCGCCCGTCATCGATTTGATCCCAGAACAAACCATCTGTTTTGGGAAAACCATCGTACTGAATGATGCGCCTGCCCAGCCAGGCGTAACCTACACCTGGACGGCCGATCCCGCAGGACAACCACTCGTGGGTGCACAACCCAGCGCAACACCTGGCGTAACCACCACCTACACGTTGCTGGCAGAAGGTCCGGAATTGTGTCCAATTCAAAAACAGACTATTATTACGGTTGCGCCGCAAACGTTTGTACAAGCAACGTTTGCACCTGATAATATTTGTCCGGGAGAAACGGTCAACCTAACTGCTGTGGTTACCCCCGCAGGCACCCCTATTTTGTGGAGTGGCCCCAATTTGTCTTGTACCGATTGTTTAAACCCAACTGCAACACCAACGGATACAGCAATTTACGTATTAACCACACCAAACAATACCTGTCCTTCTGAAAGCACGGTGACGGTGCCGGTGTGGCCGGTACCCGTGGTAGCGGTAATTGCGGATAGAACGATCTGTTTCGGCGATTCAGTGGTATTGAACCAGGCTATTGCCGAAAATAATGTCTTGTACGTATGGACAAATACAAGTGGCGCCCTGGTTTCCAACCTGGCGCAACCAACTGTAAGGCCTACCCAAACCACCACGTACACCCTGAATGCGCAAGGCGTAAATATTTGCCCTATCACCAAATCGGTCACCATTACCGTTACCAATGCCGATATTGATGCGGGTTTGGACAAGGAAGTGTGTCGAAGTGTCCCCGTCAATCTGAATGCAACCATCACGGGTACGCAAGGCGGTGTGATCAGTTGGTTCCCTGGCAATTTGAACGGCAATCCGGTCACTGTCACCCTTGCACAACCCACGCTTTTCGTGGCACAGTATCAATACGGACCTGCCAACAGCTGTACAGCGCTCGATTCGGTGCAAATTAATATTTCGGCGCCGACCGATATCTTGAGTTTGACCAGTTCCCCGGAACCTGGAACGATTTGTTTGGGTGTGGCGATAACCATCAAAGTTGTGACGAGTCCGAAAAATGTAAGTTACGTTTGGACGGAAAATGGCGTGGTACTGCCTGCTTTCACCACAGACTCTGTGAAAATTACGCCATCCAATGAAGGCGTGGTCGTGTTGGCGGTTACGGCTTCGAATACAGCCGGATGTATTGATACAGCAAGTGTTGCTTACACCATTGACCGTTGTTTTGAAATGCCCAATGTCTTTACGCCCAACGGCGATGACGTGAACAGCACTTTTGGTCCGCTGTTTTTTGGCAGCACAACTACCCGGGTAGTCAGCTTCAAAATCTTCAACCGTTGGGGGCAAAAAGTATTTGAATCCAGCGAAGGAAAAACGAGCTGGGATGGCAAAGTGGACGATAAAGAAGCGCCCAGCGATGTATTTGCCTATCAAATTGTGGTGCGTTACGCCAATGGCATTGAAGAAGAACGAAAAGGCCAGGTGACGCTGGTCCGGTAAATTTTCCGCACAGAACGAATTAGATTAATTTTGTAAAATATACCAATCGCCCGGTTGCCTTCGTTTAGGTGCCGGGTGATTTTTTTAACCATGAACACAACTAACATGTATCGAATTTTGTTGCTTTTGAGCCTGTTTACGGCTCCTTTTTGCGCATTTGCCGCAGGTAATAACCCGAATGAATCAAAAGTGGTAACAGGCTCTGTTTTGCTCGACCAAAAAACGCCACTGGATGCCAAAGTTTTGTTGGCCGCCCTGAAAACCGATTGGAAAATCCGGACAGACTCCGCCAACACGGGCGAAAAGACCATTGTATTTTCAGCGCCCGGTGCAACCATTATGATTGCCTACCTCGATTATCCGGTTGCGCCTGCCGAAATCAAAGCGGCGGCACAGATTTCCTGGCTGTGGACCAAAGCGGCGGCCGAGGCAAGTCGGCATCAGGCACAGGCCGTCATTTCGGTGATTGCATCGAATGGTAAAATGCTGGAGGCCTACAAGTTATTTACGAAAGTAGCCGCTTGTGTGTTGGAGCAACGCAGTGCTTCGGGCGTTTATATGAACAACCAATATTTGTTGGTTCCAAAAGGATTTTACACCGCAGCTGCCCATAATTTGTTGAGCAACCAAACCTTGCCGGTATATTGCTGGGTGTATTTTGGCATTCAACAGGAAAAAGACAAATCAGGAGGATACACCTATGGTTTGCATGAATTTGGGGCAAAAGAAATGGAAATTGCCAATTCTACCCACCAATTACAAGACGTTCAGGCCGCTTTATACGATGCAGCGCTGTATGTAATTCAAACCAACATGCCCATCACCAATGGACAAACCATCCCGGTACAAGGGGAGCAAAAAATAACGGTCCGGCTTTCCAAGGCGGTTTATCTGGAAGGAGATACCTGGAAAATAGAATTTTAGTCCTTTTCAGACAAGGTTGCGGTAGCGCATAAAATCAGATTGCCCTGGGTATCGATGGTCCAGGCTTCCGGAAAAACGGTTTTAAAAACCCGTTCAAAATACCGATCTGCTGCAACCTTGTCTTTATGTTCTCCATATAAACGGTTGAACAGCAACAAACCACCGGGGTTTAGGCAGCGTAAGCAAGCCTCCAAAAATTCCGGGGTTTCAAATTGTGGTGGCGTCAAATCGTCCTCAAAAATATCCACAATGATCATATCAAATTCGGAGCCGCAGATCTCCATAAAATCTCCGGCATCGGCCGTAATGATATTTACGGCGCTTTTTAAACGGGAAAAGGTGTATTTCATGGCCAATTCAGCCACTTTTTCATCCCATTCCACGGCCGTATAATAGGCGTTCACGCCAAATTTCCGCTCCAGCATAAAGGGCACACTACCCAGTCCCAAGCCCAATACCAGCACTTCTTCCACCGCCCGATCGCGTATTTTTAATACTTCAAAGGCCGTGGAAAAATTGCGGTATAAATCATCCCAGGAATAAATGGCATTCCCGCTCAACAATTGCATGCGCCCCCGATTGAGCAAAACCGCCAACTCTGGATTTTGCTCCGATTCTGTCATCTCCAGCACAATAGGGGTAATATGAGAATACCATTTCTTCCACCAAGGAATATGCATTTTTAGTTCTTTTTCTTCTTAAACGGATCCCAACTTTCCAATTTTTTCTTGGCCTCATCCACTGTTTTGGTGCCTTTGTCGCCCAAGACCTCACCGGCCTTTTTTTCCACCTGGGTGCCCACTTCCTTTCCAACCTTATCCCCTACTTCATTGCCCAATACCTTGCCAACCTGGTCCTTTGTTTCCTGAATGGCCTTGTCTTTCGCTTTTTCCAATTCGCGGTTGGCCACATTGCGCAAACTATCGGCAACTTTATCGGCAGCCTGCTTGGCCTTCTCTTTGGCTTTGTCCAATTCACGGTTGGCCATGTTGCCAATCGAATCCTTGGCCTGGTTCAAGGTTGCTTGCGCCACATCGCCTGTTTCCTCTTTGAGGGTAGACTGACCATCGCTGCCCAATACTTTCATGGCTACTTTAGGGTTGAAAAGCGAGCCGGAAAGGTCAAAACGCACATTGATGAATTCACCTTGCGCAATATTTACCCCGTATTTACCGGCTTCTTTCGATAAAAAGTTCAACCCGGCATTGCCCGCAGTACCCAATATTTTACGTGGGGCTTTGGTGACAATCTGATAGTTCATATCTCCACTGCTGATGCCCGATGATCCACCAACCTGCATGGCCACGTCCTTCATTTTGATGTTAAACGGCTTTACGGTCACTTTGCCATCTTTCACTTCAAACCAGTTTTTGGTATTGGCCAGTTCGAGGCGTTTTAGGTATGGAATATCCAACTTGGAACCAATTTCGTCGAGGGGTTTAAAATTCATCACCACCGCGTTCACGGTTTCCAAAAATCCGGCCGCTGAAAGGGTCTGAAAATCGGGCATCATATCTTTACCCAACAAACCGCTCATCGACAAGGTGGTATTAAACACCCCATCAATCAGTTGTGCCACAGGGGCGAGGGCTTTAATGGTGGCAAAGTTTTTATACGCATCTCGGAAACCCATTTTTTGCAGGGCCAAGTCGACATTATAAGACGGCTTGCTGATGTCTTTGGTGTTGTATTCACCATTCAGCGCCACTTGTCCGCCCAAAATATTGGCCGTGCAATCTTTAATTTTAGCCACATTGTCTTTTACAACCACGGCGCCATCCAGGTTTTCCAGGACGATGGTCGTGTAGTTCAATTTGGCAAAACTTGCATTAAGCGTCATGTTCATATGATCCGGTACAGGAATAACCGCGGCGGGTGCAGCAGGAGCAGCAGCCGAGGTCGCAGCAGCAGGCGCAGTCGTCATAAACGGATTCAAATCAAAATAGTTGGAGCGCAAATTCACCACACCTTCAACTGTTTGATTGTCAAACAAATAATTCCAGGCATTTAAAATTTGTCCGTTGCCGCTCAAGTCGCTGGCCCCCAGTTTCAAACCAAACTCGGAAACATCCATTTTATTGGGTTTGAAATGTCCTTTCATAAACAAGCCAGCCAAATCATATACATCATATTTTAACTTACTGATTTTACCATCTACCGTAAAGTCCCAGCGGTCGAACACTTTTTCCGTGGGTGCAGGCACATCGTTGGGTACCACCGTGGTTGCGGCGGGTGTTCCAGCCGGGGCAGCCGGGGTTTCAAGCCACTCATTGGCATCAAAATAAACCGAACTGAACACCAGGTTGCCCGTCATGGTTTTATTGGTAGAAAAATACGCCAGGATATTATCTATGGAGCCATTTGCTTTGATATCACTGCGGCCCAATTTGGCATCAAAATTTTCAATATCAACTTTTTGCGGCGTCAAATGGGTGGTAAGGGCATTGATGGTTACCGCAGGTGTGCCTGCTGCGCGATAATTGATTTGCTGCATCGCAAAATCGCCCGCCATATTTACCTGGTCGTATTGTTGTTTTTCGACTTGGCTCATGGCGGCTTTTAAGGTCATATTTGCCTTGATAATGCCCGAAAGTTCTTGCACACCTTCCATGGGGAAAGCCTTCGACAGTTCACCCAAATTGAGGGTACCATCCAGTTTCATGTTGACATTCGGGTCAGATTCGGGTGTTTTTAAATAGAAAAAGCCTTCCAGCGGGTTAGAACCAACCACCAAACTAAACTTCGGCACGTCTATTTTCATATCGTTCAGGCGGCTCGATGGGCTGTTAATCGAAGCATCTACATTGATATTGCGCACCCCGAGCGGGAGGTCCGGATATTTGAAATCGGCATTGCCCACTTTAAAATCGAGTTTAAAAGCAGGATACGTGGTTTCATTATACGTACCTTTTACAAAACCGGCAAATTGTACGGTGCCATTGGCTTGCACCCCATCAAAATCCTTCGTGTAGGCCCCAGGAATGATCGACAACAAGCTTTTAAACGTGTTGGAGGGCGTACCGAAACTCATATCCATGACAATATCCTCCTTGGGCATTTCTACCCAGCCATTCAACATAACCTGTAATGCATTTACTTTCAAATCATTATCTTTAAATTCGAAGCGCATTTTATCCATATCAGCGCCTAAGGTGGCATTCCAGTCGGCTTGCGCATTGCTCAAATATTGCATGCCGCCATAGTTGACCGACAATTGTGTGGCCTGGGTTTTCATGACCAGGTCGTACACTGTAGCAGTAAGTTCACCCGAGCCTGAATGGTCTAGTCCTGCCAGTTCCATGCGCATATCCAGAGAACGATCGTCATATAAAAATTTACCCCGTTCGATGGCGTAATAATCAAGTTTGATTGGGCTGCTTGCACTGGTACTGGTCGTGGTAGTAGCCGTTGGATCTGGCTTGGTGATATCGTAATTGGCACTTCCATCGGAAAGCACATACACCTTAATATCCGGTTCCAAAAAATACAGGCGTTTGATGGTCACCTGCGACCCGAAAATAGCCGACCAAAGATCGAGGGCAAGGTCCAGGCGTTTGCATTGAATCAGTTTTACCCCTTCAAAATGCCCGGATCCAGTGACTTGAAGGCCTTCCAGTCCAACCGTCAATTTTGGAAAATGGCGGAAAACGGAAATATTGACATCCTCAAAATCGAGGGTGGCGGTCAGATTTTCATTTGCCAAGGTTTTTACTTGTGCAATGATTTGATCCTTAAACAAGTAAGGAATAGCGATGAGTGCTGCCAGTAAAAGCACGATAAAAATGGCGAGGCCCAAAAAGAGTTTTTTCATGGTAGTATTTGAATTCCGGATGCGAAATTAAAAAAAAGGTAATCCAATAACGTGTTCTAATGAATAAACGATGTGAAGGTCGGCTGTGTTTACATAAATTACGAGGTTTTTTTATTATTTTTAAAGAAAAAATGCAATGTTAGAACAGGGTTAAGCACTACTTTTTACTTTTGACCCATGGATTATCAAATACACTTCCTCGAGAAACAACAAGCATTCGACACAGTCATGGCATCTATCGCCCAATCAGAGTGGATTGGGTTTGATACGGAGTTTGTAGGAGAGAAAACCTATGTTCCGGCACTATGCCTGATCCAGATTGTAACAGCAACGGATATTTACCTGGTTGACACCTTACATATTGCCGACCTTTCCTCGTTTTTGGCCATCGTCGTCGACCCAGCCGTACTTAAAATCACCCACGCGGGCGACAACGACTACCGATTGTTGTACACCTTGTTTGGCACGGTTCCTCAAAATACGTTCGATACCCAAATTGCCGCAGGGTTTGTTGGATACAACTATCCGGCAGGTTTCGGTAAAATTGTGGAAAAGGAACTGCGCGTAAACCTGGCTAAAAGCCATACCGTTGCCGATTGGGAAGCGCGTCCGATTGATCCAAAAGCGCTGAGTTATGCCGTGGAAGACGTAAAATACCTGCCCGGTTTGCACCATAAACTCACCCAAAAACTGCGCAAACACAAACGAGAAAGCTGGGCACGCGAGGAAAACCGCAAATGGGAAGCCGCCGCATTTTATCAGGTTGATCCCTATAAAGAAGTGCTGGCCAATGAATACATCCACCAACTGGAATATAAAGATAAAATTTTCCTGATGCGCCTGTTTGTTTGGCGGCGGGAAAAGGCAGCCGAATTTAATATACCCAAAGAAACGGTGTTGCAAAGCCGGCATGTGAGCACTGTTTTGCGGGCAACCAAGGATGGTCCGAGCGGCTTCAAATCGAACCGGACCTTACCGGAAGGAATTTGGCGTAAATATGTATCCGACTGGCAAGAATTGATCAAAGGCCCTGCGACAGACCGCGAACGCGCATTTTTGGAAGGTTTGCCCAAACCCACCCCCGAGGATCCTGAACGCGAATGGACGATGGAATTACTGTACCATTTTGTTAAAAAACAGTGTATTGAGCACGAAATCAGTGCGGCGTTGCTGTTTCCAAAAGGCGATTTCAACAAATTAAAAGCGGGTCACGGCGATTTTGATCCCGCCATTTTGCAAGGTTGGCGCGCCGAATTGATGGGGGCTAAGTTGGTGGAATGGCTCACTTCCGGCGGAAAAATAAACCTGGGATGGGATGGCGATGTGTGCAATTTGACGATGCATGGTTAATCCTGGACCCATCCGGCATATACGGTAAACTTATCTTCTCGGCAAAAAGCGAGCAGCGTCAAGCCCAGTTCCCGCGCATAATCGACCGCCAGCGAACTGGGGGCTGATACTGCCGCCAACACAGGTATGCCTGCTACATAGGCCTTGCTCACAATTTCGTAGGAAATGCGGCCACTTACGATGATGCAAAATGCGTCCCCCAATTGGCCATCTAAAATCAACTGACCCACCACTTTATCTACCGCATTGTGGCGCCCAATGTCCTCCTGCAACGTAAGCATCTGTCCATCCAGGGTAAATGCTGCGGCGGCATGCGAGCCACCTGACTGCTCAAAAGTATTCTGACCAGCACGCATTTGTTGGAACATTTGCAGGACCGTAGTAGACGATAAGGTGCCAGGCTTATCGGCCAAACTTTGACCCGCATTCAAATCCACTAATTCTGTATTACCGCATATTCCACAAGAAGATACAGATAGTAAATTCCTGCTATTCAAATCGCGTTTGCCCAACTTTTCGGGATCTACTGTAACCGCTACAGCGGTAATATAGCCGTATTGATTGCGCTCCTCCACTGCTATTACCGGATGGGCTTCCAGGTCGCGGTACATGTCTTCGGCATACAACAATCCTCGTACCAATGCGGCTTCATTGCCGGGTGTACGCATAGTGATCGTAAATACCGATCCATTAATGGCAATACGCAGCGCAGCCTCGGCGGTAAGGATATCCTCCACCGCCGAGGCAAGGCCTTGCTGGTATTTTTTGGCTTGATATTGTAAAATGGCCATTGAACAGCTGTTTAAATGCCCTACGACAAACCCGATACCTGTCCATTTGCATCGATATCCATACCCTCGGAAGCAGGAACGGCGGGTAAACCGGGCATACGCATCATTTCACCCAATATTGGAATCACAAAACCGGCCCCTGCAGCAAATTCAAATTCACGGACCGTAATGCTAAAGTTGCGCGGACGGCCAATTTTAGTTTCATCATCCGAAAATGATTTCTGGGTTTTGGCCATACAAACGGGTAGTTTATCTAAGCCCAACGCAGCAATGGTTTTTAAACCTGCACGCGCTTGCGGGGTGTATTTTATATCATCTGCACCATAAATCTCGGTTGCGATGATTTTAATTTTTTCTTCAATGGATAAACTCCAATCGTACAACGGTTTGAAATGATTGTTGCCGGCCTCAATGGTCGCAACAACTGCCAATGCCAGGTCTTTCGTGCCTTCTCCGCCTTGTGCCCAGCAAGCGCTTACAACCGCCTGTACGCCCATGCCTGCGCAGGCTTGGATAACAAAATCCACTTCTTCCTTCGAATCGGTTGCAAAACTATTGAGCGCAACCACCGGCGTTAAGCCAAACTTTTTACAGTTTTCGATGTGTTTTTCCAGGTTTTCGAAGCCTTTTTGCACCAATTCGAGGTTGGGCGTGTTGTAATCGGCTTTTTTAGCACCGCCATGATGCCGCAACGCGCGAATGGTGGCCACCAATACCATCGCATCGGGCGCCAACCCTGCGTACCCGCATTTGATGTCCATAAATTTTTCTGCACCCAAGTCCGCGCCAAAGCCCGCCTCTGTTACCACATAATCGGCCAAAGAAAGCGCCATTTTGGTAGCCAAAATCGTATTGGTACCCTGCGCAATGTTGGCGAACGGTCCACCGTGGATGATTGCGCCGTTGCCCTCCAAGGTCTGCACCAAATTGGGCTTAATCGCATCTTTCAACAACAGCGCCATGGCACCCTGCGCCTTCAAATCGCGGGCAAACACCGGTTTTTTATCAAACGTAAAGCCTACCAGGATGTTTCCGAGCCGCTCTTTGAGGTCGTCGATGCTTTGCGACATACACAAAATAGCCATCACTTCCGATGCGGGGGTGATGTTAAAACCATCTTCCCGCGGCACGCCATTGCCCGTTCCGCCCAAACCGATCACGATTTTGCGCAAAGCCCGGTCATTCATGTCCATCACCCGTTTCCACACAATGGTGCGCGGGTCAATGTTCAGGCTATTCGTTTTGCTCTGTATATTATTGTCTAACAAGGCCGAAAGCAAATTATTGGCCTTCTCAATCGCCGAAAAATCGCCCGTAAAATGCAAATTGATGTCTTCCATCGGAATCACCTGTGCATAACCGCCGCCCGCAGCGCCGCCCTTCATCCCAAAAACCGGCCCCAACGATGGCTCGCGTAAAGCCGCCATAGCATGTTTCCCAATTTTATTCAATCCATCCGTCAAACCCACCGTCGTGGTGGTCTTCCCCTCCCCTGCCGGCGTGGGACTAATGGCACTCACCAGGATCAGTTTGCTTTGTTTGATCCGATCGGGATTCAACAAATGCAAAGGCAATTTGGCCTTGTACTTACCATAAAATTCCAGGTCATCTTCAGCAATTCCCAGTTTGGCAGCGATATTTTTAATGGGCTGAATAGCAGCCTTTTGCGCAATTTCTAAGTCGGAAAGAAACATTTTTTAGTGCGGAGTGATGAGTGAGGAGTGAGGAGTGAGGAGTGATGAGTGAGGAGTGATAAGTGATGAATTCATTCGTTGTTGATCACTATGACCCCTGATGCGTCGGATCTTTACGGCCACAAATATTCGGAATAATTACAAAATATTTTTAAAAATTTCAAAATAAAAATGGCGCAATTTAAAGTTAATCCAAATTAAGCCAATGAATTTGAAAATAAGATTTAAATATTTAAGGCTATTTTCTCAAAAAAAGAGTCATCAACACTGTCTAAAATAGATTTTTGAGACACGTACAGTTAAATTACCCAATATTTCTGTTCAAAAGTCCATTTTATCGGCTCCTTGTATTCATCGCCTTTACTAAAATCAAACAAATTTATTGTAAAAGAAAAAAGCAAAATAAAAAATACAAAATTTAACATAAAATAAAGGACTCACAATATAAGTATATCAAATATTAAAAATAAACTCCTCACTCCTCACTCATCACTCCTCACTCATCACTCATCACTCCTCACTCATCACTCCTCACTCATCACTAAAAATGTTTCCCCGCCCCAAACACATGCAGCAAATAAGGAAACACAGCATCCATGCTTTCCTGGGCGCCTTTGGTAGAGCCGGGCAAGGCCAAAATCAGCAGTTTGTTTCGGTAGCCCACAACGCTGCGCGAGAGCATGGAATAAGGCGTGCGCTGCTGGCCGTACGCGCGTATGGCTTCTGCGATGCCCGGAATTTCGCGGGTAAGCAAGGGCCGCACGGCCTCCGGGGTGACATCGCGCAGGGCCAATCCCGTGCCGCCTGTGATGATCAGCATTTGAAAATCAGCGGCTTCCAGTTGGAGAATTTTGGATTGTATGGTTTCGATTTCATCTGGAATAACGGTATATTCTTCCACGGGTATTTCCAGGCTGCTGAGTTTGGCGATGATGGCCTTGCCGGCACGGTCTTCTTTTTTGCCTTGGGAAACGGTGTCTGAACAGACAAGTACGGCGGTGCGCGGCTTTTTTTGACTTAATTCGCCATATTGGGTTTTGCCGCCCGTTTTTTGCAGCAGTTTGACGGCATTGATTTCGATATGCGGATCGAGGGGCTTGAGCATGTCGTACACAGTTACGGCTGCGACCGTTGCGCCATACATCGCTTCTACTTCCACGCCGGTTTTGTAGATGGTTTTTACCTCTACTTCGATGATAACCGATAAACCTTCCACACGAAAATGCAGGGCGGCAAACTCTACGGGCAGCGGGTGGCAATCGGGAATGGTATCGCTGGTGCGTTTAATGCCCAATAATCCGGCCGTTTTAGCCATTTCGAACACATCGCCTTTGGGCACCCGTTTTTCAAGTAAGGCATCCATGGTGCTTTGCTGACTAACTTGCACGGTCGCGGTCGCGCAGGCGTAACGCAGGGTGTGTATTTTATCGGTGATATCGCGCATCGTTCCTGTTTATTGATTGGTTTTCCACTGATGGGCATCGTCTTCAAATATCTCTTTGCCCCAAACCGGCAATTCCTTTTTTATACGTTCTACGATTTCAGTACAGGCTTCGATGGCTGCTGCACGGTGTCGGGAGGTGGTCATCACAAACAAACAAATTTCACCCACCGCAATGGTGCCTAAACTATGATGCACATGCAGGCAGTGCAGCGGATATTTTGCAAAAATAGCCTCCCGAATTTCGTGGTATGCCTCCAAAGCCATTTCCGGATAAGCCGTGTATTCGATGGCGCGCACGGTTTTGCCCTCCACCACATCGGCGCGCACTTGACCGAGAAAGATGGAATGCGCCCCCGCATCGACTTGGGTGTGGTGCTTTGCGATGACCGAAGCAATAAAATCAGGCGCTACTGGACCATCGACAAATGGATTTTTTCGCTTTTTTTCAGACATGGTTGGTTTATTTAGGCACTATCCCCCTGCATAAGGTGGCAAAAGCGCAATTTCTGCCCCGGGTCGCAAAACCTGGTCGGGGGCTGCTATGGTTTTATCGACGGCTATGGCAAAGGTATAAGCATGCAACATCGGAAATCGGGTGTAAAGCAGCGCGAGTAAAGACTTTACATCAGGCAAAGGATCAATATCCAAGGTGCTACAACCCGTGGCTTCGGCAATCATGCCAAAAAACTTGATATGCTGTTGTAAATCGCTGGGCGTGTTGAGGTTACGCAAACTTTCCTGCCATGCTTCAAGGTTGATTGTTTGCACGCCCGGGGCTTCACATTTCAAATAATCCTGCATTTTATAAGCGCCATTGTGTAAGGCATCTTCCAGACTGGACAAACAAGCTTTACTGTACAGGGCAAAAAGCGGTTCTAACCGCCCCGCAATTGAACCCACCGTAACCCCATGATTTTCTGAATGTAGTGCTATTAAATGTTGAATTGCATCCAGTTGAACAAAAGGCATGTCACAAGCCAAAACCAAATTATGGGGACGTTCACTGTGCATCAAACCGGTGTAAATACCGCCCATGGGCCCACAATCCGGGATGATATCTACAAAAACGGGGTAATTAAATGCTTGATATCCAGGCTGATTAGCAATGATTATAATCGGGCACCCAAGCGGAGCAACCACTTCGAGGATATGCTGCAGCATCGGTTTGTCTTGCAACACCATTAAACCTTTATCCTGGCCCATGCGCGTGCTTTTACCACCTGCAAGGAGGATGATACCCAGGCGATTAAGATCCATACGACATCGTGCTTAAAGGTAAAAGATGTACTTCTGCCAGGTCCCCCACTGCGTAAGAAGTTTCCGCCGGAATAAAGGCCAATGCATTCGCCAACGCAAAAGAATGCAACATGTCAGAGCCTTGTTTATCCAGGATTTGCACTTGGCCATCTGCTACTTTTGCCTTCAAAAACAAGGCGCGATTTGCCTGGTTTTCGACGGGTTGGCGCAAGGGTAAAAATTGAACGGGCAACAATACCTTTTTGTGGCCTTTCATTTTTAACAAACAAGGTCTTACATATTCGTAAAAACAAGTAAGTACGGCAGCGGGATTCCCTGGAAGGGCAAACACCGTTTTATGGTTCAACTTTCCAACGAACAAGGGTTTACCCGGTTTTTGGGCCACCTTATAAAACAGGGTTTTTACCCCTAATTCGGCAAGTGCGGGCCCTACAAAATCATATTCTCCGACTGAAATCCCCCCGGTTATAATCAAAACATCTACTTTTTCGAGTAAATCGGCGATTACCCGGCGTGTTTCTGCGGCATCATCCGCGACCGATATTGCGTACGAAGCCGAGATATTCAATTCATGTATAGCCGCCTCCAATAAAATTTTATTAGATTCATAAATTTCACCCGGCTCCAGGTCTCTTCCTGAAGTCTGCAATTCATTTCCGGTTGTTAAAACCGCCACGCGCACCGGATCGTATATATTTACGAATTGAACCCCCATGCCAGCCAAAAAACCGAGCGCCGCAGGATGGATGAATTGTCCTTTCTCCAAAACCCGTTCACCTTCCTTAATTTGTGAGCCTTGGTATCGGATATGGTTGCCTTTTTTCAATTCGGAGGCTTCAACAACTACGATTTGATCATTTTGCACTGTTTTTTCCTGCATTACCACCGCATCCGCACTGGCGGGCACCCAGGCGCCTGTAAAAATGCGCACACACTGCCCAGGCAAAAGTTCAATCAAACGTGTATCACCTGCCTGCACCGTATCAATACAAGAAAAAGTATTGTTTCCATCCGAATTAAAACAAACCGCATACCCATCCATCGCCGACATGTCAAACATGGGTAAATCTACCGGAGCCCTCACATCGTCGGCAAGGACAGATCCCAAGGAGGATGAAATTTTCCAATATTCCCAACCAAGCACCTCGGTGGCATCCAACAAAATCTTTTGTGCTGTTTTTGGATCAATCATGATAGAGTAACCTTGAGTTCCACCACAAAATACGCACCTTTTTTGCCTGCTTCCAAATGGTGTTTTCCCGGGTATAATAAATCCAGTTGCCGCTGCACATTGGGCAGGCCGATTCCTTCCGAAGAAGGTGGCGGCGGCGTTTCCCAGTCGATGGTATTTTTTACCGAAAACACCAATTGGTTTGCTTTTAATTCCAGGTAAATCAATATTTCCACCGCACCGGTCATCGCGCCAGCGCCGTGTTTAAAGCTGTTTTCGACAAAAGGCAGCATCAACAAGGGCGTAATAAGCACACCCGGCTCATCGATATTTTCCTGATAATCAACCGTTAAACGATCATTGTAACGCAATTTCTCCAAGGCGATATAATCCTGAATCACCTGTGCTTCCGATTCTACCGGAATCCTCGGCGCCCGACATTCATACAACACAAAACGCATTATTTTAGACAGCATCATGACGGCATCAGCCGTGAGGTCCGATTTCTTGCGCGCCAGGGCGTACAAGTTATTGAGGGTATTAAACAAAAAGTGCGGGTTGGTTTGTGCCCTTAAAAAACTGAGTTCGGACTCCAGTTTTTCGCGAATCAATTGTTGTTCTATTTCCAGACTTTCAAACTGCAAACGCACAAACTTGATCGAACAAGCCGCCGCCAAGGTAATAAAGCAATCGAATGCCGTGAGCAACAAGGTTTTAGCATCCCAAAAGCCCATGGTTTGACCATGTAAGTACAGCGGCGCATACAAATAATTCATCACCAAACGGTACAAAACCATACAAACCACAAAGGCCAACAGTAAAATACCCAACAGTTTGCTGAGCTTACTGCGTTCCAGGTACAAAGGAATTACCTGGTAAAACACAAAATAGGTCAGCGCAATTTTTACAGGTAAAGAAAAACTCTCTGCAACCAAAGCCTGCCCAAAGGCACGCTCAAGATCACCTTCATATCCGAATAAAATATCCGATAAAAGGGCATTTAAAGGCAGGTAAACCGCCCAAAACAACACATGCAAGCCTATTCTTTGCCAATGTAATTCGTTCCAATTAAGCATTCCATTCAATCGTTTCAAACCCAGTTGTAATCGACAACGTATAAAGTGAGCGGTCGCGCAGTCGAATTTCCTTGATCGGCATCTCTACCCCATCTACCGTGCAACGTTTCAAAAATGTGGGGAAGCCGACCAAATAAACTTTCACCGCCGAGTACGTAGGAATATAGGTTCCTTCTATGCGTTGGCGCAAGGTAAATTTGGTATCCGTACCTGCCGTTTCAAAATATTTCAAACTGTACATTTCGTTCAAATGATCATAACCGTCGCCCGAATCTTCATACAAATGGCTTTTTTCTGTGCCATTTTTGTAATAAACATACAGGGTCAACTCTTCAATCGGCTTTTCGCCAGTCCATTGCATCACCGGATAAATGGGCAAAACGGCCCCTTCCCGGATGAAAAATGGCACTTGATCAGGCATTACATTGACAAACATTTCACCCGATGCCGGATGGCCTGTCCAGAAGTAATACCAGTTTCCTTTAGGCAAATACACCCCTTGGCGCTGCACCTTGGGTTGTATCACCGGACTCACCAGCACGTGTTCGCCAAATAAAAAATCGCGTTCCTGTTCAAAGAGTTTGGGGTCGTTTTCATCCGCAAATACCAAGTGCCGCAAAACAGGTGTTCCATCCTGGGCGCTGTGCCACAATGCGGTATACAGGCAAGGTAACAGATGATAGCGCAACTCAATGGCTTTTTTCGCCAAATCGGTCCATTTCTCCCCGAAAGACCAAGGTTCCTGGTCTGTTTGGTGTAAAACGGGGTCTGTCAATTGTGCCTCTTCCGCAGGCATTGCATCGCCACTTTCATGATGGCCCATGCTGTGCACCCGCATTAACGGATGAAACACCGACAGTTGTAACCAGCGCACAAACAACTCTGCCTCACAGGAACCTGCAAACCCGCCGATGTCGGTTCCACAAAACGAAAAACCGGAAACGGAAAGCCGCTGACATTGAATATTGGCAACTTGCAAATGCTCCCATTCCGAAAAATTATCGCCCGTCCATACCGCTGCATAACGTTGTCCGCCACTAAAAGAAGCACGGGTGAGTAAGTAGGGGCGTTTCTCGGGCTGCAGGGTCCGGAAACCATCCCACGAAGCCTGGCTCATCAAAAGGCCATATACATTGTGAATCTTCCGGTGACTGCTTACTTGTCCATCCCCATCGTGCATCACAAAATCGGGCAGTGTTTTATGGTTTACATGAAACACCGCAGGTTCATTCATATCATTCCAAAAACCGGCCACGCCTTGTTCCTGGTATAATTCGGTGTACAAATTGCCCCACCACTTGCGCACATGCGGGTTGGAATAATCCGGGAAAGCACAAAATCCTGGCCAAACGGGCGCTTTAGCCACTGCGCCATCGGCAGTACGCACAAACATGCCTTTAGCCATCCCTTCCTGGTATACAGCATATTCCGGATCTTCCTTGATACCTGGATCAATCATCACCACCGTTTGAAACCCGATTTCCTTGAGTTCGGCAATCATTTTTTTAGGATCGGGGAAATGCGATTTATTCCAGGTAAAACACCGGTACCCATCCATATAATCAATATCCAGATAAATGGCATCACACGGAATTTCCAGGTCTCTGAATTGCTGGGCGATTTCAAGCACCCGGCTATGGGGGTAATAACTCCAGCGGCATTGGTGATAGCCAATGGCCCACATGGGCGGAAGTTGTAATTTGCCTGTCAGGCGTGCATAAGCGCGCGCGACTGCAAGTAGCCCCGGACCATACATAAAATAATAATCCATGGTCCCGCCATCGGCACGGATGATGGTGGTATCCGGATCGGTATTTCCGAAGTCGAAATGCGACTTATAGGTATTGTCTAAATAAATACCATACGCAATACCTTGATTTAAAGCATAATAAAACGGAACGGCGCGGTAAAGCGGGTCTGTTTCGCGACCAAAGCCAAAGGCATCGGAGCACCAGTTTTCAAACTTTTTACCCGAAAGGTTGGTGCCGCAGGTTTTATCGCCCAGGCCGTAGATCAGTTCTTTGCGGTGTAATTTTTTTTCTACCCGTACATCACACCAACCATTCATGATGGTGCGTTTGGCCGAATAGCCTGCTGCATCTTCACAGAGCACGCGGTCATCGAGGTCATAAAATTTCACCCGCAAACCCGATTTTGAAACCACTACTTGCAACTGTTCAGAAACGATCAAGTATTCGTTGTCATTTTCATGCAGGGTAACATTTACTTTTTCTGCTTGAAAATCGGGATCCAGGGCATAAGAAAAATCGGGTGAAAAAAGTCCGTCAACGGCATAGCGCAAACGGATGATCCCCGGCGTATACACTTGAACACGCAAAGCGATACCATTTTGGCAAACAAACTCATAGGCGCCGTCACGCCAGCGTACGGTAGCGAGCTCATCGGGTGTAACTACCTGATATACATCATCATAACGCATACTCACATCTGCGTCGGCAAATGCAATTTCTTTTACTACTTCCGGTGTCGGAAGCATGGGGGTAAGATCCTGCTCTTCTGTCATAGGGATTGTGCTTCGAATTCAGCCCCAAAAATGCGGTGAATTTCGGAGAAATCAGGTATAAATACCTACAATAAAGGCCCCCCCATTCCTGGAGGAGCCTTATTGCTTCATGCAACAGATTAAACGGTCAGAAAAACAGTGTTCCGTTCAGCGTAAAAATAGATGAGTTATTAATTTGTCCGGCGCGGGTTGGCGCGTATTCTAAATAAGCGCCATTGTAATGGTACAATACCCGGCTATAGGTTCGGATCGAATTGACCCGATAAAAGAAATCTAATTCAAAACGGTCTCCCAAGCGCAATCCAAGTCCTGTTTGTAAGCCTAATTGCCAGCGTTTGACTTCATTTTCAGCCAGTGAATTGACTGCTTTATCGTTACTGCGGTCGGAAGCCTGAAAAACAACCTGATTCAGCGCAAACACTTTATCCACCTCCACACTTTGGGTATAACTAATGGTTGGCCCCAGGAAATACCGCAAACGGCGGAAAAACTGTACATAGGCCATCACAGGCATTTCAAAACGATCCAGTCGCTCCAGCGGCACATACACTTTACTGGAGGCGGTAGACAAGCCGGTTTGTGGATCTACCAGACGGCCATAGCTGTCGAGTAGGGACAAATTACCGGTTGCTTTGGCATAATTCAAGGCACTCAAAGAAGCAACAGGCCTGGTAGACGGGGCTGGACGCAAGTAACTATAAAATAAACTTGCCGTCAGGCCCCACTTGGCCGAAGTTCTATAATCAACGACACCACCAATACTTGCTCCATTCAGCGTCCTAAAGCGCTCTGTAAAGATGCCGATCGAAGGCCCAAATACCAACCTGCGTGTGGTATGTTGTGGTATAATGCGCAAGATGATTGGTTCAGGCCGCGTTACTTTTTCAGGTGCTTCGGGTAATACCTCCGCAAAAACGGGGGTATTTACGGGCGTTTCGAGGCTATTTATAACAGCGACAGGCAGGGTAAGCGCTTGATGAGGCTGCTGAAATAAATCGTTCTGTGCAAGCTGCAAGGATTTATCCTTCATTTCACCAGATCCATCCTGTTTTGTTGCCGCCACATCAGAGGTAAAGCGATTTGCTTGTACCAACACAATCCGGGTATGATCGGCCACCGCAGGTTTTACCAACAAGGCAGCCTGGGCCGCACTATTTATAGACGTCGTGCTTTGCGCTTGCGTCCCTGGATTTGTGGCCCTCATGGATTGTGCGTAAACCTGTTGTTGTAACCCTTGGTGGTATTTACCAGCATACCACCAACCAGCCCAACCAGAACAAAGGGAGCAAAACACCAATAAAAACCACCAAATAATCGGACGCCGACGTCGCTCTTCCGCAACAGGCATTTCATCTTCCAGCAACTTGTGCATGGCAGCCCATCCATTGTCCGTAATCCGCTCGTCGAAATTATTCATTTTCAAATTCATAAAAAATCGGCATCAACAGGAAATTCAAATTTTGTCGCAGCCGACTTACCCTTTTGCTTCATTATAATAAAGGTACTGTGGCCGCAAGATTTCCCGCAATTTTTGCCGGGCTGTGCTTAGATGCCACTTGGAGGTACCTTCACTCATTTGCATATTTTCTGCAATTTCGGCGTGTGAATAGCCTTCAATTGCATACAAGCGAAACACTTCCTGAGAAACCGGCGGTAAAGTGCGCACGGCTTTCAGAATATCTTCTTCATAAAACTGTTCATTGCTGCGTTCTGGTACGGCTTGATCGTAATCTTCCAGCATTAAGAAATGCATATAACGTGCATTTTCCCTGAAATAATCGGCCATACTATGGTAAACCAATTTACGAACCCATCCTTCCAGACTCCCTTTAAATCCAAAAGTGTGTATTTTTTTAAATACACGCAGAAACCCGTTGTTCACCATTTCGATGGCAACCGTCTGATCTTTTGTGTAACGCATACACATGCGCATCATTTCGGGAAAAAACTTCCGATACAAAGCCTCCTGTGCACGGCGCTCGTTTCTGGCGCATCCTTGCACCATATCTTGTTCGGTTATTGTTTTTTTGCCAAAAAGTGACATCAGGACACGGGAGGTGAATGATGATCGGCTATTGGGGCTCCATGATGCGCAATTACCAAAGATACAAATTTGCCAACAGTCAAGCCAAAAAAAAATTGTGTGCTTATTTGTTTGGGCCTACCAGTGGCAAATTTCTCTAAAAGACAGGAGCCTTCCTTGGAAAGGTTGGGTAAAGTTGAAAAAAAATTATTGCGCAATTATTTTTTCTAATTGTTCGGCACGTGCCATCCAGTCATTTTTTCTTGCAAATACTTGATATTCAGTCTTTTCGCCGCTGTCCAAAGCTTGTTGAATTGCATCACCGAATTGGGCGGGCTCTGTCAAAAAAACAATTTCCTCAAATTCTTGTAAGGGGGCAAAGCGGGTACTAACGACGGGTTTGCCCGCTGCGAGGTATTCGTTTATTTTTAAAGGGTAAATGCCTGCGGTAAATTTGTTTTTCACAAAAGGAATCAAGCAAACATCCATTTGTTGCACCCAGCCTTGTAAATCTGTTGCTGGGAAGGCACCTGCCAGGTATACATTAGAAAACGCCGATAACTTTTGTTGGATGGACACCTCCTGTACCCGCCCAACGAATACAAACAAAGCATCGGAAAAACGGCGAAACTGTGATTCCAGCAGCGCAAAATCGAGGCGATCATCTACACTGCCCAAATAACCAATGACTTTTTGTCCAGGTATTTTTCCAGGTATGGGGGGCAGCATGTCCACCGGTAGTTTGTGAAAAAACTGGTTAAAATCTACCCCATTTTTAACAACCTGCACATTAGGGTGCTGAGACGCCAGTTTGTTTTGCAAGCCTTCTGAAGTACAAACCACCGTATCACATACCTGAATAAATTGCTTTTCTAACCGTGGGCCATGTTTGCCGGCCCAGTTTGCTGCCGAAATTTCATCATAACAATAATAAAGCAGCATGCTTTCTTGCAGTTTTCCGGCCAAATGCACGCCAAATGACGGATTAAACGCATTGATGACAACGGGTTGATGAAATTTTAATCGGGCCATCGCGCTTTTTATTGCCCGCAGCATAAACACACTGTTGATCCGATTTACAAAATCGAACAAATAGGGCTGTTTTAAAAAATTGCTGGGAAAAACCGGTGGTAAAGTCAACACTTGTAAGGTGCCCGTACCGGTTACTGGAATGCATCGAATGCGCGCTTGCAACCCAAGCATACGCCTACGCGCTACGGGAGGCTGGGTAAAAAAATCTTTCCAGGTATAGGCATAATCGACATACAATATCTGATGCCCGCGCTCCGCCATTCTTTTCATGAGTTCTACGGTCGATTTCAGGTAATTTCCATCCCAGGCGGGAAAAGCGTGACAGACAATTTGCATGTTTTAATGATTAAAAGCGTGTTATTTAGATAAGTTGAGCGCAGCAAGTCGTTTGATCCACCTGCGCAATCGACTGCGTTTTTTCGGAATTTCACCCAAAGCCGTTTCCAGGTTGTCGGGTTTTACTTTATTTAATACAAGTCGACAAGAGTGGCCAATAATCTCCTGCGCCATCGAAAGTGCGCGGCTATCGGCGGAGTTCCAGGTGCGGGTGGCATCGGCAACCAGCAGGGCTACATCCATTTGGGCCAATTCCGCTACCGGATAGGCACCACTGAGCAGGGCTGGTACTTCAATCCATTCAACCTGCGCACCGGAAGGCAATTCTTTTATCAAATTGATCAAAACCGTTTTTCCTTCTCTTGCCCGGGTACTCAAAATGGCAATTCGAGGCACTTCATCCTTGAGGCCTTGTTGCCGCAGGTCTAAATCGACCCGTTGTCGCAGTTGTTCACAAGCACGACGCACCAGAAATTGATAATCCAGTCTTTTATGGGTACGCCATTTTTCGGGCAAAATCGGGAAGCCAGCCGCCAATTTCAAATTGGTAATTTTGGTGGCGCGTTCGGGGTCGCGCAACGAATTATCCATGAATTCTTTGGCGATGGCCAGGGCGAGTACCAGAATCATGCCTACCATAAAAGACATAATGATCATGGTGGGGCGTTTGGAAGCGCCTGCTTTGATTGGATAAAACGGCGGATCCATCACCCGTAAAGTGGTCGACATCAGCATACTTTCCTTGTGCAGGCGGGCCTGGTTGAAAGAATGCAGGTTTTCCAGGTAAGCTTGCTCGGTTACGCCAATTTCGCGTTCTATTCGTTTAAGTTTACTACCCCAAGGCGCAAATCGACCATAAATAATATCAAATTCCGCTCGACGTGCCTTTAAAACACCTAGCCGGGCGAGTGACTGTTCAACAATCAACCAATGCTCTATCCAGCGTTGCAAGAGCGCCTGGGTTTCCAATCCATCAGGGGTTCTATTGACCGCAAAGGTCGCTTCTGCGTTTTTTCTTAAACTCTGAATGAGCGCATCTTCTTCCCTTTTGAGGGCCGATATCAAAGATTTATTGGAAGGATTCGGTACACTGTCCGTTAAAGATCCAATTTCTAATTCAGTCAATTTGCCACTCAAATCGGCCAACAATTCGCGTTGTGCAAGCAAATTTTTATTAATCTCGGGCAAATTTATGCGATTCCCCAGTCGATCCTCAATGCTTCTTCTGGAAGAATCGGCGGCCGCCATGCTCATGATTTCTTTAAAATAAAATTCGTCTAGGTCTTCCTTCTTTGCTGCGATGTAACGGGTTTGTTCGTAATAGTTGATAATTTTATTTTTTTCCATGAAAGAAAGCAATTCATCCTCTTTGGTGGCGAGTGCTTGTGCGCTTTCCTGGGTGGAACGTTCAAAAAAATCGAGTACACTTGTGCTTTGGCCTTCTTTTACAGCGCGGTGCCGGGCGATAAAAATCCTGGTATGCTTTAATAAGGTGTTTCTACAAACGGCTGGATCCGTGGCGGTGTAGGCAATCCGTATCATATCGGTGCTGGCCTCGCGCTTTATGACCATCGTAATAAGGTGCTCATAACCAAACAGTTCGTGATCGCCTTCCAATAAATCTTTGATCGGATTTTTATCCCGGCGGGCCCTGCATGCTTCTACATTCAACAAGGTTTTAGCAAAATCACCGGGTACAACTACCCCTGTGCGCGCATCCGGTGGTACGAGTTTTTGTAATTCAGCAAAAGAACCGGCTGTTAGGGTATCATCATCCGGTTTTTCCAACATCAGTGCCTCGGCCAACAATTCTGCTGCGAGTGCTTCCATTGTTTCACGACTGCGGGCAAGTCCAAGGATGTTTTCACTTTCATTGTTGGTGTAACCATAGTCTACTTTTCCGCCCTGGCTGTTACTAATATTATAAGAAGTTACCAACCCTGTATTAAGGATGGTGTTGGAGGTGTAGGTCTTTTTTTCATCACGGCTCGAATAAAAGGTTGAACCACCGGCAATAATACCGGTGAGCATCATCCATTTAAGGTTGCGCGCTACTAATCGTAAGAATTGTATTATGGTCATAGTTTGTTGAAATTATTTGGTATTGGCCAGACAGTCAAATGATCTAGCGTTGCCAAATATCTGCTCCAATATAAGCACGCAACAGCAATACCTGTTTTTGGGCCTCTGCCTGCGCAACAATTAACTGCTCCCGTGCATTGTTGAACACGGTATTGATCGTACTATATTCGCCAAGCGGCAAATTACCTGCTTTAAAGTACCTTTCGGCTACAGTTAAGGCTACCCGGCTGGATTCAACCGTTTCAATTTTTGCACGAATCAATTTTAGCGCCAACTCAAGTTGACAATACATCAATATCACAGTTGCCCGAATTTCTTCTTTAAGTGCTTCCTGTTCCTCCAACATTTTTTGCCCCTGAAGCCGCAGCATTTCTGCCTTCTGCCCCCGCGTAAGTACATCTGCACCGGTTATTTTCAGGGCAACACTTACATTATAACCGGTTTGTTTTCGGTCCGTTAATACATAACGGGTACCAAAGGCATCTGAATTCGCATCTAAGGCCGATGCGTTGCCATAAAGGGCGCTTAAATTGACGGATAACAACTCAGCCCAACCCCTGCGTTGCACGGATACAGCCAAGACTTGTTTGTCCATATCAAATTGCCGGGCCTTCAAATCATGTGCATTGAGCAATGCCAAATCACAAAGTGTTGCAATTGGCTTCAATTTTAGGGCTAATAATGGTGGCGTGGCTGTTAAACTGTCTACCGCAAGCGTAGTAGTCAATGGTACCAAGGTGCTATCCGACTGTGCATACGCGATACTCAAGGAAAAACTGCACACCAAAATTATCGCCGTACTTCCCGCTTTGCGAAACAAACGATGCCACAATGTCCTGCCCCAAGCGGGTACAGGAAACTTCTTTTGCATAAACGGTTTTTCCAATAATATAAAAAACAAGGCCGAAATACCCCAAACCACAGGCAAACAGATACAAACCTGCAAGATAAAGTTTAGCCAGAACCCATTTCCAAGGGCAATTTTATTCGAAATATGCATAAAGCCCTCTAAAAAGGGCAAATGAATCAGGTAGATGGTGTAACACATCCCGCCCGTCACTGCAATCCAGGTATTTTGAAGCATTTGCCGAAAAACAACACTTTTAAATGCTGCCACGAACAAGGTACACAAAGCCAAGGCAAAAAGCAAATTTTTTAAGTACTCGCTCGACCAGGTGTAACACATTACCACAAAAGCCAGTACGGCTAAAAAATCCCAAATGCGGTGTTTTGCTACGCCTGCTTTCCATTCGGTTAAATACAGGTCGGTTAATAAAAAACCGATTAAGAAATGCTGAATTTGACCCAAAATGGAGGCTTTTAACCAAAATGGGATCGGTCCGCCTGAATAAGTTTGCAAGGTAATGGCCAGGAAAATCACGGTAACAAGCCCAATACGACGGTACCATTTATTGCGCACCCGAAAATAAGCCATGGCTAAAAAAGGAGCTACGAGGTAAAACTGAATTTCTACCTCCAGCGACCAGGCCACCGGATTGATGCGGGTGTAATCGTGAAAAATGAGGTTATGGGTGTAGGTAACCGTTGCCAGCCAGTGTTGAAACAGTTCGGGCAACAAATACGTACCTTTTACCAGCAAAACCAGGGCAAAAACGGTCATCCAGATCAGATAAGGCGGCTCAATGCGGGTTAAACGCCGCAAATAATACTGTTTGAGCGGCACAGGGGGCTTATCATTTAACACCGATTTGGCAAACGGAAGCGCCAATACAAAGCCGCTGATAGCAAAAAACAAAAACACCCCAACGGTGCCCCGGCTGATAAAAAAAGCCAATTGGTCGTCAAAAAGCGCGGCAGGCTTATCCACCTGGGTGTACCGGTAAAAACGCTCCAAGAGATGCTGGAGCACCACGGGCAAAATTGCCACAAAACGCAAACCATCAATTTCAGGAAGCCAGGCCGCACCTGATGTAGTACGCCGGAGTAGATCTTGCAATCGGGCCATATTAATGAAGCATTGTTATAAATAATGATCTATACAAAAATGGCTCCATTTCGAAAGACGATTCCCAAAGTTTCGTTTTTTGGACATATTTTAGGGCTAAATTGCAGATTTTTACCCTTTTTTGGGGAGATACAAATACACCTGATTTGCGTTCTGTCGGGTTCCTGACAACGCGTTTCCAATAGCACTAAATTTAAATTCAGGTTGTAAATACTTTTGTTTTTATTTGCGCACACACCTGTCCAAATTGTCCATCTATGTACACCGGAAAAGATTTTACCTACCTAATGTTTTGGCATTTTGCCAAAAAGAACCTGACTAAAACCATGATTATCAGTGCGATAGCTGTATTTTTATACGACGTGCTGGGCTTGCGTTTCTTCGCTATTCCGTTTGTCCCGGTGGCAACCATCGGCACCGCAGTAGCATTTTATGTAGGTTTTAAGAATAATCAAGCCTACGATCGGCTATGGGAAGCACGGAAATTGTGGGGCGGTTTGACAAACGTAAGCCGCAATTTTTCCATGCAACTCATCGCATTGGTAGAAGACAAACAAATTGTGAAAGATTTATTGTATCGCCATATTGCTTACCTCAATATTTTTCGCTTGCAATTACGCAAAACCATTCCGTGGGCAACAAGCAAACAAAACCTGCATCAAACTTTTAAAGGTGAGCGCTCAGAGTTGGAAGAATTTGAGGCTGGATTGCAACGTATTTTAGCCGAAAATAATAAATCACAATACTTCGAGGCGCTCAAGGCAAAAAGCAACGCCGCTTCGGGTATTTTAAAAATTCAAGTGACTGAACTGACAAAATTAAAACGCAACCGTACCATCGACGATTTTGAACACAGCGACCTGGTCAAGCACCTCAACGAAATGATGAACCTGCAGGGTGGTTGCGAACGGATAAAGTCAACGCCTTTATTCCGTCAATACAGCATTTTCAGCCGTGTTTTCGTCAATATTTTTATCTTTTTGCTTCCTTTTGGGCTTATGAAGGACTTGAGTGCACTGGCAACCTGGGGCGTTTGGCTCACCATTCCTTTTGCCATGCTAATTTCCTGGGTGTTTTATACCATGGAACAAATCGGGGAATACAGCGAAAACCCTTTCGATAATGCGGTAAACGACGTACCAATTGCCACCATTTGCCGAAATATTGAAATCGACATACGTGAAATGCTGGGTGAAACTGATTTGCCGGAAAAGATGGTACCGATTGATGATGTGCTATTGTAAAATAGACTTGTTGCGGTGTTTTAAACTTCCCACCGCAACAAGTCTTAAAATTATCTCAATTTTTCAAGCAATTCATCCGTAATAGGCTCACTACTAACGCCGTAGCCATTTACCAAAACACCTTTTACCTTATATTTTTCGGAAGATATCGCATACACCACACTTTCATCGGAAGGATCGGTCATGCCTTCGAAACGGTAATAGTGATCTACATGAAATTCATCATGGAATATTTGAATTTCATCCTCCTGGCAGGTCAACTTATCTTGTTGAAGGTTAAAGTCTTTGGTGTAGCCTTGCACGCGCAGTGCATCAATGGCTGCTGTAAGTGTTTCGTATGCTTGCATGGTTGTTTTGTTTTAAGTATTGATAAAGATAAAAACAAGGAGCAAGGCAGATTGTTTTCACCGAAACCTTTGGTAAAAAGGATCCATTTAAGCATTTTAAGGCAATATTCTACTATTAAAAAACCAAACGCTTCCCGCCTTTCGTATATTAGACTTGTTGCGTGGAAAGCCCCTACTTCCTATTTTTGCTAATTCGGGTTAAAATCAATCTAAAAAGCGATCATAGGTTTGCTACCTCAAAAAAAACAGTGACTTTTGTAACGTCATAAGGTCGTAACAACTGTCCTTGTGCTATTTTCTAATGCAAGACCAACAACTTATTATCCGATTGCAACAGCAAGATCAAGGCGCGATCAGTACGCTGTATGATGCCTATAGTGGGGCGTTATATGGCGTGGTGCTGCGCATTGTGCAGACGAATGAACTTGCGGAACAGGTACTTCAAGATACTTTTTTGAAAGCCTGGCGCAATGGTGCGCAATATGATGCTAGCAAGGGACGGCTTTTTACCTGGCTACTCAACATTGCCAGAAATACCGCCATTGATGCAACCCGCAGTGCGCATTTTAAAAATGCCCAAAAAACAGGCAACCTCGATCAAATTGTAACCAAAGCAGGTGGAGAAGTACTTAATCCAGACCACTTAGGCCTTCGAGAAATCGTTTCGAAATTGGATGAAAAATACAGTAGTCTGATTGAAATGATCTATTTCAAAGGTTATACACAAGAAGAGGTGGCCGAAGCAACAGGCATACCACTTGGCACCATAAAAACACGCATTCGATACGCAATCAACGAGTTACGAACCGTTTTTGGCGACCATAAGGCGGCTATTTTATTGGCTGCCTTGCTCATCAATTTCATTTAATTTTCATTACCCTTTCTGCTTAAAAAGCAGCAAGTACAACAACAGATCGGATTTTTCCGCAATCATACAATGGAACTTCAATCGTTCATAAACTCAGGATTATTGGAATCGTTTGCGCTCGGTCAATGTACCGATGAAGAGCGCAGGCTCGTACTGCGTATGCGCAACGAGCATCCCGTGGTACAAGCCGAATTGGCAGCCATTGAACTAGCCCTCGAACAATATGCCCAGGCCCAGGCAATTGCCCCCCCTGTCGATTTAAAAGCACGGATCATGGACGCTCTTCAGCAAGCCGAAAAACAGGAACCAGAAGCGCCTGAACTTAACGCAATTACAACAAAAGGCCGTGCAAATAGTCCCTGGCTCCTGGCTGCCAGTGTGGTAATGCTCGCCTTGTCTGGCTACTTGTGGATGGCACTCCAGCAAGCCAAACAACAAACAACCCAATTAGGACAGCAAGTAGAACAACTGCGCGTCGATCTGCAAACTTGCAGTACCCGGGCAAGCAGCAGTCAAGAATTTGCAAACCTGGTACGCGATCCGGATACCAAACGGATTGAATTAAATAATGGCAAAAACGTAATAACCAGCATTTTTAACAGCGACCTGCGCAACAGCCTGGTGCTCGATCTTTCGGGCGTACCGGCGCCAAGTACCGGGAGATACCTCCAGTTTTGGGCTATTGTTGATGGAAAACCGGTCAGTATGGGCATGATTGATTTCAATTCAATCGATGGCCACCAGACCTTTAAGTACGTAGCGAATGCCCAGGCATTTGCCATTTCAGAAGAAGACAATCCTGCAGGCAATCCTACGCCAACCACCGTCCTTGCAATCGGAAAAGTTGGATGAGTAAGTCGATAAAACCTGTTCATGGAATGGGTTTTATCGCTTAGTTTGGCATTTTTGTCGTTATTTTAACATTTAAACCATGTAAGTTGTGCTTTTTTGTAGCGCATTTGGGACATTTTTACCACCCAATGCATATCAATCCTATGATAAAACCCATCCCAGGCGGGAAAATATCCATTTTACTTTCCTTGCTTGACTACATCCAACAAGAACGCGGCCTTTCAAACACCCAAAATATGCAAATGCAGGATAAAAATCAAAAAGCATCCGAAATTATACGCAACCATGTCGGTTTTTCGCTGGGCGCAGCCTTGATTCCAATGCCCGGTGCTGATTTATTGGCGGTGAGTGCCGTACAATTGAGTATGTTGCGCCAACTAGCCAAACTGTATCAGGTTGGGTTCATGGATGTGCTGGGCAAAAACATCATCTCCGCAGTGGTGGGCAGTAGTGCTGCGCGCTTGGGTGCAAGTTTGATCAAAATTATACCTGGAGTTGGCACCATTATTGGCGAACTAAGCATGCCCGCATTATCCGGCGCGTCCACCTATGCCCTCGGAAAAGTGGTGGCCAATCATTTTCAACATGGTGGCAGCCTCGACGATCTGGACCTCGCAACCGCCCGCAAAGGATACGAAACGGAAATCGTGGAAGGCAAACAGGTCGCTGAAGAAGTGAGTCGTGCGGGCACTGCAACCAAATCAAGCACCGATGAAACCATTGATAAAATTAAAAAACTGGCAGAAATGAAAGATGCCGGTGTCATCACGGAGGAGGAATTCAGCAGTTTGAAAAGCCGCTTGCTTTCCCAAATTTAAAGGTAAAATAGCGTTTTGGCAGCAATCAGCCCGCAAATACAGAAGCATTGAAATTACCAACTGTTACTACTACCCGAGCGCTTCAATTATTTCAGGTCATGCGCCAGGGTGCGGTGTTGCTGGGTAGTGTGCTGTTGGCTAAAAGCGGTCTCGCGACTTCCGATATTGGCGTGTACGAATTGTTGTTGTACATCGGAACGGTGCTTACTTTTTTCTGGGTAAACGGACTTTTACAGGCCATGCCCGCTACCTATTCCAGGCTTTCAGCGGAAGATCAGCAGGACTTTTTTTTTAATAATTTTTTGGTTTTTACTGCAATTGCCGTCGGGTTGTTTGTCCTGATGTTGGGCGGACAACAAATCCTGGTACCGGTACTGACCGGCATGGCTACCCTACCCTATTATACGCTTTTTTGTCTGTTTTTACTGCTCAATTTGCCAAGTTTCCCCGTTGAATACATTTACTTGCTGCAAAAAAAACCGCTCCATATCATTGGTTGGGGCCTTGGTTCGTTTGGACTGCAGGTATTGGCAATAGGGCTTCCCTTGTTTATGGGCTTGGGGTTGGAGCGCAGTTTGCAAGCCATGGTACTTTTGGCTGCTTTAAAATTCGGGTACACGTTTTGGGTGGTTTCCCAGTTTAGCCGCTTGCGTATTCGGCCCGATTTAATACGATCCTACCTTGTTTTTGCCGGACCCTTGATGCTCAATGTGATGGTCGGAAATGTGGTGGTGATGTTTGACCATTGGTTGGCAGGCTGGTGGTACCAGGATGAAGCGGTCTTTGCAATATTCCGGTATGGTGCGCGGGAATTCCCCTTGGTGCAGGCTTTGGTAAGTGCTTTAGGGGTGGCCCTGATTCCAAACATCGCGGCCCATTTGGCAACTGGATTGGACGATATGAAAGCCATGACCCGCAAATTAGGCAATGTGCTTTTCCCGATAAGTATAGTCTTATTATTTATCAGCAAGCCTTTATTTCCGCTGGTGTTCAACCCCGATTTTGCCCAAAGTGCCAGTTTGTTCAATATTTATATGCTTATGACCGCCAGCAGGTTGTGGTTACCAAATTCGATTTTGTTGGCTACGGGGCGAACCGGCATCATTTTGTGGGTTGGGTTGCTGGAATTAGCGTGTAAAGTCGTGTTGGGTTTTGTGTTGTTGTACTTTTTTGGGCTTCCGGGTTTAGCCTGGTCGGCGGTACTCACCTTTTGGGTAGAAAAAGCGGGATTAGCCTGGTATTTAAAAGTGAAACAGGGCATAGCCTTGCATCAATGGATGGATATTCGCTGGTTTACAGGCTGGTCTTTGTTGCTCTTGGCGGCGTATTGCCTGAGTTTTGCGCTATTTTAGGGCGTTTAGTGCCGCTTTAATTATAGCCTCGTTGCTTTCCCAGTACCACCATTCCAGTCCGGGAATATCGCCGTGTCCGCTTTGTTGTACCACCTTTGCTTTACCCGTCAGGTGAAATTCCTTGGCTCCAGTAGTATCAGCAATAAATCGAATATTTTCGGGACCGATGCCCGCGCCGGGCATCACATGAATACGCCCTGCTGCTTGCTGCACCATTTCCTTCAACAGCAAAACACCCGATTCGGCGGTCGCCGCCTGCCCGGAACTTAACACCCGGCGAATACCCAATTGAATTAAGGTTTCCAGGGCCGCTGACGGATTTGTGGTGTAATCGAAAGCGCGGTGGCAACAAACCTCCATTTTTCCGGCCACTTCCGTCATTTTTTGGAAAAGCCCAACATCCAGCGTATGGTCGTGGGTGAGCGCACCTACCACCACCCCTTGCACGCCAATTTCCTTACAAAACTGAATATCATCGAGGATAATTTCAATTTCTTCTGCTGAGTAGGTAAAATTGCCCTCCCTTGGACGAATCAAAACATGCACTGGAATACTCAAGTGATGGCAGGCAGCGCGAATCAGTCCATAGGACGGTGTAAGGCCGCCTAGCTCCAATCCGGTACAAAGTTCAATGCGTTTAGCACCGCCAAGTTCGGCAATCCGCGCAGATTGTATATTCGTAGCACAAATCTCTAGTAACATAATAATCAGTCTTAAATGTAAATTTTTACCTTGGGCCTTCAAATTCACACAAAGAATCCATGTTTACACGCCTTTTCATCCTAACTTGCGTACTGGTATCTTTGCGGTTGAGTGCACAAGATCTGCACTTTTCCCAATTTTACAACCAACCGTTGGCTTTAAATCCGGCAGCCACTGGAATCTTTCAGGGTACCTTTCGGGGGGCTGCATCGTATCGTTCGCAGTGGACCAGCGTACCGGTTTCGTATCAGACATTTGCGGGTGCCATCGACTGGAAGCCTTTTCAAGTTGGTTCAAACCAAATAGCGCTGGGATTTTTGTTGCAACATGACGTTGCAGGCGACGGCGGACTTTCCTGGACCCAGTTGGGGGCTACTGGCAGCGTCATACACGCCCTTTCCAGTACACAAGGTCTTGCAGCAGGTTTTGGCATTGGTATGGCACAGCGGTATGTGAACCTTGACAAATTGACCTTTCAAAATCAATGGGGCGGCGATTTATTTGATCCGGGATTGGCCACCAAAGAACAATTAAACGCCAACAGTCGCATCCGGCCTACCTTATCGGCTGGTTTTCATTGGTTTTATCAGTCTACCGAAACCAGAACCTTTGTTAAAGCAGGCATAGGAGCCTTACACCTCAACCAGCCTGATATCAGTTTTTCAAGAGATTACAATTTTCATCTACCTATTCGTGTAACATTTCACGCAGACTGTGCGTTACAGGTGGCCGAATGGTTGGATTTGGTCGTTTTCGGGTTGGCGCAACAAATGCAAAAAAGCCGTGAACTGGTGCTGGGTAGTGGCCTGCGCAGTGTACTCAGCAAGGGGCCAGGCAGCCATATGGCCGCTCGTTTTTCCTTGGCGCATCGGTTGGGCGACGCCTGGATTCCAGCCGTTCAATTGGAACGCAATAACTGGATATTTGGCCTGAGTTACGATTGGAACAGCTCACCGTTTCAGGTAGCGACGTCCAACCGGGGAGGTATTGAGTTATCGGCCATTTACCAAATGTTGCCTGCGCCGGCGCTCAAATCCTTCAAATCTTGCCCTATTTTTTAAACAATAAGTTATTTTTAATCCTTATCCCTGCTTTTATCCAGTAAGGGTATTTAATCCCCCGCTTTCCCGAAACCTAATCGGATTCTACTTTTTATGAGAACAACGCACACAATAATATGTATTGGCTTATTGCTAAGTATCGCGGGATCGGTACGGGGGCAGTCGCTCAAGTCGTTTGAGCGCGCAGGAGATGATGCTTTTAAAAACAAAGACTTTGGTGCTGCAATTCAATACTACGCCACGGTATTGGAGAAAAATGCGGCTGATTTAGCCATCCTATGGAAATATGCAGAGAGCGCCCGCCTCATTTACGCCTATGGGGAAGCCGAAAAGTCTTACCTCAAAATTGCAGAAAACAATAAAGCCACCAAAAAATATCCCTTACTAAAACTTCGATTGGCCGAAATCAAGCAAGGGAAAGGCGCTTACGAAGAAGCGATCGTTTATTTTCAAGAATTTTTAGCAGCTCCCCATACAGCGGATACCAGCCTGCTTCATTTGGCCGAAAATGGCATTGCCCATGCACAAATAGCCCTACAATTGGCCGGTCGGCTCCAGAATGTTGAAATTAAGCACCTGGGGAAAGAAATCAACAGCCCTTTTTCAGAGTTCGCGCCCTACCTGGTGGGTGATTCGTTGTTTTATTCTTCCTATCGGTTTGATCAAAAAAAGGACCGACATACCCCGAAATCTAAAATCACCAAAGTATTGCTTTCGATTAAAGGCGCGCGCTCCAGGGAGCCGGGCCGGGGTTTTCCGAGTACTGATACGGCCCATATTGCCCATACGGCGTTTTCGCCAGACGGTCATTTTGTGTTTTTCACGGTTTGTAAAAATAAAAATGCTTCGGATATCCGTTGTGAGCTATGGCTTACGGTCATTGATCGGCGCAATCGTTGGTTGGCCCCTGTTCGGTTACCAGCGCCCATAAACCTACCAGGATACACCAGCACCCAGCCCAATATTGGGTATGATAAAAAGGCGCAAGGGCCGGTACTTTGGTTTGTGAGTGACCGGCCAGGCGGAAAAGGCAAAACAGATTTGTGGTATGTCCCCTTGGATACGGTGTTTTTTTGTCCTTGTGCCTTGCCTGTGCCTGGCAAACCTATTTCAAAGTTAACTAAATTTGAAAACCCGATCAACGCTACTGCCATCAATACCCCGGCGCAGGAGGGTACGCCTTTTTACGATGCTCCGACCCAAACCCTCTATTTCGCATCGGATGGTTGGGCAGGCATGGGTGGGTACGATTTGTTTGCGGCTGCAAAAAAGGGCGATTCCTTGTCTATTCCACAAAATTTAGGTCCCGGTTTCAACACCAGCTACAATGATTTGTACCTGTTTATGGAGCCTAGTGGCCGCAAAGGATATTTTAGCAGCAACCGTCCGGGGTCCTATTATTTAGATGAACGCAACAAGTTCTGCTGCAACGATTTGTATTCATTTACCCTGCTCGATACCACTAAAACTAAGGTTAAAAAAAACTTGCCAAGCGACACCCTTTCCAACCGCAAGCAACCACCCGGCTTTGGCGTAAAGCCCAATCCAGTTGAAATACCCTCCATCGTTCCACCACCAACATTGAAAACATTTGTAGGTTTGCCTTTGTACTTCGACAATGACGAGCCTGATAAAAGAACCAACCGCACTTTCACGAAGCGCACGTATGAGGAAACCGTTTTACCTTATCTGGATCGTCAAATGGAGTACCGTGAAAAATTTACTGCCGGAATTTCTGAAAACGGCATAGAAGTTGCGGAAAACCTGATCGATGATTTTTTCGAACAGGAAGTGCGTCGGGGTTATGAGCGATTTTTGCAAATGAGCGAAATTTTATTGGAGCGCCTGGAGCAGGGAAGTACCATCGAAGTATTCATTAAAGGTTTTACCAGTCCGAGGGCGCGCAACGACTACAACCTGAATTTGGGAAAACGCAGAATAAGCAGTGTTAAAAACCAGTTTTTGGTCATGCAAGAGGGTAAATTAATGCCCTATCTGCGATCGGGAAAATTAAAAATCACGGAAACGAGCTTTGGAGAAACCCTGGTTCGGTCTGGAATCAGTGATAATTTGCAGGATGAACGCAACTCCATTTACCATCCAGCAGCTGCTCGAGAGCGTCGTGTGGAAATAATTGAGATCGAAGAAAAAGAATAGACGAAAAAAATTTTGACGATTCGGGGAGCATTGATTTAAATTTGCCGCAAACGAATAAAGGCACAGCATGCGGAAAACCAATTTTGGCCCTGTTGTGCAAATTATCAAAACCAAATTTCATCCATACATTGGCTAAGAAACGCGTTGTTAAAGATTATGATGCCCTGCCGGAAGATACAGTTCGGCTCATCAAAATAAAATATCCAAATGGATATGTTGACCATTTGGTGTCGTACACCGATAAGGAGGGTAAAAAAGTATCCGCTTTGCCATTTGAAGCAGACGATACCTATTATTTGATTCGCATGACCATCCTCGATGCTAAACGCATTGTGAAAGAAGATGAGGATTTTGATGATGACGGCGTATTGCGCGGAGATTTTGCCGAAGTAGAGGTTGGCGATGAATTTGACGGGGAGGGCGAAGATGATGAGGAAGTGACCGATGGCACCTCCGATGAAGACGATCATATCATCGTGACCCGTCGCCGGGGCGAGGAAGAAGATATTGCCGACGATACGGAATATTAATTTCGCATTCATTTTAGTGTAGCTGCTGCCGAAAGCGGCTGTTTCGTCCTTTTGTGAAGAGGGAGGAAGCAGCCGCTTTTTTTCATAGGCCTAGGTGCACGATATTTTTTTACAATCGCAGCTTGCATCCCCAATTTTTTACATCTTTGCTGCACGGATCAGGAATAATATTTCACGCAATTCCTGTGGATACACCTTTTGTTCTAAATTTTTAAATGAATACCCTATGAGTATGTCTACTGCCGGCCAATCTGGTGCTTCCTGGCAAAAACCCCCATTGAGTTTCTGGCAAATCTGGAATATGAGTTTTGGCTTTTTGGGTATTCAGTTTGGCTGGGCCTTGCAAATGGCCAATATGAGTGCCATTTATGAGTATTTGGGTGCCAAACCCGATGAAATTCCGATGTTGTGGTTGGCTGCGCCCTTGACGGGTTTATTGGTTCAGCCGATTATTGGTTACATGAGCGACCGCACCTGGAGTAGCCGTTTTGGACGACGGAAGCCCTACTTTCTGGTGGGGGCGATTTTAGCTTCTTGTGCTTTGTTTGTCATGCCATCCTCTTCTACCTTGTGGATGGCTGCGGGCTTGCTCTGGATTATGGACGCGAGCATCAACATCAGCATGGAGCCATTTCGCGCCTTTGTGGCCGATATGTTGCCGGAACAACAACATACACGCGGTTTTACCATGCAGAGTATGTTTATTGGATTGGGTGCAGTAATCGCATCGGCCTTGCCTTTTGTGCTCACCAATTTTTTCCATTTAGGCGGGAGCGATGATTGCAGTACCAGCAGCGTGATTCCGATGTCGGTCAAGTTGTCGTTTTATTTTGGCGCCTTTGCCTTTATCAGTGCGGTGGTGTATACAGTATTGACCACCAAAGAGTATCCGCCGATGGATATTAACGAGTTTCAAAAAGCGAAGGAAGAGAAAAAGGGCTTTGGAGCAGGCGTTTCAGAAATTTTCCATGCGATCACCAACATGCCGAAAACCATGCGGCAACTGGCCTTGGTGCAGTTTTTGACTTGGCCGGGCTTGTTTTTGATGTGGTTTTACTTTGGGGTATCCATTACCCGCACCGTTTTTCACTACGATGATAGTTTGTCGAAGTATGAACCGTATTACAAGCAGCTGCAGTGTGCGCAAAAGGCCGGCGAGCCCCTGGGTTTTGCAGACATTTCGAATAAAGTCAATGCATTAGGCGGAACCGTTCCCGGGGCTGAGTTACAGAGCACCTTCCAAACGACCGAGCGGTTTACGGAAATTGTGGGCACCAACATGAAGCGGCGCGTGGATGGCAATGAATGGGGCGGCATTTGTTTTGCCTTTTATTCCCTGATCACGTTTTTGGTCGCCTTCTTGTTGCCGGTGTTGGCAGGCAAAACCAGCAAGCGTTTTACGCATGCCATGTGTTTATTGCTGGGCGCAATTGGCTTGTTTTCGGTCGGCTATGTGCACGACCAATATATGTTGTTATTGTCCATGACCGGTGTTGGTATCGCTTGGGCAAGTATCCTTTCGATGCCGTATGCTATGCTTGCGCCCGCTTTACCCGCCAACAAAACGGGTATCTATATGGGTATTTTCAACTTCTTCATTGTGCTACCTGAAATCATGGCGACGCTGGGCTTTGGCTGGATTATGGAGCACTTACTACACAACGACCGGGTGTCGGCCGTGATGCTAGGGGGTGTTTTACTCACAATTGCGGCCATTTTGTGCATGTTTATTCAGGAAAAGAAAGCAGATTGACATAAAAAAAACAATTTCTTAATTTTTCCTTCGCCATTTCAAACTTTCCGTACTTTTGCGGGCCTTTTTTGCGCACACAACGAAACAAGTTTGAACCTTACTAATTTTTGAATTGAAAATGGCAAAACGCAAAGTCTCCCAAACGGAAACAGTGATAGCAGAGGAAGTATCAGCGGTGTCTGTACAATCTCTTTGGGAAAAATATCAAAATGTGATCCTGTATGTCCTTGGTGGCATTTTAGTGGTCGTGTTAGGCTGGTGGTTGTATAATAAGTTGATTGTAGAACCACGCCAAACAGAAGCAGTTGCTGCCATGTGGCAGGCGGAACAACAATTTAGCCGCGACTCGTTCCAACTTGCCTTAGAAAACCCAGGTGGTGGTTTCGACGGCTTTTTGGCAATCGCCGACAAATTCGGTGGCACCCCTGCTGGCAACCTCGCTAGCTATTACGCGGGTATTTGTTATCTGAATACCGGCAACTTTGACGGTGCAATCGAACAGTTGAAGGACTACAGTCCTAAAACGGACGATATGGCTGCGGTGCGCAATGGTTGCATCGGCGATGCTTACGCGGAGAAGCAAGACTTTTCTACAGCGGAAGGTTATTACAAAAAGGCCGCCAATGCAACCAAAAACGAGTTGATTGCCGGGTATTATTTGAAAAAACTCGGTATGTTCTACGAATTCCAAAACAAAAAAGAAGAAGCGGTTAAAGCTTACGAACGTTTGCGTACGGATTTCCCGAACCCTGCTTCTACCGATTGGCGCGAAGTTGAAAAGTACATTTACCGCCTCGGAGCGGGTAAATAGACTTATCACTGCCGCAAAAGCACCTGCATACGCACACCCTTCGGTTTGCACACGGGAAACATCTCCAAATCAGATGTTTCCCGTTTTTTATTTGTTGCTAACCCAAACCTACTATTTTTTAAAAAAAATTGCACGGTATTTAGAAAGCACTTACATTTGCGCAGTTCCTCGATCAAAAGATAGTCTCTCCACTATACTAAGTTCATCAAAAAGATGTTATATATCATCTGTATTTGAATGAACCTTAGTCCGGCGCGCGCTTCCCATTTCTCGGCCTGCTGCGCAATAACGGTATGTAAACACTCATTTTCTTATTAAAAACCATTCCGATATGAACACGACTTTTCGTGCTGGGTGGTTGGCCGTACTACTTTTTTGCATCGCAGTTCGGCTCTCCGCTCAAAGTGGAGTGTCAGACGAGCTTGTACGCGCTGACAAACAATTTGACCTTTATGCCTACAATTTGGCACTCAGAACCTACCAAGAGGTGCTGAAAAAAGACCCGAGCAATGTCCGTGCAATGGTGCGCGTGGCAGATTGTTATTTTCAATTAAACAAACCAGAGGAATCCCTCGAATATTATCAAAAAGCAGCCCAATCGCGCAGTGCAACGCCCGATGTGTTGCTGCGTTTTGGTATTGCACTCATGCACACCGGTGATTATGCCGCTGCCAAAAAACAATTCCGCTTTTATGCAGAAGGCAACGAACGGGAAGGCGAGCATTACCTGAAAATGTGCGATTACGCGATCAATGCGACCAAAAAGGAAGGCAATTACGTAGCCCGTAACGAACCTTTGAATACAGAAGCAGCCGATTTTTCGCCTGCGTTTTGGGGAACACGCCTGGTGTACAACTCGGCCCGCACGGATATTAGCCGCAAATCTCAGTCAAAAGCAGTTTCTGACTGGACAGGAAGCGCCTTCAATCAGTTGTTTGTTACCCAACGCAACCCGGAAAACGGCTTTTTGCAAAAACCAAGTTTGTTGCGCACCGATCTGCAAAGCGCCTTTAATGAAGGCCCGATCACTTTTACAAAAAATGGACGCACCGCCGCATTTTGCCGCAACAACTTTATCAATGGCACCCGGCAAATTGCAGAGAAAGGCATCAATATGAGCTTGTATTTCTCAGAAATTGACGCAAACGGTACCTGGAGTGGTGAAAAAGCCTTTTTCTTTAATGGTCCAGACTTTGCAACCGGCTTTCCTTCGCTTTCTCCTGATGGCAAAACCCTGGTTTTTGCCTCCAACCAGGAAGGTGGTTACGGCGGATGGGATTTGTATGTGAGCAATTGGACTTCCAATGGCTGGACAACACCCCGTAACCTGGGCACCCCGCTAAATACACCGGGCAACGAGGTAACCCCTTTTTATGATGGGAAAAACCTCTATTTCTCCTCCGATTGGCACGATGGCTTGGGTGGTATGGATGTGTTCCGCGCTGAATTGGGCACCGACGAAGTCAAAAACATTTTCCAGTTAGGACTCGGTATCAACTCTCCAAGAGACGATTACGGCTTTGTGTACGATGCCGATCAAAACATTGGATACCTCACCAGCAACCGTTTGGGTGGTCGGGGCAATGAAGATATTTGGCAAATTACCAAACGTCGCTCCGATGATTTGGAAAGCAATGCTTTAAATAATAACAACAAACCGGTACAATACAGCAACGGAAACAACATCGCCAGTACCAACACAGCCGATGATAAATACCTGCACCTGTTGGTTACCGATGAACAAGGCAAACCCATTACAAACGCGGAGGTGGATTTCCTGGACTGTGCCTGTGGTACAGGCAGAACCGACGCTGCCGGAAAATATTATTTCGAATCCCTAAATCGGGTAATAGATTGTAAGGTGAACCTCACCCGCGATGGTTTTCAGGATGCAAGCATTGCGTTGTATTCTTTTGGCCGCCAAAATGTACTGGTCGCCATGAACAAAGATCAGCGCCATGAATACCTGGGTGTTGTGCTGGATGCGCGTACAAAAGATCCGCTTTACAGCGTGGTGGTTCAATTCCAATCCCCTGATTCCGACCGATTTATTCAAACTTCAACGGACAACGACGGACGTTATTCTTTGATGTTAGAAACCGGGGTGGTACATGAAATGACTTTTATCAAAGAGGGTTTCAAAGATGCAGTGGTAAAAATTAAACCAGCCAAGCAAGGGAATACGTACCGCTTGCCGGATATTTTAATGGAGCGCACTACCCTCCCCTACACGGATTATACGGCGAATTCAGGGAATAATTCCAATACGTATTTGGCGACCCCGATCACCTACTCCACGGAAAAGAACCTGCAATCGAAAACCATTTATACCCAGCCAGTTACAGAGGCCTTGATCGCGCCAGCGGTGACGGGGTATGCGGTACAGATTGAAGCATCTCCTGATCCGATCCCAAGTGCGCAATTGAGAAAACACGAAGAATTGTCTAAATACGGCAATGTGTACGTAAAAACAGAATACAATGTGAACAAGGTGCGCCTCGGAATTTATCCAACCAAGGAGGAGGCACTGAAGAACATGCGTGAACTGAATAAAAAAGCAGGTTATAAGGATGCTTTTGTGGTAGAAGAACACAGCACGGATGCCTCGTTAGTAGTTGGTCCGCCCAATACGGCAGCCAGCAATAAACAACTGGCCCCTGCAACCTATTCCAATACGACCAGCGCTAAAGGATTGGCTACGAAAGGCGTTGTTCCTGCCGTGTTGTATTCGGTTCAATTAGGCTCTTTTAATACGACCAAGGCCATTAATGTGATGGAATACGCCAGTGTTGCGCCGATGGGCAATGTGTACACCAAAAGCGAAAATGGCATGAATAAAATTCGCCTGGGTGTATGGCCAAACCATGCAAATGCTGAAGCAGCACAAGAAGAAGCGGTGGCACTTGGATTCAAAGACGCCATTGTGGTAACTGAAAAAGGCAGCGATGAGTCGGTATATGGCTTTTTGCTCTCCAGTGTTGGATCGAAAAACTTGCCTTCCGCCCAATTTGTACCCGAACAAGCGGACAGCCGTCCAATCACCTACAGCAATACCAGCACCAAAAAAGGCGTAACCAGTTATCCTTACTACATTAAAATAGCCGCTTTAGCCAATCCAGAGCGCTTCGACGCGAAGCCCCTGGCCGATATTGGCGGATATATTGAGAAAAGAAAAGGCGATAAAGGAATGACCAATATATTGCTGGGTGGTTTTTCAGACATTGAATCGGCTACTTTGGCACAAAACAAAGTGATTAGCAAGGGTTATGAAGGCACTTACGTGGTGAAAGAAGAAAAAGGCAAGTTGATTCGTCAATAAATTGGCCTTTATTAAGCATAAAATGTAACATGCGTATTCCCGAATTTTGGTGAAAACCAAAATTCGGGATTTTTTATGCATTTTACCGAACACCTAGCAAAGCGGAAACATTTAGGTAAGATATTCGACCTCTAGCGAGGTCGTGCGGAAAAAATACCATTTGGCGTTGCTACAAATATTTGACCTCCAAGGAGGTCAGTGCTTTGCCTTTGAGATTCCAGGAAACGGTTTTAAATTAATAAATCATTGGGCAACGCGACGACCTCGCGAGAGGTCGAACATTTGTAGAAAAGATACAATGTCCGAACCCACTTACGACTTCGGAGAAGTCGAATATTTGTAGGTCAGGCATTTGTAGGTTGATTAGGCGCAAAATCGGGATTTGAATAATGCCAGGAGAAACGCAAACTAACGATCTCAAAAAAGAAAAGAGCCATTAATTACTGCAATTGCAATTGGTTCCGTCCGTCAGCGACAGGGCATTGATCTGCACATCGCCTGTAAAACCGGCAGGCGGACATACCTGAATGGTGCCCGACTGCGCGTTAAAGGTGACATTGAATACTTGAGGTGGATTGCCACCAGCCACCACCTCGTAAACAAGGCTAAAAGGCGGGGTGCCTTGCAGGGAAACATTCAAAGTGCGACATTGGCCAGGCGCACAAGGCTGCGCATTGACCTGTGTAAAATTGACCGAAGGCGCAAACCATCTGACGCGAATGCGGAATTGTATATCGCGGCAGGGATCATCCATGTTGATGCTGCCGGGTGGAGCGTCGCTCAGTACAGGTACTACCCAATATTCCTCACCGGGTATGGTTACGCCCGGGATAAAGGTCAGAACGGGCGAGTCGTAAATCGATACGATATTGTTACTTGTAAACTGGTTGTAAAAATGTTGCCCAGGTTGGGGGTCGATCAATACGAAAGCAAGGTTTTGGCCCGGACCGAGGATCTCATCGCCATTGTGTGGCACAGTAATCGTACTTCCCGCACAGGCCAGGATCGTTGAAATAAACGGTAGAGGCATTTGCGACCAGTCCCAGGTACCGGCATCTCCGGTGCAATTGCAATTTGGTCCGAAGGTTCCGTTCAGCAAGGGAGCGGTTGCCGAGGTAAAATTATTCATAAATGGCTGCTCCGAGCAATGTATACTGGTCGTGTTGTTATTCGGATTGACGAGTAAAACCTGTGTGCCTATGGTTAGGGCAAGCACATCACAGGCTGGAGACCTGTCCATAATAACTTCATTTGATTCTTCCGGATTCGTGCTAAAAGAGAACGTTTCGATAAAGGTACGCTGGAAAGTAGGGGTTAATTGGATGGTGTAAAAGTTGTATTGGTCGAAGGTATTGCTGCCGATATAGTAAATAACGCCATTGTACTCATAGAGTGAATAGGAACTTTCTAAAGGAAATATTGCAAGGGTGGTAATGGTATTTGAAGTAAGGTCTAACAGGTAAAACGAACCGCCTGTCACGCACAACACTTCTGTCGGACTAATCAGCAGCAGGCGCGTAGAAAAGATACCATTGACACCATTCGTCACCGCAGATGCCAAAAAAGTGGTGGTGCCGCTTCCCGGATCAACAAAATAAAACGTGGCTATGTTGGAGGCACTGGGTTTTGTCACGGTGACAAAACCGCCTGGCACCTCCACAAAATCAACAAATACTGGCGTAATACCCGATACCAAGGTCGTATACTGACAAGTAGCCAAATCATATATGGCTATACCGCCAGCGCCGCCCTCCTCGGTCGCCATATAAACACTTTGTGCCGTGAGTTTATTTGAAACAATAACCAGGCAAAGCAGGGCGGACAAAATTACTTTCATAAAGATGGTTCATTTTGTTACTTTCTTTATTGTCAACATCTTGCATCAGGGAAAGTTCGGTACCCGTTCAAAAATCTATTGCGGCCGGCAATTTTGACTTGATTGGTCTTTGCTTACTTATTTATTCCCCCGAAATACCACCGGCACAACAAACTCGGTCGTTACTGGCCAACCGTTCTTTTTAGCCGGAATCCAGGTTTTGTCGCCCAATAACTGCATGGCAAATTCCCCATAGCCGCCTCCTATATCATGAACGACTTTTGAGAAACCCCTGCCACTTTCTTCCACCCTTACTTGAAGGAGTACCGTTCCTTCCAGGTTTGTTTCAGGCGCTTCATACACGTATTTCCACCTTAAATTGGTGATATTATCCAGCCAATATTTGCCAAACGGATGGGTGGGCGGGGAATCGACCTCTTCCAGGGCGTACACCTTGCTGCGGTTTAAGTATATATAGCCAACCGGCTGGAAGTTGAAAATGGCCTTCATGCCGTCTGCTGCCGAACAATACATAAATCGTTTTTCATAAGTTCGACAAGGGAAACCACAATAGGTAGCTGTGGGTCCACTCCGCCGATTATTTAACAGCCATTGTGCCGATGAGAAAGCATTGACCAACAACATGGAATCGCTGGTGGACTCAATTTCCAGGTTGGTGTTGCGGCCATCTTTTTCATGGATATAGGAATAAGATATCCAACCACTTTTAAGGGTACCGGGCAACACAGGGGAATAATCCAGGCGGACGGTATCGCGGAGGGCATAAGCAAGCAGTTGGGATGGTTCCCATATTTTTTCCGATTGCAGCAAAGCTAGGGTATCTGTAACAAAGGAAATAACCGCCCTTTTCTCGTCAACATAACAGGTATCGTACAGACATCGAGGTGCCCAATACTTTTGATTTTCGATATATTCCTTTGCTGCTGCGCCACAACCATACCCCGGATCGTACAGCACTTTAGCGTCTTGCAGCAAACCATCTGCACTGATTTTATAAGAAACCAAGGCTTCTACATTCACTTTTTCATGTTTAGCCGCATCTGGAACACGCAATGGTGGAAAATCCTGGGGCAGGCGGAGTGCTTCCATGGCTGGTACCGTTTTATACAGTTCCGCATCAGGCAGGGCGTACATGCTCGCGATACTTCCCAAATATTCCAGGCTTCCTTCTCCGATAAAGAACACTTTTCGGGCATGCGCATGGATATAAAAATACAACCAAACATGCTGACGCACCGGATGGCCATTGGCTTCGGCGGGATACCATTTCGGCATGTTTTGTACAAAGGCCAGAAACATGTTGCGGAAGTCCTCGTTGATCGGTTGCACCACGCGCACATTAGAAAAGGAACCATCGGTTTCTACCACAAAGGATAGGATGGTTCGACTTACAGGCTGAATGGCTTGTGTATCAGCAGGGTAAGTGATGTTGTTTCTTAAATACTTATACCATTCGGGGGGGCCACCATAAAATCCTGCGGGTTTGGACAAATCAAAGGCGGAATAAATGCGGTCATCTTGGGCCGTCAGTGGCCGAAATAACAGCAACAGTAAGAAGGAGAAAAGGTATTTGCCCCATGTTGCCCAATGGGTATTTGAAATAGTAGACTTGTTGCAGTGGGAAGGAAAATGAATTTGAAAAGGCTCTTTTCGTGTATTATTCTGGAACATAAAAACAAAAGGGGTTATAAAATGAGCATTTTAACACAAACATGTAGGCTTTAACGGGGGATGTAGCCCGCTTATTTTACCTACATATAAAAACAAACAAATATATACCTGGATTTAAATGGATTTTATGGATAGTGCACCCGTTTAAATGCAGCGTTTTATTCTCTGGTGCGTTCGTATCTTTGTCACTTCTAACCCATTCCTTTCCATGGCGAACCCAAACATTAAAAACGTACAATTGCAGGTGCTTTCCGACAATTGGTACACGTTGCGCAAGGTTACCTTCGATTTTCAACAAAAAAACGGCAACTGGCAAACCCAAAACCGCGAAGCATACGATCGGGGCAATGGCGCGACGATTCTATTGTACAATGCTGACCAGGGTACCGTTATTCTTACCCGGCAATTTCGGATGCCTACCTACCTGAACGGCAATGAAACAGGCATGCTCATTGAAGCCTGTGCGGGTTTGCTGGATAAAGATAATGCTGAAGATTGCATTCGCCGGGAAACCGAAGAAGAAACTGGCTACAAAATCACCGAAGTACGCAAAGTGTTTGAAGCCTATATGTCGCCAGGCTCGGTGACCGAAATCCTGTATTTTTTTGTAGCTGCTTATACGAAGGAACAAAAAGTACACGAAGGCGGCGGACTGGAAGACGATCAGGAAGATATTGAGGTACTGGAAATACCGTTTGAAAAAGCCCTGAACATGATCGAAACGGGCGAAATTCGCGACGGAAAAACGATTTTGCTGTTGCAATATGCACGCTTACAAGGAATTATGTAAAACAATAAGATGATAACGAACCAACTACCGACTACCCTGCCCGAATACCTGAGTACCCTTTCTCCCGAAATGCAGGAAACCATGTTGCAAATTCGGAATACCATTGCCACGGCAATTCCAGAGGCAAAAGAGGTGTTTTCTTACCAAATGCCCGGATTCAAACTGCATGGGTCGCTGATCTGGTTTGCAGCCTTTAAAAATCATTATTCCGTATTTGTGGTACCCAAGGTACTGGACCTGTTTCGGGAGGAATTAAAATCGTTTGAAACCTCTAAATCAACCATCCAGTTTCCATTGGACTATCCGGTGCAGGTTGATTTGATCATCCGTATGGCCCAATGTGGGGCAAAAATGAACAAGGAAGCGGCCAAATTGAAGGTGAAGCCGAAGAAGAAATAATCTAATCGATGCGGCTACCTGTTTTTTGTCTTCTCGTTTTTTTAGGGCTATTTTCTGCCTGTAACCGACCAAATCCCGATGGGGAATGGTCGGAATACCTCGGTGGGCCAGATCGCAACCATTACACCACCCTTTCGCAAATTAGCCCTGCAAATGTTGCGCAATTAAAGGTCGCCTGGACCTATTCCATGCCGGATTCGGGCCAAATTCAAACCAATCCGATCATTGTAGACGGTATTTTATACGGAATTACCCCCAGTGTACAGGTTTTTGCCCTGGATGCGGCAACAGGCCGGGAACTTTGGCGCTTCGGCGATCCGCTGAAAACCTGGCACAGCACGGGTCGCGGGGTGGTTTACTGGACCGATGGCAAAGAAAAACGCATTTTACATACCATTGGTCCGCGCTTGTATGCTTTGGATGCCATTACCGGGCAATTGATTTCCAGTTTTGGCGACCAGGGTTCCATTGACTTACATACGGGTTTGCCCGAACAGGCAAAAGACAAGTTTATCATTTCCAATACGCCCGGAACTTTATACAAAGACCTGATCATCATGCCATTGCGTCTTTCTGAAGGCAGTGATGCCGCGCCGGGTGATATTCGGGCCTTCAATGTGCGCACAGGTCAACTAGCCTGGACATTTCACACCATTCCTTATCCGGGCGAGCGCGGTTACGAAACGTTTCCGCCCGATGCTTACCAAAATACGTACGTGGGTGGGGCCAACAATTGGGCAGGCATGGCGGTCGATCGCGCGCGTGGCATCGTGTATGTACCCACGGGCTCGGCGGCTTACGACTTTTACGGCGGTCAACGGAAGGGGCGCAACCTGTATTCGGATTGCCTGCTTGCGTTGGATGCCGAAACTGGCGCTTTAATCTGGTATTTTCAGTTTGTCAAACACGATATTTGGGATCGGGATATACCCGCACCCCCTAATTTAGTAACCCTGCACCGCTTTGGCCGAACCATCGATGCTGTTGCGCAGGTGACCAAACAAGGGTATGTGTTTGTTTTTGACCGCGAAACAGGGGAATCTTTGTTTCCATTGTCGGAAATACCCGTGCCTGCCTCAACCCTCCCAGCAGAAATGGCCTGGGAAACACAGGTCGTGCCCGATCAACCGGCGCCGTTTGCCCGGCAGGTTACCGCGCTCCGGGAAACCGACATTCCAAGTTATATTGCAGACCGGGATGCCGTGGTCGCCAAGTTTAAAAGTTATAAAAAGGAGCTTTTTGCGCCACCCAGCAAAGAAGGCACCCTGCTTTTTCCCGGATATGATGGCGGCGCAGAATGGGGCGGCGCAGCAGTAGATCCGAAAACCGGCGTATTGTACGTGAATTCCAATGAAATGGCCTGGATCCTGCAAATGGTGGACGAACCCAAAACCAACGCACTGTCCAAACTCAGTCCGGGCGAACAATTGTACACCCTTAAATGCGCCAACTGCCACGGCCCCCAACGCACAGGCAATGTAAAAAGCGGTTATCCGAGTTTGGTAAATATTGGAGAACGCCGCGACAAAGCCTATGTAAATCAACTGATTCGCAATGGAAAAGGCATGATGCCCGGTTTTGTCTTGACTGATGCCGAGAAAAATGCCTTGATTGGTTTTTTATTCAATGAAGAAAAAAAGGAAATCGGCGGCGTTACAGCCTTACAAGATCCGCGGGCGCAATCGCCTTACCGCAGCACCGGTTATAATAAGTTCTTAGATTCCAATGGTTTACCTTGTTTTGCCCCACCTTATGGCACCTTATCAGCCATTGATTTGAATTCTGGTGAGCACATATGGCGCATTCCGCTGGGGGAAGATCCTGCTTTGAAGGCAAAAGGCATTTCCAATTCCGGCACAGAAAATTACGGCGGCGCTGTAGTGACCGAAAATGGCTTACTTTTTATCGCTGCGACCAAGGATGCCAAATTCCGGGCCTTTGATAAACATACCGGCCAACTTTTGTGGGAAACTGATTTGCCTGCCGCTGGATTTGCAACGCCGTCGACCTATTCCGTTCAAGGCAAACAATACCTGGTTATTGCCTGTGGCGGTACAAAATTGGGTACCAAAAAAGGCAACCAATACGTGGCATTTGCCCTATAATTTATAAATATGCGCACATTTACCCTTACTCTTTGTGTTTTGCTGGGCTCGACTTGCACTTTAACAAGCCAAAATACGCCCGTGGCAGACAGTCTTTCACCTGCTAATCCGCAATGGGATATTTTACACAAACCCATTGAGATCAGTGCGAGCAGTTTGTCCACGACCAATGTGCGTTCTGTATTGGCCATCAGTATTTTGGACAAATCCCGCCTGCAGGATGGTACCCAGCAATTATCGATGTACGAAGTCTTGGGGGCAGTGCCGGGTGTTTTTGCGATGAATCCCGACAATTTCACCCAGGATTTGCGTATTTCGATTCGGGGTTTTGGCGCGCGCGCTGCTTTTGGCATTCGGGGTATTCGGGTATTTACCGACGGATTGCCCGAAGGCACCCCCGATGGCCAGGTGGATGTGGACAACCTGGACATGGGTGCCTTATCCAAGATGGAAGTGTTGCGCGGGGCGGCTTCTGGAATTTATGGAAATGCTTCGGGTGGGGTCATTTACTTGCAAACCGAAACCCCTACGACCAAAAAACCCTTGTTGGAGGCGCAAATAGCGGCGGGCGGGTATGGTTTTCAGCGCTATCAATTGAAAATTGGGCAAAAACTGGGCAAATTCACCTATTTTGCCACAGGATCGCATGTAAAAACACGGGGATACCGCGCCTGGAGTGCCATGTCGAACTCCATTTTGAATGGAAAAGCCATTTATCAGCCTACGGCAAATATTACCTTGAGCCTGTTACTCAATGTCGGCAACAGTCCCAAAGCCCAGGATCCGGGGGCGCTTACCAGCCAACAAATGGCGGAAAACCCAAGGCAGGCGGGTGCCAATAACTTGCTGTTTGAAACGGGCGAAACCGTGGCGCAAAACCGGATTGGAATTAACTATGCACAAAAAATCGGTGTCCACCATCAGGTAGACGTGCGGGTTTTTCGAACAGACCGGCAGTTAAAGAACAGATTACCCATCCTGGCAAATGGTTACGGCGCACTGAACAGGCATTACCAGGGTGCTTTTTTGAGTTATCAGTTTCAAGGCAAATTGGGTGCGCTACCCTATCGGTTGAAAACAGGTCTCGAACTCGCCGCGCAAAAAGATGATCGATCCCGATCTGCCTATATAGTGGAAAAAGTAAACAATGTGCCTGTTTATGTCCCTGATGCGGTCGTTTTAAACCAACAAGAGCGGTTTCGCAGCAGGGGCATTTACCTTTTACAAGAATTTTATCCTGCTAAAAAGTGGTTGTTTTCGTTTGGGATGCGGTACGATCAACTGGATCTAAGGGTTCAGGACCGGTATTTGAACGATGCAGATCAATCGGGCACACGGCATTTTAACAGATTTAATCCAATTTTGGGGCTGAATTATGCCTTTGATGCCAAGGCGTCTTTATATGCCAATTATGCATCGTCGTTTGAAACGCCCACCTTGAATGAGTTATCGAACAATCCGGATGCCAGTGGAGGGTTTAACCCGGATTTAAATCCACAAACCGCCCGTTCGGTTGAAATTGGGGTAAAAGGTTATGTGCCAGGGTTGTCCGCAGCACGTGCCCTGTATATTGACCTTGCCTTGTTTCAAATTAACACCCGACAAGACATTGTGCCTTACCAATTTAGTGGCCAGACCGGCAGAACTTTTTATCGAAATGCAGGGGCTACACTGCGGAAAGGGGTGGAAATTGGGGTCAATTATGTTGCATTTTCCGGGCTTACCTTGCATTATACCCAGACCTTTTCCTATTTTAAATACCAACAATATGAAGTGAACGGCACGCAATATGAAGGCAATATACAACCTGGTGTTCCAAGGGTAAATACCCAGTTAGAATTGCGTTATTTTCATCAAAGTGGCGTTTATTTCATTGCACAGGCGCGCCAGCAGCAAAAGGTGTACGCCAACGACGCCAACACCAGCAGTTCAGATGGCTATTTTTTGCTAAATTTGCGGGCAGGTTATCGTATTACGGCGAAGCATTTTAAAATTGAACCCTATCTGGGCGTAAATAACCTCTTCAACACCCAATATGTCGCCAACGTACAAATCAATGCTGCCAATGGGCGTTATTTTGAACCGGCTGCACAACGTTTTGTTTGGGTTGGGATAAAATTATGCATGTAAAAAAGCATGCCCTGGAATACAAATAGATCGTTTTTATCGTTCTACTCCCCATCGCAATAAGTCAATAAAAAAAAGCACCATGCACTTGAGATTTTTGATTCCCGCTTTGCTGTTCGCTATTTCCGTTCCGTTGAAGGCACAGGATATATATGAAATTAAATTCACCACAGACGATGTGGAATACAAAGGGTTGTTGGTGCTGTTCAATGAAAGTAAAATGTACATGCGGATAGCCTACAACACGCAAAATGTTTATAAAGTGGTCAATGTAGATTACACTTCTGAACATGTGACCGATGACGGGGAGGAATTTTTGGTGCTGATGGGCTCCAATCCAAAGTTTATTACCGGTGCAGATGAATATGGCTACAACCCTGATCATTTGGTATTTGCCGATATTTTGGAGACGCCCTTTGTTATATTTGACATTGAGGATCCGGACAATGGTGTGATGGCCGATTCCTTTAAGCCCTTGAAAAAAGGCGAAGTGACGGATGTTTATTTGCGGCAATTTTACCGTTCGCAGGAAAGCGACTATTTCGCGCTGCGAAAAATATTTGGCCTTGAAAAGAAAATTCCGCCTCCGATAACGACTAAAACAGTTGAAAAGCCCGCTACCCTGCATTTGGTGATCGTTGCAAACACGGCGATTGGCGACATTGGTTCGGGTTGTGCGGTAGATCAGAGAAACCTGGAAAGCGAATTTTCGGGCATCACAACTGCATTGGGTATTGGCTATAAAGAATACCTGGTAAATGGCAATAGTTTCACCAAAGACAACGTGTACAACACCCTAAATACCCTTACGCCCGGCAAAAACGACATTGTGGTGTGTATTTATCGCGGACATGGGTTCCGGTGGTCCAATCAAACAGAAACCTGGCCGCAACTCGATATTCGGAGTTCGTCGTACACGCGCCTTTCCGAAAACACGACCATTTCCTTGTCCGATATGTACAATAAGGTAATCGGAAAAGGGGCTCGACTCAATATTGTCCTTGCCGATTGTTGCAACAACGATATAGGCTTGTCGCAAGTAACCAGCAATAATTTTCTGGTGATGCAGAACAACAACAATTACGACCTTTCCAAACTAAAAACCTTATTCATCGAATCGAAAGGCAACCTGTTGAGTTGCGCGGCCAGTCCGGGAGAATATTCGTGGGTAAACAGTGCGAATGGCGGATTTTATACGGTGAGTTTTTTACAGGCACTGCGGGAAGAAATCAGTTATTTAAGAAATGATGATGCAGACTGGACCGATATTACCAACAATACCATTACCAGTGCCCGGGCGAAAACCAAGTCATGTCCGAATTGTACACCGCAAAATGGCAAATACTACAACGGTGTTACCCAAAAATAAGGACTATGAAAATGCTTGCGCTGTATATTTTTACTGTTTTCGCGGCTGTATTGGGCTGCAATCAGACGCCCAATGCGTATCCCGATTTTTTAAAACGCCTGAACCAAACCACGGTATTTGAAGTGGATCAATTTGCGACCCCGCGCAACGAGCAGGTAAGTACCCAGCGCTATTTGGCTGATTTTCAGGTAAAAAAGACGATTTCGCTGGATAGTGCAAAGATTCAGGCGATTCGTACCATCGTTTTTGAAGGAAAGGCGGTGGATAAAATCAACCATAAATCTTGTCCCTCCCTGGCGCAATACGGCCTGCATTTTTACAACCAGAACAACGAGTATTTGGATGTGATCGTAAGCAATGAAAGTTGCCCGAAATGCCAAATCTTTGCTTCGGATTCGACCTTTTCGGGCAACTTTGATATCATTGATTCCAAGATTTATCAACTCCTGGGTACTAAAAATTAGTTCCGTCCATAAAACTGCAAACGCATATCGCGCTCATCATCCATTTTCAGGCCTTGATCGACCGAGCGCCAGTTGAAATTGCGCTGGTATTTTTTTAAGGACAATTGCGGATTGAAAATACGGGCATCATGTGGCTTGGCCAAATAAGCCATTTTGTGCGGCTGTGCTACAAAAAAGTCACTCAATAAGGTGGCCGTTGCATCGTATTGATTGACTGGTGGAATATCCAGAATGGTATATATGGTGCGCAAAATAGACCCAAAATTGGCGTGGCGGTGCGAAACATAGCCGTTTTTCACGTAAGGACCCGCCATCAGCAACACACTGCGGTGCGCATCTACGTGGTCTTCCCCACCCTGCGGATCATCTTCCGTGACGATTACCAGCATACTATCCCACCAGGGCGACTGGCTCAACAATTCGAGGATACGGCCCAGGGCCAGGTCATTATCGGCCATAAACGAATGCTCCACGTTGTATCCATCATCGGGACGAATGCCCGCACCGTGGTCGTTGGGCAATTGCATGGAAATAAACTGCGGGAAAGACTCAGCGCCCGACAACCAGCGTTTTTTTAACTCCCGTTCAAATTGGATTACCCGGAATTGGTCGGGAATATTCATGTTAAATCCTGCATAATCGCGGCAAGTATGGTCGAGCAACGTCTTTGGTATTGGCCATGGAACCGCGTGTGCCGTGCCAATGAGGGTATCATTCCACTCCTCATAAGCCGCCGCAAATTCATTGCTTTGTGCAAAAGAGCAATAGGAAATGTTGTGCCGGGCCAAATTGTCCCACAAACCACCGATTTCGTTGTAATCTTCCGGGTCGACACCACCAATGGTGAGTGGCATGCGGCGTCCGGGTGCTTTTGAAAACGGGTTAAAACTTCCTTCCGCCGGATAGTTGGCCTCCACATATTCGTTCGGCATGGTACCCGCCAGCCAGTGGTGGCCGTGGATGCTTGCATCCGAATCGCAGTAAAAGTTATCAGAAACCGCCCATTGCGTGGCGATTTTAATATGATTGGGCATCACATCCACGTGGTGCAGGGTGTCCTTTTTTGTGATTACATCCACATCCAAACCAAAACGCGCGATACTCGGATCGCCGTTTGCACCTTTTATCTGGCCAAATACTTCGTCGAAGGAGCGGTTTTCTTTGGTGATGTACACAATGTGCTTGATCGGACTCTTGCGCAATCCAGCGACGGGCGGACAAGGATTTTTGTCCGTATCGATTACCGGCAATGTTTCGAACGTATTATCGATCACCTGCTTGGTGTACATGGCCAGTTGTGCAGCATCCGGCACGTTGACCAATTGAAACGTACCCAATTGAATATCACCAATATAGGTGCCCTGTGGGGGTGCGACAAAGCCTTTTCCGCCGTTGGGTCCGGCGCCATACCCGCGCGCGCTCAAGATCACCAATTGTTGGTCGTTGTTGGTCAGCATCACCCGTGTTGGGCCCCAACCAGTTGGAATATACCCTTTTACCTTGCCCAATTTGGTATCGACCACGGCCACGGCATTAAAGCCCAGACAAGCCACATAAAGCGTAGATTCGTCTTTCGACAAACACAAACCGAACGGCGTAATGCCCCGAAAATGATCGAAACGCGGGTCGACCGTCAGTGGAATGTTCTTTTTGATTTTGTTTTTCCTGGTATCAACCACCGTAATCAGGTCGTTGGTTGCGTTTGAAACATACGCGAACCGGCTGCCTACCGCAATCGAGTTGGGACTGGCGCCGCCCACAATTTCAGTTTCTTCTACTTTTTCGCCGATTTGGTAGCCCGTTTTCAGTTTTTTAACCACTTTATTCTTTTCCAGATCAACCACCCATACGCTCATGGCCTCATCTGCCAGGGCAGAACCCAAGCCAGGGATAAACCGTCCATCGGGCAACCGCACGCCCTCTTCTGCTTCTTTGGAAGGGATGCCATACACCGGAAATTTCAGCATCATGCTGTCTTTATTGGTAGGGGTTACGCCAGGCACCAAGGGGTATTCGTACAAACCAACGTTGGCGATCAGCGCTTTTTTGCCATCGGGGGTGATGCGTATGCCGAAAGGAATACGGCCAGCCGGAATAGAAGCCAATAATTTTCGGGTAGCCAGGTCGATTTTCACCAGGCGAAAATTGGCGCGGTCTAGTGCGAGCAATTGATTTTTCGTGTGGTCCAACGTCAAATCGGAGGTGAAAGAATCTTCATATTTTTTGCCTTCACACATTCCATTTAATGAAATACTGTCAATTTTCCGCATCGAGCGGGTATCCCACACCGCAATAGAGCCATCGTCGCCACCACTGAGGTACACGGTGTAATTATCCGCAGCATACGCCACGCCGAGGTAAGTCGAATTATTAAAGCGTTTTTGGGCTTTTGCCAGGCGCACAATCTCTTGAGCAGCAGGCATTTGGGTAGAAACGCCTGTGCGGGTCATGTCAACTTTGGTAAGCACCCCGTTGTTGTGCAAAACCAGCGCTTGTTTTTGGTCGGGGGAAATATCCAAACCGAAGGCCGCACGCGCAATCCGCGTAACCTGTCCGGCGGGCGTGATATAACGTCCACTCGGAATGACACTTTTGCCAGCAGTATCGATGCGGCAATAAGCGTCGCGGGCCGGCACCATGATGGTCGTAGGATTTTGGGCAAAGAGCGATGCAGCCCATAGCAGCATCGGGAGGGTAAACAGGTTACTAAGTGCTTTCATGAATTGTTCCATTGTTAAAAGACAAAGGAAACAGTTGAAAAGACGGATCAGGCGGCAAAGAGGTTAAGTTTGCGTTAATCCTGATTGGGTCAAGCACATAACCACAACCTCCCAGCGGGACGTCATCTTTGTACCCCCTACCCCAACAATTTCAGTCCCGCCACCAAAGTAACCACCCCCAACACCCGGTTCAACACCGTAACCGATACCACCTTACTCCCCCAATAACTGCCTGCCACTGCGCCGACCAGCACCACACCGGCCATGGGAAGGATATGCGGATCGAGCACAGGAGGCGCACCAGCCTTCCAAAATTGCGCAGCCAAACCCGAAATAGAATTGAATAAAATGAAAAACGCCGCACTCGATGCCGCCGCTTTAGGCGCACCCCAAGCGGCTAAAATGATGAGCGGACTCAAGATAATCCCCCCGCCAATGCCTAAAATACCCGAAAGAAAACCCAACAATACGCCAACCGCCAATGCCAAAGGAAAAGCAGGAGGCTTCGTGGAACCGTCTTTATTGGGCAAAACAAGGAACAAACGCAACGCAGCGAGCAATAAAAAGACACCCAGACATTGTTTATAAAGTACAGGGTTTAAATGCAAGGCGCCACCCAAAAAGGCAGCCGGAATAGAACCCGCCAAAAAAGGCAACAAGAGCCGCGGATGCCATTGTCCAGCCCGATAATACTGTGCCGCCGCAATGCCCGAAACAACAATATTGAGGGTAAGGGCGCTTGGGCGTATTACATCCGGGGCCAGGTTAAACAATACAAACAAGGCCAGGTAACTCGAACCGCCGCCATGCCCCACCGAGGCATACAGGGTAGCAACCACACCCAAGAGCAGCAACAAGGCATAAAAAGATGGTTCCATGATACGGGCTGCAGGCTGGAGATATTACATTTTTGAACGCATAAGCACCTTAAACTCCTTTACCCGACCTACATAATGCCGAAATACAATACTGCCCCGATAAATGCCATCGTGGTTGGCGGGGCCGATGCGAAACTGTGCGACTAAATCGTTGTTGATCCGTCTTTTGACCAACGTAGCCTGAAAATTGCTGTAAAACGACCCATGGGCACGCAAAATGGCGCCAATGGCGTTAAACTGTCCCTTCACGGCAAATCGAAATGCCGCAACCCCATCCAAAATCAGGCGCGCCGGAATTAAAACCAACAGCCGAGGCACGGTTTCATTTTTAAGCAGGGAAAACAGGCTGTTGCGGAAATTTAAAAACACCTTGCGCGGACTTTCATACTCCAAGGTGCCGCCGCCCAAATGATACACCACCGATTGCGGAATACACCATACACTATAGCCCGCCCGCTTTAAGCGCCAGCAAAGGTCAATTTCTTCGTTGTGTGCAAAATAATCGCCGTCAAAGCCCCCAAAACGATGGTATAACGATGCGCGAATAAAAAAAGCAGCGCCCGAGGCCCAAAAACAAGCCTGTGGCGTATCGTATTGACCTTGGTCGGCTTCCAGGTGGTTAAAAATGCGGCCACGACAAAATGGGTAACCCAGGTTATCGATCCAGCCGCCGCTCGCGCCGGCATATTCAAAGCGTGTTTTATCGGCCCAGGTAATAATTTTGGGTTGGGCAATGCCAATCGTCGGATCGCGCTCCATGGCTTCCAAAACCGGGTCAATCCAGTTTTCAGTAACTTCTACATCCGAATTTAAAATCAGGTAATAATCGGCTTTGATTTGTTTCAAGGCCTGGTTGTAGCCCTCTGCAAAACCGTAATTTACCTTCAAATCCAGTATTTCAATATCCGGAAAATGCGCGCGTACATAGGCAACCGAATCGTCGGGCGAGCCATTGTCTACCAGAATAATCCGATGCCCGGCACTGTGTTGTATGACCGAGGGCAAGTACGTTGCCAGGTGTTTTCGGGTATTATAATTCAGAATCACAATCGCCAAGTCGGTTTTCCCTTGTACTTGCACCGGATTTTTCTTTTTAAGTGTATGTAAAATAGCGATTTTATCCAAACCAATTTGTGCTTGCAAGGCCGCCAGGCTGTCGAACTTTTGATCCGGTCGAATAAAATCGAGTACGGCAACCGACAAATATTGGCCATACAAATCGCCCTCAAAATCGATCAAATTCACTTCAACCACCTTCGAACCGTCGCTTTCCACCGAAGGCCGCTGACCAAGGTACAACATGGCATCCAACGTTTTGTCTTGCACCTGTACCTGCGCGGCGTAAATCCCTTCCGGCAAAATCAGTTTATGGGGTGTATCCACCGCAATATTGGCCGTGGGAAACCCGATGGTTCGGCCAATTTGATTGCCCTGCACCACCTTGCCACTTAAGGTAAAGTTATGTCCTAGCAATTTATTGGCCAATTTGATGTCGGACGTTTCCAGCGCCTTCCGTATTTTGGTCGAACTGACCGCCATCGCATCCACTTCCTGGGCCGGAATTTCGATCAAATGAAAATGGCCTGCTGCCTCATATTGCCGCAAAAAAGCGATCCCGCCTTCCCGTTGGTTGCCAAAACGATGGTCGTACCCAATAACAATCGAATGTGGCCGAAACTTTTCAAGCAAAAACTGCTCCACATATGCTTGAGCCGACTGTCGGGCAAATTCAAGCGAAAACGGCACCACCACCACATGGTCGATGCCCATCGATTCGAGCAAGGCAATTTTTTCCTGGGTAGAGGTAATCAGTTTAAAATCAGCATCATCTGGTTTCAACACGGTACGGGGGTGCGGATCGAAGGTGATGACCACGCTCTCGCCCCCACATTGTGTGGCCAAATCCTTAAGTTGGTGCAAAATAAACTGATGGCCGGTATGCACACCGTCAAATGACCCAATCGTAAGCACGGCATTGTGAAATACCGGTAAAGTATTTAAATCGGTAAAAACCCGCATAGATAGGGGCAAATATAAAGCCGCTTTGGTCTGAATAAAAAGTTAAATTCCAAATCCTTATTCAATGTGCAACTTTATGGTTTTTGCACCGGCAGCGTTGTTTAAACGCAACAGATAAAAACCTGCTTGCAAAGGCGTAATTGCCACAGACTGCAAGGTCCCGGCAAGGGATTCCAAGTTTCCGGTTGCAACCTGACTGCCTTTTGCATCAAAAAGGGTATAATTCAGTGGATCGTTAGCACATTGATCAATGCGAATATAAATATGGCTACGATCGGAAGGTACCGTATAGGCTATAAAATTACAGTCTAGCGGTTGTTTTACCGAAACCAATCCATCAAAATTGGCAAAAGCCTGGTCGCCGTGGAGCAATTCGGCCGACTCCGCAATCGCAGCCAGGGTTGCTTTTACGACGTTCGACATAAAGGTATAATTCAGTGCCCCCAGGGTGTCCCCGGCTTGGTGGTAATTTGGATTTCTGAAATTTGCGCCGTCTGTGAGCATTACAGCCTGATGCCCGCCATCCCAAAACGGGGCATGGTCACTCCGGCGTAAATCCTGTGCGATGGAGCCCGTACCAGGCACATTGACCGTAATTACCCGCAAATCAGGTACGTATTGGGCTGCAGCTGCTACAAATTGATCGGTGAGTGCTTTGCTTGCCACGTTGCCAACATTGGTTATAAAATTGCCTTTAAACTGCTGTGCTGCAACCGCATTGTAAGCCGCTGGAAACAACTGGTTAAATCCCGCAGGCAAGGTTTGGCTGTTGTTTTTTTCTGAGTAAAAGCCGATCATCTCAAAATTATACACTCCCTTGATCTTTTCCGTAGCGGGAAGGTGGTTGACGACATAGTTGATACTGCCTAAAAGGCCCGCTTCCTCCAGGTCGAAACCGATATACCGTACGGTTTTTTTGCTGGGTAGTCCACCCAATATCCGCGCAATTTCCCACACGCCCACTACCCCACTGCCATTGTCATCCGCACCCGGACCATTGGAAACGCCATCGTAATGCGCATCCACGATCACGATGGTATCCGGCGCCGTGAGTCCGACTGCATTCCCTACCATATTGTGTGCCGTGTAACCGCCGGCATAGGGAAAAGTAAGATCCTGGGTAAAAAGAGCTTGTGCCTCCAGTAAGTGTTCCATCGAGTCGCGCACGGCGGTCAATTTGGCAAGTCCGGTGCTGCGGTGCCGAATCCCTTGCACAAACTGCAAATCAGCGCGCAAGCGATTGCTGTCCACCTGGTTTACCAGTGCTTGAATATCAAGTGGTTGTAAGTCATTGGCCACCAACCGCACCCGAAAATCGGGCGCAACGCCGATGAGCATTTCAGTCGCACAGGTAATTTTTTTCTGGTTGCCTGGAATGACGGGATAAGCGAGATCACCCACGCAACCCACTAAATTATCAATTTGATAGGTTTTGCCACCATCTTTAGAAAAGGACACAAGCACCTCCAAAGGATCATTTTCGGCGTCGCTTACATTATATTCGAGGGTGAGGGTGCTGGTATTCCAGTTGATATTTGCCGTAAAATCGGTAAGGATGGGCGCCTGGTTTTGCGCAAATCCTTGGAAAGAAAGTCCAACAAAGGCAATAACAGAGAGGATCGTACGAAATGAGAACATGATCGTTTCGGTTTTGGATGAAAAGGATTGCGTAAAAATACAAAAACCTTTTATTCCAAATGGGTCCGTTTCCAGATGGTAACTTTTACGGTAACGGAGGAGAATTCGAATACGGCGGGCGGGTTTCCGTTCTGGGACAGCAAACTTTGTGCACGCACTACTCCGTAACCGAATCGATTGATAAACCCGAGTGTTTTAACGGCCTCGGCCAATACTGGATTCCGATAAGCATTTACATTCGGGAAATTCTCCGGATTACTAGTGCCGAATAAGCCACCCGGACTCGTAATTTCAATCCGATCTTCGAAAACATAAAAGCGAATTGGGCTGGTGGAACTATAATCCCGATGTACCAAAGCGTTGATCAAAAGTTCCCGAACCGCCCATTCCGGGTAATCGGGCACAATTTGTTCGCGCCAGGCACCCAATTGTTTCAAGGCATTGGTCGTAATAGTGCGAATCCTTATTTCAATTTCCCGAATCATGGACGGCAAATCACCTGCAATTTCGGCCTGGTCTATCGGTAAATCGGTGATAGCATTGCCTGGAAATAACAAATACTGGACGTAATGGCCCAGTAGAAAATAGCGTGGTTTACGCCCAAACAAAATTAAACCGGCATAGGTTGGACAACCAAATTGATGGTTAAAAAAATGAAGCGCGGCCATTTGTTCTTCAATCGTTTGGTGATTGGCGGAAATGGTTTCGGCATCGAAGGCTTGGTTGCGGTAAGCCTCAAAAAGGCCTGGCGTAAAATCACGGATGGATGATTCGAGACAAGGTGAGGAAACAGGCTTTTCCAATCGGTCAGATTCCGTTTGTGAGATCAACTGTTCTAATTCAGATTTTGTCATCGATTTATTTTCCGCAAAATTAAAGTTTTTTAAACAGGATCATTCCACTTTTACTTGAACATACGATCCGGTTCTTTGTTTGACAAGCTTCAAACCCAGCACAATAACACAAAAATGTCGGATAAAATTATTGAAGTAAAACAACTGGCAAAATATTACGGCAAGTTTAAAGCCGTAGAAGATGTCAGTTTTGATGTGTATCCCGGGGATGTATTTGGTTTTCTGGGCCCCAATGGCGCGGGTAAAAGCACCACCATTCGGACCATGTTGTCACTTATTACGCCTACCTCTGGCGAAACGCGCCTGTTTGGACGCGACCTGGCGCATAACCGCAGTTTCATCCTTTCGCGCATCGGCTGTATCGTCGAAAAACCCGATTTCTACAAATACCTTTCTGCCCAAAAGAACCTCGAGATCTTTGGCCGCATTTCGGGCGCTAGCATTACGCGCTCCAAAATTGGGGAAATGCTGGAATTTGTTGGCTTAAAAGGCCGCGAAAAAGACAAGGTGGCCGGGTTTTCCCATGGCATGAAACAACGCCTCGGCATCGCCCAAACCCTCCTGCACGATCCGGAACTCATTATCCTCGACGAGCCCACGACCGGACTTGATCCCCAAGGGATTATCGACATCCGCAACCTGATTTTGCAGCTCAAAAACGAGCGCAACAAAACGGTGGTGCTTTCCTCGCATATCCTGTCGGAAATTGAACTGATCGCCAACCGCATGGTCATCATCAACAAAGGCCGCTCCCTGGTGCAAGGCAGTGTATCGGAATTGCTCAACAACCAGGAATTGATTGTGCGCATCGAACTCGACGACCTGCAAAAGGCCCTGCAATTGATGTCCGATCGCTGGCCCCAACTCGAAATTGAAGCCACCGGACCCAATAGTCTGCTGATTCATCTTTCGCATGAAATCATTCCGCAGGTAAACAATTCCCTCTCCGCAGCAGGCGTCAACGTTTTTGCCATCGAATCGAAGCGCAAATTGGAAGACTACTTCTTAAAACTCGTGAAAAACTAATGTTCTGGAAAAGCACATACAACGAATTTATTAAAATAGCCGCCAAACCCCGCAGTTACATCGGTTTGGCTGCCATTTCGGCCTTGGTGAGCGTCATTTTGTTTGCCATGAAAGTGGATGGCAAGACGTATATATCGTTTATTACTTCCTCTTTTGAGCAGACGCTTACGTTTGAAGGCGATATCCTGAACGGTGATTTGATCGCGTTCATCATCCTGCAAATGCTCATCATCCACGTGCCGCTGTTGGTTGCGCTGGTTACGGGCGATTTGGTGTCGGGTGAAGCGGCCATGGGCAGTTTGCGGATGTTGGCCACCAAACCCATTTCGCGCAGCAGCCTTTTAATGAGCAAATTTCTTGCTGGGGGCGCTTACACCTTGGTCATTTTACTGTGGCTGGGCTTTATGGCCCTGGGCGTTGGTCATATTTTGTTTGGTTCGGGCGACTTAATGGTGCTCAACAGCGACGGATTGGTCATTTTGCAAAATGCAGACCTTGCCTGGCGCTTTATGGGAGGATTCGGGGTGGCTTACCTGGCCTTGCTGACCATTGCTACCTTGTCCATCACCCTGTCCTGTTTCTCCGATAATTCCATCGGGCCGATTGTGACCACGATGGCCATTATCCTGTTTTTTACCATCATTGGCACCCTGGATGTGCCGGTGTTTGATAATATTCGGCCGTTTTTGTTTACCAGCCACATGATTGCCTGGCGCAGTTTCTTCGAAGAGCCCTTCCCGATCGAAACCATCCAGCAATCGGTCATCATCTTGGTTGTCCACATTGTCGTGCTGATTGGCATTGCCTTGTTTAAATTCAACAAAAAAGACATTTTATCATGATAAATCTCCAATATTTCCGGTTATCCCTGTTTGCGCTTGCTTTCTTGGTAGTGGCGCCGACGGTTCATGCACAAAAAACACCGAATCAACTGTTGTACGCGGTGGTGCAAAAAATGAGCAAGGTAAAAGACTACTCTGCGGAAGCCAACATCCGTTCCGATATCCCAATGATCCGTATTTTGCCGGTAAATGCCAAAGTGTATTTCAAGCAAAAAGACAAGTTCAAGGTACAATCCACCGGCATCGTGCTCCTGCCGAAACAGGGGTTTAATGATTTTTATAAAATCATCAGCGATTCAACGACCTACACGGCGGTGTTGACTGGGCAAGAAAAAATACTGGGCGTACCGGTACAGGTCATCAACATCATTCCGGCCCTTGATACCTCGGACCTTATTTTGGCCAAATTGTGGATTGACGCTGCCAACAACCTCGTACTCAAATCGCAACTGACCACCCGCACCAATGGCACCATGCTCATTGAGTACACCTATGGCGCACAAAAAACGTATGGTCTGCCCGATAAATTGGTCTTCACCGTGGACGTTAAAAAATTCAAGATCCCGAAAGGGGTTGCGACCGACCTGAACAAACCAGCCGCACCCAAACCCAGCACTGGAAAAACCAAAAATGGCCAGATCTTTATCAATTTGACCAATTATAAGGTAAATGGCGGGATCAGTGATGCTATTTTTAAAAAATAGAGCGGGTTTGAAACCTTGCTCCAGCGGAGCAATATCTTTGTAACAGACTACCCAAAAAATCCACTATTTTTGCCGCATAGCCAACCTATGCACATGCATAAAGACACACAAACCTTATCGCGCATACAATTTCACCCTGAAGATTACCTTATTTTCTTCTTTTGGCTCCTGCTTTGTTTTGCTGCTGTTGTCTTCAACGGTACCGCCGATGAAGGCGACAGCGTAGAGCATTATTTGTTTGCGCGGTATGCTTTCGTGCACCCCGAGAACTTTGTCAATCATTGGGCCAAACCCTTGTTTGTGTGGATTGCCGCTCCGGTTGCCCAACTAGGCTTTGGTGCCGTAAAAGTATTAAACGTTACCTTTTGGGCCTTTCAACTGGCTTTTACCGTGCGCATTGCCCGATATTTTGGCACCGGATACTACTGGATCATTCCAGTATTTGGAATTTGCGCGCCCATGAACCTCACCCATACCCTTTCGAGCCTAACCGAGCCGATGTTTGCCTTTTGGTTGGCGGGCAGCATCGCCCTGATTTGGTACGACCGCAAATGGGCGGGTTATATCCTGCTTTCGTTTTTGCCCTTGGTGCGTTCAGAAGGTTTGATCGTGTTTTGCCCGGTCATCGTGTACATGTTGCTCGCGCGGGATGTGCGCTACCTCCCTTTATTGGCCGTTGGACATCTGGTTGTCGGCCTGGCAGGATATGGCTACCACCATGATTTGTTGTGGACCGTGCACCAAAATCCGTATGCCACCTTGTCCATTGTGTATGGGCGCGGCAGTTGGGATACCTTTATTAAAGGCATGCCCAACGTCATCGGTTGGGGCGTAACCTTTTTTCTGGTGGTCGGCTGTTTGGATGGCATACGGCGTTTATTGTTCAAAAACCAATGGTTCAAAGACCCCATTGCGCGCAAAGAGACCATCCTTATATATGGTGTCATGCTGAGTTACCTGGCGGCCCATTCCCTGTTTTGGTATTACGGCATTTTCAAATCGCTCGGCTTGTTGCGGGTGGTATTGGGCATTATGCCGATGATCTTATTGGTGGCTTGGCGCGGATTTACCTGGTCGTTTCAGGCTTTGCCGAAACAGGTACCATATGCCTTACGTTACCTGATTTTGGCCGGCGGTTTAGTGTTTGGATTGGCGATGCACCGCACCTTGCGTTACGATTTCACCTTAAATGCCGCCCAGCAGAGTTTGCGCAATTCGGCCAAAGATTTGCAACAACGGCTGCCCGACCTGGCAGAACGGGTTAAATACCATGCATCGGTAGACGCAGCCTTGGCATTTGACCTCGATTATTTCGACCATAACCTGTCCAGAACACCGGACCGATTGTATTCCGGCGAACCCGTGCCCGAGGGTAGTCTGGTGATCTGGGATGATAAATTCATGCCCAATGAAGGCAAAACGCCTTTAACGCGCCTGGAGCAAGACCCGCGGCTCCAGTTATTGGGAGCATATCGAGTATATGATCCACGTTTTAAGAAAGACCGCCAAACCTATATTTTTGAAGTGCGTGGGCAAACCGACCGTTTATCGGGCTTGCTGGAGACAATACCAGCTCACACACCCATCTCCTCCGTGCGCAGGTAGGTATTTTTAAAAAGCCGCCATTCCTGATCCATCGTATGGTGAAACTGTCTACGGCTGCGGAAGGCTAAAACGTCCTTCTTAGGCAACGGGTATGTCCGCATTCGGGTCCAATGTTGGCATAAAGCACCGTTTTCTGCCCCTACCCAATGCAGCAATTGATGGAATGTATCGGAGGCCGGTACCGTCAAATCATGCACATTTTGCGCAGTTGGATTGGGGTGTCGCCAACCCTGCTGGTAATCTTCGAACAACAATTCCTTTTGAGCATCCACCAGAAACAGCACCGCATGGCGCCAGGATTGCAGTCCAGCGTTCGCCCACGCGCATGCATCCGGGGTTTCAATCTTTTCAACAACCTGTTTAGCCACCTGCATCAAAGGAATTGTTCTATAAACCAGCATACAAGGTAGCCCATATGGATTTTGTGCAATCGCGTCCAAGGGTTGGGTCGACAAGCGGCGTGGGGGATTTGCGCCCAAGGAATAGGCAAGCAAAGGGGTCAACGGTTCGTCGGCGCCATCCAGCACCGCCCGCAGCATGTCCAGGAAAGGTTGCTGCTCCACTGCGGTGGGATATTGTTTTTGGATCCAGCATTTTTCCACTTGTTGTTGAATCGCCTTACCGTGTTGTTGCGCCACAAAAGCCAAAAACACACCGATGTATTTATGTTGCAGGGCAGCGGGCAGGTTTTGCACGCCTTGTAACAAGGTCTCACCTTGCAAGGCTTGCAAACGATCGGGCGGTATTTGTGTCCATTCCAGAAAAGCCAGGCCAATCCAGGCGGCGGGGAGGCTTGCATCCAGTGCAATGGCTTGCTCCAATTGTGTTTTTGCTTTTTCCGGATATTGGTATTGCAACAGGCGTATTGTTGTTTGTAATTTTTCTTTGTAGGCAAGATTTCCTGTGGGAAAATCGGGAATCAGATCAGATAAGATCGTACTTAAGTCTTTCACGTTTTACTTAATTTTATTAAAAACAATGGTTCGTGAAGAATTATGCTGCGATTTTACCAAGATTATATAGTATTTGTAATGCCGGATGACTTTTTGTGAGGTTTGGGATATTGGCAAACACTTCAAAAACTCTATCGATCAT